>JBKOYD010000096.1:0-35193 GCA_046725195.1 Acidobacteriota bacterium | reverse complement strand
TGCGGGCTATGCCCTGGTTGGTTGCGTTGCTGCAGGAGCAAGTACTGACCCGGCACAACGTAATACTGCCATCACTGCGGTAATGTTCTATTTGCTGACTTATGCCGTGATGAACATCGGCGCGTTCGCTGTCGTGCAAGTGATCGCGCGCAGTGGCGACAGGCGAACTTCGTTCGAAGACTACAGTGGGATCGGCTTTGAGTCGCCAGTCCTGGCGTTTTCGTTGACACTCTTCATGCTGAGTCTTCTCGGAATTCCATTGACCGCTGGTTTCATGGGTAAGGTCATGGTGTTTGGCGCGGCCGTGGACCAGCAATACTATGGACTGGTGGTAGTTGGCGTCATCAACACAGCGATCTCCGCTTACTACTACCTGCGTTTGATTATTGTGATGTTCTTTGGCGAACGCACGACTGCGTGGAGTGCTCCGAGAGTTCCGGCCAGCGTGGCGTTGGCGCTCGCACTCACGATAGTCGGCGTGCTGTACCTCGGCATCTTTCCGGGTCGGGTCATTAACGCACTGCAAGCCAAGATCGAGTCTCAGTTGTTCACCAGGCAAATCTCCGGTACACCGTCCCAGTGATCAATTCCCCATTTAGTGCTTTACTCTTGAGTCTATCAAGTGCCTGCCGACGACTACGCGCAAAGAATCCAGCAACAACTTGGCGAAACGTGGCTTCCGCGGATTTATCGTGACCGAATACTAAAGCTTCGTACGCGTTCGTACCACTTCGAACAGGTCAAAGCTTCCGCTCGAATTGCAATTCAACACACGCTCCTGGGCGTCGAACTAAAGATTGGCAACAAGCGATTTTTGTGTCCTGACCTTGCTACTGCCAGATACCTTTCGGTGTTTGCCAGGGCAGGCTGCAATGATGTCGCGCTGCCCTACGACATAACCAGAATCTCGCGCCTGGCAGACGAATTGGAGTCGTCGTGGTATAGAATGTTACTGTTGGTTGACGAGGAGGCTAAGGACAAAAGTTCAAAGTTCCGCAGCCGATTGCGTGGCCTGCTCTTTGCGAATATTCGGGCGGAGATCGAGGCAGCCGGGTCAGGCGCTCGAGTTCCGGAGTTCAAACAGAACACGAAACGTCGTAGAACATATTCTGTAAAGTAAAAGGACTTTAATCGTAGAGACAAATGACTCAGGACCTAAATATTCCCCCATCAGAACCTAACCAGGCGGAAGTGTCAGGTTCACTTCCTTTTCCTTTTAACCAGCAGACGTTTTGTCGTTACGAACCTATCGAGCAGCGTATCGACGAAGCGCGAGTACTAGTCATTGACAACTTGCTCCGTGATGAGCGGGACTTGTCTCTCATAGCGCGACAGGAATGGGGCGAATTTCTTACCGGGCAGCTGAAACGGGAACGATTGATCGCCAGCATGGCGATCGAGAATATTCTCAACAACGTATCGCGACTCGTGAAGCGGCCCACAACAGAAGTAGCCCATCTTTCCGAAGTTGCCGAAGCAGCGGCTCGGTTTCAGCCCAATGCGATTGTACTTAGCGGCACGCTCCGCGATTTTGATTACTACGAGCAGTCAATTCTCGACAGCTTTAGTCACTTTATTCGCAAGACAGAAATTCCTGTACTCGCCATTTGTGGCGGTCATCAATTGGTGGGTCTTAGTTTCGGCGCCAGAGTAATCACGCTGGACAAGCTCGAGCAGCATGAACAGCGCGAGGATCGACCACAGGAATATCAGTACCGGTTTGTTCGCATAACACGTCCTGAGGATCCCATCTTCGAGCATATCAACTCATTGGATTCTTGTTCGTCTGCAAATCAGACCAAAGCCGCTCGCATCCTGCGCGTTTGGCAGAACCACGGTTTACAGCTTGACCGTGTGCCTGAGGGTTTCGATCTCCTGGCAACGTCCTATCTCTGCCGGAACCAGATGATGGTCAAGCGCACCGAAGGTCAACTGATCTATACCGTTCAGTTTCATCTCGAGAAGTCATTTGAGGATTGGAACAAGAGCCGCACGCGGTGGGAACATCCTAACGAGTCGCGTGATGGCCGTATCCTCTTTGAGAATTTTCTGACACTGGCGCTTCGCTAAGTGAGACTCGCCGTTCTTGCAGCACGGACGACCCAAACCATTGACGCAGAAAACGCTGGCGCTCGCCGCTCGTGATTTAGCCGCGCGGGACAAGACACTCGCCGCCATATTTGCCGTTCACGGTGATCCTCCGCTATGGCGACGAGCAACCGGATTTCCCACCCTGGTACACATCATTCTCGAACAGCAAGTATCACTCAAATCCGGGAAAGCAATGCTCGTGCGCCTCACGAAGGCTATTGAGCCCTTTACTCCTGAACGTTTCCTTCAAGTTGGAGAAACCTATCTTCGTGGACTCGGAGTCACGCGACAGAAGTCCACATACCTGCTCCACCTTTCGGCTTCAATCGCAAACGGTGAATTAAGCTTCACTAGACTCTCGCGTATGAGCGACGATGAGGCAAGGCAGGCATTAACTCGAGTAAAGGGCATCGGATCCTGGAGCGCCGATGTTTACTTGCTGATGGCTATGCGAAGGGCTGACATCTGGCCCGCAGGAGACCTGGCATTGGCAGTCGCGATAAAAGACTTGTTGAAGCTTGCGAGTCGACCCGGCCCTGAGGAACTTGAGCGAATTGCGGAACAGTGGCGACCTCACCGTGCTGTGGCTGCGAGAATGCTTTGGCAGTATTACCTGAGACAAAAAGCTTCACATCACGAGCGTCGTACCAGAGCGGCTACTTAGCAATAGTCGACGCAGTCGTGGTGGGTTTGGGCACACCGAAGCTGGTTGTCTCCGGAATGTTTTCCAGCGTTAACTCAATAAGGTCGTCGACAACAGCCTTCAGGTCATTAGTTTCACGATAGATTTGAAGCTGCCGATCTGCAGATGTTCCCCGTTTCAAGATTGTGTGAATATGATCGATCTCTTTTCTTGATCCAAGTGCGTCAACAACATCATCGACGAATTCGAGGAGCTCAAGAACCAGATCACGCACAGGGACCTCTGTCTGCTTACCGAAATCGATCAGTTTGCCGTCGAGACCATATCGAACCGCACGCCATTTGTTCTCCTGAATAAGCATGCGGCGGTAGAGACGAAAGCCGAGGTTCTTGTCGATTAGGCTATTGAGTTTCGCGACGATTGCTTGAAACAGCGCCGCAATAGCGATGGTGTCATCTACGCGAGTGGGGATATCACAAACACGAAATTCCAATGTCGGAAAGTACGGATGAGGGCGAATGTCCCACCAGATTTTCTTGCCGTCGTTGATACAACCTGTCTTCACCAGCAGGTCAACGTATCTTTGAAAGCCGCTGTAAGAATCGAAATGATCCGGAATGTCAGTCCGAGGAAACTGTTTGAAGATCTCCGTCCGATACGACTTGAGTCCGGTATTATGACCCATCCAGAATGGCGACGATGTTGAGAGCGCCAGTACGTGTGGCAAGAAGTAACGCGCGGCATTCATGATGTGAATCGCTCGCTCACGGTCGGCCATACCAACGTGAACGTGCAATCCGAAGATTAATAAAGACCTCGCGACAGTCTGGAGTTCCTGCACTAACAACTCATACCGTTCATCATCGAATATCTTCTGGTCCTGCCAGCGCGAAATTGGATGAGTTGACGCAGCCACAATGGCAAGACCGTTCTTTTTCGCGAGGCCGGAAATAATACTTCGCAGTCGAGTAATATCCGCGCGTGCCTCCTGAATGTTTTGACAAATGCCCGTACCGACTTCAACCATCGACTGGATCATTTCCGGCTTGATTTGCTCACCAAGCAGCATCTTGCCCTCTTCGAGAATTTCGGCAACATGTGAACGCAGTTCCCGCGTCTCCGGGTCGACGATCTGAAATTCTTCTTCGATGCCAAGCGTGAATTGATCCAACATTTTCCCTTGCCTTCTAGAGAGCCGAAATCTAAACCGGGAACACTCGTTTAGAGTCCGGGAAATTGACGATCTGAGTTCAAAAATTCCGCGATCATTCGCCAATCAGGTTTTACCTTGCCCAGAAACTCATGGCGTAGATGGTTGAGTGCGCTTCGCGGAGAATGAACCGGGCTGTAAAGGTCGAAGTGCACATACCACGTGCGAGGGTCACCTTCCTGATAGAGAAAATGAAGAACCGCTACCCCTCTTCGTCTTTCATAGAAGCCACCCGTCGTATCCTTATGGTTTGCAAACATCCGCGTAAAATCTCTACGACGCGTCAAGGTCGATTCGATCATGGGCCACGCCTCGAACTGCAGACCTACGCCACCTTTTCCATAAACGTTTTTCACTTGCTTCACGAGATGCCACAGCCCTTTGCTATGCATGCGCCGCAACAGCAACAACATTGCCTGTTGCTTATCAATCGTCCAGGAGTCGAAAGCGGCCGCATCAGTGGGAGCATTCCATAGACCCGCGAGCCTTCCGCTAAGGAGTTCCCGCGTCGCGACCGGAAGGTTGGACCAACTTAGTGAACTTACGCCCGCCTCAGCCACTTGAAAGCTCTCTCTCCAGCACTGCTCGATCTTCCTCAGAAAGTCCCTGAAACCGGAGGCCAACTCCTAGTCCCGGGTTGCTATAGACGACTTCTGCGTTGCAAACAACCTGACTGCCCGGCCTAAATGGTATTCGCACCAGAAGCAACGCTCCCTCAGGAATCCTTGTTTCAGTGTTCATATAAAAGCCGCCCACACTGATGTCTTTGGTGCTGGCCACACTGGTACAGTCTTTGCCGTCGAAAAAGACATCCACAATCAGTCGCGAGCGATCATAAGCTCTTCGCTCTTCGTGCGATTCAAAGGCTTCCTCGGTGTCGTCAGCCACGGCATGCTCTCCTTAGTCGGGATATGAGATCTACCGCAGGGATTGTACCTGTTTCCTCTACTTTTTGCTGATGATGTAAGTAGGAACCATTCCCCCGCCCGAGCTCACGTTTGCGAGTTCTGTGGACGAAAGTCGTGTGAATGCCGAGCCGACTTTTCCGTTGAATAGTAGCGGATCGAGATCAACTAACTGTTCGGCAAACTCGATCCGGCCATCTTCCGTTAGCGCCGGAAAAGTCTCTCGTGCCGTTGGGACGCGTTCCTGTACTAGATAATCGCCATTCGCAAGAGCTCGCTGGATTGCGTCGTCCCAGCCTCTCTCGTCGACATTCCAACCAATGGTGATTCCATGACCGCCGTAATTGTCGTTTGGTTTCAAAACCAGTCTATCTCGATTGCTGCGAATGAACTCCAAAAGGTCCATGGGCCGGCCCTTGTAATCGGATTCCGTTTCTTTCACCACGCGGGTCCACGGGACATGAGCGGCGATGGCCTGCACTTCCGTATCCGAGAATAACCGCGAACGGCGACCATCTGTCAGCACAGCAAACAGGGCCTTCTTATGAATGATCTTTGAGCGAAAACTGTTTACGAGACAGACTGCGCGAGCACGGTACGCATTCAGCAGTGCGGGGTAATCTTGCATGATTGGCAGGTACTCATTCACCAGCAATCTTTTGTAGACGATGTCTATCTCTCGGCCTGATACGCTTAAACGACCGTCGGAGAACTCCAATTCTTGCGGCGTGCAAATAACTGAAGGGTATCCAGCTTGTTCGAAAAATTCCCGGAACAGCTCAAACTCTTTTAGTGTGGGAACTCCAGCAAGATCGACGATCGCAATGCAGGGTGAATGGTCGAGTTTCCTACCAAGAAATTCCTGGTATGAGCTGAGTAAGACGTCCAACATATAGCGCCGTCCATACAGCGATCGCAGGTTGTATTCCTCATCAAATCTCTTCATCACCGGTAGTCGCGAAAAAATATCGTACGCCGCATCAGCGTAAGCGATTCCTGCAGGACTCTCGCCATTAAGCTCAACGAAGCTATAGGCAGACGTCGTCAGAAAAGAATCCAGGCGTGAAGTCGGTGAAACAGCATCGTAGCCAGGATCGATTGAAACGAGCTCGCGTTCGATATCAGTCAGGCCTAAGTCATCCAGAATGCCGTCGTCCGCGATTGCCGCATCCTTGACTTTTTGAATCGCTGACCAGATCGTCTCGCAAATGTCACAGATCTTCGCGAAATCCGACTCCGAAACAAAGTGGGGCCGGAGGTAAGGGGAAAGACGTCGACCGCCAAAAATCAGTTTGGCTTGCTCCAGGCCCTCATCGAGCATGGCGCGAGAGCTTTCGGCTAAGTCCGGGTCAGCGAGTAGGTCGTGATAACGCGCAACTGCCTCGGGGAACATAAACGCGAAGACAAGATTCCTTTTCGTAGTCTGGGATTTGGAGGTGTTAGCCTATCACACGCGAATGCGTAAGGACTATCGAACTGTCATCCTTTCTCACTTGCAATCACACTAAGTCGTGTTGCGGATACCACACGGCAAAGTGGTATCACTGTCGCGCGGGCAACAGCTGGGTGGGTGGTGAAACCGATTAACAAATTACTTCTTCTTGGTGGGATTCGCGACGGTTACAACAAACTTCTCTTTCTTCCGCACAATGTTGAATGTGTAGGTGCCGTCGGAGGATGTTGGAAGTGAGCTGGCCCTGGTGAACGAGGAAATGGGTTTGCCATCAATTGACTGAATAACATCTCCGGGTTGCAAACCAGCGTCGAATGCTGGGGTTGAAGGTTCGACGTAGGTAATTAGCAGACCAGCGGTGATTCCTAGTTGTGTAGCAACAAGTGGACGTAACACGATCGTCTCCAAACCCTGATCGATCAAGGAAAATCCTCTCGCCATCTCAACGCGAGGACGGCGCTTGAAACTCAAAGAAGGATCAAGGACTCCGCTTAACTTGACGCTCAGGGCTTCTTCCGACGTGCGATCGGGTCTAGCCACTGTCAATTGAACCGACGTGCTCGGACCGGCCTGTTCCAGCAACCACGTAAACTCGTCGGCATTCTGGATGTCTTTATCGTTGACCTGCAGAATCACGTCACCGGCTCGCAGTGCAGCCTGCGATGCTGGGCTACCGGGCACAATTGAGGTTAGCAAGATTCCACGGTGCTTATCGGCGAGTGTGTTGGCGCGTTCGAGCTGCCAGCCGTGATTTAGGATTTGATCAAGCTTGAGCGCAGCTACTGGCTCACCTTTCACGCCGAGCCACGGCTTAGGAACACTCGCCTTCTGGTCCAGCACCCGCTTCGCCGCGAGTCGAATCAGCTCGGTTGGTAAGATGCTTGCTTCCGTTCCTTCAATGCCATCGACTATTCCAAGAGTCTCGCCTGCTTCATTGAGGGCAACACCTCCGATGTTCGCCTGTGACAGACGTGGCGAGATCACTTTAAATCGCGATACACCTCCATACGGCCCACGCATCACGTCGCGGATCAGTCCCTGCATTGCACCCATGCGGACGTAGAGACTTCCGCTCCCAGCTGCTCGCAAGCGTGTAACCGGTTCGGGACCAAAAAGCCGGACGTTTTCGCCGATGTCCGCTCGCTCGTCTTTTATCTGCCAGACGACGTTAGGATTCTTTTTCGCAAGTCGCAATATTGAAAGCCCGGTCACCGCGTCCAGACCGATATATTCAGCTAGAAGGTGTTTTCCATCGGGGCCAATAACAGTCAAATCAGGCGTTTCAAAAAAATCTGTCTTAAACGAACCAACCGCCGATCTTCCAAAACGAGTTGACGTAGTAGCCGGTTTTGTCGGAAGTGGAGCAGCAGGAGCAGCGAACGGTATATTGGGAGGACCAAACTCGACGTCAGCCTCCGGTAGCCATGCCGCAATGGTCTCGCCGTCGTCCATTGCCAAGCCCGCAATGACGTTTGTATGAACGTCGTCCATCAAGTTGAATGCCGAATCAAGACTTGCTATGGCCTGTATTTGATCCTCGGAACGAAGCAACATTCGAAACATCTTGAGGCCGTTTAAGCGATGAACAATCGTGACAACTTGAGGGGCAGGTGGAATCTTGTCTGAGCCAAGACGAGAACTAACTTGCGCCGGCGTCGACGCTTTCTTAGGCGGCTGAGCAGGTTTCTGCGCGAAAGTGAGGCTCGCGCATGCACTTCCGACAACTGCAACTACCGGCACCGATCGAATAAGCTTTCTTAAGAACATCTTTCTAAATACTTTCGGATGGCCTGTTTTACCATACGCCCTTAGGCGCAAACTGATTTGCGTTCTGCAAAACGCGCTGAGAACCAAAACTTATTGTCGGTACAGATATCGTGCGCGCATTACCCCGACCGTCGTCGAGTGAAACCTTTAGCGGTTGTGATGACGCGTCTATCGGAAAGGCTGGCGAGCCGCCGACGCCCGCTTGTGATGGGTTCGCCGTCACGACTTGCGCGCGTACGTTGCTAAAGTCTGCCGCGACGATTGACCTTTTCGGCTTGGCGCCTGAATGTAGCAGTCGCACGGCTTTTATTTTTGGAACGTTACCGTCTGCCCGAGCAATTAGCGACTGCCCGACGGCAGGAGTCTTGGGTACGATTCGTTCAGTCGGTTTCTGTTCGACACTGAGTGGCTTAGCTTTCTCGGCGATTACCTGACTTTCGCGTTGATTCATGAAATGACGCACAAAGATAAGCCCGCCAAGCAAGAGAACTAACACTGCTACTGCAGCCAGGCTTGTTCGAGCAAAGGGCCAGTAAGCGGCCTTAAGGTGATAGGAAGTTCTATTTGACTCAGTCGCAAGCCGTGCTCGCAGACGGAAATCAAAATCGGCTGGGGCCTCAACCATGCGTAGGCTTCCCACCATCTGCCGAAGTCTGGTTTGCTTTAGGAGAAACTCACGACAATCGGGGCACGTTCGCAAGTGTTCGACAACGCTGGGGCTCCTCTCAGCATGGAGCATAAGTTCGTCCAGTTCTCTACGAATGGCTTCACATTGGGTTTTCTTCATAACTCTTTTCACCTAAAGATACGCTCGCATTTTCTCGCGCAAGAAACCTCTGGCTCGGCTGATTCTCGACTTAACGGTACCTTCGCTCGTTTCCAGAATGTGGGCAATCTCGTCATAACTCCGTCCATCGACATCCCGTAGTATCAAGGGGGCACGGTACTTTTCGGGAAGGGTGCTGATTGCACGTTGGACTGCATTGCGACGTTCCTCATCGACGAGTTCCAAGTCCTGCAAGGGTCGACCGTCCGGTGGGTTTAATTCCATCGGTTCTCCGCCATCAGTCGGTTGAAAAAACCCGGTTAGCGAAATGAGCTTTCGTCGCTTTCGTTTTCTCAGCTCGCTAATCGCTAGATTGGTAGCTATGCGATAGATATAAGTCGAAAAAGCATAGCTTCTCTGATACCGGTCTCTTGCTCTATAAACCCTGACGAAGGTCTCCTGAGCTAAATCCACAGCACCGTCATAGTCGTTTGTCATCCTGTAGATATAACTCGTGATTTGATTGCGATAGCGACTAACCAGCTCGGCAAATGCGTCTTGATCTCCCGTGCGTGTGGCCTCCAACAATGCGTGGTCGGAAGTGCTGTCCTCCAGCAATTCCTGCTGTAAAGTGGCGGCAAAGCCCAACTCATCGATGGTAGTCAGACTATTCATCAGGGCAGGCAGGCTCTCATGCACGTCAAGCGCGTGCTTCTCGGCTCGAATGATAAGTCGCGGGCTCACAATGGGCGGCCCTTCGGAACTCGATTATACCTAGACCGACGGCCGACCGCAGTTATACACGCACTTGTGCCCGCGGGGTTCCCAAAGGATTCCCCGCGGAGGACTGATTTAGTTGAAAGCTAAGTGGTTAGGCTTCCGGAGTCTTGAAGATCGAATCATCGACCTTGATACCGTAGGTAATGGTGAGAACGTGAGTTTCCTGGCTTTGTCGACCATCCTCCAACAATAGTACGCGGTAAGGTACCAGGGTTTGTTGAACGGGACGATAATCCATGAACTTCTTGGTGTACTTTACCGACGGCCCTCCGGGGTTTCCTTCCTCGTACTCCAGCCAAAGTATGCGCAAGGATTTTGCGCTTATGTAATAGCGAGTCTTTCGTTTGTCCTTGTCGACCAGCTCCACAACGTAAAGGTCGAGGCCCTTCTGCTGTTCCTTGCCCACCATTGTGATGGTGGAACCACACTCTTTGTAACGCAGTAATGAGTCGATACTGTGGTGATGTTGGGAGATGAAGTTTGCGGCCGCGTCCTGACGTGGTGTGAACGCAGCGCCATTGATAAGACCCCAGAGTTTACCTTCACCGAAGATCAGCGAGTATTCCATTGTAGGTAGCTTCTGATCCAGTCGGACTTTATCTTTGTCCAGGTTTTCACCGCGCACAAAACGTCGTTCATAATTTGCTTCCTCGGCATTTCCCTCCGCGGTAAAGCGGGTTATTTTGCCGCGCTCGAGGCCGTTCCGCCGAATGTGATCGAGTCCGGGACGCGAGCCGTAGATAAGGATGACGGATTCAACAATTTGCTCTGCAGTGAACTTGGGCTCGTCTGGCGCTGCCGCTGCGTGGGTTTTAACCGATAGGGCGATAGGAGCTAAAAGCGCACACGAAACTATGAGGGCGAATAATGAACGAATCAAATCTAAGAGTTCTCCTTGGACTTACTTGAAACGATGCCAGCCGGGGAAAGCTAACAATTAGAGATGTGAATTGTAACACACGCCCCTAAAAAACCTCTTCAGCGCCGATACCGCTGTCATGGATGCCGCCAGTCAAGCAGCCAGATGCCTGACGTCTCAATGCGCTGTTTGACAACCTCGATGGCCATGAGTATTTTGCTTGGTTTTCGCCGAGACCTTGTTGTTGACAGAGGTCGCAACTCCGCGTCTCGAGCATATTCTGAATAAGGCTTATTCGCAGGAAAGGACAATCAAGAGAATGAAGCGTGTAGGAGTGTTGGTCGGCCGGGAGAAGACTTTTCCGGAGGCGGTAATAAACGGCATCAATGAGAACGGCCGTGGGGAAGTTGTTGCTGAATACATCAAGCTTGGTGGGATTCGTTACGACGACCCTCCGAAGTACGATCTGATAATTGACAGAATCTCGCATGAAGTTCCCTTCTATCGAGCCACTTTGAAACGAATGGCCCTCGAAGGAACGATTGTTATTAACAATCCCTTCTGGTGGTCAGCCGACGATAAGTTCTTCAACTACTCATTGGGAAAAAAACTCGGAGTTGCAATTCCCAAGACTGTTCTTTTGCCTCAAAAGGACTATATCGAAGGCATCGTGAGTGAGAGTCTGCGAAACCTTGAGTTCCCGCTCAATTGGGAGGGCATCATTGACTATGTTGGCCTACCCGCATTTTTGAAACCTTTCGATGGCGGCGGCTGGAAAAACGTTTCGAAGATCAACTCACTGGAGGAACTTTGGTCGGAGTACGACAAGACCAGCACACTCTGTATGACGCTGCAAGAGTCGATTGATTTCGATCAGTTCGTCAGGTGTTACTGTGTTGGGCAAGAAGAAGTAATGATCATGGCCTATGATCCTCGCAAGCCATATCTGTCTGGGGAACAGTACGTCCACAATCCGAACTACCTGGCGCCGGCACTCGCCAAGCGCGTCACGAACGATGTGCGAACACTCTGCACTGCACTGGGTTACGACATAAACACAGTTGAGTTTGCAATTAAAGACGACGTTCCTTACGCAATCGATTTCATGAATCCGGCACCGGACGCTGAGTTGGCATCAGTGGGTGAGTTCTATCACAATTGGATCACCAATGCCGTTATTCAACTAGTCTTCAAACGCCTTTCCGAACCGCGAGAGCAGTCTCGCAACCGTTGGGATTCCTTGCTGAATCCTGAACCCGCGCGAGCATACGCGGTTGCGTCAGCAGCTGAACAAAAGGCGCGTACGATCACACCAAAAGTAGCTGACCAGGATAAAGGACAAGGCGACACCGTTCAGAAGAAAGCGGACACGCCGCCAGTCAAGAAGGCGACAACTAGAAAGAAGAAGTCGGTGTAGTTGGTAGGAAACCGATGTAAAGAAAGGCAGGCGCGACACGCGCCTGCCTTTCGTCGTTTTATCCAGTGTGTTTCGCTATGCGGTTGATCGATGTTTAGAGCGACCGTAGAGCATTCTGGTGCCTAGTAATGTGAGTAACCAGACAATCAATGCTGACGATGCAAGCGACCATCCTATGCCACCTGCTAGAGGATCTATGAGACCGCCGATTAACGCAACAAGGACACCCGTATTCGTCACTCTGGAAGCAAGCCGGCGGATACGAGTAACGTTTTGCAGCCAATTCATTCGTCGAAGTTCAGTGGCGAGATAATCATCGTCATTGTTAAGGCGCATGTAATAATCACCTTCACGACGAGCATAACGCGCTAAAGCTTGTTCAGAGCTAACTCGCTCGGCCTCGTGATAATGGTGAATGACGTGTGCCAGTTTCCCCTCGCGGAGTGCGATATCAGCCAGCCCCAATCTTGCTTTGAAATTTCCGCCATCAAGATCGACAACTCTTTGCAGCGCCTGCCTCGCCTGTCTAGCATCGCCGCACTCAAGAAACATTTCCCCGATTAGAGGAAGCAGGACCAGATCGTTCTCAGCACGAATGCTGGCAAGGCGCAGTGCAGCTTTGGCTCTGGAAAGCAATCGGGCGTCAGCCTGGGCGCTCGCTTGAGATCGAAGAAGGCGCGCAAGATCATAGAGGAGCCAAGCAGCGCGTGGGGTCACATTCAAAGCACGGCGAAAAGCTTCTCCCGCTTCTCGCAAACGCCCAGACACACGCAGTTCATTTCCAAGTCGGCGAAGCAGATGAGCTCTCTCCACCTCGTCAGGGGTTGCTTGTATTTCACAATCCTCTTCCCGGACTTTTCTCCTACCTCCGAGTCTAAAATCCGGGGAACTCGTATCGAGGATGTCAGCTGATGCGAGCTTCGAAAGCTGAGCCTTTCTAGTTAAGAGTCTTGGATCATTCAGGTAGTCGCGCAAATCACGACTGCGATTGTCCAGTTTGTCTTCATGGATAAGAGGAAAGAGCTCGCGCACTAGTTTGCGATGTCCTTTTCCTCCCGACGCAAGAACAAATTCCCTTCCTCTTCCATTGATTTGTGTCCGATAGCGATAACGCACGCTCCCGCCGCGTCTTAGAGTGCGTACGGCGTGCGTCTCGACTGTTTCGAAATCATCAATCGATAACTGCTTTCGATAACCGAAAATCATCTGGAGAAAAAACGACACGGGACCTTGACGGCGTATCGAGGATCCATCAAAAGCGATTCGATCGGTTAGCGCGAGCAGTGGAACAACCAGCCAGGCACTGCCTATCAGCGCCAAAGCCCAGGCATCATAGTGAGCACGGAGAAGAAGCGCGGAAGAAAAAGTAATAACGCTTGCCAGAGCAAGATATGGACCGGGAGAGACTCGGACACTCGCAACCGACAACTCTTTTCCAGCGCGCTGACGTTCTTCGTTTACCTCAGCAAGGGCTGCCAATCGTTCAAGTTCTTTAGTCTCGTTCATTTGCTTCCAATCACCTGCTGGTTCGGACACTCAACCGGCAGTTCGAGCGAAAAAGTTCCTCGCGACCTGCCAGGTTCAGTGTAGCGTAAGTCCGCCAATTGAACGAGAGTTTGAGTCACACAGTCGTGGTCGGCGAGTTGCACAACTGGAAACCTCGCAAAACCAAAGAAAACTTGCGCCCGCCTATCCTGCGAAACAACAGTTCGCAGTAGTTGCGACAATTCGGCCGATGGCTTCGGATATCGTATTACGTTGCCGACAGGTGAGTTCACACCAAGGCTTAAGTCAAATCGGTAAGTCGCTCGATCGGTTTCAAAAACGCAGTCCCAACGGAATGGATTCGCCAGAGTAGGCGTAGCTGCAAGCTTCGAGATTGTCTCGCCATTTGGCTTAACTATCAGTGCGGCGTCATGGCCGGCTTTGGTCAAAGCCTTCGAGTGCGCATATGCCACTGCACCCAGGTACAGAAAAACTAAGCCGAAAGCGACGAGTGCGATTCGACTGCCCCATTTGTCTGCCGCCTTCAATAGAAATAACAGAACGATGGTTATGAGGGCGGCTATCCATAAACCTTTGATCAAAAGGAGAGTAGGTAGGCTGTTAGAGCGCGGTCCAGCAATCACTAGAAATGACAGTACTGCCGCCAGCGTTATCCAGATGACTTTTGAAGATTTTGTTTTTGATGTTAATAAAAACGAAGCGCCACCAAGCATTAACCACAAGAACGGATCCACGATGAAAACAAAATCGCCGTAGAACCATTTCGGGTTCCACGGCAGAAGAAATCGAATTCCGTAGTTGTTTGTCCAATCCAATAAGGGGTGAGTGGCGCTTACGACTATTGACGCTATCAGCAGCCCACGTAATTTGGTCTTTCCGGGCGTGCCTCTGAATCGGGACCATACGAAATCAACCCCATAGAAAATCAGAGGTAGAAGCAAGGAAAGAACCACTGTTCCGACGATGGCGTGCGTGATGCCTCGATGATGCTGCAGAAGGTCCCATCGATCCCCGAATAAGAGGACGATAATGTCCGCGTCAGGTGCGTTAGCCGCAAGAATGCAAAGAGCCGGTGTTCCAGGTGACAATCTCTCCAAACCCGCCTTGGCCGCTGCGACTCCGACGAGTGAGTGGGTAAGATTGTCCATTAAGGAGAATGCAGGCTTTGTCGGCGGTTCCGGGAGTTAACCGAGGAGTGAAGGTGCTTCGGGTGGAAGCTGGGCATAACGGGCCGGATCAAGCTTCTGTAGTTCGGTGGCAGCTTCCCTTGCAGCTGACGAGGCCGGCAAAGGCATTTCATCTTTCCCTTTGGCCTTCCGTGAAGCGTCCACAATATTGAACAAAAGATCGGCGGCTTCTTTCTTTTTCGCCTGCTTTTGATAGACCATGGCCAAACGAAGGTTGGCAGTTTCCGTGGTCACAGTCGGGCTATTCATTTTGGCAAGTTCTGCGTAAAGCTGTGCGGCTTCATCGAGCTTTCCGTCGCTCTCGTTCGCCTGCGCAAGAGCAAATTTCGACAGAGCGGATACTTCAGGAAGACCGCTATTGCCGAGTGCTGCCAATTCGGTAATGCCCTTGGGACGATCTACCAGTAAGCGGTTAGTAGCGATGAAGTATCGCGCTTCCGTCTTATAGGGGTCACCATACTTAGCAGCCACTTTTTCAAACTCGTCAATCGCCCGCTGCGCTCTCTCGCGATCAGTGCCCGGATTTGTCAGGGAGGCACTGGCTGCTGGAGTTAATGGACTAGTTGTTTTAGTTATTTCAATCGCGCGACCGAGTGCCTGGCGCGCTTCATCAGTCTTACGGCTGTTCCATTTGACTAGGAAAACCACTAGCAGCGCAGCGACAATAGCCCCGCCCAAACCGTATAGAATGGTGCGCCCTCGACCTTCTAGCGAATTACCGAGCCTGTCAAACAAGCCCATTGTTGTGTCGCGGAAGCGGTCATGTTGGAGCTCTCGCGCCCGCTTCTTCTTGTACTTTGCCACGCGTTTTTCCTTTCGCAAGTCCACGTAGTGGCCTGCGTTCTTTTAGGTGTATGATAAACGAAAATGCCACTCTAATGGCGCGTGCGAAAACTTGTCAAGCAGCTGTTCTGAAACGTTTTAACGGTCTTCCGCGATGGCCAATTGGGAAGTGACCATCGGTACAAACGCATCTAAGAAATGAGTGCACTTTTTTTGGGAACAAGTTTTGTCGTGCTGGTGTCTAAGGAGGTGCCTGTCCGGGAATGGGCGAAATTATTAGCTCAGATTCCCGCCCCAGGGGGTGATCAGTGAGCTACGGAGAGCCTATTGCCCTCCGCGGGCAAATGGAATTGGAGCAGGTTGCGCCGGCGACTGACCTTGACGCGCGACCAAAGGCGGAAGCCCAGTTCATTGAAAGATTGAGGCTTGGTGATACAGCGGCGTTTGACACCCTGGTGACCGAGCGGTCGGGCGAGATTTATGGCTTGCTTTACCGGCTGACAGAGAATACCGAAGAGGCACGCGACCTGACACAGGAGACTTTTTTACGCGCCTTTCAGAGTATTGCCCATTTCAGAGGCGAATCTGACCTGCGCACCTGGATTTACCGGATTGCAATAAATCAGGCGCGCAATCGCTGGCGATGGTGGCGGCGTCGCCGCCGCGATTCTACGGTCTCCATCGACTCCGCAGACGACAACGGCCGTCAAACGCTCATCGCGACCTTGAGAGCCGACAGTGGAAGCGATCCCGAGAAGGATGCGTTGGCTCATGAGCGAGAACAAGCGCTGAAGAAAGCGTTGACTGGGCTACGTCGCGTTTACCGGGAAGCAGTGATCTTACGTGACATTGAAGGTCTTGCTTATGAGGAAATTGCAGTTGCGCTTGATATCAGCGTAGGTACTGTTAAGTCTCGACTGTCGCGCGGACGTCAGGAGCTTCGACGAAAGTTGGAAGGATCTTTGTAATTGCCAATAGCTGATTGCCAATTGCCGATTTGAAGAAAACCACAAATAGTTTCTTTCAATTGGCAATGGGCAATCATCAATCGGAAATGTTCCGGGATGGCTGACCCGCCCCGGCTCACGAAACTCGGTGCCAAATGGGTCGAAGTGAGAAAACGGCGGGATCAAGGCTTCCGAAGTGGCATGTGAGGGCGTATTGAAAACGTGGCCAGCAACACCCGTTGAAGCAACGCTCACTCAAGCCTGGAGGGGTTGCCCTAAACTTGTCGAAGTTGCTTCTAAGGGAGCAGCCGGGGTCGGTCAGCCATCCGAAACTGCTGATTTCAATTTGCCATTGCCGATTTTCAGATTCGGTAGTGAGTGAATCAAACAAATTGGCAATTGGAAATCGGCAATTGGAAATGCCCCTATGTTGTGCGAAGAAACCAGACAATCGCTTTCGTTGTACGTCGATGATTGCGTGTCTCTGCCGGCTCGAGTAGCGATCGACGAACACTTAGATCGTTGCCCTGTGTGTCGCGCCGAAGTTGCGGAGCTACGTTCGCTTACTCGCAGCTTAGGTGCGTTGTCACGGCCAACTCCTCCGGTCGACCTCGCAGAAATGATTTCTGACTCTCTGATGATTGAGGCTGCTGCCCGTCGCCAAGGTCCTAATCCTTCTTTGAGTTATCGCATTGCGCGTTTTCTCGAGCCCCGTTTGATGCCCTACACCGTGGGTTCTTTCGCGTCTATAATAATGTTCTTTCTGATGTTCACCGCGCTTCGACCGCATTTTGTAGCACTAAGAGAGGCCGCGATTCAGCACAATGGAGTTATTGTATTGCGTACTACTGATCCTGGTTACGATCTGTACAAGCCAGTCACGCCTGAAGACTTTGCCGCCAGCCGCGCGCCGTTTGCTGAACAGTCCCCGAGCTTGAATCCGGGAGGAGCATTGGCCGCGCTGACGCGGGCTTACGCACGTCCACACACGAATAACTACAGCGATGCGGACGATATGATTGTAGTTACAGACGTGTTTAGCAACGGCGCTGCCTCGTTGGCAGATGTGGTTCAAGCCCCTCGGGACAAACGGATGCTGGCCGAGTTTGAATCCGCGCTTAGGCAGGATGCCGCCTTCGTGCCTGCGTCCCTGGATCGCCGCCCAGACACAATGCGAGTTGTCTTTGCAGTTCAAAAAGTTGACGTGGACGATCGAAATTTCTGATTCTTCCCATAGCTCATCAATTAGCAACCGCTCCGAATTAGATTTGGAGCGGTTTTTTGATTGTGGGCGAGACTTGTTCTAACGCCTTTTCATCGGGACGCGTTCGAAGTGGACCACCGTCATAACTGAACGAGTGGCGAGATAAGCGAGAATCGGTTGCGCTCTGTGGAATCACAATGTTCCAATGCGCAGTCGAGAACACCTTATGTCTAATACACTTGCCAAGTGCATTCGCTTATTTGTGACTTTAGCCGCGGTCTGTACTTTGTTATTTGCAGTTCACATAACAGTCGCGGCCCAACACCCAACCCTAATCCAAAACACCGACGGCAGAAAGACCACGAGCCTCGATGGTCTCTGGCGAATCATCATCGATCCTTACGAGACCGGCTACTACGACTATCGTTATGAACCTAGCCGAAACGGTTATTTCAAGGATGCCAAACCCAAGAATGAGAGCGAGCTGATTGAGTACGATTTCGACACGTCTGAGACGTTGAGAGTGCCGGGAGATTGGAATTCTCAAAAGGAGCGTTTGCTCTTCTACGAAGGGACGATTTGGTACAAGAAGTCATTTGATTATAAGAGGACGGCCAACACCCGACTCTTCATTTACTTTGGCGCTGCCAACTACCTTGCCGATGTCTATTTCAACGGGGAGAAAATCGGACGACATGAGGGTGGATTCACTCCGTTTAACTTTGAAGTGACTAATCTTTTGCGGGATCAGGGCAACTTCCTCATTGTCAAAGTCGACAACAAGCGTCGCCGTGATGCTGTTCCAACACTGAATACGGATTGGTGGAATTACGGCGGCTTAACTAGACAAGTCAGCCTTGTGGAGGTCCCAAGTACTTTTGTTCAGGATTACTCAATCCAACTGGTCAGGGGCTCGCTTAGTCGGGTTGGTGGATGGATCAAATTGAGTGAGCCGCGGGCCGGTCAAAAAATGTCAGTAAAGATTCCAGAAGCTGGTATCAACCAATCGGTGCAATCCGACTCGAACGGCTACGGACAGTTTGCCTTTGACGCAAAGTTAGAGCTGTGGTCTCCAGAGAAACCAAAGCTCTATGACGTGGTAATCGAGACCGAAACAGACCACGTAACAGATCGCCTTGGTTTTCGAAGCATCGAAGTACGAGGGACGGAGATTGTTTTGAATGGGCGGCCAATTTTCTTGCGAGGTGTCTGCATACATGAAGAGGCGCCCTTTCGCGGAGGACGCGCTTTTAGCCGTGATGACGCACAGACTCTACTCGGTTGGGCGAAGGAGCTGGGCTGTAACTTTGTGCGCCTCGCCCACTATCCTCACAACGAGGCAATGATTAAAGAAGCCGACCGGCTCGGTATCCTCGTTTGGTCAGAAATTCCGGTCTATTGGACCATCTTATGGGAAAATCCTGCCACGTTTGAAAATGCCCAGAATCAACTTGGCGAAATGATTGCGCGCGATCGCAATCGGGCGGCTGTAATTATCTGGTCCATGGCAAACGAAACTCCGCTCGGCGAGTCCCGTCTGCAATTCCTCAAGAGACTGATCGACCAAACAAGAAAGCTGGATTCGACTCGATTAGTCTCGGCAGCTATGGAACGCCACTACACTGGTGACCAGACCCAAATGATCGACGACCCGCTCGGTGAATTCGTTGACGTACTGGGTTGTAATGAATATGTAGGTTGGTACGATGGACTTCCGGAAAAGGCGGACGGTTTGGAATGGAAGACGACGTATCAGAAGCCACTGATCATGAGCGAGTTTGGTGCTGAAGCGCCTTTTGGCCATCATGGTCCTTCGTCCCGGAGATGGACCGAAGAGTTTCAGGAAAATGCATACGAACATCAGACTCGCATGTTGAAGCGGATTTCGTTTCTTCGTGGAACCTCTCCGTGGATCCTAATGGACTTTCGCTCTCCACGCCGCCCACTTCCCGGAATTCAGGACTTCTACAATCGCAAGGGTTTGATTTCGGATCGCGGCGAGAAGAAGAAAGCGTATTACGTAATGAAGCGATTTTATCAGGAGTTGTCTGCGACACATCCGACCCAGCCAGACAACTAATCCCCTGAAACCGACATTCGGTCTAAACACTACATATCATCTACCAACTACACGCTTTTCGTAGGTCGCTTGACGCCCCGCACTTCGCATGCTAGTTTGCGGCTTCATCTGTTATTTCTAATTCAAACAACGTGAGGCTCTAATTCGAGTCCCACGTAGTAACTAACTTGACCGCAACAGCGCCGCAACTGAAGACGACCCCACTTAATAATGCCCACCGGCAACTGGGCGGTCGTATGGTCGATTTTGGCGGCTGGGATATGCCGGTTCAATATCCAGCAGGAACGATCGAAGAACATATCCGCACGCGCACACACGCCGGTCTCTTCGATGTCTCTCACATGGGTGAGATTGCTGTTAAAGGTCCTGATGCCGTCGCATTCGTCAATCGCTTAACTTCTAACGACGTTGGCCGCCTTGTTGATGGCCAGGCGCAGTATTCGGCTCTGACGACACCGGCAGGGACTGTCATCGACGACCTCCTTGTATATCGCCTCTCTGCCAATCACTTGCTGCTGGTAGTGAATGCGAGCACAACAGATAAAGACTGGGAGTGGATCAGCTCCAACCACGCCACTGAGTCGGTCCAATTGCAGAATGTGAGTTCAGAGTATTGCCAGCTTGCCCTGCAAGGCCCGGATGCATTGACTATTCTGCAGCAACTAACGGACGTGCCGCTTTCGGAAATGAAGTACTACCACTTTACTCCGGGCAAGGTTGATGGCGTGGCTGGCATCGTGTCGCGCACGGGCTACACAGGTGAAGACGGTTTTGAGATTTATGCGCCGGCCGAGCGAGCTGAGCAACTATGGAACAAGATCCTGGATTCGGGTAATTCTGGAGCGCTGACCGGCGTTCTCCCGTGCGGCTTGGCCGCTCGAAATACTTTGAGACTTGAAGCCGGAATGGCCCTTTATGGCCACGAGATCGACGAAAACACGACATTACTAGAAGCCAACCTCGGGTGGATCTGCAAACTTGAAAAAGGAGATTTTATCGGGCGCAGAGCACTCGCGCGTCAAAAAGAGGAAGGCCTGAAACGTCGACTCGTTGGATTCGAGGTTACTGAGCGTGGCATAGCGCGTGACGATCAAGAAGTTGTCGTTGCCGATCGGCGAGTGGGAAAAGTAACTTCGGGCAGCCCGGCGCCGTTTCTGAAAAAGAATATAGGCTTCGCCTACGTTCCGATTGAATTTTCAAGCGTGGGCCAGGAAGTAAAGATTGATGTAAGGGGCCGTCTGGTTAGCGCGCAAGTCGTGAAGGTACCGTTTTACAAGCGCGCTCGTTGAGAACGTTGCGCTTACTTGAAGTCGCGCGAAGGGGCAGATTTATGACGTTGGTAGTGGCGCTACCTGTAGAAGCGGCAACTTCTCTTCAATAACTATTGATTTGGACATCTAAAATAAGTTGGAGGAACCATGGCAAACGTTCCAGAAGACCTGCACTACAGCAAGGACCATGAATGGGTTAGGGTAGAAGGTGATCAGGCTGTTATCGGTATCACAGACTACGCTCAAAACTCACTTGGAGATGTAGTGTACGTCGAGTTGCCAAAGACAGGTGACGAGTTTGCGGCGAATGAATCGTTCGGCTCCGTCGAATCCGTGAAGGCGGTATCTGAAGTTTTCACTCCTGTCTCTGGCGAGATTTTTAAGATCAACGAATCGCTCGCGGACGAACCTGAAAAAGTCAATTCTGATCCGTATGGTGAAGGATGGATGATTCGAGTCCGCATGGCTAGTCCTGGCGAGGTAGACAGTTTGCTGACTGCTGCCGAGTATGAAGACTTCACGAAAGCTGAGACAGAATAATCTTGCGCTACATTCCAAACTCGCCGGAAGAGCGCAGCGAAATGCTCGACGCAATTGGGCTCAGATCGGCTGAAGAACTATTCAATTCCATTCCTCAAGAATTACGGTTACAAAGGCCACTAAACACACCCGCGGCTCTCTCAGAGACTGAACTACTCGGACGGTTTGAAGAGATGGGTGCACGCAATGCCGGCGCTCAACGCATCAGTTTTGTCGGAGGCGGTGCGTACTCTCATTACGTCCCAACAATAGTAGACCACATTCTCTCGCGCTCGGAATTTTTCACCGCCTACACTCCTTACCAACCGGAAATTTCGCAAGGCACGCTGCAAACCATCTTCGAATTTCAGACTTTGGTTTGCCAGTTGACTGGGATGGAAGTGGCAAATGCGTCGATGTACGACGGTTCGACCGCGCTGGCGGAAGCCGTGTTGATGGCTGAACGAGTTACGAAAAGATCCAAGGTCGTGTCGTCGGCTGCTGTACATCCTCAGTATCTCGAAGTTGTGCAGACGTACGTACAGCACGCTGGTATCCACCTGGAGCTGGCTACGTTCGACGAGCAATCGGGCCAGTCTGGAGCGTCATTGGCGGATGCAGTCGACGACCAAACCGCTGCTCTTGTCGTTCAATCGCCGAACTTCTTCGGTTGCATCGAGGACCTTACGTCACTCGCAAATGCTGCTCACGCAAGAGGTGCATTGCTGATTGTGGCCATTACGGAGGCAATGTCGCTTGGGCTACTGAAATCTCCTGGCGCATGCGGAGCGGACATAGTCGTGGCTGAAGGACAGTCGTTTGGTGTACCGCTGTCCTTCGGTGGTCCATATGTCGGTCTTTTTGCCACTCGTGAGAAGTACGCACGTCAGATTCCGGGGCGATTAGTTGGCGAAGCTTACGACAAGCAGGGACGTCGCGGATTTGTACTTACTCTCGCAACGCGTGAACAACATATTCGCCGCGAGAAAGCCACATCGAATATCTGCACGAACGAAGGACTGATTGCCCTTGCAGCTACCGTCTATTTGGAAACGATGGGCCGGCGCGGTGTTCAGGAGGTCGCCCATCAATGTTTGCAAAAGGCGGCATACGCAGCACACCGGATTGCCGCACTCGAAGGCTTTTCACTTCCCTTCACTGGGTCTCGCTTCAACGAGTTCGTGGTGCGCGGACCAATAAGGGCTGTCGAACTAATGACGCGCCTAGGAAAAGAAAAAGGAATTGATGGAGGCATCGCGTTGTCACGGTTCTTCGCAGAACGTTCCTACGAATTTTTGGTTTGCGTTACTGAGACAAACACACGGACCCAAATAGACGCATTGGTCTCCGGTTTAGGTTCTCTTTCAAACCAGACAGGTACAAAGAACCAAACATAGATTGTGTAAGCTTTGGTGGCTTTGTGGTTAATTTCTTCCTATGACTACTGGAATTACAAAGGTTACAACTCATATCAGTCCTAACGAACAACTCATCTTCGAGCGTTCTCAACCGGGACGAATTGGTTATCGGTTGCCGCCGCTGGACGTTGAAGAGACTCCGGTTGAGCGTCTAGTACCCGGTGAATTTCTTCGCGACGACGACTTGGAGGGCATGCCGGAAGTCAGCGAAGTTGATGTCATACGTCACTTCGTGCGCATGTCCACATGGAACTACTCAATCGATCTGGGCATGTACCCGTTAGGTTCATGCACCATGAAGTACAACTCGCGTCTTAACGAACGTGTTGCGCGGATCGGCGGGTTCGCAAACCTTCATCCGCTAACCGAGGAACATGATGCGCAGGGGGCGTTGCAAGTGATTTACGAACTGCAACAACACCTCGCCGAGATCACAGGTTTACCAGGAATCTCTCTGCAGCCCGCCGCGGGCGCGCACGGTGAAATGACTGGCATCATGATAATCCGCGCCTTCCTCGATGCTCGCGATGGAGACGCTGCGTCTAACAGACGCACAATGCTTATTCCTGATTCAGCTCACGGTACTAATCCCGCTTCGGCGCATCTTTCAGGTTTTTCGGTTAAGACAATTCGATCAACGTCGGAAGGCCTCACCGATCTCGAACACTTGCGCGAACTTTGCGCCCACGGCGATGTAGCCGGATTGATGCTGACTAATCCAAATACTCTTGGCCTGTTTGAACGTAATATCAGAGAGATCTGCGACATTGTTCAACAGGCTGGTGGTCTCGTTTATATGGATGGCGCAAACATGAATGCGCTCGTCGGGATTGCGCGACCAGGTGACATGGGGGTCGACGTTATCCACCTCAACCTGCACAAGACATTTTCCACACCCCACGGTGGAGGCGGTCCTGGCTGCGGGCCATGTTGTTGCTCGAAGGAATTGGAACCGTTCTTGCCGGTCCCTCGAATCGTGAAGACTGAGGATGCCGCAAGAGCAAGCTCGTTCAGGCTTGACTATGAGCAGCCACGGTCAATCGGCCGTGTCAAAGCGTTCTTTGGAAATTACGGCATGATGTTGCGCGCCTTGTCCTACGCGCTGACTCATGGAAACGATGGCTTGAGAGAAGCAACGGAGGCCGCCGTGCTTAACGCTCGCTACATCGCGGAAGGTCTTACATCGGATTACGACAAACCTTTTGATGGCCCTCCGATGCACGAAGTGGTTTTTACCGACAAGCGCCAGACTCGGAAGGGTGTTCACACTCTCGATATTGCAAAGCGTCTAATCGACTACGGCTTCCATCCGATGACGATCTATTTTCCGTTGATTGTTCAGGGAGCGATGTTGATTGAACCAACTGAATCAGTTGGCCGGCAGGAGCTCGATCAGTTTATTGCGGCAATGAGGTCGATCGCTGCCGAGGCAGTCGAGAGTCCGGAACTCGTGCTCAATGCTCCTCACAACACTCGCATTGGACGATTGGATGAAGCTGCCGCGGCGCGTAAGCCAGTCCTTCGTTGGAAGGCTAAACAGGCAGTGAGTGTGGCGTAGTCAGTTGTCCGTAGTCAGTGGTTTCGTGCTCAGCTGTTTGTAGTATTTCCTTCTGGTTTAACTCCTGGCTTCTGTCTGCTGACTACGCATAACTGAGAGCAGACAACGGACAACTGACCCACCTTTCAAGCCTCCCAGTCTCCTGCATCTCTTTGGGGGCCTTGCGGAACTCTCCCCTTTGAGGGAACCTTCAACAATGCCAGCCTCTCTACGACGCGGCCATTCACGAGGTGTTCTTCCACAATCTCCGGCACGTCAGCCGCGCGGACCTGCGCATACCAAACTCCATCGCGATAAACCATTACTGCTGCACCGATCGCACAGAATCCAACTGACGTACACTCAGTCAGCACCACTGAGCCTTTAGGGTTACGACCTTTCTTCTCAGCACCGAATTGCATTGCACGCGCCTTCAACTCCCGTTCAAAGGCTGCTTTTACTTCGGCACTGTCCACGGCCGAACATGACTTCCCTGTGCACACAAAGACATGATGTCGAATCGGCGCAGCGGCAACGGGTGCCAGTTCAAGCAAACGTTCGCAATCGTCAATGAAATTCGTTTCAGACATAGCAACAACCACCCATTTAGAACATGCTAGCACGAATGGCCAGACGCGCGTTTACTCTTGAAATCGTGTCAGTTTGAAAACACTGACCTGTTCGGCGAATGGTATCTGAACGTCAAACATGAACGACACTTCCAGGCGTTAACCATTTCGCTGAACTTCATTGTAGAATGAAGCTCCGAGGCGACCGAAGACACACCGCGCATGGAGCAGTTATGCGGCCTGATTCGGGCGCCTGATTTATTGTAAAGGTAGACACTCAATATCTATTTATGGCAACCGGCCTGGTTATCCACATCTCCTCGGGTGAAGACAGGCACACCGAAATCCTCACCGGCGAGAGCATCAGCATCGGCCCAACTGAGGCGTGTGACCTGCGACTCCGTTCTTCCAGTTTGCCTAAAAATGCCGCAAATCAGGTACTGCTTGAGCTGACTCGATCGAACGGGTCCTATCGCATCACCAGTTTTAATCCTGGTTTCAATCTCACGTTGAATGGAGAACCCCTATCTCCAGACGCTGAGATTCACGATGGCGACGAAGTCCGTATTGGGGATTCCGAACTGGTGCTTCAGTTTTTCCCGATTCGTTCGCTTCCAGCGATCGTACCTGCGTCTTCGAAAGAGACGCATGTCGCGCCGTTCATTGAAGCAGCCGCTATCGAATCCGCAGCAACCGCTAGGCGTGACGATGCCAAGGTGTTTCTACGAGAGTTTACGCGCGAACTCGTTCGCGAAATTAATCCAAGCACCAAGTTGATAGCGCTGGCTATGGCCCTTTTACTTGTAGGGGGCGTGCTCTACATCGGCTTCGCAATGTTCAAGGAGTTGCAGCGGAGTCGCCGTCTAATTGACGACCAGCGCGCGCAACTGGGCCAGATGAAAGACCAGGTTTCAAAAACGAACGATCAGTTATCTGATCTTGGTCGTTCAACGAAAGAGCTTCAGGATAGTCTCTCTCTTGCGGTAAAACTCCGAAGTGAGTACGGCAGGGGCGTCTGCCTGATAGCGGGCTCGTTCTATTATGTTGAACCGGGCACTGGAAGGCCGCTTCGTTATGCCGAAGCACAAATGAACGAAGGTGGCGCAGTTCAAAGCGGATCCGAGCCTGAGTCGCTGACGCCAGAAGGTAATGCCGCCGTCGCTGAATATGAATTCGCGGGAACTGGTTTCTACGTCGGTCAGGGATTCGTAGTAACGAACCGGCACATCGTGCAACCCTGGATCGCTGACGATCGCGCTCAAAGCAGGGCTGGTGGTCTTCGTGGACAGCCACGCCTCAAGAAGTTGATTGCATATTTTCCGGACTATGCTCAGGCCATTCCTTTAAAGTTCAAGGCCGCGGCCCACAAGGACGACTTGGCGGTGTGTTTGTTAGACATACCCGAATTTCCTGACACTATACCGATACTACCGCTGGAAACCGATCCCGATGCCGTTGCGGTCGGCAAGTCAGTTGTTATGATGGGATACCCGTCTGGTCCTGACCGTCTGTTGGCGCTGCTCGATGATGCTGAATCGAGGGGAATCCAGCAACGGTATGGTTCACCGATCGCGCAGCTAGGGTACCTTGCTGAAACGAAACGTATTCAACCCTTAACAACTCAAGGCAGCATTACGGATCTGGATGTTCGTCGGATTGTTTACGACGCGCGTACAGCTGAAGGTGGATCAGGGGCACCGCTGTTTGGCCCATCTGGACGCGTGATCGGAGTTAATTTCGCTATTTTCATAGAAAACCAGGCCTCAAACTTCGCCGTTCCCATTCGCTTTGGGCTAACATTACTTCAACGCAGTGGCTGGGAGCCGCCTACACAGAAAGATGGTAAAGAAGTAGAGACATCCAGCCAACCATCGGCACGCCCCACGCCTCCGAGTCCTAGATAACTAGAGCAACTGGTATTACTAACAGGTTCGCGCTAACGATTCTTAGTGTACAAACGTCTCCACTCCAGTAGCTGGACGGTAACTTAACGAAGGTGGTTAAGCATCCGAGCCGGATTGTTACAATGCATCGCCTGTTCATAGCGATGCAGAAAATCGGCCCAATGGTGGCCTAGACTGATGTATATTTGGTTTCGCCCTCAGTGGGCACGGTTATTGCTGATTGAGATTCCGACTGTGGTTTTTTGCGAGTGTAAGCTGACCGCGCAATTGGGAATGCAGCACAAACTCCCCATCTGCCAGATTTTAATGCGTAGTTGAACCCAGAAGAATGACCTTTCCAAGGCCTAGGCACTGGCAACTGAGGACGAGCTTAGTAGTTTCCCTCCTGCTCGTTGTCTCGCCACTATTCCAGACGATCTGCAGATCTCAAGCTCCAGCTTTTGCTGACGTTGTTGAGAATTCAACGCCAGCGTCTCAAATACTGCATCTGGAGAGAGTCGAAGTACCAGGGGGCGCCGAGCTAATCACGGTCCACGCAAAACTTGTTGGTCTCGACTTGAACAAGAACGACAAGTGGATACCTCTCGTGTCCATCCTTCGAGACACGCTCGGTGATAATAACCCCGAAAATGATCGACTCAGGTATGTTTGGTCTCTTACTTATACTCGACCAAGTTTGAAGCAGCGCCTGGCCGCAGCAGTTCCTTTCTTCTATGCGCGAGTCGGAAATAAAAAGAACCTGTCTCAGAAACCACCGCCGCCTGCGCTTGATCTGGCATCCCCGGAAAATGAGGTTTGGGACAAACTGTTTTGGACGGCACTGCAAAACATTTTGTTTGATCCTTATGGAACTCCTATAAAGGCTTCGACTAGTTCTTATCGTCGCAACACCGGCGATTATCGAAAGTCACACATAATTCGTGCGCTGTCAGTGCTCGCGCTCTATCAAGCAGTAAAGGGTGAGTCAGAGTTTTCGGACTCCGAGATCGCGGAAATTCAGGCTCGGCTTCTTCTCACCGATAAAACGTTTGGTGGACTCGTTGACGACTCAAACCTGCAGAACTACTACGCCAGGAAACTTGCTCAGTCGAGAGACGAACGTGGTCACAATTGGGAGTTGCTTCGTCAAAGGGCCGAAGCAGAGTCTCTCTATTTTGAACCACTCATGATGCCGGATGGCAGCGCGACTCACGCACTCCTCTGGGTCGCGAAGCGCGATCTAATCAAACAGCAGTGCGCGAGATACAGTGGTCGCTTCCTTAATATAGCGAACCCGTGGACCGACAAGCGGCTGCTAAACTGGCAGGGTTATGTCGAAACCCGCTATTTCGACGCTGAAAACCATCTTGTCGATAGCGCAACTCCGGGCGCAGAAGCTGTCGAGATGATTCCACTCGGACTGTACGGTCTCGATAACCCAAAGATCCCAATGCTGCTGGTAGATTTTCGGGACGGCTACAATCCGAAGAAACGTGAAGTGTCGCGGCGCGTCTTAAATGACGTAACTCGAAATCTACTTTCTCTCTCGAAGTTTGGTAATCTTCCCTTCTTCCTCGGTCGAACAGTTTTTGATTTCGTGACGGGTAGGCGCGGGATGGATATCAATCAGCCTTCGCGCTTACAGACTTATTCTCAACTGAAGTTACTACTGGCCCTCAACAACTCGATGGACCCCCGTCTTCACGAAGAAGTGAGCAAGCGACTTGAGACCATATCACTGAATCCCTTCGAGAACGATCTCAACGCAGAAGCAAACGTCGCCCTTGAACAATATTCAGCATTAGTGGCCTTCGCGAAGAATCCGAACGGGTTAGCTGCGAAAATTGAGCTTGATCGAAGAAACGAATTGATGCCGTTGGAGCATGGGCGCGCTGCTCAGTTCGCGTTGCGGGCGGTGACTGTACTGAGTCTTGGTAAGTACGTCCACCGGGAAGAGATGACTGATAACATAAATGACCGACTTGATATCGCGCGTCGTCTTCACTATCACACGAATTTCCTTCAACAGGTGGCCAAGTCAACAGCCGAGGTTGATATAACCGGTAACCTCGAAGAAGTTAGGAAGTCACTTCGCTTTCTTGCTGATCATGGAGCCAACGCTGGTGGAAGCGCCGCGTCAGCGACAGCAAAGATTTTCTATCGCACAAAGGACGATGAAACGCGACGAGCTTGTCTCGATAGCTTGTCGCGAATCACCAACCCGAAGGCGAAAAGTGAACTCCTCCGAATCTCACAAAGCAAAGACATTGACGGATACCTCCGAGATATTGCAGCTGACTATGTTCGCGGAGCCAACGAACGGGTGCAACCAGTGGCGGCCAGCGCTAACGGCTCACCTCTTAAAGCGGGCCAGCCCTAACGATGAACTGTAGTTTTCGCAATGGGGATCATAGCGCTCGTTTCAGCTGCTCGGGTCGGAATTCACAGGTGGCTCATCTAGTTCTGCGGTTCTTTCGCACTCTTCTCCTTCTGGCCCTCACCGCAGTCCCAGCTCTCGCCAAAACGGATCGGCTCGTCATAATCAAATGCGACGGCTTGCCCTACGATTTAGTTGATCGGCTCGTAAAGCAGCGCGACGAGCGCACAGGAAAAAGCCAGTTACCTTGGATCGACCATGTCTTCTATCAGCGAGGTTCGCGACTGTCCAACTTTTATGTACGGGGCATGAGCTTGTCCGCTCCTTCGTGGTCCTTGCTCGAGACGGGCCAGCATTTACAGATAAAAGGCAACGTCGAATTTGATCGTTATACGCTCCACGCCTACGACTATCTGAATTTCATACCGCTTTATGTAAACGGCATCACGGGCGCACGCATAGACATGCCGGCCGTGGAGGTTCTTGACTCACTTGGCATGCCTCTTCTGGCCGACGCCTACGGACATGATGAGCGCTATATGACGTTTTCGTTGTTTCTGCGTGGGGCTCGTTACTCGACGCTGCAGTACGGTCTGCAGAATCGGTTTTTGAAATCGCCAAAGGAGTTGTTCGACGAGTGGACTATGGGCTTTGAGTTACGGAATGTTGTTACTGATCAACTTGTGAGAGAGTTGCTCCAGAAGTTAGCCAACCCCAAGATCCGTTACCTCGACCTTTTTATGGCGGACTTCGATCACGTAGCTCACCACAATAACGATGTACAGTCGCAGCTTTTCGTGCTGAAGCAGATGGACAGCGTAATAGGTCAGATCTGGACCACCATTCAGAAGTGTCCTCTTGCCGATGAAACGGCATTGGTCCTCATTTCAGATCACGGCTTCAACACCGACAACAAGGTTTATAGCCAGGGCTACAATCTGGTTAAGCTACTCGGCAGCCGAGCAGGCGGCGGCCATCATGTGATTACGAAACGCCGGCTATTGTTAGATTACGCGATAAAAGGCGTTAACCCGCTAGTGCCCCTAATTACAACGACGACACCCGACTCCTATTACCTCAAGGGCCAAAGCAGTGATTATCCTACCGCCATGCTCGACTTTGACGGTAACGAACGCGCGTCCGTTCACCTGCGTGACAGCGATCTGAATGTGATTCACATCCTGCTCCAACAGCTGCAGCTCAATAACCTTCAACCTGACACACGGAAAGCTGCGATCGACGCATTCTTCGCCACCATTAATCGGCGACGGCCCCAGTGGCAGAAGACCCTCAACGAGCTAAAAGACGAATTAGGTGCGCTCGGTCGATCCATTGAAGAACAACGGAAGCTTTGGCAAGCGCAACCGAAGAAGTTCTCAAAAGAAGAACAGCTGGCAGGACTTGACGATACTTCAAAGCGAATCTTTGTGAAGCTCGATCGTTCGTTGCGAGAGCAACGCGAGTACACGTCTTATGTAACAACCCTGCAGAATCTCCTTTTGCTAACGCCTGAGAGTTTCGCGCCTTCGAAAATAAGAATTCCAGACATAATTCCAAAAGCTTCAATGGGCGAGCGAAACACTATCTATCAACTGCAGAATTATGTGGTTGGGCTCGGCTCCAATGGACTTCTCCTGAACTCCGATGGCTCACTGAACATGGAACGCAGTTTTCTTCGGGTGGACTACTTTTCGTTACTCCACGACCTCTCAGTTAGAAACAACGTTCAGCCAGGAGTAACCAATCGTCCAATCGACCTCATCGCTACTCGCTTATCATCGTCTCTCGTACTCCCGCTACTGAGCGATCGCGATATCGACGAAGATGTAATTTGGATAACCGCCACGAATGGCAAACAGGCACTGCTCGTTTCGCGACGAGATCCGAATGACGAGTTGAGCCTTCGATATATTCCCGTAAGTAACCTGACCCAGGATGCAAATGGTCGCGTCCACTTTGACGTGGTCACCTGGCAACCAGCGCTGCCGCTACAGATTTTCGAAGATCCAAACCTGGCCGTCGCTCCTGCTGACCGCGCGGCGTGGCTCAGTAGTTGGCACACTGATACCGAATGGCTTGAGGCCACTCATCGGACGCGCTACTCCAACGGATTTGTTGGTCTTCATGAAGAACTGGCCCGTCATGCCATTGAAAGACTCTCATTAGAAGATACAAATCTGACGCAGGACGATAGGTTGATGAGACTCTTCGCTCACCGACTTCGAGACGTGGTTGAAGCCGACATGCTTGTCGTCGCCAACAATCATTGGAACTTCGACGTTCGTGGTTTCAATCCAGGTGGCAATCATGGTTCGTTTTTCAGGATCTCGACCCACTCTGTCTTCATGATTGCGGGTGGCAAGAACACTCAAGTACCTCACGCACTAGACGTCGATGAGCCTTACGATAGTCTCAGCTTTGTGCCAACGCTGTTGGCATTAACCGGCGATTTACGCGATGATAGCAGTCCCGTTCCAATCTTATGGGAGAAGGGATTTAGAAGGTTTCCCGGACGTTTAGTTAAAGAACTCCTGCCTGAACGTCAGGAGAAACAAAAAATTACTGGAGCAAGCGCATCGCCTTGATTAAATCTGGAGAAGAGTTAGTCGATAACTGGCAAGCCGAGGAGACAGAAGAACTCTCCGAAGAACCGGAACCTTCCACAACAAACAACTCGCGTCGTTCTTTCGTTTGGCTTCAAGTATTGGCCTTTCTGCTTGGGCTTGCCCTGCTCGTTTACGTGATTAATCGCGTCGGAGTGCAACCCCTCTTCGATGCACTACTTCGCATAGGCTTCGGTTTTTTTGTCGTTCTTGGCCTCAGTGGATTACGTCACGTACTTCGTACGATCGCAATGCGAGCAGCAGTTCCAGCCGAGCATCGGCGTGTTACGTTTCGGCAAGCGTTCGCGGCACGTCTTGGTGGCGAGGCGATTAGCTTTCTGACTTTTACTGGTCCACTACTGGGAGAAGCCACTAAGGTGGCTCTACTGAGAAAACGAGTGCCGCTTACCTACGGCGTTCCTGCTCTTGTTGTTGATAATCTGCTGTACAACCTTTCGGTTGTATTCTTTATCCTTAGCGGCGCGTGCGTGATGCTGGCAACCTATCCTCTTCCCACGCCCGTTTATTTGGTCCTGCTCGGAATCGCATTGGTTGCAGCAATCGGGATCTTGACGGCAGCGTTCGCCGCGAAGCGCCGCGTGATGCTCCTCACATGGATGATCGACCGCCTGGCCCAATTACGACTTAGCCCGAAAGTCATACTCAAACGGCGCCATCACATTTATCATCTTGAAGCGAAAGTCTACGATTTCTACAGGCAGCATCCGGCAGCATTTTTCGGAATGATTGCATGCGATCTGCTGGCTCACGTTGCCAGCGTCGTCGAGGTGTATGTTGCGTTGCACATGTTGGGTTTTCAACCTCACGTTGCACAGGCTTACATCATAGAATCACTGACCAAAGTAATAAACTTTGTGTTCGCCTTTGTACCCGGCACGATCGGAGTTTACGAAGGAGGAACTGAGGTCATTCTTCAAAAAGGACTAGGCTTCACGCCAGCCGCTGGCCTTGCATTAGCTCTTGTTCGCAAGGCTGCGATCGTTTCCTGGACGTCAATCGGCCTGCTCGTACTAACGTGGCGCACGCTTCCGAATGCGTGGCGTCGAATCCTGGATCGGAGCCCGCGGTTACAACGCCTTATGGATAGTCTCGTACTGTCAAACATCGCTCATCGACCCGCTCGTACCGCCGTTAGCATCCTTGGCACGGGTGTGGGAGTACTGCTCATCGTTTTCACCGTCGGATTAGCTCATGGCGTGTTACATGAACGTGGACGACGAGAATCGAACATTGGCGCAGAGATCATGATCCGTTCTGCCGGAACACTTGGTTTTGGTGGCGGGTCTCAACTAAGACTGCCCGTCTCGCACGCGGCTGAACTCGCAACCATCGCCGGGGTGAGAGCCGCTACGCCGATTGGGCAAACTCTCGACAAGAGTGACTCCGGTTTCGGTTCACGACTGATCGACGGAATCGAATACGACCAGTATGCGAACCTCGCGCGAATCACAATTCGTGAGGGCAGGAAATTGCAATCAGGAGACGAGGCAATCGTCGATCCCGAGTGGAAAGAACGCCGCAAAGTGCAAGTTGGCGACACAGTGCAGCTTTTCGAGCGTCCTTTTAAGATTGTGGGCGTTTACGAACCACCTGGTGGAGGCCGCATTAAGATCCCGTTGAGTACGTTGCAGGAACAGGAAGGTGCAGAAGGACGCGCGTCAGCGATCCTGATAGCATGCATTGATCCAGCCAAACAAGATGAAGTTGCCGCACGAATTCTGGAACGTTTTCCTGACGATCAACTTATCTTCACGCGCGACTTACCTGAGATCTACGCTAGCGGGGTTCCGGCACTCAATGTGTTCATTAAGGTCGTTGTAGGCGTTGCAGCCGCCATTAGTATGTTGGTGATTCTACTTGCAATGTATACGACTGTTACCGAGCGAACTCGACAGATTGGAATTTTAAAATCTCTGGGTATGTCGAAGTCCGCTATTGCCTGGGTTATCGAGCAGGAAGCAATCATCGTTAGCGTACTCGGAGTTGCAGTAGGCGTATTGCTGACGTTGCTGGCGCGGCTCGCAGTAATGCGGACAACTTCTTTAACGATCGAGATCGAGCCACGCTGGCTCCTGATTGCTCTGGGAGTTGGGTTGTTGGGAGGCAGTATCGGTGCTTTGTATCCCGCGTTGCGAGCCGCCCGTCAGGATGCAGTTGAGGCGCTCAGCTACGAATAGCGTTCTCGATTAAGGCGAGCTTTATGAATGGAGAATCGTTATGGCGCTGAATCGGCAGCGATCGCTGCGGCAATCGGTAATGCGATAAAGGCATGCGGCGTGTTAGTGCGGGTAAGCCCAGATGATTTTCAGCGCATTTTGGCAAAGGTGAGAAGCCATTAGTAATCTGTGCTAGCGGCGGATTCTTAACTACCAACTATCATTATCTAACCAGAGATATTGGCGAGGTTGAGAATGAGCTTGTTAGTTCCCTGGTTGAAGAACTGTTAGATGCCTATCTGATAAAACAAGTTTCATACTGGAAACTAAGGGAACCAAACGTGAGGTGTACACGTTTCGATTTATGACACGGCGGTTCCCGGTGACAAACAGAGCGCTTTAGATAGGAACCCACCAAATATGTATTGCCCTCAGTGCGGTACAGAATCTCAATCGACCTTGCAGTATTGCCGCGTCTCTGGTGCCAACCTCAAGGTAATAGGGAAGGCCGTTTCGCTCAGTGAGGCAATAGCCAGAAGCGATCGCGGTCCCCTGCCAAAGATCAGAGAAATGGTAAAAGGACTCAAGGTCGAACACGTAACAGACGAGGTGTCGCGTGCCCTTGAACGCATGAACAATGAGATCGCGCTGATCTCGCCTGAGTCGAAGCCCCGCGCGAATCATCGCCCCTGGATCAACCTGAGAAAGAAAAAAACTCCTGAAGAGCGTCGTGAAGATCACATCACGAAAGGGGTCGTGTCACTGTTCTCGGGTATTGGCCTCACTGTATTCTTGTATTTCCTCTCAGCAGCATTAGTACTAAAACTTCCGCCCAGGATTATCGAACAAATTCCTTTCGAGATTGAGCCTGTCGTTCGGATCATTTGGCTCCTTGGTCTACTACCCGCACTCTCGGGCTTTGGACATATCATCGCCGGCCTTTTGATTCGTCCGCAGCGTCCACAAGCCTTGGATCCGATCGATTTTCCGTCGCCTGAAATAAAGATGGGTGCGCCAACAACTGCGGTACATGGTGCTAGCGTTACGGAACACACGACAGAACTTCTCGAACATGAATCGTCTCGCAAGCCTAATCACATGTGAATGAAAGCCACCCTTACGATCGTTGTAGGGGTGGCACTCCGTGGCCAGCCCTCGTTGCCCAACCACGACCTCCGGAGCAAACCACAACTATCTAATAATCGACGGCACCTCGAACGCACCGACGGGTGGCCACGGAG
>JBKOYD010000060.1:0-63821 GCA_046725195.1 Acidobacteriota bacterium | reverse complement strand
ATTACTTGGGCCAAACGTCGCCGGCAAGACAACCTTGATGAAAATCCTAGCCACTCTGCTGGAGCCAGATTCAGGAGAGGCAGAATTCAATGGCGTAGATATCATTGCTTACAAAGACAAGGCACGCTGACTGCTTGGTTATCTGCCACAGGAGTTTGGTTTCTATCTGACCTTCACTGCAGAACAAACGCTCGACTACTTCGCACGACTTAAAGGCATAGTCAACGCAAAGGAGCGTAAAGATTGGTCATATATCATTTGAGATTTGATATTTTTCATTTCAGAACAAGAGGTCGTAGGTATCAGCTAAGGGTGCCCTGATTAGATGCGGACGGGTTAATAGGTGCCAAGACAAAGAAAAATGGCAAATGAAAAATGTCAAATGATATATGACCAATGATTTCTTTTCTTGACCTTACAAAACTTCCAACCTGGCACCCGAGGGCAAGCCCACCTTCCTGACCTGACAAATGGCAATGAAGATCCCTGAAGGGCAACAGCCTTCCGAACAATACACTTCACATCAACCCTGCCTTCCATCGGCTAACTCGAGGGCAAGCGTCTGATTTACTTAGTCACCAACGATGAAAACGGTTTATCCTGTCCTTACTCCCGCTGTACCGATTTAAGGAGAAGTCATGAACAGAATTCGTTTCATCTTCGTCGCGCTGTTACTGATGCTCGGCGTAGCCGACACCCTGGCGCAAACCAGACCTTCAGCGAATCAACCCCAGGCCACGGTTCCACCTGCAAAGATCGCTGTGATCGATACCAGTGTGTTTGCCAATGAGAAGACGGGAATTACTCGTTACGTCAATGCTTTAAAAGTGATCAATAAAGAGTTCGAGCCACAGAATGCAGAGCTCAAAGAAATGCAGGTGCGCATCAACACCCTCAGCGACGAAATGAGAAAGCTTATGCAAGCAAGCGCTGCTGATAACAAGACAATTCAGGCCAAGCAGGAAGAAGGCGAGCGTCTTCAGCGTCAATTAAAAACAAAGAGGGATCAAGCATCCGCCGCATATGAGAAACGCTACGAGGAAGTGACTGGCCCTGTTTCTGCAGACATAGGAAAGGCGCTCGATGAGTTTGCCAGGCAGCGCGGCTTTACCATAACTTTCGATCTGAATAAGCTCGCACCTGCCATCCTCACTATCGTTCCAGGACTGGACGTGACGCAGGCTTTCATTACTGAATTCAACGCTAAGTATCCAGCGCCGTGAGAATTGCGAATTTCTTTCGTCGCTGGTTCTAGCATAAGATGTTGGAGCTCCTCTGAACTCAAAGATCTGGGAGCCCATCTGTAGCCAACTTAAATTCGCACTCGCAATTCGCAATTCGCATTTCCAAATTCGCAATTCCAATTTCTTCCCATGAGCACTGAACCAAACAAAGTTATCTATTCCATGGTCGGCGTCAGCAAGTTTTACGACAAGAAGCCGGTCCTCAAAAACATCTACCTATCCTATTTCTACGGCGCGAAGATTGGCGTGATCGGTTTGAACGGATCCGGCAAGTCGACTTTGCTCAAAATATTGGCCGGCGTGGATAAAGACTTCAACGGGGAGACAGTGATCTCTCCAGGTTTTACTGTCGGTTATCTGGAACAAGAACCGTTAATTGACGACTCTCGAACAGTACGCGAGGTCGTCGAAGAGGCTGTTGAGGAAACGGTCAGGCTGCTAAAAGAATTTGAGGATATAAACGCCAAATTCGGCGAAGAGATGTCTGATGATGAAATGTCAGTTCTCCTGGAACGACAGGGAGAAGTCCAGGAAAAGCTCGACGCTCAGGACGCATGGGATCTTGATTCACGTTTAGAGATGGCAATGGACGCCCTGCGATGTCCCCCACCGGAAACGCCCGTCAAAGTGCTGTCCGGCGGTGAACGTCGACGCGTTGCGCTGTGTCGACTATTACTACAGAAGCCAGAAATTTTGTTGCTGGACGAGCCAACTAACCACCTTGACGCAGAGTCGGTCGCCTGGCTCGAGCATCACTTACAAAGTTATCCGGGAACAATCATTGCTGTAACTCACGATCGTTACTTTCTCGACAATGTTGCGGGCTGGATTCTCGAACTCGACCGCGGTCAGGGAATTCCGTGGAAAGGCAATTACACGTCGTGGCTTGAACAGAAACAGGAGAGGTTGCGACGCGAAGAGAAATCTGAAAGCGAACGCCAGAAGACGTTGCAACGCGAGCTTGAATGGATTCGCATGTCGCCAAAGGCGCGTCATGCCAAGGGAAAGGCGCGAATTACCTCGTATGAGGAACTACTAAGACAAGAATCTGAGAAGCGCCGGGAAGATCTCGAGATTTATATTCCGCCTGGCCCACGTCTAGGCAATGTTGTAATTGAAGCCGATGGTGTGAACAAAGGCTACGGGCAAAATCTACTGGTTGAGGACATGACGTTTGCGCTTCCGCCCGGCGGTATCATTGGTGTGATTGGTCCGAACGGCGCAGGCAAGACCACACTCTTTCGTATGATCACTGGGCAGGAGCAACCTGATGCGGGAACTATTCGCATTGGTGAATCTGTGGCGTTAGCCTACGTCGATCAGAGTCGCAAGCTCGACCCGCAAAAGTCGATATGGGAAGAGATCACCGGCGGTGAAGATGTCCTCAAGTTGGGTCCGCGCGAAGTGAACTCACGCGCGTACGTGGCACGATTCAATTTCTCCGGTTCGGATCAGCAAAAGAAGGTTGGAATGCTGTCCGGCGGTGAACGCAATCGCGTGCATCTGGCGAAGATGCTAAAAGAGGGTGCAAACGTTTTGTTGCTCGACGAACCGACAAATGATCTCGACGTCAACACACTGCGGGCGCTTGAAGAGGCGCTCGAGAACTTTGCCGGCTGTGCGGTTGTGATCTCGCATGACCGCTGGTTTTTGGATCGCATCGTAACTCACATTCTGGCGTTTGAAGGCGATAGCAAGGTATTTTGGTTTGAGGGTAATTATTCGGAATACGAAGCTGATCGAAAAGAGCGGCTTGGTGCGGCCGCTGACACACCACATCGGATTAAGTATCGGCAGCTGACGAGGTAATTCGACTTCTGAGTTATCCTTACAAGAGACCAGCTTGGGAAGGGGGCAAGCGGCAAGATCAAGCATACAAGTAAAAAATGCCGAGCGCGCCCCCGCTTCGTTTCGCATCCGCAACGATTATTCTGTTTTTCAAGTTGGTTGGTTCTAGCTGAGGAAAGTAAGGGGCTTGAATTGGATCGAGCGGGTGCGCGCTCGGTATTTCTTTTGTGTGGTGCTTGATATTGCCGCTTGCCCCTTCCCAACTGTCCTATTCTAGTGAGGTGCTTGAGATTGGCGGAATATTATTGGGCTTCAAGTGTTACTCTACAATAACGTCTGAAACGTCAGTTTGTATGGTCGAAGATCCAAGAAGCAGCGCGGCTTTCAGCGAGGCAGCTCTGGAGCACATCGATGGGCTCTTTGGCTACGCTATGACTTTGACACGAGACAAAACGGAAGCTGAAGATCTGGTTCAGGAAACGTATCTACGCGCAGTCAAATCAGCCAATCAACTCGCGCCGCAAAGCAATTTGAAGAGTTGGATGTTCGTGATCATGCGTAACGCCTGGCTCAATCAAGTACGCCATGAACACAGTGGCCCACGCTTCGTCGAACTTGACGAACCTGCAGCAGCGGGTGCGTCAAACGAGACTACTGGTAATCCGCAGGTTGTTTACATCCGAAAGCTTGAACAAGAACAAGTTCGCGAGGCGATCGAAAATCTTCCAGATGCTTATAGAGAGATTGTGGTCCTTCGGGACCTGGAAGGATTGAGCTACCAGGAAATTGCTGCAGTGCTCGGTTGCCCGGCAGGTACTGTCATGTCCCGGTTGGGCCGTGCACGAGCAAAGCTGCGAGCGATGCTTTCTGGTTGGCAAACAACAAAGCACCGCGTAAGGGCCATCTGAAAACCATGAAGAAATGCGACGACATTCGTGGACGGTTGACCCTGTATCTCGACAACGAGTTGCAGGGTGAGGACCGAGCCACTGTTGAGTCGCACCTGTACGAATGTGAATCATGTGGCGCCTTGTTTGAAAGGGAACTCGGTTTTCTCAACGCAATTCGAGAGACTGGGCCTTTGCACGTTGCTTCTCCCGAACTGCGATCTCAAGTTCAACAGCTGTTGGCTCACTGGCAAAAAGTCTCCAGCGAGTCACCAACGTCCAATCAAGCTGGCCACCCGGCTTTTCGAAAGGTTCATCGGCGACACGTGATCACCGTCGCCGTCGCGGCCGTCTTAGTCATTCTGGTTCTCCCTGTATTTATCTGGCAGTTTGCAAGTCGAACAAATAAACCATCAACCAGAGCACCGTCCAGTTTTGCGCTGATGGCGGCTGATACTCATTTACGTCGCACACGAGGTCAGCTGCCATTGGAGATGGAATCAGCAATGCCGCAGCGTATTTCAGAGTGGTTTGCAAACAAAGTAAATTTCAGCGTCAAATTGCCAAACTACCAAGAGTTGTCAGGACAGGAAAAACTCTACACGTTGGAAGGTGCTCGACTCGTTGGCTACAGAGATGATTACGCTGCGTACGTAGCTTATCGCATGAAGGCGCGACCGATTAGCCTGGTGATTACCTCCGATTCAGTAGCCAACCCTGCGGGTGGAGAAGAGATCAACGCTCGAGGTTTGACTTTTCACTACGACGCGATTCAAGGCTTGAAAGTGATTACTTGGTCTGATCGTGGTCTAACGTATGCCCTGGTATCAGATTTGGAGGAACGCGGACAAGAGTCCTGCGTTGTCTGCCATCAAGGCACGAAGGATCAGGATTTCATAGCGCCATTGAAGCCACGGTAGGCCAAACGAGCTATTTCTTAGCTGCAGCTTCAGCGTTGGCCAATAATCTTCGTAACTTCTCGTATGGATAGTAGCGCCCATTCGCTACTACTGCCTCAATTCTTTGAGTGTTGGCGATATTGTCGAGCGGATTTGCATCCAGTAAGACGAGGTCCGCCAACTTGCCCTTTTCTATGGTACCGAGCGAGTCTTGCATGTCGAGAAACTTAGCAGGGTTTATGGTAGCGGCTCGCAATGCTTCAAGAGGGGAGAGTCCAGCCTCAACCAAAAGAACCAGCTCATCGTGCAGACTGAAGCCAGGGAATACATAGGGGTTTAGAGCGTCCGTTCCGGCGATTATGCCAACGCCAGCTTGCTGCATTGCACCAACTGCCTGAAGCGTCTTTTGAAAGCGCACTCTTCTTTGTTCAATACTGCCGGCAGCAAGAATTTGCTGATTGAAACTGTTGTTCCAGTTATTCCGGATTTCAGCCGGAATGAACAGCAGTCGACTGTCGCTGTTGAGCCGCTCATTGTTTTCGAACGTGGATGTGCGACCAACAACTAGAGTCGGACATTGCCATGTGTCACGATTTGCGAAACGCGCAAATAGAGACTTGGTCTTGCGTTCATCGTAGATTGTCGCGGCCTTCATCTCGATCCGCATACCCAATAACTGCGAACTGTTGAAGGGGGTATTAATCGGACTGCGTAGTTGGGCGCGAAGTACCTCCACATCACGAGAGCCCGAAACAAGGACATCGGCCATATGTTCGATACTCCTTTGCCCTAGTTCAGAAACTTCAGCCGCGCTCATTGAAAACGGCACGGCTCCGGCAACGGGTATTTTTTCCTTCTTAGCCGCTTCAACAATTGCCAGGTAGGCCTCACGTGAGAGCCCGTCGTGGACCGCGATGAAATCCGCACCCGCTTCGTGGAACATCCTGACGGTTAGTCTTGCAGCTTCGGGTGTGGTGATGGAGATGGCCACATCGGGCCGAGCTGCTGGTCCGTCTAAGATTTTTCCAGCGGCGACGACTCTTGGACCTGCTAATGTGCCGGCATTGATCTTATCCCGAATTTGATTGATTCGCTCGAATGAAAAGCTTCCACCCATATCGCGTATACCTGTAATGCCATTGGCGAGGAAAAGTGGGAAGAAGTATTCCGGCCTGCGTTCCGTCATCGAATGGACGTGCATATCCCACAGACCCGGAATCATGTATCTGCCACCAGTGTCTACCACTTGCGCATTCTCTGGTAAGCGCACCTTACCCGTTTGGCCAATCGAGATGATCCGATCGCCATCTAAGACTACGGTTTGGTCCGGCTTTACCGCCTTGAGCGCCTGATCCGCCGTAACATCAATGAGGGTTACATGCGTCAAAGCAAGGAACTTCGATGGCCGGGTTGACTGGGTTATTAAAAGGGGGAGAAAGATTACAACTAATAGCAAAACTCTCATCGGTTTGTTTCTCGGAGCGAGAGGAAAAGGGGCAGTACGACAGTTTCGCTTGCGAGGACGCCGCTTGTCTAGAAAAAAATTAGCGGATGAGTTTGTGAAGGATTCTGAGGGTTTTCGTCAACTAAACACGCATCTTTAGTCAGTGGAACAACTGTGATGGGACTATCGTCGGGTGGTGAGTGGCCTGCGTTTCTCCTTAAGCTTGCCGGCCTCAAGCAGGTATCTGGTAGTTCCTTTGATTGTCGGACAACACGAAGGATCCTTTGGGCCATAGTCGACGGTATCTAGAATGATAAAGCCGTTATCAATAGAGACAAGTTCAACGCCTCTATAATTTTTGCCTCCGACCTCTCTATGCGCCGCATGTACAAGACCTTTCTTCGTAGTCAGAAACACAGCGAGGTATTGAATGTAGTTGTTTGAGCCGCCTTGACCTTCGATGGTGTAGAGAACCGCTGTGTCGTCGGTGCCATCGTGATTAAGGTCGCCTGTCACAGTCTTTCGGATCCCTTCGGGCTCTTCGCCTGTTTCCTTTGCTGCCTGAGCTGCGATGAACTTATCGATAACTGTAGCGTCGGGGCTCTGTGCGACAGCAGTGGTCAGCCCAATAAATAGAACATTGGCGATCAGTACAAGGCGCAAGCGCATAGACTTTTCTCCGAACTGGTTGTGCGCACTCCGGCGTACTTAGGAACCTGAGCGAGAATACATCTTTATAATCCGTTCGATGGCCCGCTGGCACACCGTGCAGAAGTGGTTTGTGCGAGAAAACATAATGCAGTCAATCTCAGGTCGGTAAAATCCTCGTGCCTCATACATTGCACCTTCGAAAGCGCCAACCTGGCGGGCGTGTTTTTCGGTGGCGAACATCTCTTTCTCATGCGCGAGTTCTTCCCGGAAAAGTGCTTCCATCTCTTCTTCCGGTCTCTTGTCTTTTCTGAGTTGAGCCCGCCGCTTCTGGATCTCACGCGAATAGGCTTCAAACGCTTCTTTGTTCCAGGGCGTGGGAATGGGCGTGACGTTAGCAAAAGGGGAGACGAGGGTTCGCCATTTGAGTGAGCTAATGTCGAGAAGCGCCGTGACGTTGGGTTCCCATGGCTCGACATGGTCCGCTGCCGGTGCATACGCTACCGACGATGTGTAGTACTCGTCAGCGAGTCCGGCGAAGTGATGGCCAAACTCATGTACAAACACATAATTTGAAAACGCATTGTCTGTAGAAACGGTGCTGTACAAGTTGAAGATTCCGCCGCCCCCGTACGTGCGATTGTTAACCAACACTTCAATGAACTCGTACGGGGCAAATGAGGCTGCTCTACGTAGCGCACGGTTGTTAAACGTCAACACGTATCTTTCTGAACCAAATGCGTCGTAGGTCGCTCCCAACGGCGAGTCGCGGTAGACGCCGGTTGAAGGTCTTGAAATGCCTGATTCAGGAGCTGGTGGGCACAAACCCCAAACATTGAAATTCTTGCGATGTTCTTTGAAGGGCGACGTCGCAAAGAGAACTTCAGTTAGACGACGCGCATCAGCCTCAAACTTCTTTGCTTCGGCGGAAGTATAACCGTCACCCAAAATGAGGAAGTCTACCTTCTGATCAGATTCGCCCGTTTTCTGGATTGTGAGAAGAGGCGCGGGCGGAGTGAGTTTTGCGCGATCGACAAACTGGTCGCGCGGATCGATGACGATGGTCCAAATCTCCTGAAATGCATTCCTGGCGTCGCGCTTTTTAAGGAGGATTTCGACTGGAGCGTTAGGAGAAGGGAAGCGCAACGATTCACTAAAAGTCCGATTAGTGGTCTTCGCTTCGTCCGTTGTCTCCCATTCTCCGTAGATGGAAGCAAAGCCGCGCGTATACAGAATCTGTTTTGTCTTCCGGTCGCGGACCTCGAAGAAGTATTTTCCCAGATTTGACGTGTCGATCGACTGAGAAAGATCCCCGGGCCACGGAAGTGGTTCGACAACAACTCTGTCAACGCTGAACATCTCACGGGACGCGTTGCCAGAGTGATAGTAGTCGAGACGCATCGTTTCAGTCGCAGCGGAGCTGACGGCAGAGCCGGAAAGAACAATCGCGAACAGTGCTATCGACGAAAGCAAGTTTTTGATCATCGGGCGAATTGTATCAGTGTTAAAGGCGATGAAGGCAAGTCCATTCATTGCTGCCTTCCCAACTTTTCCTATTTCTTACATAGTGGTTTCAGTGGTGGCCTAAAACTCATCGAGTACTCACAACTCGCGGGCTGGAGTCCACACGCTATGCCGTGTGCTATACTGTCCCGCTTAATTCGACCTTACGATCATCAGCAGTAAGAGGTCCAAGAGGTTCCCTGGAGAGTGGAGTATTAACGAGCAGTGAGTAGTGTCCTTGAGATCATCCCGCTCGGCGGTATCGGCGAGTTTGGGATGAATTGTATGGCCGTGCGTTATGGCGACGAGATGCTAATTCTCGACGCGGGCATGGGTTTCCCCGAAGAAACCGCCTACGGTGTTGACGTTTCGATTCCCAACTTTCGATTTCTCGATGAGTATCGGGACGACATCACGGCGATTGTCTTGACTCACGGACACGAAGATCACCTTGGCGCATTACCCTATATTCTCAAAAAATTCAACGTTCCCGTCTATTGTTCTCATTTCACAGCCGGTCTGGCAGAAAGCAAACTTGAAGAGCACGACCTGCTCGGCGATGTACTCCTTCATCGAGTTGAGCCACGTGAAGTTGTCGACATTGGATCGTTTAGTGTCGAGTTCATCCGGGTGTCGCATTCGCTGGTCGATTGCTTTTCACTGGCGATAAAGACACCTGTCGGTACGATCATTCACACCGGCGATTACAAGGTGGATGAGACACCCGTTATCGGTGAGCCAATTGACTTGCGGTCCTTCCGACGTTACGGACAGGACGGCGTGCTTGCGCTGCTTTCAGACTCGACTAACGCGACAGTGCCTGGCCGCACACCATCAGAACGAGCAGTGATTCCTGCGTTCGAGGAGATCTTCGCCGAAGCAAAAGGACGTATCGTTGTTGCCGCATTCGCTTCATCGATTCATCGTTTGCAGATCGTTCTTGACGTCGCTCAACAGTTCAATCGGCGCGTTTGTGTCCTGGGTCGTTCGATGCAAAAGAATGTCGAAGTGGCAGATCGTCTGGGGTATCTCGACATTCCTGACGGGCTGCTGGTCTCGCTCAACCAGGCCAAATTGATGAGTGATGATGAGATTGTTTTCCTCGTGACTGGATCGCAGGGTGAATCACGCGCTGCGCTTTCTCAAATGGCCACGCAAAGCTACAAAGGGCTGATGGTTGAGGAGGGCGATACCGTCGTTCTTTCAGCACGCATCATTCCTGGCAACGAGCGAGTGATCTCGCGAATGATCGGATTTCTATACAAGCGCGGCGCGAACATCATCGAAGAAAAACGACGTCTTATTCATGTGAGCGGTCACGCTTCGCAAGAAGACATCCGGATCATGACCGAAGCTGTGCGGCCGAAGTTCGTTGTTCCTATTCACGGCGAATATCGAATGCTCTTTCGTCATAAAGAATTTGTGAAGAACCATCTGGGTTACGCCGAAGAGAACATCATCTTGATTGAGAATGGCGACGTGCTCGAGCTCGATGGTGAACGGGCCGCCATTATCGATAAGCGCGAAGTCGGACGCACGTTCATCGACGAGAGCGGGTTTGAAGAGATCGACAGCGAGACCGTACGTGAACGTAAGCAATTAGCCTATGAGGGCACGGTCACAGTTATCGTCACAATTGATGGGGAGACCGGTGAGTTGTATGGTGAACCGAAAATCGTTGCACGTGGCGTTCGCGGCCTGAGCTCGACAAACGGTTTTGCCCCGGTTGGCGTTGATGGGGAAGTGGACGTTGCGCAGCCAAAGAATTATTTAGTGGAAGATGCCAAGCAGATCGTTGCGGCATCAATCGCCGGCTCCTCGCGTCAAACTCTGGCAGATGAGACGCTCTTGAAGGAGCACGTTCGCGTTGAGCTGAAACGCTTCATCCAGAAGCAGACTGGTGCCAGACCGGTAATTACGCCGGTGATCGTGCAGGTTTAGCCGTCAGCGCAGATTTCATTCTGATAGTGACCTACTGGGCAAACAAAGTCGTCATGATTACAGGTGCGTCGTCCGGTATTGGGAAGGGACTCGCACTGGAATTGGCGGACAAAGGCGCAAACATTGGTTTAGTGGCGCGTCGTGAGAGTTTGCTGGCGGAACTCGTCGGTGAGATAACCGCTAAGAAGAGAAAGGCCGTCGCTCTTGCGGTTGACGTTCGCGATGCATCGGCCGTTCGTGACGCTGCCGATCGGCTGCGGAGTGAGTTTGGTCCGATCGATGTCCTCATCGCGAATGCAGGAATTGGTACAACAACCCACGCCTCCAATTTAGAACCACAACAAGTTGCCGAGGTCATAAACATAAATGTCCTCGGAGCAGTTAACAGTGTTGCTGCTGTTGTTCCCGAAATGGTAGCTCGTGGCGAAGGTCAATTGGTCGCGATTTCGAGTTTATCTGCCTATCGAGGTCTGCCAAAATCAGCTGCCTATTGCGCCAGCAAGGCGGCTGTCTCGTCTTTCTTTGAAAGCGTCAGAGTCGATCTACGAGATACTGGTGTTCGCGTAACGATCATTCACCCGGGTTTTATTAAGACGCCGTTGACCGCAGGACGTGGAGCGAAGATGCCTTTCCTGATGGAACTCGACGATGCGGTCAAGAAGATCGTTTCTGCAATCGAGAAGGGAAAGAAGAGCTACGCGTTCCCGTGGCAGCTGGCGAGTGTGGTTCGGGCAGGCATGGTTATGCCTAATTTTATGTACGACCGAATTGCAGCGAGAAGTAAATTTAGGGAATGACCTGTTATCGTTGAGGGCTGTGTTTTGTTGTTTGAACTTGGTGCTTTGTGCTTGGTGCTTTGCGCTTACTTCTAGACAACCGAGTACTGAACGACAAGTACAAAGCACCAAGCACAAAGTACAAAGCTCAACGTACAAACCAAAGGCCAAGGCCCAAGACCAAGCATCCCATGACAATTTTCCAAGCCATTCTCCTCGGCCTTGTTCAAGGTCTGACTGAATTCATTCCCGTTAGTTCAACAGCACATCTCGTTTTTGCGGCACGCGTGGTTAATCTGTACGGTGGCGTCGACAAGACACTGCAAGCCGAACAAACAACGGCCACAATTGCTGTAATTCAGTTGGGAACCCTACTCGCAGTCCTTATTTATTTCGCCAGGGACATAGTGAACATTCTGCGTGCCTTCGTCGGAGATCACGTTGCACTCCTGAGCGGAGGGGCCGAAGCGGGCCAACCGAAACTCTCGAGGGACGCATGGCTGGGTTGGTTAGTCATTATTGGCTCGATACCAGTTGGTATTGTCGGCTTGCTCCTTAAGAAACAGATCGAAGGAACGTTTACAAAGAATCTTTGGGTGATAGCGACAATGATGATCGTAGTTGGAGTGTTGATGGCGATTGCTGAGTTAGTAGGAAAAAGAAATCGGGGAATGGATCAGCTGCGGATTGGTGACGCTGTTGCAGTTGGATCAGCCCAGGCGCTGGCATTAATCCCCGGTTCGAGTCGATCTGGTTCGACGATCATGGCGGGATTGTTTGCCAACGAAACTCGAGAAACAGCAGCCAGGTTTTCGTTCCTGCTGTCCATTCCGGCGATTGCCGCAAGCGGCCTTCTCGAATTGAAAGAAGCAATTACGAAATTGCCAACCAACAGCTATGGTTCACTTGCCGTTGCAACTGTGGTTTCTGGGGCGGTCGGCTATGCATCCATTTGGTTCCTCTTGAGGTATTTGCGGACACACTCCACAGGGGTATTCATTGCTTATCGTGTGATTATTGGCGGATTGATATTACTGGCCCTGTCAGCTGGGTACCTTTCGGCGAGTATTTAACTGAACCTACCAATAATTGCTGAGATTCGGTACACTACGTGTGGCCCTCCTCTCCGGCGGCGAGCGACAGCTCTCGTCCGACTCAATAGCTAACAACAAAAGGGCGGTGATTTTAATGAATGAGAAAGACCTCCGAGGCGAAGGCGTTTCTTCGCAACGGCCTCGAAGTCCTCGGGTTCCAGTCGAGTTTGCGCTGGAAGTTGAAGGTGCCGATAGCACCGGTAAGCCTTTTCAGGCCACAGCCAAAGCCACAAAAATAAGCCGGGGTGGGGCCACTCTCCTCATTGATGTGGATGTAACTGTCGGGTCGATTGTGAAGTTGGTCCCTCCTTTCGGCGGTAAGCTCGACGCCGAGGTGAATGGCTCCTGGATCGACGATATCGATGGCAACCGCCGAATAGGAGTAAAGCTTCTCCAGATGGACGGATGGTTTGCTGAATAAGTGAGAGTGAATGAGATCTAAATTAAACATTGATGGATCGTACGAGAGCCCGGCATCAGTATTCTTCTCTGGCTCGTACGTGTTTCGACAGTCCTACCAAACCTGATTCTATTCTTATCTGGGGGCGAGTGCTGCACGATCGAGCCTCCGCTCCTCCTTACATCTAATTCACATTAAACCGGGGAACAAAGGCTACCTGGGCTCAGCATCCTCACCGAGCTGTGACATCCAAGACGGCACTGTACGAGTGCGGAATTCCGTATCTAAAGAAAGATTGCTGGCGGCGTTGATTGCGGCATTAACCGACGTCCGGTATTTTTGACGAGGAATTATGCAGGAAGTGACCAGAAAACGTGCAATTGCTGTTGGGCTGCGAGCCAAGGTGCCGGTTATTACGCGTTTTGCCGCCTTCGCGTTGCTTGCGGCCGGTATCGCGGTGGTTGCCGTGTCGTATTACAAGTTGCGTAACACTGAAAAGTTCAAGGTGAAGTCTGAGAAGCCCGAGCTCTCCAAGGAGATGACTGGAGTTGTAGAAGGTTACGAACAGCGCGTCACTAAGAACGATCGTCTGTATCTTTTCGTGAAGGCCTCGCGCGATATCACCTTCTCAGATAGCCACCATGAGCTCGAAAACATAAGCATGGCTGTGTATCCGCCAGTCGGCGATACTCCTGATCAGATTTCTGCATCCCGTGCCATCTGGCAACCAACTACTTCGGTTCTGTCTTTTGTCGGCAACGTCAAAATTGAGACGAAAGATAATCTGAAGGTTAGTACAGAAGCGCTCTCTTTCGACAAGGACAGCGGTGTGGCGCAGACAGACGCGCCCGTGTCTTTTGAGAGAGAAAACGTAAGTGGCCAGTCAACTGGTGCCGTAGTGGAACAGAACACAAAACGTCTCGAACTGAAGCGGGATGTCGAGATAACAGTGGCACCCCATATTACGAATGAGACAGCGTTGAAGTCGCCTTCGCGATCACGACCTGTGACAATCAAGGCTGCACGAGGAACGTTTGAGCACGAATCGCTAACGTTCTCGTTTACTGGAGGCGTCACCGCTGAGCAGGAACGCGACATACTGAGTGGAGAAAATCTCTACGCGGTGCTCAATCAGGAAAAGCGTTTGGAGAAGGTTGAGTTTCGCGGTAACTCCTATATGCGGGTCATGGACCCCGGCCACGCGGCTGAAGTTCACGCGGTCAATATCGACTTCTTTCTGGATAAGGACCAACGTCTGCAACGTGCGATCGCCACGAACGACATTGTTGCCCGGTCTCTGGAGGGCGACGCGGACATGCAGCTTACTGCGGTCAATTCACTCGAGGTTTTTTTTCAGTCCAAAGACGAAAATAGCCTGCTGAAGCAAATGTACGCCGGCGGCAGATCGGTTGTTACCCTAAGTGCTCCTAAGTCGAAAACAAATGATCCGCGCGCTGCGAATAAACGGCTCACTGCCGATTCCGTAACGCTTACATGGCGCTCTACCGGGAAAGATTTGGAAAAAGCCGAAGCAAGAGGCAACGCTGAGTTATTCATCGAGCCGGTCGTGAATAATGTACGCGCTGATCGGAAAACGCTTACCGCGCCACAATTTGAATGTGAGTTCTTTGAAGCTGGCAATCTAACTCGCGCGTGCAAAGCGTTCGCAGGCGCCAGGGCTGTTATTGATCCGGTCCAGCGTACGCCGAGTAGGGGCACGCGAACATTGACCTCGCAAAATATGACGGCCTTCTTCGTTAGAGAGACCCAGGATATCGAACGCGTTGATGCTCTCGGAGATGGAAAATTTAACGAGAACGATCGAAATGGACTTGCGGCAAACATTTCTTACATCGCCGCTGATGAAATGGTCAGGTTGAGAGGCGGTGATCCAACTGTCTGGGATTCGCGCGGTCGAACTAAGGCGGTAGAACTGGATTCCGATCTTGCGAATGATGTCTCGTACGGCCGGGGCAGAACGACAACGACGTATTACAGCCAGGAGCAAACCAACGGCGCGACACCGTTTTCAAAGGTCAAGAGTCCAGTATTTATCGTCAGTGATCGGGTCGAGTTTCGACACGAAAGCGGCTTGGCCGTGTATACAGGAAACGCCCGAGCCTGGCAGGACGACAACTTCGTGCGTGGCGACAAATTGAATATTTATGTTAGCGACAAAAGAATGGAGGCAAACGGCCACGTGCAGACCGCCCTTTACAACTCGCAGCGCCGCGTTGCAGGAACTCCCACTGTGGTACCAGTCTTCGCGTCCGCTGATTCAATGTTCTACTCGGATCCTGAGCGCAAAATTCACTACGAAGGCGACGTCGATATTAAGCAGGGAACTGATCGTCTGACCGGCGGTGTGGCTGATGTCTACCTTGCCAAAGAAACCAACCAAATGGAAAAGACAGTTGCTCAACGAAACGTAGTACTGACTCAACCAACAAGAAAGGGAACTGGTGACTGGGTGGAATATACTGCCGCTGACGAGGTCGCAATCCTAAAGGGAAATCCGGCGCGCGTGGATGATACGGAACAAGGGAATACGGAAGGCGCTCGTTTGACCGTCTCCGTGCGAGACAGTAAAGTCACCGCTGACGACACGCGTGGACCACTTTCACCGGGACGGGTGCGGTCCACACACAAGATTAGGAAGCCGTGAGCGTCCGAATCACTATGCAGGCAGAGGATTTGCAGATCGAGGAGCGACTCGAAACGAAAGCGGGCGATACCCTGCAACCCGAGATTGGGAGAGCGTCCGGTACTGCGCTTCGGAGTAGCCACCTTGTGAAGCATTACGGAAGACGGCGCGTTGTCGACGATGTTAGCTTGCAAGTGGAGAAAGGAGAAGTAGTTGGTCTCTTAGGTGCTAACGGCGCGGGCAAGACTACGACCTTCTACATGATTGTAGGTCTTGAACGACCAGACGCCGGCAGCGTTCTGCTCGGAGAACAAGACCTCACCAAACTACCCATGTATCTGCGGGCCAGAATGGGAATCGGATATTTGCCACAGGAACCTTCGGTTTTTCGCAAGATGACAACGGCTCAGAATATTCTAGCCGTGCTCGAAACGATGGGGTTACGTCGTCGAGAGCAACTCAAAAGACTCGAAGAGTTACTCGAGGAATTTGGTATTAGTCACGTCCGGAATACACGTGGTGACACGCTTTCTGGTGGTGAACGACGGCGCACTGAAATTGCACGAGCTCTTGCAACTGAACCCCAATACATTCTGCTTGACGAACCTTTCGCAGGGATAGACCCGAAGGCAGTTGATGACATTCAAAATGTAATACTTTATTTGCGCAATCGTGGCATTGGTATTCTGATTACGGATCACAATGTACGTGAGACACTGGGTGTTACCGACCGGGCGTATATAATGGCAGAAGGCAGGATATTTCGATCGGGTAAGCCCAGGGACTTGACAGATGACTCCGAGGTTCGGAGGCTTTACCTCGGCGAAAAATTTCGAATGTGAAAGCCTGACCGAAATTCGAGTCTGATCGGTTATAATCCCCCCACGCGACCAAAGTCGCAATCATCCGAAAATACAGCGGAACGTAGCTAATTCGATCTGAGGAATGTCTCTAAAACTAACTACCAGCCTCTCCCAACGACTCGTCCTGACGCCGCAGTTGCGCCAACGCATTGAGATGTTGCAAATGACCTCGCTTGAATTGAGCGATCTCATTCAGCAACAGTTGTTGGAGAATCCTGTCCTCGAGGAGGTACCCACACAGGAAGAGGTGCAAGAACTTGCCGAGAAGGTCCTAGACCATCTCGCGAACTCCGATTCTGACACTCAATCTGAAGAGGCTGGTAGCGAACCCGAGCTCAGTACTGCCTCTTCGAACGGGTCTGGTGACCCCGACGTTTTGTCATCGTTGCCGCCGGGCGAAACCGAAGCGACAGATAGCATTGTCAGCGGAGAACAGGGAGAAGAAGGCGCTGTAGATGAGGGCTTGACGGATGACGCATCGAGAGATGCGTTTGAGGAGATCGACTTTGGCCGTGAGTTTCAGGACTACCTTGATCCTGGCTATAAAACGCAGGAGATCGAATACAAAGAAGATGCTCCGACCTTCGAACAGTTTCTGACTCGCCCACCGTCCCTCGCGGAACACCTCGAGTGGCAGCTCCACATGAGCCCAATCGAGACTGAAGTTTGCGATGCTGCGATCTGCGTGATTGGCAACCTGAACGCTGACGGCCGCCTCAACGCGACGAACGAAGAAATGGCGGCGATGGAGAAGTGCTCGGAAGAGGTGGTTGAGCAGGCTCGCCAGGCTGTTATGCGTCTCGATCCGGTCGGATGTGGTGCCAGAGACGTCAAAGAGTGTTTGCTGGTTCAACTCGAGGTGCGCGGCGAAAGTGACCGGCTTGCGTCCAAGCTGATAAGTGAGCATTTTGCCGACCTGCAGCAACACAAACTGCCCCACCTATCCAAACAGATTGGCATCGACGTTGAAGTATTGTTGGAAGAGTTGCAGTTTATCCGCACGCTCGATCCTTACCCCGGTCGACGTTACTCTTCTGAGGAGCCGATTCTCATTAGCCCGGAGATCTATATCGAGAAACTCGATGAGGGCGATGACGAATACGTGATCTATTTTGCCGACGACGGCAGCCCACGGCTTCGAGTGAGCCAACAGTATCAACAGATGCTCAATCAGGGCGTCAGCAATGAGACGAAGAGTTTTATACGCGAGAAGATGCGTTCAGCGGTTGATCTTTTGAGGAACATCGAACACCGACGACAAACCATTTACAAGGTGGTTGAATCGATAGTCCAGCGTCAGCGCGACTTTCTCGATCATGGCGTGCAACACATCAAGCCGATGATGTTGAAAGACATTGCTGAAGATATTGGTATGCATCTATCGACTGTGTCTCGGGTCGTAAATCGAAAATACGCGCACACTCCCCAGGGGGTGATCGAATTGCGTCGATTCTTCACCGAAGGCATGTTGAATGAAGATGGCGAAGAGATTTCCACGCGCATAATCAAATTGCAGATCAAGAAACTGATAGAAGAAGAAGATTCGCACAATCCAATAACTGACGATCAGGTCGTTAAAATCCTGGCCAAAGACGGAATAAAATTATCGCGCCGGACCGTCGCGAAGTATCGCGATCAAATGCAAATCCCCGGATCACGCGAGCGTCGCGCTGTAGTTTAACGCCCTCAAAGCCGACGCGAATACACAAGTTAGTAATAAGTATTGTTGCGCCTAGCCAGACTAACATCCTCGTCTCACTCTGGCTGACGCATTGGTCTCTTTTTCACAGGTTCGAGGAGGGAGTTGGCTGATGAAATTTGAATACACGGGCCGGCACGTTGATGTGTCGCCGGCAATCCGACGTCACGTTGAGGACCATTTCAAGAAAATCGATCATATTTTCAACGACTCAACCTTAAGCACTCATGTAATTATCGATGTTGAGAAGAATCGTCAAATCGGAGAAATCGTGGTCACCTGGCGTGATTACACGTTGACTGCAAAAGATACCAACGCTGACATGTACATGGCACTCACTCGAGCCATGGCTAAGATAGAAAAACAGGCGGTCAAACTAAAAAAGAAGATCATTCATAGAAAACAAAGTGGGAAATCGACTGCGCGGATCGCTCCCGAACCTGACGGGCACCTTGAAGCTACACCTCGTCCACCCAGGATCATTGCAGCCCGCCGCTACACCGTGAAACCAATGACCGCGGAGGAAGCTGCTCTTCGACTTTCGGGTGAGACCGATCAGTTCCTGGTGTTTCGCGACGCGGATACTCAGCGCTTGGGAGTTATCTACAAACGCAAGGACGGAAACTACGGACTGATAGAACCATAGCCTGGGCCTTTGGCCCTGGGTCTTTGGCCTTTAACCTTAGTATTTCGAACATCAGCGATTTTGATCAAGTCCAAAGACCAAAGACCCAAGGCCAAAGTCCAAAGACGCATCGATGGCCCGCAAAGAGAGAAACAACCTGCCCACCGATAAGAACAACGCTCCAGACATAGTAATCATAACCGGACTAAGCGGTTCAGGAATGTCATCAGCCACGAATGCATTTCAGGACCTTGGATACTTTTGTGTCGATAATCTCCCGATAACGATGCTCCAGACATTTGGTCGTTTGGTCACTTCAGACGACGATGAAAAGGGAATTAGACGAGCTGCGCTAGTCATTGATATTAGGGAAGGAAGTTTTCTGGCAGATTTCGAAAAACAACTCGATGCGCTAAGGGGTTCGGGCCTGAGTGTGACGGTTCTCTTCTTTGAAGCTTCAGATGGCGTTTTACAACACCGATTTAGTGAGACGCGGCGACCGCATCCAGCCGAAAAAGGGCAAGGGCTGCTAGCCGCGATCAGCGATGAGCGCGAGGCAATGTCCAGAATTCGATCTCTCGCGGATCAGATTATCGACACTTCGGACCATACGGTTCACACACTTCGCAGCTTCTTGCTCGAAAGGTTCAGTCCCGATCGTAAAGGTGCGCCGATGCGTGTGCAGGTGATGAGTTTTGGTCACAAATATGGCAATCCCGGAGATCTGGAATTATTGTTTGATGTCAGGCATTTGCCGAATCCACATTTCGTTCCGGAATTGAAGAGGCTGTCGGGTCACGACAGTCGTGTTGTCAAATATCTTAGATCTCACGAAGATGTGAAGGAGACGCTACGACGTTTTACCGATTTGCTTTCCTATCTACTTCCTCTCTACAGGAGAGAAGGGAAGTCATACGTCACTGTTGGCATTGGCTGCACTGGCGGTCGGCACCGGTCCGTGATGATCGCGAATGCCCTGGCGCGTTCGCTTCGAGGCGAAGGCTTTGATGCGCATGCGTCACATCGTGACGTGCGAAAAGCGAGTCGATCGCAGTTTCGTTCGAAGTTATTGAAAGTGTGAGCACGCTTTTCACGTCAGGAGGCAACGATGAGTAATAGTCCTCAGCAGCCTTCATCAGTAGCTGGAGAAGTGAAGAGAGTTTCCGGAGTTATAGTCACCCATGGTCATCTTGCAGGCGAACTGCTTGCGGCTGCAGAAATGATCATTGGCCCAATCTCACACATAGCGGCTGTCTCGATTGGATGGCACGACGATGTGGATGCTGCACGAGATGAAGTACAGCGAGCGATATCTCGCGTCTCTCAAGGTGCCGGAGTTCTTTTACTCACGGACATGTTTGGAGGTACGCCGACGAACATCGCTTCCATGTTCCTGGAAGAAGGCTCTGTCGAAGTTGTGACTGGGGTTAACTTGCCGATGGTGATCAAGCTTGCCACTTACACAGCAGACGATTCCCTGGCAGAGCTCGCGCGCAAAATCTGCGATCAAGGACGACAAGGAATTTACCTGGCAGGTGCCTTACTTGCGCCCCCAACCAAGGGCGGAGCTGATTGACGTGGCTGAACGCAATCTCCGTGTAAAAAGTCGACTCGGTCTTCATGCTCGCGCTGCCGCAAACCTCGTTCGTGTAGCTACTAGATTCCAAAGCCGCCTCACTCTCCGGCGTCTCGATAGCAATGCAGAAGCCGACGCTAAATCAATACTAAGTATCCTGATGTTGGCAGCTGGTCGCGGCACCGAGTTGCACGTAGTCGCAAGTGGTGTCGATGAGAAAGAAGCTCTGGATGCGATCGTTGGTTTGTTCTCTCGTGATTTTGATGAAACGGAACGAACAGAAGCTGAGCAATTCTCTACGACCACTCAGGAGCTGCGTGCTAAAGGCTTGGGCGTCTCAAAAGGCATCGTAATCGGCCGGGTCCTGAGATTGCAGGAGGGCACGAGAGAAGTTTATCGAGCAGAAATTGGTGAGGCGGATGTTGAGCGGGAACGAAGACGCTTTCGTGCAGCTGTCAGACTATCGCGACGTCAACTAGAAGGCATCAAGGAACGCGCGGAGCGTGAACTTGGTCGTGGTCACGCATACATCTTTGACGCCCACCTGCTCTTTCTTGAAGACGCGAAATTAACGCGCGACGTTGAAGAATTCATCGTGAAAGAGCGCGCCAATGCGGAATGGGCCGCAAAGGTTGTGGGAGATCGTCTCCTCTCGATCTACACGCAGATTAACGATGAGTACTTGCGCGAACGAGGTTCTGATATTGAAGACGTAATCCAACGGCTTTTGATAAACCTGACCGGCGAAGGACCCAAGTATCCGAATCTATACGAAGATGCTGTTATCGTTTCGCAGGATCTATTGCCTTCCACAATAGCTGAACTCGACCTCAATCACGTGAGGGCCATTGTTAACGATGCAGGTGGTTGGACTTCCCATATGGCGATCATCGCACGAGGCTTAGGCCTTACGGCCGTCGTCGGCTTGCGTGACTTTTATCGACGCACACGAACGGGCGACCAAATCATCGTGGACGCCAGTCGCGGAGAGGTCATTCTGCATCCAGTGGCTGCGACTCTGGAGCAGTATGAATTTAAAGCCCACGAACCAGCTGCAGTTTCTCAGGCCCTGGCAGCTGTTGAGACCGGACCAGTAGTGACTAAGGACGGCGTTAGCATCTCCTTACGTGCAAACGTGGAACTTCCGACAGAATTTGAGGCGGTGCAAAAGTTTGGCGCTTCAGGAGTGGGCTTGTTTAGATCGGAGTTTCTTTTGTCGCGACCTGGCCTAATGCTCTCGGAGGAGGAGCAGTATGTCGCTTATCGAGCGCTGGCCGAAGCAGCGGGCAAGGACGGAGCAGTCGTCAGGCTCTTCGACGTTGGTGGTGAAGTTGGAAACGACTTTAAGGAGCGCGCTGAACGTAATCCGGCGCTCGGGTTGCGCGCAGTGCGTTTTGATCTGCGACACAAGAGTCTTATGCGAACTCAGGTTCGGGCGATCCTGCGTGCGGCCGCGGTCGGGCGTCTCAGTCTTGTAATTCCAATGGTTGCCGATGTAGCTGACGTGAGATTGGCTAAGAAAGTAGTCGCAGAGGAAGTCGATAATCTAGCGACCGAAGGAGCAATCTTCTCCGAAGTGGGAATTGGAGCCATGATCGAAGTACCCTCAGCAGTTCTGACGGCGGAAAAGATTGCACGAGAAGTGGACTTCTTCGAGCTTGGGACCAACGACCTTGTGCAGTACACGCTTGCCGTGGATCGCGGTAACGACGAGGTATCTGAATGGTTTCGCACACTCCACCCAGCGGTGCTCTACGGAATTACACGTACGTTGCAAGCAGCGAGCGGGGCCGGGATTCCCGTGATTGTGTGCGGTGAAATGGCTTCAACTCCAGCGTATGCGGTATTGCTCGTTGGGATGGGGGCGATCGACCTCAGTATGACGCCCGCACTGATTCCGCGTGTGAGATCCACTCTTTCACAAGTTGAGATAGCTGGAGCGCGTGATGTGGTGACGAAATGCTTCGACTGTGCCACGGCTGATGAAGTGGAGGAGATCGTGCGACGTGAGTTTCGAACACGCTGGGCTGATCTGTTTCCGCCAAAGGCATTGCCTAAGTCGCTTGAAAGTCAATTTCGTCCATGAAGAAGCCATCGTCGAAGCTCGTCAATCTACTGATTGGCAAATCCCTTTTAGAAACTCTGTTGGTTAGCGCAGTTGCTGTGAGTGTCTATCTGTCAGCATTCCCGCCAACTTTTCATGGCTGGGGCGAGGCCGTGCCGGTATCGCGTTCGATTGCGGGCTGGGCGGTAAACGACGCGTCGCCATGGGAGCGCGTCGAGGTCCAACTGTTTATTGACGGAAGGTTTGTCGGTACTCAATTCGCATCCCTTTCGCGACCGGATGTTCTTGCCGCTCGATGGTCGAGGGACGAATGGCATGGTTACAACTTCGCCTTAACGGCGTTAAGTACCGGCGCTCATGAAGCTCGGGTCTTCGCCGTACATCAGAGTGGCAGCGGCGCTCGATATACATTGCAGTTGCTCGGGAATCCCATCGAGTTTGTCGTGGAAGCAAATGGAGGCTGGCAGGCTACGTCGAAACGTTGAGTGTGACAATGCAAGAGCAAGAAACTTCAACCGCGACTCGGATAAATCCTTCGACTGTCGCATTGTGGGAGATCATCTCAGTATCGGTTTCCTGTCTAATCGTCGAGTGGGTCCTACTTGCGTTCGTCGGACGCAACAAATTTGTATTGGCAATGCCTATTGGACTCGCGTTGCTTCTGATGCTCTACTCTCATAAAGAGTACGGGGAAACTTTCAGAGAGATCGGATTTCGACTCGATAACTTTGTTGCAGCCACAAAGTTACTGCTTGTGCCCACGATTGCGGCAATCGCAATAATTGTTTGGTCCTCCTGGTTCACGTCCGGTGACTATTTTGACGGGCGTCTGCCGCGTGCACGCTTTTTGTTAGTACCGTTGTGGGCCTTATTTCAACAGTACGCCCTCCAAGGGTTCATCAACCGTCGAGCGCAAATCGTTCTGGGTCAAGGGTGGAAAAGCATAGTTTTCGTGGCATTACTATTTGGAGTCGTACATTTGCCGAACCCAATGCTTTTTGTGTTTACTTTAGTGGGCGGCTTGATTTGGGCAGCTGTTTATCAGAAGGAACCAAACCTCTACGCGCTCACCCTTTCGCATGCGGCTGCTTCCGTAGTCGTTTCGTTATTTGTCCCTCTTGAGTTAATCAACAGCTTACGTGTGGGCCTCAAATACTTTGGTTAATTTGTTCGATGGGCGTTTAAAGCGGTCAGCGCTCGTGCTATACCGGTTGAACACTGGTTTGCTATAATTCAAACAGCCTTGCAAGAGAACAGGTCGGGCGGTTGCTGCTGGCAATTTGCCAGGAGAGGAAAGTCCGAACACTATAGGGCAGCGAGCCCGCTAACGGCGGGGCGTTTGACTCAACCGGATTGAGACTTCAAATTGAGGTCTTACAAAAAACGGATCGGTCGAACGACGACAAGTGCAACAGAAAGTAAACCAGCCCTAGAAAATCTCAGATCCTAGATCTGAAATCACTAAGGGTAATGGGTGAAATGGTGCGGCCCGTTTCGGGCTTAATGTAAGAGCGCACCGGCGCGTGTGGTGACATGCGCGGCCAGGCAAACTCCTCGCAGTGCAAGACCAAATAGGGAGGCGTCAATAGGGCTGCCCGCCCGAAGCGGTTTCAATAACCGCTACGACCTCCGGGTAGGTCGCTGGAGCCAGTCGGTAACGGCTGGACTAGATGAATGATCGCCACTCTGATCCCTGGATCTGAGTACAGAATTCGGCTTACAGACCTGTTCAGCATTTGCAAGGTTGATTTTTGAAGACAGTAGGAGAGGGCGACGAGAGATGGCAAATCGCAAAGGCGTTTTCATAGGCGCGTATGTCCCCAACCATTTGAAGGAATCTCTTCGTCGCCGTGCGGCCGCCGAACATCGGACGCTTTCGCAAGAGATCACCCGTATCCTGGAAGAAGCGGTACACGGACGAGGTCTACCGCCTGGCAGCATCGATCGCCGCACCAGGGACTCACAACCTCGTCGTCGTTCAACGGACCCAATGCCTCGGCGTAGAGCCAACGACGAACCGTACGGAACCGGCGGCAATAATCCGGCGAATGATTAACGATTGAGTGAAGCACCTTCATCTTGCGGAGTACCAAATCTCCGATAGGTCGAGTATCAATTGAAATACGTAATAATAGCCGCGCTGGTTGGTCTGGTTTTTATCGTCGTCTACTCACGTTTGCGTCCTTACCTTCAACTCATTCGAAAAGTTGTAAACTCTCTTAACGTTGCCACACAGGTTGAGGGATCCACGGCCTCAGGTCAAAAATCGCCTTCAAGGAACAAGTTGGTTCGGTGTGGGAGTTGTGGAACCTGGATTCCAGCCGAGCGAGCGCTCATCCTCAACTCAGGATTGGCCACATTCTGTTCTCGCGAATGCCTCGAGAAGCAATCAACTCCCAAGGAACGAAAGCTGGCGGGGTAGAAAACTAGGAAACTGCTTCCTCCGGCATTAGGTTGCCTGCCTCATGAATACCTCGGTCTGTATCCGTTACCCATAGAACTATTAATCCAACCACAAAAAAGAAGATCAGCGACAATAGCGCCTGCCGATAGGAACCCGTGCGAGCGATGACTATACTGAATAGCAGAGGACCCATCCACGAGGTGCCGCGTTCCGAAACCTCATAAAGACCAAAGAACGCGGCTTCTTTGCCCGCCGGAATCATGCGAGAAAAGAGTGATCTCGAAAGTGCTTGCGATCCGCCCAGCACAATTGCAATCACGCCGGCCATAACCCAAGCTTCCTGAACTGTGTGTAGGAAGCGATACGCGTAAATGACGATCGCAGACCAAATGATCAGTGACACGACAATAGCGTTCTTTGTTCTAATGAGATATGCAAGGCGTTCGAACAAGAGTGCGCCAAACACAGCGACAAACTGCACCATTAAAAAAATCTCGAGTAGGAATGTCGGATTGCCGCCGGGAAAGAGCTCCTGTTCGAGAAAAGCACTCGAGGCGAAGATCACTGTCTGGATGCCATCATTGTAGATCAAATATCCAAGTAGATATCGCAGCGTCATAGGTAGCCGGCGAAGTTCTTTGAAGGTAGCGACAATCTCTAAAAAGCCGGCCGAGACGTAGCCCATGCCCGGCGGTAAACTCTTCGCCTTCGGACGTGACTTCAACAGCAAGAATGTAACGAGCGCAAATCCGCCCCACCAGATGCCGGCGGAAAGAAGCGAAAGACGCACGGCTAAACCAGTAGAGATTCCGAGCTGCTCAGCTCGAAGTACCAGAATCAGATTCAGTACCAAGAGAATCGCACCGCCGAGATATCCGTAAGCAAAGCCGCGACTAGATACCTTGTCAGCCTGATCTTCGGTCGTTATTTCAGGCAGGAATGAGTTGTAGAAAACGATGGAGGCGCCGAAAGAAACGTTTGCGATGATGAATAGGATTCCACCCCAAATGTAGAGGTCGTCTTTGATGAAGAACATCAAACAATTGGCAATTACCCCGACGTAGCAAAACAAAGCCATCAATCGTTTCTTGAGATCTGAGTAGTCACCGAGGGCTCCCAGGATAGGCAAAATAAAAACCTGCGCGCCGACAGAGATAGAGACGCAGAGACTCGGTAGCGATTTAGCAGTTACAGCGCCAAGCGGTCCCAGATCGATGACGGTACCGTTCTCGCCGACAGCGCTCTGAGCGAGCCTCGTGAGATAAGGGCTAAAGAGTGCACCGACAACTGTGGTGTAAAAGGCAGAGTTGGCCCAGTCGTACATCTTCCAGCCGAATAACTCGAGCGGGTTGTTTTTCTCGGCAGAAGTGGTGTGCGTGGAGATAATGGCCTCGGCAGACTGTGCTGAGTTCATCTAATTCCTGTTTGTATTGGTCAGGAGCGCGACAATGGCGGGTGTAATATCGGCAAGAGTGTGGATCCGTGCCGCGATTCGCTCCCGCTGAGCTCCCCATACAATAGTAGGCACTGCATGCAGCGTGTGATTGCGTGACGCCAAATCTTCGATATTACCGTGATCGCTTGTGAGTATAACCGTAGTTCTTTCGAGATCAAGCTTGACCAGGAGTTCGCGAATGAAAAGAGCCAGCCTGGTTAGGACCACTTTTGCCTTCGCCATATCCTGGGCATGTCCGACTTTGTCGGTGATGAAATACTCATAAAGCGTGAAGCGATGTTTCGCCGTGATGTCGGCAAGCACTCTCGCTGCTTCTTCTTCACTGCGTTCAGCAACATCTTCACCTCTTTCAATCAGAATGCGATTGGTGAAATCCATGAACACGGCCGAACCGTCTTTTAGATCAGAAACCGTCCGAAAGGTCATGCCCGCTGCCTCGACTGCGGCCGTAGTCGCTGAGACCCATCGTGGACGCTCCTCGAAGAAACCTTTGGTGTAAGCGTTCGCAAACGTGATCGGGCTGATTCCTGCCTCTCGAAGTTGTCGGAAAATCGAGTGAGTGTTGATGATCTCGAGCAGAACTGTGTTCGGAAACCCCTGTTTGTGATAACCGATGGCGGCGGGCGCGTTAACACCCGTCAGAATAGTGGTCTGACCTGAAGCGCTTTGGGGACGTCCCTCCACGCCGAGACATGGATCGGTAGGTACAACGATTCCTCCTAAAAGTGATTCGGGTTTTTCGTTTTGAAAGACAGCTAAAGGTGCGGCTTCCGGCAGATTGTCGAGCGGATTGAAGGGACCTCGCGTGCCAATACCCAGGCCATCAATGAAGAACAACAGCACGGAAGACTCAGTCGTCATGAAGCAGGCCACGCTCGCGGTAAAGATTTAGTTTGTTATGGAGAGTCTTCAGGCTAATGCCTAACAATTCGGCGGCGCGAGTCTTGTTATTCTTTGTCTTCTGCAACGTGCGCATGATCATCTGTCGTTCCACTTCTTCCAGGGGCGTGCCGACCGGTAACGACAACGTATCTTCATTGCGGAGTCGTTCACGTTGTTCGATTGGGTACGGAGCAAAATGATGACGCTCGACCTGTTCCCCGGAACAAATTATTACCGCGCGTTCGATCACGTTGCGAAGCTCCCGCACATTTCCCGGCCAGGCATGGAACTGCAAAGCCGTTAGTGCAGAGGGGCTGAGAAAGCGGGCTGGTCTTCCGTGCTTTTCAGCCAATTGAGTAACCAGATGCTGAGCCAGCAGCGGCAGGTCTTCCTTCCTCTCACCAAGCGGGGGCAGGTGAATCCCAAAGACGTTGAGCCTGTAAAGAAGATCACTTCGCAGTTTGCCCTCAGCTACGGCCTGCTGCGGATGACGATTGGTAGCTGCGAGCAGTCGTACATCGACTTCGATCTCCTTACGGCTGCCAAGACGTCTTATTGATCGTTCCTCAATTACGCGCAGCAGTTTGGCTTGCAGCAGCGGCGGCATTTCACCGATCTCATCGAGCAAAAGCGTGCCCGTATCTGCCAGTTCAAAGCAACCTTGTCGTCTGGATGCGGCACCGGTGAATGCTCCCTTTTCATGTCCGAAAAGTTCCGATTCCATGAGAGTCTCGGGAATTGCAGAACAGTTAATCGCAACAAATGGCCGGTCTCTGCGCGGACTCATTTTATGGATCGTGCGCGCGACCAGTTCCTTCCCAGTGCCGGATTCTCCGGTGATCAATACTGAGGCGGAAGAAGGGGCTACCTGTTCGATGAGCGTATAGACTTTTCGGATGGAATCAGAGTTTCCTACTAGTTCGCCAAATGCACCGCGGTCCTGGAGTTGTCGACGGAGCAGCTCATTCTCTCTTTTTGCCAAAGCCAGCTCGACAGCTCGGTCTAGGACCATACGAAGCTTGTGGGGATCTATCGGTTTCTCAAAGTAGTGATAAACACCTTCTTGTTGAATTGCGTGAAGCGATCCATCGACGGATTTTTGATCGGTAAGCAGCACGACAGGCAGGTCAATATCGTGTGCGCGAATGTGGCGGACAAGAGTAGAGTCCTCGCCCGCTGCGGAACCTCCATCCACAACCAACGCGGGCTTTAGTTCGTTAACGGCTTTTAAGGCTGCAGGAATGTCGTCGGTAACGACCGGTTGATAACCCCAGGTCGCGAGTAGATCCCGCAAAGATGATCCACTCGCTCGGTCCCTTTCGAAGATGAGTACGCTTCGTGATGACATCCGAAATCAGTGTAGCACAGCTGCGGTACGCATTTTCCGGGGGTAGTGCGCGAAAACTTTTGCTGCACGGGAGGGTATTCAGGAAAACATTATAGTCGGGAATAGTAGTCCGCTATGGCTTGGGCTAAGTGAGTTACCGTGAACTGTTTGGGTTGAATGTCGACGTGCAGACCGTATTCAGCCGCCGTTGCTGATGTGACCTCGCCGATACAAGCTATGGCGAGGCCTTTCAGTATGTGGCTGAGATCATTAGTATCAAATAGAAGCGCCAGATTCTTTACAGTCGACGAACTAGTAAATGCGATGCAATCAGCACTGCCGGTCAACATAGCGCTCAACCGACCGCGATCCACGTTGGCGGGTAGAACTGTTCGGTATGCGGGAACCACATCGACCCTGGCGCCAGCGTTTTCCAAAGCACTCGGCAAGTGATCGCGTCCTACCGCAGCACGTGGAATCAAAAAGTTCAGTCTTTTGAGTGTTTCGCTGCCTCCGACGAACTCGCTTAATGCCGCATACACACCCTCGGCTTTTGAATGGGCCGGCACAATATCAACATGAATGTGAGCATCGCGGAGTCTGTCGGCCGACGCCTCGCCAATAGCGCAGACTTTAATCTCGTCGAGTTCGGCGACATCTACGTTGCGAGTCGCCATGCGGCGCACAAAAAACTCGACCCCGTTTGCGCTCGTGAAAATCAACCAGTCGTAACCGTATAAATGATCTATTGCTTCGTCCAGGCGTGCGAAGCTTTCGGGTTCCGTAATCTCGATGGTAGGACAAACAATCACGCCGGCTCCGTAGCGTTCGAGCGCACTAACGAAGTCGTTGGCCTGCGAAGCGGCGCGAGTTATAACGACCGTTCGTCCCGCCAGCGGTTGATTCATAACTCTATTGACCATTTAGCAGGGAATTGGCGCCGCGATCAATCAATTGCTTTGCTAACTCGACGCCGATCGTTTCGCCGGCATCTATGGGTCCTGACACGCGCTCCCGGAGGACCTCGGACCCGTCGGTCTTCGCAACCAACCCTTCGAGTCTTAGCAGTCGGCCTTCAATCTTTCCGTGGGCTGCGATTGGAAGCTGGCAACCGCCACCTAGACTTCTCAGCAAAGATCGTTCGGCCAAACAGGCAATCCGCGTTTCCTCATGATTGAGTTTTCTCACTGGCTCAACGGCGAACTCGTCATCGACTCGTGTTTCAATCGCGATTGCTCCCTGACCAACAGCAGGCAACATCTCCTCCGTGGAGATAGCCGCACTGATTCGACTTTGCAGCCCAAGACGCAACAGACCAGCTGATGCCAGGATTACCGCGTCGTATTGGCCTTCATCCAGTTTTCGCACTCTCGTGTCGACGTTACCTCGAAGGTCTTTAATCACCACATCGTGGCGTAAAGCCCTCAATTGCGCCAGCCGTCTTTGGCTTGACGTGCCCACAACAGCACCTTTCGGCAAATCACGAAGCGAGCCGCTAACTGCGTTCGCATAGCGCCGCAGTACCAACGCATCTCGTGGATCTTCTCGCTCGCATATGGCGCTAATAGACAATCCATCTGGCAGAATTGTCGGTAGGTCCTTCAGCGAATGCACAGCGATGTCGATACGTCGGTCCAGTAGCGCATCTTCCAGTTCTTTCGTGAACACGCCCTTCCCTCCAATGACAGAAAGAGGGTCACTCTTAACATCGCCCGTCGTCTTGATAATTTCAATCCGGACTTCGACGTGAGGATTGAGCGTAAGCAACTGAATCTTTGCTCGTTCTGCCTGCCACAAAGCGAGCTTGGAGCCCCGTGAACCGATGATGAGAGACCGCGACATTGAGAGATCATTCCTCGAGACCGAAAATGTCTGGCGGAGCGTCCGACATGTCTGGTTCTGTGGTCTCGTAGAAGCGTCGCATTTGATTTAAGACGGGATGAGAGATTTTGTTAACGGTCGACATGAGTAGTGCCTCAATGGCTGCTTCCTGTTCTTGTGTCAAACTCCCAAGACGTTTTCGTTGCCGCGACATTTCTGTACGAGCGAGATCTTGCAGTTTTTGTCGAAGGGCTCCGATTGTTGGTCCCACCTCCATTAGTCGCAACGATTGCTGAAACTGCATTACTTCAGATTGGACGATGAGTTCGGCCCTTTCAGCTTCGCGTTCGCGCTCTCGTATGTTTGAGGAGATAACGGACTCCAAATCGTCGATGTCGAAGAGGAACACATTTGAAAGTTTGCCGACGTCAGGATCTATATTTCTGGGGACGCTAATATCGATTAGACAGGTGGGACGGTTCCGACGTCGCTCAAGGGATTTGCGCATCATCGTCTCCGTAAGTACAAAGGTAGGTGCTCCGGTTGAAGCGATAACCAAATCAGCTTCGGGCAGGAATTCGTCAATCTGATCGAAAGGTACGATGTCACCACCAAACTCAGCGGCCAGTTGTCGAGCCGATTCCTCAGTACGGTTTGCGATGAGCACGCGCGAAACTCCGGCGTTCACTAAATGCTTCGCCGAAAGTTCGGCCATCTCACCAGCACCAATCAGCATGACCGTTCGACCCTTCAAAGATTCGAAGATCTTCTTTCCGAGTTCAACAGCCATATAGCTGATTGATACCGCACTTGCAGCGATTCCAGTTTCCGTTCTGACCCGCTTGGCCACACGAAAGGTATGGTGCACCAAACGATTGAGGACCCTACCTGCTGTACCTGCTTCAACAGCGAGCGAGTAGGCGTGACGTACTTGCCCGAGTACCTGTGGTTCACCAACGACCATCGAATCAAGCGAAGAAGCCACGCGAAACAGATGGCGCACTGCTTCTTCGTTCGTGTGACGGTACAAGTGATTGTCTAAAAAACCAGCTGGTAATCGGCCTGTGTGATCCAGAAACTGAGTTATCAGCCCCGCGCTAAATTCGAGTTGATCGGTCGAGGTCGCACTAAGGATTTCCACCCGATTGCAAGTTGAGACAATCAATCCTTCCTGCACGACCTCGCCGTCAACCAGTCGGCGCAGACCGTCGGCGCAAGCCTCATCGGTGAATGCGAGATGCTCGCGGATCTCCACTGGCGCCGTCTTGTGATTGACTCCAACTAAGACTATTGACATCTGTTTAACGATCGGCTGCCTCGAGTTAACGCAAAGTACTGTTCAAAACACCCTGATGACACCAAATACGTGATAGCCGCCAAGAAGACGTGCGCCAAAAAACGTACAAAGCACCAGCCCAAATCCAACTACGCCCAACCATGCTGCTCTTCTGCCACGCCAATTTGCGGTGGTTCGATAAATAGTGAGGAGGAAGTAGAGCAGCCACGTAAGAAAGGCAAAGATCTCTTTGGGGTCGTTATGCCAGATTTTCCCATCGCGTGCCGACGACCAGAGCATACCGGTTACGATGCCCAGTGTTAGCAGCGTTAATCCGAGAGCAGCAGCGGTAGTCGCCAACTCATTAACTGTTGTCAATGGCGGTAAGCGATGAAAGATCGCACTGAACGTTTTGAGTTTCAGCTCGCGCTCCTGGAGCAGGTACATCACGCTTGCCATGAACACAACGAAAAATGCGGCGTAAGCGAAAATCAGCAGAGTAGTGTGCACTGGGAATAACAAGGTTGCCGAGAAACCGGGAGGTGTGTTTTGTTGACCTGAGTTGGTCAGAAGTGTAATGAAAGTCAAAACCGAAATGAGTGGCATCGTGAAGACACCCACAGCTTGTGCACGATAACGGTAAAGTACCAGCGCATAAGCAGCCACTAAAGCCCACGCCAGGAAAGAAAGCGTCTCTCTAAGAAAAAAAAGCGGATAATGACCGTCGATCACCCAGTCGGCAATTAGCGCGGCGGTATGCAATGCGAACCCCACAGCCATTGACCATTCTGCCACGCGCTGCAGGGAACGGCGCTTATTGATAAACGCCAAAATTGAATGGATGGCGGCTATAAGATAAGCTGCCAAAACTGCCAACAATAAGGATCTCATTGGGGATAGATTATGGAAATCGCATTCTAGTTGATGCTGTTTCGGCCAGCAAGCAGGAGGTCTGCGGCAAAGTGGTCAGGTTCCTGGGCAAACGTTATTCTTGTTGTCGACATCCTACGGCTGGAAGTCGTTTCCGTCACTTCGTTGCCAATTCAAAAGTTTGCTTAAGTGGGTTGCGTTAGGAGAACTGAATGCTTTCGCCTGCGTACCGTTTATGGCTTTCGATTGCCCTGGTAGTTGCCTTAGCGCCAACCGTTGGAGCTCAATCCAAGCCTGCTGGACAGAAACCTCAACCACCGAAGACTGAATCAGCCCCCCAACCGGATCTGCCGCCGGAATCCCAGGATATCGAAACCCTCAAAATTGATACTGACCTGGTAACCGTTCCGGTTATTGCCACCGACCCAAATGGTATCTACGTGGCTGATCTACGTAGGGAAGAATTTACGATAAAGGAAGATGGCATTCCGCAAGAAGTCGCATTCTTTGGAAAGGTTGCGGCTCCATTTCACGTCGTGCTAATGCTCGATACGAGTGCGAGCACACAGGACAAGCTGCGACTAATTCAGCAAGCTGCCTTTTCTTTTGTTCAACAGTTACAGCCGGCTGATCGGGTCAAAGTCATTTCCTTTGACGATCAAGTGCGAGATCTAAACGAGTTCACAAGCGAGAGAGAGATTTTGAGGACTGCAATTAATAGCGTGAGGTCTGGGCAGGGCACGAAGGTCTACGACGCCGTAGAGCTGGCGCTTAATACCATCCGCAGGATTCAGGGTCGAAGGGCGATTGTTATATTTACCGACGGCATGGATTGGCACAGCGACAAGGCAACATTTGATAGCACCTTAAGGTGGTTAGATGAGGAAGGAGTAATTGTCTATCCAATACGTTACGACACGCGAGCGACCACCGAGAGACTAGCGCGTGAGCAGGCGGATCAGACGTCGCCACAGTTACCAACAATAGATGTGGTTCGTCGGCCTCCAAGCGGGACGACTGCTCCGACGTTTCCCAGCGATGAGCCAATTCCTACGTCGGGAAGCCAGCGAAAGTCGGGACCACTTGGTCTGCCTCTGCCTGAAGAGATCCTTCGTCGCCGGCGCGAAAGCGATCCGAATCGTGATCCTAACCGTCGATTACCTGATGACCTTCCTCCTGATAATCGAACCTCGCGATTTCCGGAGCCCATACCTTCAACAACCACAAGACGAGGTACGAGGCCCGACGACTCGATTACCGCAATGTTAGATCTTGCGTATGCGACGGCAGACAAGTATCTCGAGACTCTCGCCGAAAAGTCTGGAGGCAGATTACTTCGGGCTGACACGCTTGGTTCATTGCCTGATGCATTCTCCAAGATCGCCGCCGAGCTCCGCACGCAATACCTCCTTGGCTACTATCCCATCAACAAGGAACGCGACGAGCGTTATCGAAAGATCAAAGTTACGACGGGTCGTAAGCAAGTTATTATTCGAGCCCGCCCTGGATACGTAGCCACGAATGCGCAGTAAGGAACCCGAACCGCACAAAACAAATCATTTTCCATATGACATTTGAAATTTTTCATTTGTCATTTTTAAAGATGGGCCTTGGGTCTTTGGTCTTAGGTCTTGGTGAAGATGGTGCGTTAGATTTCAACTAACCGGCCAAAAGACCCAAGGCCAAAGACCAAAGTCTCTCCTCCAAATGACAAATGAAAAATTTCAAATGTCATATGTCATATGGAAAATGATTTCTTTCTCCGAGCTCACACAACGCACCATACCCCTTCAGTCAAATGTCAGGCGACCTCTCTTGCTGGGCTTTCTTCTCCCGTGCTAGTTTTGACTGACGTTCACGAACTACAATTTTCCTGGAATTAGAAGAGCCTCCTCTTAAATTCATCATGCCTGATCGATCGGATGCCTGGGAGTTGTTGTGTGAGTACACAAAGGGCGACAGCCTGCGCAAGCACGCTCTCGCTGTCGAAGCTGCCATGCGTGCGTGTTCTAAACGATATGCAGATGCACCGGCGGACGAGGATGAGTGGGGTATCGTGGGGCTGCTTCACGATTTCGATTACGAGATGTTTCCTTCACCCGATCAGCATCCCTTCACGGGTGCCAATATTCTCTGTGGCAGAGGCTACTCAGATCGCATAATCCTCGCCATTATGGGACATGCGACTTACACCGGCGTGTCACGCGATACCGACATGGCTCGTGCACTTTTTGCCACGGACGAGCTCTGCGGTTTTTTGGTAGCCTGCGCACTTGTAAGACCTTCTCGAAGCCTGGACGATCTCGAAGTCAGTTCCGTCAAGAAGAAATTGAAAGACAAAGCCTTTGCGCGGTCGGTCAATCGTGATGATATCAGGCAAGGCGTTGAGGAACTCGGAGTAAATATGGATGACCACATCCGGTTTGTAATCGACGCATTGCGACCTGTACAACGCGAAATCGGATTGAATATGGTCCAGGAGCCAAGCGTCAGTGATTAGGATGCGACGTGCGATCCAGCTGGCTGCGGGGGCTCAATCGGGTTTCTACGAGCGCTTATGATGGAAGCAACTACAAACAGGCAAAGTGTAAGCACGGTCGCAACAATCGCAGTCAAAAACGCTTGCAGCTTTCGGCGACGCGCTGTGTGACGATAAACGAAGATTGAGCCGAATATTATTGTTGCTGTTGGAATCAGAAGAGTTAACGCTACCAGCAGTCCTGGGGTGGTCAATGGCTTCACAGATGAGAAGAAAGCCAACACGATCGCGATGCAGGAGCCGGCACCTACAAGCGCCGCAAGAGATGCAACGGCAAGTACAAGTTTCAAGCGCATCCGAGCAGTTTCCTCGTTCTGGTCCTGGTGCGCAAAATATTCCTCCTCGGCCGGGGTGGGCGAAAAACGTCGCCAAGAATAACACATGGACGGACCACACCTTGATACTCGATGAGAATCGCGAAACTCGTCTCTTAAAGAATTCATAGAATTGTTTCGGAATTCCTATACTTATCGAACTAATGGTAACGAGAAGCGCGCTGATTTGGTTATCCGGGCACGAAGGCCTAAAGGACTTTGCGACACGTTTTCGACCCTTTAAGAAACTCACAACCCGCTTCGTCGCCGGAGAGGCGATTGATGAAGTGATCCCATTCATTCGGGAAATTAATGCTGAAAACTGTACTGCTTCTTTTGATCACCTGAATGAGTCGGTCGCCAGCGCCGTTGAAGCAGAACAGGAAGTGGTTGAGTATTTGAACATACTAGCCAGGATTGCTGAGACACGCATTCGTTCAAACGTCTCAATCAAACTCACCCAGTTTGGTCTGGGCCTGGATCTCGACCTCGCCTACAAGAATGTTCGTCGCGTGGTTGAAGAGGCTCACGGCCGTGGCAACTTTGTGCGGGTCGATATGGAAGACTCCAGTGTCACTCAAGTGACTATCGACATCTTCAAGCGACTACGCTCCGAGTTTGGTGTGGACGATGTGGGTATCGTCTTGCAATCGTACTTGCGCCGGACGTTCTCAGACGCACAAGAACTCTTGAAGTTACCCGCTCGTATTCGCATCTGTAAGGGTGCTTACAACGAACCTCCGGAAGTAGCCTTCCCTGATAAGAGAGACGTCGACACGAACTACTTGAACTTGATGCAACTCTTGTTGTCGAGCGGTATTTATCATGGAATTGCGACGCACGATCCGAAAATGATCGACGCAACGATCAACTTTGCCGCGCGTGAAGGTATCGGGAAAGAGAAATATGAGTTTCAAATGCTCTACGGCATAAGACGAGATCTACAGCGTCAGCTTGCCCGTGATGGTTTTAATGTGCGTATCTATGTGCCATATGGAAAACACTGGTATCCTTACTTCATGCGTAGATTGGCCGAACGACCGGCAAACATCTGGTTTGTAATGAAGAATCTTTTGAAAGGTTGAGATGTACTGTTCCAACTGCGGGACGGGAGACCAGCAGGTCAAAACGTATTGTCGACGCTGCGGCAAATGGATCGGAACTGCTCCGCCGGAAGACCGATTAACTGTAATGATCGTCTTCAACGCACTTAGTGCGTTGTTTGGGGCAGCCGCTGCAGTTGCCCTTTTTGTGATTTACCTGGGAACGGCTTCGGCGAAGTGGTTGATCTATGTCGCCGCTACCTTTTGCCTTATCATCAGTGTCTACCAAACGCTAAGCTTTTTCTTTGCGTTGAATCTGAGAACTAGAATAAAGCAGGGCCAGGATAAGGAAACTCCTGCGCTTGGTCCACCGCATAAGGTTGACGAACTTTCAGAAGCCGACACCTCCGGAATGATTGGCGTTCGAAGCGTAACCGAAAACACCACCGACCTGCTGGAGCGCAAACCAATAAGATGAGTGAATGGATCTGGATCCTCTGGAGCATTTTGGGCGCGATACTCATTGTTGCTGAGATCTTCACGTCTGGTTTTGTGCTGTTTTGGTTTGGTATTGGTGCGCTCGCAGCGGCGTTTGCGGGTTTTATAGGCATCGATAATCTCTTTCTTCAATTTCTGATCTTCGCCGGAGTTTCTATTGGCCTTACCGCTGCGTCACGCACGATCTTTGTTAACTATTTTTCCCGCGAGAAAACCGGTCAGTCGCTTCGTACAGGGGTTGATGCTTTGCCAGGCAAAGTCGGAACTGTGGTTTCGTCCAGCCACGGGGCGCTTCACGAGGGTGCAGTGAAGGTGTTTGGTTCGACTTGGACCGCCTACCCCGCGCCAGGGGAGGGGCCGTTGGAAGCAGGCGAACGTGTATGTGTGGAGAGCGTAGAGGGCGCGTCGATCTATGTAAAACGGATTGGTGGCGAACCTGACTGGCGAAGGAAAGAGTTGCCTGAAAGGGAAGAATAACCGGAGCTATTGCGGTTCGGTATCTGCTTCGTAGGTATCGGTATCGTCCAAAGTTTTGTCTTCTTCAAGTGGTGGAAGTTCTATAGTAATCCTGTCGGTCGATGGCGCTTCGAGGTCATCGCCAAGAAACCGGGCCAGTACAACAGTAATATTGTCTTCGCCGCCACGATTGTTCGCCTCTTCAACCAAAGCATCACACGCCTTAGCCAGGTCGCCGTTGCTACTCGAGATAATTTGTTGAATATCTTCCGAACGCAACTTGCCTGACAGACCATCGCTGCAAAGCAACACCAAATCCCCACGACGCAAACGAATCTTGCCTGTAACAGGCGTTATTTCGCTTTGTGCCCCGAGCGCCTGCAGAATCACATTTCGGAACATATGAGTTTCGGCTTCTGACTCGCTAATCTGGCCAACGTCCACGAGTTGCTGTACTAAAGACTGATCTTTAGTGGCCAACCGGATTTGACCCTGGCGAACAACGTAGCCGCGACTATCGCCCACCTGCACGAGATCGAGGCTGTTGCCTTTTATGGCAGCTCCCGTGAAGGTAGCTCCCATGCCCGCACAGCGTGAGTCTTCCTGACTACGCAAGTGAATAGCTAGATTCGCGTAGACCGTGGCATTCTTTAAGCACTCAACTAGATCTGTGGCAGGATCGCAGGCTTCCTCGCCCTCCGCGCCGATTAACATTTCGCGTACGGAATCGACAGCCATGCGACTCGCAACATCGCCCGCAAGCGCTCCGCCCATTCCGTCGGAAACGACCAAAACGAGACCCTTATCACCCAAATCAAAACGGGTCAATTTGTCAGGTGGAACCGCGCTGTCTGCGCCAGTCCATGTTTGTTCAGTTGACAGATCGAGGACAAGAAAATTGTCTTCATTGCCACGTCGAACACGGCCAACGTCTGATTTGGCGTATATCTCTACGATCATAGGAGAGCGAAATAAGGAGTCCACTAAAGGCTGAGAACGGCGTAATTGTAACCCTTATATCGTTTGGCTGTCACTTAGGGAAAAAAGCGTTTTCGCCAGTATACAGATCAAGAAAGAGCCTGTTCACTAGACAGCGCGCAACATAAAAATGAAGCTCGAAAAAGAACTTCAGCTAAATCCTATCGAGGGCCTGATCCAGGTCGGCGATAATGTCGTCTGTATCTTCTATTCCCACGGAAATTCTTACAAGGCCGTCTGTGATGCCGAGCCGATCGCGCTTATCCGCATCTACGGAGGCGTGAGTCATGGTCGCCGGATGGGAGATCAGCGTTTCTACACCACCTAGACTTTCCGCCAACGTACACAGCTTAACAGATTCGAGTACAGTGCGCGCCGCTTCAAATGATCCAACATCAAAGGAGACCATCCCACCAAATCCGTGTTGCTGACGTCGGGCTAACGCGTGCTGCGGATGCGATGCCGAGCCCGGGTAATAGACTTTCCGTACCTTCGGATGCTCTTCGAGAAACGCGGCAACCGCCCGGCCGGACTTGTCATGCTGCTCCATCCGCAGAGCAAGCGTCTTGGTGCCACGCATTACTAGCCATGAATCAAAGGGCGACAGAATCGCACCCGCACTGTTTTGTACGAAGCCCAGCCAGGCGGCATCTTCCTCATCGTTCAGTACGACAATTCCTCCGACCCCATCCGAATGGCCGTTAAGGTACTTGGTAGTGGAATGAACGACAATATCGACTCCGAATTCCAACGGCCGTTGCAAATAGGGCGACATAAACGTGTTGTCGCAAACGACACGCGCCCCAGCGCTATGTCCTATCTCGCTCACTTCTTTTAGGTCTGTAACGATCATTACCGGGTTGGTCGGCGTCTCAAGAAAAACCATCTTGGTGTTTTGCTTGATTGCAGCTTCAACGTTGTGCGGATCGGACGTGTCAACGAAATCGAATTCAACCTTGTAGTTCGCGAGGATGCGAGTGAAGAGGCGAGCAGTGCCGCCGTACGTATTGTCTGAGACAACTACGTGCTCGCCGGCTTTCACAAGACGCAGTGTCGCGTCTATTGCGGCCATACCGGAAGCGAATGCGAATCCGAAACGCGCACCTTCCAGTGCTGCGACATTGCGCTCTAGAGCTGAACGAGTCGGATTTTGAGTGCGCGCGTATTCATAGCCTTTGTTCTTGCCAAGCGCATCCTGCGCGTAAGTTGAAGTTTGGTAAATCGGAACGGTCACTGAGCCCGTGCTTTCGTCGGGTTCTGAACCGATATGAATGGCCGTAGTTGCAAATCCCATAATATATGAATCGTAATTATTGGGGTTAGAATAGTAAATCGTGAGCTCAGAACAACTCATCGATTTACGATTAGAACACCTCAAGGTTGTTCGTCAAAAATACCCTGGCTCATATATCGCTCAGCGCCGTCCGGAAAAACTGTGACTACTCGTTTCCCGGCGCCGAGGCGCTTTGCAATCTTGTAAGATGCGGCGGCGGCAGCTCCGGACGACCAACCGCCCAGAAGGCCTTCTAACCGGGCGATCTTCTTCAGGGCAGCGCAAACTTCTTCGTCCTGAACCATCATAATTTCGTCGGCCAGAGAGGCATCGTAAATCTTTGGAATGAAATCACGCTGGCCAATGCCCTCAACTTTTTTTGGCCCAGGTGGACCGCCGCCATAGATTGATCCCTCGGGTTCGACCAATACACAAAGCACGTTTTTGTTGCGTTTCCTGACAGCGCGAGACACCCCGACGAAAGTTCCTGAAGTACCTGCTCCAATCACAACCGCGTCAATACGTCCGTCCATTTGCTCAATAATCTCTTGAGCGGTAGTGAGCTCATGAAAGCATGGGTTTGCTGTATTCTCAAATTGCTGAGGTACGAAACTGTTTTCGATAGCTTGAGCGAGTTCAGTTGAACGTTCAATAGCACCCTTCATCCCCGCTTCATTAGGCACGTACTCAATCTCACCACCCAACGCTTCAATCAACTTCATCTTCTCGACCGCGAAACCACGCGGGACGCAGAGAATAACACGATAACCTCGAGCAACTCCCACCAACGCCAGTCCAATTCCAGTGTTTCCCGCGGTAGGTTCAATGATTGTGGCGCCGGGCTCAAGTATTCCTCTTTTTTCGGCGTCGCGAATCATTCCTAAGGCTGCCCGATCTTTGACGGAGCCACCAGGATTTAACCATTCAATCTTTGCATAGACATCGGCGAGAGGAGCTGGAGCGAAACGAGAGAGGTGAAGTAGAGGAGTCTGGCCTACTAGATCGAGAATACTTTCTGCGACGCCGAGAGCCATCAATACCTAACGAGAGTCAGTTATCAGTAAAAGCTGGTTCAATCTTTACTGGCGTGGATGGTAGCCCGGTGGGTAGACCGTGTCAAACATTAGTATTGAATCAAACTACCTTCTCGTTTTGCTCGTCTTACCGCACGTCCGAAGACCCAAAGTGAGAAGGGAAGCAGCACGGCCAAAAAGATTAGAAGTGTGAACAGTGGCTGAGTGACCTGCATTAATCCATGACCTTCAATCAATACCTGTCTGATTCCGTCTAAACCATAGGTAGCAGGGAGCAGAAGCGATATACCACCAAGCTTCGGACCAGCGTACTCCCTAAGTAGTTGGGTGGGAAAGAAGACACCCGAAAAGAGTGCGGACCCTGCACCCAGGAAGATCCCAAAAGGATCGCCGCGTTTGAAGACCATTGCGAAGCTGGCGGATAGAATGCCCAGACACGCAAGCACCACAGTTGTCAGTAAGAGGAATACCAAGGCCAGGAAAAAACTGCCGCGGTAATGCACATTGAAAAACACTCGACCGAAGAATAGATAAAGAAATGAGAAGAAGGTGGTTTCGAGAAAGTCCCAGGCGGAACTAGCGACAATCACGGTTGGGAGGTTAATGGGGGTCAGCAGAACACTTTCCAGTGTGCCTTGCATTTGCTCCTGCCGAATGGAGTTTGCGAGACTGGAGAACCCGGTCATGAAGTAGTTCAAAACAGCCAGCCCTGTAAGCCAGGTCGCAAGTGGGTCTCGCCATTGCGAAAACTTTGGATCGGTAAAACCAGCAAAGATCTTCGATATAAAGAAGAGTGTGGTGACTACTGTCAAGATCGACAGAATACGTAGAAAGAACTGCATCCGATAGCTTACGAATAAGCGATAGTCACGCGCCACAAAGGCGAAGATTCGTCGCGGTAGAAGTTTGATTGAGTCCATGAGAATTTGGATTTAGGTCTTTGGACTTGGATCTTAGGTCTTAGGTGTTTGTTGGCCGTTGCCTTTTGTCGGGAATTGTTCTTGATTTGGGCCCAAAGCAAGAACCAAAGACCAAAGGCCTAAGTCTAAAGACCCAAGTCCAAAGACCAAAGACCAAAGACCGTCTGCTCTCTAACTCGCCCGCTCCTCCTGCTCATACCTCTCCAGCACATCGAGTAACGTCGCTCGTTCGGTCTCAATGTCGACGATTCGCGCGCCTGCGTTATGGAGCAAACCGAGAGTTTCATTGAGCCGATCGTCACCAACACGTCTTGTAAGCGAGATCCGAACTGTCTCGTTCGGTTCTTCGGAAATCGAAAATTCGGAGATTGCCGCCAGCGCCTTCTTCAAATCAGCAGCACCGAGGTTTTTGGCAACAATGTGCACACGTTCGGAGCCCGACGAGAGACTGCGGAGATTCGTAGGAGTGTCGATCGCTCGAATCCTCCCTCGGCTAATGATGGCAACGCGCGCGCACAGCGTCTCAACCTCCGCCAGATTGTGAGAGGTAAGGAGAATGGTCACTGGTGGCATCCGCCCAGCGAGCGATAGGATCATTGCTCTCATACGCGCGGCGGCTAAAGGATCCAGCGAACGAGTAGGTTCATCAAGCAGCAATACTGGTGGATTCGCCAACAAGGCTCGCGCAACCGCCAATCGTTGTTTGTTTCCCGTGGAGAGTTCACCGAAGCGACGGCGGGATTCTTCTTCCAATTCAAGAGCGTCAAACAGTTCTTTAATCCGTCGCTTCAAATCTCGGTCAGCTAAGCCATGGAGTCTGCCAAAGAACATCAAGTTCTGTTCGGCAGTAAGACGCCAATAGAAGCTGCGCTCCTCCGCAGTCGCTAAACCCACCTGTCGCCGAACGTGCTCGTCATCATGAACGCTGTCGTACCCGCCAACAGACACGGTCCCGTCTGTTGGTTGGACTAGCGTTGCGACGATCTTTGTAAGCGTCGTTTTGCCGGCACCGTTTCGTCCTATCAACCCAAAGATTTCGCCGGTGTGAATATCAAATGAAACATCATGGAGTGCTTCAACTGGTTCTTTAATGGGCCGCCGGAAGAAAGCGCGCACGCGTGGAAAGGGCACTGGATAGGTCTTGCAAAGGTTGCTTATGGAGATAGCGACGTCTTTAGAAGTCAGTCTCGGTCTAACATTCACACGAGAGTTGACCTGTTCTTGCAACGCGGACATGTCGATTCTTATCGAGCTCTTTGTCGTGGATCGAGATACTCCCTCAAGCCATCGCCGATGAAGTTGAACGCCAGCACTGTAAGAGCGATCGCGATGCCGGGAAAGATGAGCGCGTGCGGTGCCGCTTGCAAAGTCGATAAGTCGCGGGCTTCTTCGATCATCACACCCCAGGACGGGGCAGGCGGAGGGACACCGAGACCGAGGAACGAGAGTGAAGCTTCCGAGAGAACTGCTCCAGCCATTCCCAGGCTGGCCTGGACGATCAGGGGTTGAATCGCATTCGGAAGAATATGAATAAACAATATGCGAGCATCACTTGCTCCAAGTGCACGTGCGGCCTGGACGAAATCATACTCACGAACTTTCAGAACCTGACCTCGAATGAGGCGTGCATAACCGACCCAACCGATGATGCATAGTGCGAGAATGAGTTTGTTCAAGCCAGCTCCGAGGAAAGCTACCATCGCAATGGCCAACAACAATCCAGGGAATGCCAGGAAAACATTGAAGACGTATCCCGAAACGAATCGGTCAACCCAACCGCCGTAGTAACCTGCCACTGCGCCGAGAATTGTTCCCACGACCGCTGAGACGAGCACGACGACGATTCCAACCTTCAACGATATCCGCGCGCCGAAGACGACGCGGGAGAAGATATCCCTTCCCGTGGAGTCTGTACCAAACCAATGGGCCGCGGAAGGGCCCAGATAGCGCATCGAGAGATTTGTCGTGCCGACATCATAAGTCGCTATCCACGGAGCGAAGAGCGCGACAACTACAAGGATGGCGACGATTACCAGACCTGCTATTGTTAAGCGGTTCATAGGAAAATTGCGAAATGCGAATTGCGAAATGCGAATTTCGTCCGAGCGTAACCCGCAATTCGAAATTCGGAATTCGCAATTCGCAATTTTCTTATCCGACCCTGATTCGGGGATCCAGCCATCTGTAAACTGTGTCCGTCAGCATGTTGGCGATGATGTACGTCATACTGATTACGAGCACACAGCCCTGGACTACACGATAGTCGCGTTTGCCGATGCCGTCTTCAACAAGCAGCAATCCCAAGCCGGGCCAACCAAATATTTTCTCAGTGATGATTGCGCCAGCCAGCAGAATACCGAGTTGCAAGCCGAGTATTGTGACTACGGGAATTAGTCCATTCTTCAACACATGTTTGTAGATTACTGTCCGCTCGCTTAGACCTTTAGCTCGCGCAGTTCGTACGTAGTCTTCTCCCAATTCTTCAATTACGGATGAACGCACCATGCGCGTAAGAATAGCGGAAAGGGCGGCGCCGAGTGTGAACGCCGGAAGAATTATGTCACTCCAATCAAAACGGCCTGATGGAGCAAGCCACCCGAGCTTAACGGCAAAAATGTAGACCAACATTGGACCGATCACGAAGCTGGGCAGACTGATTCCAAGCAGCGCAACCACTGATGCCACGTTGTCGATAAAAGTACCTCGATGTGTACCCGCAATCACGCCAAGCGGAATCGCGATTAGGATTGCAATCGTCATTGCAAAAAACGCGAGTTCGATTGTTGCCGGATAGCGTTCGAGAATGAGACTTCTAACAGGCTGGTCGTTACGAAACGAAAGGCCCATATCACCGTGCAACAGTGCTCGCCAGTAATCGGTGTAACGATTGTCCACTCCGTGCCAGACGAAGTGTCTCTGGTTGTTGCTGTCGCGCGGGAAAGAGAAGAAGAAGGGTGGACGGTCGAGACCATGCTTCTCGCGAAACTGCGCAAACTGTTCCGGAGTTGCTTGCTCACCCAGGACTGCAACTGCTGGATCGCCTGGAACCAATTCGATCAGCAAAGTAACCAGCGAGACGACTGTCCAAACAACAAGCAGCAGAATAAGCAGGCGGCGCAGACTGCCAAGGATCCTATACCGAAAATTGGTTCGCACTCTGGCGAGATCTCTTTAATCAACTTGAAGGATAAAAAGACCGCGGAATCATAGCACAAGAGGAATGTGCTACTGATGAGGAGACCCGACAAAGAAAAACGTAGTCCGGGGCAGGTCCGAATACTCGCACAGCCCCGACAACCGCGCGCTTACCAAACCGTACCCCGAGACTACGTATCTGGTTGCAAACTGTTAGAAACGCTGCAACCAATCCCAAATTCATTCCGGCTTTCTGCCCAAATGCAGAGCCGCAATACCGCCTGTCAGGTTCTCATGAGAAACCTGACCAAAACCTGCTTGTTCCATCAAGAGCGAGAGTTTACGTTGGTCGGGAAACTTCCGAACGGATGCCGGCAAGTACGTGTAGGCACTTCTTGAACCGCTAATTACACCGCCCATCCATGGCAGGACCTTCGTGAAGTAAAGACCAAACAGCGGCCGCAGAATCATATTCGAGGGTTTTGAAAACTCGAGCACCGCCCCCCAACCGCCCGGTTTTAAAATTCTATGCAGTTCTGCGAGACCGTTTGCGACGCTCGAGAGGTTGCGCAACCCAAATGCGATTGTCACCACATCGAATGATCCATCCCGAAAGGGCAGAGTCAACGCGTCGGCCTCGATTAGCTGTACCTGACCAGCGACTTTGTCGGCAGCAATGTCCAACATTGGCCGGCAGAAGTCAGCCCCAACAACTCGTGCTCCTGTGATTTCAAATAGCGTCAGCGATAAATCGCCTGTGCCACATGCGACATCAAGAATCCGCGTACTGCTCGACGAAATCTTATCGCGGACCCTCATTGCTACGATCCGGCGCCATCGCCTGTCGGCGTTACCGGACAGCAAGTGATTTAATAGATCGTACCGTCTCGCGATAGTCGCAAACATCTCGCGAACACGGCCCGCATGTTCAGTCGCGGCACTTCTGTTCTCAGACACAGTTAAACCAAATCTGATGGGGGGTTGGTTGCAAGACCGTTGCAAACAATTTGCGATTACCTGGGACTGTCGTTGTTGCTCGGTTTCACTTGTGGGTTTGGTGAAGGAGCCGGAGTAGCGATTTCGCCCAGGACTTCATACTGAATGCGTCCTTGCAGGGCGCCTTTAAGTTGCAGTGGATCACCGGCAATGATCGTTGCAGCTACAGCGTCTTTGAATAGGCGATTCGCGATACGTTGAATATCTGCTGCCGTCACCGATCGCAGTGCCGCAGGTTGGTCCTGAACGGCACTCAGTCGATACGTGTCAAGATCGAGCCACGGATCAGGAAGAGCGTCAGGTTTCACAGTAAGAGCTGAAATCTCACCCACTACTTCATTCCTGGCACGTTCCAATTCGGTAGTTGTTGGTGGAGTGCTCACGAGTGATTCAATTACTTTTCTCGCGTTTGCAACTGAGTCAGCCGCTGTTTGGGCACTCACCGCAGTGCTCATGAGAAACATTCCAGGCAGAACGTAACTGTCGCTCCTGACGAGGACAGGCTTGGTTGCCAATTCTGGAGTTAAAGCTTGCCAGCGATGCTGCGCCAATCGGGCCATTAACGTAGCCGCATAATAGTCTGGATCAGGTCGAGATACACCCCGCAACGCTAGCCGAACCTCCGCGTTGGAACCAGCGACGTTTACGATGAGGGTACGTGGGTCCACAGCTTTAGGTTGGCGAAAGGTGTTTGGCACTATTTGCTCACTCTTACGCCACGGACCGAGAAGCTGTCGTACAGTTCTCATGGCGCGAGCTTTAGTCACTCCCCCGACGATAGCCAGGGTAGCGTTATTTGAATTTAGAAAACGATCGCGTGCGAGCATGAGATCGGCACGCTCGACACGCGCTAGATCCTCAGCTGAACCCGCCGTTGGACGACCATAAGGAAAATCTCCAAAAAGCCGTATTGCGATCGCGCGATCTGCAACCATGGCGGGAGAAACAGCCGAGTCGCGAAGACTTTTGATTCTGGCCTCGCGCATTCGGGTAACCATCTCGGGGGTTAGCTGAGTTGCCAGAAGTCCATTCCGTAACACTTCCACTATTTGCTCCAGCTGGGCTGCTCTGCCCACCATTGTGACGGTCATTGAATCGTAGTTAACACTCACGTCCAATCTGCCACCCATTTCGCTTGTAAAGTAATCAACTGTCGCAGGGTCAGGAAAAAGAAGGTCACCAAGCAGAGCCATTTCCCCTGATTTGCCAGTCAGATCGAAGGCAGCACCGCTGTGAACTCGAAGTTTCAGAACGACCACATCAGAACCAGGGGTTGGCCAAAGGAGAATGCGTAATCCGTTCAATAATTGTTCACGTTGTGGCTCCGAGGACGTTTGCGCAAAGGCCGATTGCGCCAGTAGTAGAAGAAAGAAAGTGGAACCAATCAGTTTTAGGCTACTAAGTATTGAAGATGCCATTGATATTCAGAGGTCAAAATGAGGCCTTCGGCCAACAGGGTGCAAGCTCAACGGGGACCAAAACATCTTAGATGCCGTATGTTTGGTCGTCAACCGTTTGGCTTTTCAGCGCATCCTAAGCCTTGGCTAGCGAAAGGTATGCGGGCGGTTCGACACGGCAACATGCAAAAGAGCTATATACTTGCCGCCCTCGCAGGATTAATATTCGACCCTGAACACAGGTTTTTTCCCGTCAGACCGTAACTTTTTCTTGGTTAGTGGTAACAACAGTAGGAAGCGATTCCTGCAGGATCGAGTGCTTGATTGCCCGAGAGAACCACAGACGAACTTTTGCTACAAAGAGCAGGAAAGGGTGATCACGCAGCCTTTCTGGAGTTGTATGAACGATATCGTCAACCGATCTTTCGTTTTGCATATCGGTTGGTGGGTTCTGTGGAAGTGGCGGAAGACGTCACGCACGATTGCTTCTTGAGCTTGATTCGCCAGCCCAATAACTTTCGGCGCGAGCGGGCTTCATTGAGAACGTATTTGTACGGTGCGGCGAGGAATTTGGCTCTGAAGCACTTTCGAAGTCTGGGTCGCGAAACCGCGTTGGATGACGTAGTGGATGAACCGGAAGCTTCGGTGAGGCAACAGCCGTTGCGAAGGTTGCTCGATGAAGAATTGGCTACCCACGTGAAAGAGGCTGTTTTCAGGCTGCCTCCGCTGCAAAGAGAGGCGCTTGTTCTTTTCGAGTATGAAGGGTTGAGCTTGGCCGAAATCGCTGAAATCACGGATACGGATGTAGGGGCGGTAAAGGCCCGTTTGTACCGCGCCCGGGAACGTCTGAAAACGGTACTGCGTCAGTATCTAAGTAGTGGTCGGGAATTGAATAGTAGACGGGAAATTGTTACTTTGAAGGAGGCCTGAGATGGGCGTTGAGCCTGGAGAAGAGTTTGTTTCCGAAGATGAGCTCAAAGCGCTGCTCGAACGCTGGATCGCGCCAGGACCTTCGAGAGTTCTCGACAAGCGTATTGAAACGAGCTTTGCGAGAGAATTTTCAGGTGCAGACGGGCTGTCACAGTCGGTGCTGCTCCCCCATAGTCGAGAAGAGGTAGTATCGATGAAGTTTTGTCCCAGATGCGAAGAAGAGTTTGCTGACAAGTTTAGTTTTTGTCCTGTCGACGGAACACCGCTAAGCGCGGTTACTCCGAGTGTCGATCCAAGCCTTACGGTCAGCAAAGAAGATGACACGGCGACCGTTGAAGCTATTGGCGGATTCCCAGGCATCCCGACCGAAAGCAAACCGGCCTATGCGGCTTCCAGCAAGTCAGCGCTGGCCCTGCGGGATGAATACCACCTTACGATCATGGACGACGCGGGACTTATTTCTCGCCTCGGTCATGAACTCAGGGACGTCGCTCACGAGTATGAGTTGACGTGGCCCGAGTTTAAACGCGATCCATTCGGCTTTACAAAACGCACTTTTATCGGGTACGGGCAGATGTTGCGGAAGTTTCTTGCGAACCGCAATGTGTTGCTTGGTATGGGCGCCGCTGTGTTGGGTATGTTCGCGCTTGTTGGCGCAGTTGTCTTGATGGATCGATCACAATCAAGCCGGTCATCGCGAATAGGTTTGATTGTTTTTGCAGTAGTCGCGGCTGGTTTGTTGGTCGCTCTGTTTTCGACCTGGCTGGGACGCGAGCGCGGCGCTGCCGTTATGGGTGCGGAGCCGTCTGACTCACGCAGCGTTGTTTTCGCGATGGTCTCATCGTTTGTCTTTCTGTTTGCCATACTCGGAGTAATCGTCGGCGTCGACTACCGAAACAGGCAGCAACAGTTACTCGCACAGAATCAGGAAGAGCTCCAGGTTGAGCAAATGCTCGACATTCCCGACGAGCAACCAACACCTGACCCAGGCACTGCTGGTTTGAATAAGGGCAGTGGCGGTGGTAGTAAGCCGAAGCCTGAACGGGCTGCTGGTGGAGGTGGCGGCGGTCGTGAGGAACAGAAACCTGCATCGTTTGGCAAAGTGCCTCAGGCATCGTTGGAGGTTCCTCAGGTAGTGGCCCCGGATCCGAAGCCGCCTCAAATCAAGAACCCCTCTTTGCCGGTTGCAGCCACAGTGGTAGCCGATCCACTGCTGGTGCCGCCTGATGCGCGCGTGTTGCCGTATGGTGACTACAAATCAAAGAGTACTGATCCATCGTCAGGACCGGGCACAGGCAATGGCATCGGAACTGGAACGGGTGGCGGTATCGGTCCAGGGGAAGGCGGAGGTCTCGGACCAGGTCGCGGGGGTAACATAGGCGGCGGAGATTTCAATGCCGGCGGCGGCGGACCAGGTGGCGGCGGTGGAGGCGACTATTCCAAAATCTTCACTGGTAAAGAGGTCACGTCAAAAGCGCGTCTGATTTCGAAGCCGGAACCGCAGTACACTGAAGACGCACGGAAAAACCAAGTGACTGGCACGGTCGTCCTGAAGGTTGTATTTGCTTCTTCAGGCCAGGTAACTAACATCCGCACTGTTTCAGGGCTTCCATACGGACTAACTGAACGAGCGATAGCTGCAGCTCGCATGATCAAGTTTGTTCCGGCCACGAAGGACGGGCATCAGGTCTCGATGTGGATGCAGCTCGAATACAACTTCAACCTTTATTAACCTCAAGCATTTAACGATAAGAAAAGCGGCGTTGATTAAAACCAGCGCCGCTTTTTTTTGATATGTGGCCAGAGCTCTTAAGTGTACTTTTCTGCAAATCGCCTTATTCGCCTGGCGCCTTCCTGAATCTGGGCCATCGAGGTTGCATAAGAGATACGAACAAAGCCTTCCGCTCCGAACCCGGCGCCATCGGTTACCACAGTCTGTTCTTCTTCCAACAGTCGCTGGGCAAACTCAGCAGACGTGGACATGCCCTTCTTTAGGCACCCTCGAACATCCGGAAATGCATAGAAAGCTCCTTCGGGCTCGCCGCATTTTATTCCTGGTATCTCTCTCAACGCATTCAGCAGCCAGGAGCGACGTGAAGTGTATTCTGCAAGCATTGTAGCGACGGATCCCTGGGGCCCGCTGAGCGCCTCAACGGCGGCCCATTGGGCAATCGAATTTGCGTTCGATGTTGAGTGTCCTTGCACCTTTAGCATGGCCTTAGTCCATTCGGATGGACCAAGTGCATACCCCATTCGCCATCCGGTCATGGCATAAGTCTTAGAGAACGATCCTGCGATGCATAATCTGGATCGTAGTTCAGCGGGTAGACTCGCCGCGCTGAAGACTTGGCCGGGCGGATAAACAAAGCGGAGATAGCATTCGTCAGAGATAACGTAAAGGCCTCGTTCAGTCGCTACTTCCATGATGCGGCGGAACTCGGACAGAGGAAGTACTCGCCCCGACGGATTCGAGGGAGAATTGAGAATCAGGAGTTTCGTCCGAGGCGTAATTGATCGTTCGACTTGTTCTGCAGTAAGCAGAAAGTCGGTCTCTTCGGTTTCGATAAAGATTGGCTTGCCACCTGCGAAAACGACAATTTCAGGAAACGTAACCCAGTAAGGTTTTGGAAGGAGCGCCTCATCTCCCGAGTTCAGTAGAGTTACTACTGCATTAAAGATCGCTTGCTTGCCTCCCGAGGTTGCCATGACTTCGGTCGGCTGATATTCCGTACCAAATTCCGACAAATAGAAGTTGATTATCGCACGTTGGATTTCTCGGATGCCGCCGGTTGATGTGTACTTCGTCCGCCCGGCTCGCATTGCTTCGGTTGCCGCCTGCTTGATGTTATCGGGCGTATCAAAATCAGGTTCGCCAGCGCCAAAGTCAACTACGTTTGCTCCCGCAGCACGCAAGGCTTCCGCCGCTTGCATTGCGGCAAGTGTTGCGGAGGACTGCATTTTGGAGACGTTTTCAGAAACGGGAAATGGGGACATAACGGGCCAGGTTTTCATGTCTTAGTTTTACTCAAGATGAGGACGCTTCTCGCGGAACTCATCATTTGGACGATCCTTTCTTTGCGCCTCTCTTTCGGGCGCGAGTCTTTGCTGCTTTCTTCGCCGAAGCCGATTTGGCTGCAGCTGAACGGTTCGCGGCTGCCTTGCCGCCCTTTCTACCGCCTTTCCTCGCCGGTGCCTTATTGACTGGCTTACCTCGGCCTGAGCCACTCTTCTTACCGCCGCCCGTCATCGCATTGACTGTGGCCCATGCGCGTCGTTCAGCTTCGTCTTCCGGGACTCCTCGTTCCTCGTATCCTTCTTCTATGTGCTCGGCTTGTCTCTTTTGTTTATCAGTATAAGCTCCCTTGTCTCCCCTTGGTATTGCCTTCTCCTCCACGCTCGTATTCTTCTTCGGACCAACGAGCTGAGAAAATTGCGCTCGAGCTTTCTCACTTGTGTTGGCGAGTATATCACGCTGGTCACTCAAGACTTGGTTAGGTCTTGCTCATTTTTTCTTTCATTCGTTTTTCGATCAGCTGCGGTACAAGTCCATCGACGGCCCCGCCAAGTTGAAAGACTTCTTTAACCAGACGTGAACTTACATAGGAGTAGGTTTCGGCCGGCATCATGAACACGGTTTCAATGCTCGGCTCCAGGCGCCGATTCATAAGCGCCATTTGCAGTTCATACTCGTAGTCGGAAATAGCTCTGATACCTCGAACGATTGCGTTGGCTTTTTGGGCCACGGCATAGTTAACGAGTAATCCGCGGAAAGAGTCGATCCGAACCTTACAACCTCCCTGACTAATGTCTCGCAAAACGTGCGTGAGCATCTCGCGCCGTTCTTCAATTGAGAAGAAGGGTTGCTTATCGGGGTTTACGAGGATGGCGATGATTATCTCGTCGAACAGTTTGCAGCCCCGCTCGATGATGTCTAAATGGCCGTTGGTAACAGGATCGAACGAACCGGGGTAAATGGCACGTCGCATGGCACGGAATGGTAAGGGCTAAAAAGGAAATGGTAAATAGAAATGTGTCCAAAAATTCCTGAGGTCGACCCGCCTTTGTTTTGACTAAATCCTATTTTGCCCCGCCAATTCGAAAGCTTGACAGTCACTAATGCTGATGGTTCAATACGATTTGACAGTAGGTGTGGTGAGTTAAGGCAACTTGCGGCCACGTAAAATAATCCGCTAAACAGCTCGGCGAGTCTAATTCAAGCAGTTTTGAGGCTCCGCGTTGTAAGCGCGGGGCCTTAGTTATTTCCGATTGCCAATTGGCTGTCATGTTAATTCTCAAATGATCGTCGCATTGTCTTGGCGATTGACAATTGGAAATCGAAGATTGGAAATCGGCAATACTGTATGTCCACTTTTCTCGAAACGTTAAAAGAACGAATCGTCGTCTTTGACGGCGCGATGGGCACGAACCTGCAGGTCCAGAACCTCACGCTCGATGATTTTGGCGGACTCCGCTTCGAGGGTTGTAACGAAAACCTGCTGGTAACGAGGCCTGACGCCGTCGAGAAGGTCCATGCCGGCTTTCTCGACGTCGGATGCGATGTCATTGAGACCAATTCATTCAACGGCACCCCCGTCGACTTCGCTGAGTACGACATTGCCGACCAGGCGTACGACATGAACGTGCGCGCCGCACGCTTGGCCAAACGGATTGCTTCTGACTATTCAACTAAAGCCAAGCCAAGATGGGTTGCCGGGTCGATGGGGCCCGGACGCAAACTTCCTACACTGGGCCACATCTCTTTCGCGGAACTCAGGGAAGCTTATGCAGTACAAGTTCATGGTTTGATTGACGGAGGAGTGGATCTTCTTATTGTCGAAACCTGTCAAGATCTACTGCAGACTAAGGCGGCGCTTGCTGCAATTTTTGCCCACTTCGAACAGACGCGCTCCAGAATACCTGTTATAGCCCAAGTCACGATTGAAGTGTTTGGCACCATGCTCAACGGCACCGAGATAGCGGCGGCGTTAACGGCCCTTGCTCCCTATCCGATTGACGTTATAGGCATGAACTGCGGAACTGGACCACGGCACATGACGGAGAGTATCCGTTACCTTTGCGAGAATGCGCCGTTGCCAGTTTCGGTCTTGCCGAACGCGGGCCTTCCTTCAGTTGTCGAAGGCAAGATGCATTACGACGAGACTCCGGAAAGTTTCACTGCACAACTTGTCCATTTCGCCAATGACTTCGGTGTCAACATCGTAGGCGGCTGTTGCGGCACTACACCCGCGCACCTCCGACTGGCTGTAGAAGCAATGGAGGGAATAACTCCCAAAGAGCGTGATGCGAAGCTGGTGGCCGCTGCATCCTCGATCTACTTTCAACAACCTTACGTGCAGGACGCGTCGTTCCTGATTATTGGGGAACGCGTCAATGCAAGCGGGTCGAAGAAGATGCGCGACTTGCTGAATGCCGCAGATTGGGATGGTCTCGTTGCGCTCGGCAAGGAGCAGGAACGAGAGGGCGCACACATTCTTGATGTGAACGTAGATTTCGTAGGTCGTGACGGCGAGCAGGATATGCACGAGCTCGCATCGCGACTCGTGACGAACGTCAAGATTCCATTGATGTTTGACTCGACTGAGTGGCAGAAGATGGAAGCCGGCTTGCAACATGCCGGCGGCAAGTCCATTTTGAATTCAACTAACTACGAAGATGGCGTGCCGCGATTCCTAAAAGTCATTGACCTTGCCCAACGCTACGGCGCAAGCGTCGTCATTGGAACCATCGATGAGGACGGAATGGCACGTACGGCCGATGGCAAGGTAAAGATCGCTCGGCGGGCTTATAAGCAAGCAACAAAAGAAGTCGGTTTTGCTGCGTCCGACATTTTCTTTGATCCACTTGCCTTACCTATCTCCACAGGCATCGAAGAAGATCGACGCAACGCCCTCGAAACAATAGCCGCCATACGACAGATAAAAGCCGAACTGCCGGGCGCCTTCACCATCCTTGGTGTCTCGAATATCTCGTTTGGCTTGAATCCGGCATCAAGAGTGGTCTTGAATTCAGTGTTTCTACACGAGACGGTAGAGGCAGGCCTCGACGCTGCAATTGTTAATGCGAGCAAGATTGAGCCGCTAAATCGTATTGGCGAACAAGAGCTCAAGATTGCGCGCGAGTTGATTTATGACCAGCGCCAATTTCAAGGAGACGTATGTACCTATGACCCGCTGACCGAATTCACGAAGCTTTTCGAAGGCGTTAAGTCGAAGAGCACTATCAAAGCTTCAAAGGGTGAAAGCGTCGAAGAGCGATTGAAGAACCACATCATCGACGGTGAGAAGATTGGCTTAGAAGAGGAATTGAAGGTCGGCCTCGAAAAGTACTCAGCGCTCGACATAATCAACAACATTTTGTTGGACGGAATGAGAGTTGTCGGAGATCTTTTCGGCAGTGGTCAGATGCAATTGCCATTCGTATTGCAGTCGGCCGAAGCAATGAAGGCAGCGGTTCGATTCCTGGAACCGTTCATGGAAAAGAAGGGCGGCGCGACAACCAAGGGCACAATGGTGCTGGCTACAGTAAAGGGCGACGTCCACGACATCGGAAAGAACCTTGTCGATATCATACTCACAAACAATGGTTACAAGGTCTTCAACCTCGGAATCAAACAACCGATCGACAATATTCTCCAGGCCTTCGATGAACATGGCGCCGACGCAATTGGGATGAGCGGTTTGTTAGTTAAGTCGACCCTAATCATGAAAGAGAATCTGGAACTGATGAACGAGCGAGGCATCAATGTTCCAGTCGTTCTTGGAGGCGCTGCGCTGACGCGGCGTTATGTAGAAGACGACCTGAAGTCACTTTATAAAGGCCAACTCTTTTATGCCCGTGATGCATTTGCTGGGCTGCATACGATGGACAAGCTGGTTAGCGGAAACGGTAAGACAGGAACCAGCCAGGCCAGCGATGAACCGGCTGTCGAAGTCGCTGAGGATTTGGAGGACTTAATCGGTGAGGAGGCAAAGCTCGGGATCAAGAAAGCGCCAAAACCTCGCGGGGCAATCAAGGTGGCGGGCGACACGAGTCACACAACTCGCTCACAAGTGAGCACTAATGTTTCTATTCCCAAAGCGCCGTTCTACGGGTCGCGAGTGGTTGACGATGTCCCTCTTGACGAAGTTTTCGGGTTCGTAAATGAAACGGCACTCTTCAAAGGACAATGGCAATTCAAACAAGGAAAGACGCCTGTTGATGAGTATCAGGCGCTTGTAAGAAACAAAGTACGACCCATCTACCAGGAGCTCAAGGAGCGGTCAAAACGTGAGCATCTACTCGCGCCTAAGGTCGTGTATGGCTACTTCCAGTGCCAGTCCGACGGAAACGACTTGATCGTTTACAGTGAAAACGGAATCGAACGAACGCGATTCACATTTCCACGGCAGCCAGCCGGCAAACATCTGTGCTTGGCGGATTTCTTTGCCTCGCGAGAGTCCGAGAAAATGGATGTGGTTGGATTTCACCTCGTTACTGTGGGACGTCGGGCCAGTGAGTACTCGCAGGAACTCTTCAAAGCAGACAATTACTCTGACTACCTTTATTTTCACGGTTTGAGTGTGGAGAGTGCCGAAGCACTCGCCGAGTTGTGGCACAAGCGAATTCGTCAGGAACTCGGCATCGATGCCACCGACGCGACCGAGCTTGGGAGGTTGTTCCATCAGGACTACCAGGGATCGCGCTATAGCTTTGGTTATCCGGCCTGTCCGAATCTTGAGGATCAAGAAAAACTTTTCGCCTTGCTGGATCCGACCCGAATCGATGTTGCTCTTACAGAAGAGTTTCAGCTGGAACCTGAACAGTCGACTTCGGCTATTATCGTTCATCATCCGGAAGCGAAGTACTTCTCGATTGACGTTTCTTAGTCTTATAGCTTTGGGTTGGATCTGGAGTTAAAAGTTGAGACCAGTCGAGTCAGAGTTGAAGCAGGTTGTCACTAACGCCTCAGGTGATCGCCCGATATCGCTAAAGGAGGAGCAGCAGGATCGACTTCAAAACCTTAACGAACTGGTTTCACCCACTGAACAAGAACTTAGAGTCCTAACATGGTTTGAGCGGTTCGCCTTTCACTTCGTTAGCCGTATGAACCATGGCACCTGGAAGCGATTTTGGACGTGGTGTCAAAGTACGATGGGCGCCGGGTGGATTCATCTTGCCACGTACAACATCATGAACGTCTATGGCCTTGAGCATGTCGAGGCAGCCTCACGTGAGCGACCTCTTGTGTTAGTCGCAAATCACCGCTCGTTCTTCGATATGTACGCCGTGTCGACTGTGCTTTTTCGCATGACCACCTGGCGCAAACAGCTTTTCTTTCCTGTGAGGGGAAGATTCTTTTATCAATCGCCCCTTGGGTTGTTTGTAAATCTGATAATGGGTTGGTGGTCAATGTACCCGCCATTTTTCGCTAGCGGAGATAATCCAATTCCTGAGAAGCGCAGCTTCGATAAATACTCCTTTCGAGTGTTGTCCGAGTTGGCACGCGGGGGAGCAGGCAATGTCATCGGTTTTCATCCGGAGGGCACCCGCAATAAGAGCGAGGATTCTTACTCCTTTCTACGGGCTCAACCAGGTGTCGGAAAGCTAATAATGGATGCGAAACCGCAGGTTGTTCCAGTGTTCATAGCTGGCTTATGTAACAGTTTGCCACGGCAGGTCGCGAGGAACTGGAATCGTAAAGAAGTGATCCGCATTCATTTTGGACCGAAGCTTGATTTGTCCGAGTATCTGCAAAAGCCGGATCGCCTGCGTACTCACAAAGAGATTGCGGACACGATAATGGAGAAGATCGCGGAGCTCGGTGAACAGGACAAGGTGATGGAGAAGTCTCGAAAGCAAAGTTGATTGCCAATTGCCGATTGCCGATTGCCGATTAGGTTGATCCGAAGCTGTGAGTATCTGGAGACCAAAATGGACAAATTGGCAATTGGCAATCGAAAATTTCATGCCTCTGCCTTTAGTCATCGTTAACCCGACGTCAGCCAGCGGTAGCACTGGCAAAGCTTGGCCGCAAATCGCAAGCGACTTGCGTTCACACTTTGGCCCATTCCGAAATGTTTTTACTCAGGCAATTGGCGACGCCACAACTCTCGCAAATGACGCCGCGCGCAAAGGTGTGAAATTAATCATCGCGTGCGGTGGCGACGGCACTATTTCAGAAGTGGCTAACGGCATTCTCTCGTCTGGAAAAGATGTGGAACTGGGTATTCTGCCTAGCGGTACTGGTGGTGATTTCAGACGAACGCTGGGCATCTCTTCTCAAAGCCGCGCGGCTGCAAACGTTCTTAGCACGGGTCGCACCAGGCGCATCGATGTTGGTCGGGTCTCCTTCATCGACAACAGCGGTGTCGAGACAACACGCTACTTTCTTGGCGTCGCCTCATGCGGCATGAGTACTAAAGTGATTGAAAACGTGAAGGAAGGCGGCTCTGAGTGGTTGCCAACAAATCTGCCTGATTGGTTAGGTGGACGACTTTCGTTCGGAGCCTCGCTTTTTCAAACAGCCATGCGGACGGGCGCGACTCAGGTCGTTGTGCAACTCGATGACTCTCACGAACGTCAGCTGTCGGTCGCTAATCTATGCATTGCGAACGCGCGCTACTTTGGGGGCGGAATGAAAATAGCTCCTCAAGCAAGATTGACTGACGGCAAATTCGACGTAGTGAGTGTCGGAGATCTTGGTGCGCTAAAGCTTTTCGCAAGCGCTCCGCGAGTTTATTTCGGTTCCCATCTGTCTATGCCCGAAGTGAGTCATGCTCTGGCGAGGAAAGTTACTGTGCGATCCGCAAGAAAAACGTTAGATGTCGCACTTGAGATTGACGGAGAACTGCCCGGTCGACTTCCAGCCACGTTTCAGATCATTCCACAAGCGTTACGAGTGCGTTGTAATAACTAAACGGAGTACCAGGACGATGTTTGCGCTTGAACGCAGGCATGAGCGACTCGCGTCACTACGCGTTTTTATTTGATAATTGGGCCATTTAGGCACTTCGTGTAAATGTTCTTTGCCGGATTCAACAAAAATTTTATGATGAGTTCAGTATCATGGCTGAGAGAAGAGCCAAACCAAGGTTAAGCGTCAGACTCGATGCCGTTTGGCATGGTGGTGAGGAAAGGCATTCTGCTCGCGTTACGGACCTCTCGGAGGGTGGCTGTTACTTGGACACCGTGGGCGAGGTCATGACTGGCGAAATCGTTGCCTTTAGAGTGTTGCTCCCCGATGACGATTGGCTCTATCTCGAAGGGGAGGTTAAGCATCACCGGCATGGATTTGGCTTTGGTGTTCAGTTTGTAGATCTAAACGAAGAACAGACGGAAAAGCTGCTGCTCCTCTTAAGGATCGCTAAAGAGGCGGGGCCTGAGGCCACGGCGATTTCAGCGGACTTGGTGGAGGATTGAAAAATCGATCTTCCAATTTGCCTGACTTTGAATTGAATCACTTTCGTCGAGTTACCAATCTCGATAGTCCGTGCCCAGGAAGAAAAACCTAACCACTTGAATCTCACGGCAAATCGCATGTACTCTCTCTTAAAGCTTTGGTCTCCTGTGCCCCAGAAACGGTGATCCTTTCAAGAAAACCTCACATAAATAGTCTTTGCAACGAGGCACCGATATAACCAATAAACAATGGCGATCCAAGGAACTTTGAAGACAATGAGTCTTACCGACCTGCTGCAATTCCTGGCAGCTGGAAGGAAGACGGGTACGCTCAAATTCGATCGCGGGAAGATCACGAAACAGGTCTACTTCAAGAACGGACTCATAGTAGGTTCAAAATCCAACGATCCAAAAGAGTATCTGGGACAAATACTGCTGCACTACGGGAAACTCGACGAAGACCAATTGCAAGCGGCCAGAGAGACGCAAAGAACTTCGGGAGCCAAACTCGGCGAGGTCCTGGTCGCACAGGGATTCTTAACTGAAGACGAGGTTCTAGCAATCCTCAAAACTCGAACTCTTGATGCCATCTACGATCTCTTTTTATGGAATGAAGGCCAGTTTGAGTTCTATGACGACGCGCTGCTTCCTGATGATCTGATCTACGTTGAAGTGGACCCTACCACAGTCATCATGGAGGGGATCTATCGGATTGACGAGTTAGCTCGTTATAAGACACTTATTCCATCAGATAGAAGCGTGCTCGAACTCAACGCAGGATGGACGTCATCTCTGAAACTTGGCAAAGAGTTTCGGCAAATTTTCTATTTCGTCGAAAAACGCATGTCGGTTGCTGAAATCTGTTACCACATGCACGCGTCTACATTTCATGTTTACGGCCAGCTTTTTGAACTCGTCAGCAAGGGCATCGCGCGAGTTACGGGCGAACTTCCGGAAGGCAAAGGACTCAAGGTCGCTGCGATAGAGGATCTTCCGGAAAGCGCAACCGAAATGGTGTGGTCCGCTGCCCGAAAGCTTGAAGAAGATCCGGAAGCGGCGTTGCTGATTGTGCAGAAAGCTCTTCAGGCAGAACCAAAAAACGCCGAAGCTCAAGCAATGCTGCCTACAGCGGAAGAAATGTTTATCAGACGCGTGTACGAGACTGAGATCTCACCGAGTGCAATACCGAAACTACTTGTTTCACCTTTTGATTTGACTGACCAGCAGATCGACCCTCAAGAAGGTTTTATTCTTTCACGCATCAATGGTAGTTGGGACATCCAATCAATCCTCTCAATCTGTCCGTTTCGCGAGGCCGATTGCCTGCGTATGATAAGGAGTCTCCTGCATCGTGGAATAATTGGATTGTAGCGCGAAGGTTTTAAGCCCTCACCAAATTCAAAAGCTTGAAACTTTGCCTTGAGTTGCCGTATCGTCTCGCCACCTCGCAAGTTACGTCGAACAGGTTGTGATTCTTCGCAGCTGTCACTGAGATTTATCCCTTCATGGTTAAAAAAAGATGAGGTTAGAGCCTCGGGAGAAAGGATCATGTCAGAACAAAACAAAGCACTGGTGAAACGGTGGTTCGAAGAAGTGTGGAACCAGGGAAGAGCAGATGTTATCGATGAACTTTTGGTCGAAGATGGGATTATTCACGGTCTGGCAGATCAGGGCGGAGCTCCCGTGCATAATCGGCGCGCCTTTCAGCAATTCCATGGTCAGTTTAGGGGCGCGTTTCCCGATATCGTCGTAAATGTCGAGGACATGATTGCTGAAGGCGATAAAGTGGTGGCCCGCTGCAGTGTCCGCGGCAAGCACACCGGTGAGAGCCTTGGTTTCAAAGCCACGAACGCGCCCGTTGAATTCGATGGCATTGCGATCGTCAGAGTTAAAGACGGGAAGATCGTTGAGGCGTGGAATAGCTTCGATTTCATGAAAATGAACCGGCAGCTTGGAATGGTTTGATGGCGATGCATCGGAGTTCGAAACGCTTAATCGCATTTGTGGTTTTTAGCTTTGGCCTGACGTTCACATTGCCGTCGGTGGCGATGCCTTACCGTGAAAGCACAACAGATGCCCTACAAACGGGTTCACTTTGTGCCAACACTGAAAGAATTATTTTCAGTTGTACGGTAAAACGGCCGGCAAAAATAGTTTCGCTTTGCGCCTCCAAGCGGCTGACCAGCAAACAAGGCTATCTGCAGTACCGTTTCGGACTACCCGGAAAAGTTGAACTTGAGTTTCCAAACCAGCGAGAAAATTCACTAAAAGCGTTTCAATACGACCACTACTTCCGCGCGCAGTTTGACCTTACACAGATTAGTTTCTCTTCAGGAGGCTACAAGTACGTTGTCTTCGACGATTACAACGGTGAACAAAAACCGGCGAGGACGGACCAGGGAGTCAGAGTCACGGCACCAAACAACGGCAATGAGGTGACACTGGATTGCCGGGGGAGGGCTAAAGTTGACTTCGGAGATCTTTCGGAAGTATTTGGGACTGAGCCCTGATGGTTAGGCTCTTACGCGAGCTTCCTCTCGAATCGTTACTAAACCAACTTCCTCCCGCACGCGGCCATCGTCAAGTCTGGTAGAAGAGGTTGCCCTTATCACGTAGAAGCGCCGAGCTACGGGATGCGCTAAATTTCGCCACCGAGATAATGAACGCTCGCTTACAATCTCGAATCCTGCCAGGCTGAACAGCCTTCGCCATCCTTGTGCCAGTTGAAACGTGCATGGCCCGCTACGTCCGCGCCACTGTCGATCATGCGTCCAACAAACTGCGCGATCCCACCAAAGGATCGGAATGTCCTCGTAGATTATTGCGAGACCCCCGTCGCGCAGCACCCGAATCACCTCGTTCAATACAAGACGAGGATTCTGCGCGTGATGGAGAACATAACAGAGAAGCACCGCGTCGAAGCTTTGATCGCGAACAGGAAAATGGCGCCCATCATAGGGAAGATAGTTTATGGGCGCAGTGGTGTTTCGGCCGATATCCAATCCGACTACGTTCGCGCGAAGTATTCCAGTCAAGTGATGCGCTATAAAGCCGTTTCCGCAGCCCACATCCAGCACCGTCGCTTGAGGTGGAAGTACACGCGCCACTTCAAGCGCCATGTCGTACGCTCGGCCAACTTTCCGGCGCCTTCTCATGCGATTGAAACGTCGCTGTATCGTTGTGAGAAGCGTGGTCACTGCTGGTCCATTTTTGCAACCACAGTGCCCGATTCCTCGAGACAATGAACTGAGAAAAAGGGCTTGAAAAATGAAGGTCGTCTTCAAGTGGAGCAAATATACGTCGCCATGAATTGCGGACAGTTGTCCAACGGCGGAAGCTTACAGTTACTGTGTGTGGGCCAGCTCCGCTCTTCCACTACAAGAATCTCCGTCCCCATTTGTCAGGTTAGGAAGGGTGGCTTGCCCCCGCTGTTGCGCTTAAGTCAACTCAACTGCGAATAGATCTTCTAGTGAATACTTGGACATCCTTGCAGCGCAACAGCGGGGGCAAGCCACCCTTCCTAACCTGGCAAGTAAGCAAGTGAGATCCCTGAAGCGCAACAGCGGGGGCAAGCCCACCTTCCTGACCTGACAATTATGCAAGGGAGGTTCTTTGTATGGCAGCAGTTCGGGCAAGCCCACCCTCCTGACCTGACAAATTTGCAAGGGAGATGCTTGAGGTGCAACAGAGGGGCGAGCCAACCTATCCGTCTGGACTAGAGAAGCCAAGATAGTCAAGAATAAACAAAACAAAAATGAGGTCTGCCATGTCTAAAGTCATTGCAGGTGCTTTGCTACTTACACTCTTTGCAGGCGCGCTTGCACAAGACGGTTCCCGCATGAATCCAAACAAAACTCTTCCGCCCGGCTATTGGCCACTGGAAAAGAGTCATCCGATCATTGCTAAGACGCAGACTATTCGTCTCGCACCAGACACTTCAAAGTTGAGGGAACGAGAACGCGTGGCGATCGGAAAGCTGATCGAGGTCGGCCAAATCTTTCAAAAACTCTACGAAAACCAGCGCCATGCTGAGGCAGCTTCGTCATTTCGCGAACTCTTACAGATCGATAAGCAGACCAGTGCTGCGCCCATGACACAGAATCTGCTGACACTCTACCGGCTGTTTCAGGGTCCAATCGCAACGACATTGGATAACAAAAGGGAGCCATTTTTGCCCATACCGTCTCCTGGCCCCGGCAAGAATGTTTATCCGACCGGCGTAACAAAAGAAACGATGGACGCTTACTTGTCGCGGCATCCGGAACTGCGTCAGGAAATTTTCGATTCCCGCACAGTAGTGAAGTCTGTGAGTGCGGAGAATCTCAGCGGCGACCTGGCTATGCTCAAGAAGTACCCGGTGCTTGATACTCTGCAACCCGGATTGCGAATTCGTCTTGAAAAACTTTTGCCCCCTAAACAGGTTCGCCAGAAACAAGGGAAACCCGGCGAGGATGGGCAGTTGTCAGCCGGCGAATTTTACGGTGTTCCGTATGCTGTCGCGTACGCTGATGAACTGATCAGAGCTTATGCCTTGCTTAATGAAGCTGCCGACGCATTGAGAAACGATGATGAGGAGTTTGCGATGTATCTGCGCAATCGCGCACGCGATCTTCTTTCAAACGACTACGAATCCGGTGATGCGAGCTGGGTTACGGGAAGGTTCAAGAATCTTAACGCGGAGATTGGTTCTTACGAAACATATGATGATGAGTTGTATGGTGTGAAGACGTTTTTTGCGTTTTGCCTACTCCAGACCCGACAGCAAGAAACAACTGCGCTGCGCCAGGCCATGAAGGGCTTGCAGGCGCTCGAGGATTCGCTGCCTTATCAACACCACAAAAAAGTGCGGGAAGACATACCCGTTGGCGTTTACGACGTCGTTGCTGACTTCGGCCAATCGCGCGGCGGAAACACAGCGACAATTCTTCCAAACGAAAGCTATCTCGCGCGTCGTTACGGTCGGACCATATTGCTCCGGGCCAACATCATGCGCGACCCGAATATCTTCGAAGGAACTTCCCGCACGTTCACAGCAGCTGTAGGTGAGGCACAGGCAAAGGAGCTCACCTCAGATGGCAACTTTTACCGTACGCTGTGGCATGAGGTTGGTCACTATCTGGGAGTGGATCTGACAAAGGATGGTCGCGATCTTGATGAAGCGCTGCAAGACGACTCCAACGCTCTTGAGGAGATGAAGGCGGACCTTGTCTCGCTGTTTGTTGCCGAAGCTCTTCGCAAGCAGGGTTACTACACGGACGCACAGCTCCGCAGCGTATACGCTGGCGGCATTTTGCGAGTCTTGCAGAATAATCGACCGCGTCGTGATCAACCCTATAACACGATGCAGCTAATGCAGTGGAACTTCTATCTGGAGAATGGGCTGCTGAGTTTCGACGAGTCAGCTAAAATCTTAAAAATTCATTATGACAAGTATCATGAGGTTGTCGGAAAGATGTTGGAGAATACGTTGGCGATCCAGTTCGAGGGAAACAAAGCGATGGCGGACAAATTTATCGAGCAATACACGAAGTGGGACGAGAACCTTCACGGGGTAGTCGCCGCGAATATTCGCGCGCAACAGCAGTATCGGTTCAGGCTCTTCAAATACGCCGCTCTGGGAGAATGAACCATTAGACGTCTACCACAGACGGCTTTGTGCGGTTCCGGGCTGCAGTGTTTGCTCCGCCATCTCCAGGTAAGCCCAGAGACGAACTTCCGGGAGCCGTATTCTATCTGCTGAAGACTTCGCACGGTCAAAATTAGACTGCGCAAGTGTTC
>JBKOYD010000082.1:0-67947 GCA_046725195.1 Acidobacteriota bacterium | reverse complement strand
GTTCGTGAGTGATATCGTACACTTGGCGACTCCCTTTTTCGCTTATCTTAGCGCTGCCAATAGCTCTTAATGCGTTCTGCCAGGAGAGGAAAAGGTACGTAGTCTGCACTTCGACCGGCGCGCCGTAGCTCGCCAATCATCCGCATTGCGCCATCGGCGTTTCTGGTGTGGACAAGGATGGTAGAGGCGCGCTGGAGCTCCGGGTTCGAACTGAGCCAGAGCGCAACGGCATAGCCTGTTCGTTTATCGTCGGTGGAATCAGTGTTGTAGTGTTCGGGATGCAGATCGTGATCGAGAAAGATCACGTCGTATGAGCTGGAGCTTAACATCTGCCTTGCTTGAGTTACATTGTCGGCAATATCGATAAGATCACCTTTGAAGCGCGTCGAGAACCAGCGGTGACGACGCTCGTCGTCATCTAAAAGAAACACACGAATGGGATGTCGCTCCGCTCGAACAGGGACGAGACCGAGTTTGTGAAGTAATGACTGCAAAAAACGCATATCAATTATGAAATGTCCGGGGTATATGTAATTTTATCCGACACTAGATTAGGGGTTGAGGGTCGGATGCGGACAGGAATATATCATAGGCCTGTGGCTCAGACATCTGGACCTGTATAGCGTTGCACGGGAACATATAACGCTTAAGATACTGGGTCCGACTTTCTTTCTTAACTCGGGTGTTATAATCACTTCAATGAGGCTTAGCAAGTTGAGGTGAGCCAGAACTTCGGAATTCAGTTTATCTTCCAAGAGAACTCATGATTGACGAAAGCAAACTCCGACACGCGGAGAATACCGAAGTTTGTGAGGAATGTTTTGGTACTGGGACCAAGTTGGACTCCGTAAAAGGAGCAATGCCTTGCCCTTGTCGCAGAGCGGGTCGGTCCAGGAGACTCAAGGCGGCCGCGCGCATTCCACGGCGATACGCCGACTGTTCATTCGAAAATTTCAAAAGCGAAGCAGGAACTTCGCAGGACAATGCGCTGCTTTACGCTCGCAGTCTTGTTCTGGAGTATCCCGCTGTTGAGCGTGGCCTGTTGTTCATGGGGCCGGCAGGTGTTGGAAAGACTCATCTCGCTGTGGGGATCATTAGAGGTTTAGTCGACAAGGGATTTGCTTGTATCTTTTCTGAGTTTGGTTCTCTATTGAAAGAAATCCAAGATTCGTATAACCCGATCTCGAAGTCATCTGAGCTGCGCGTACTTGCGCCGATTTATCAAGCTGATGTCCTGGTGTTAGATGAGCTTGGAGCGACCGTTCCGACTGATTGGGTACGCGATACGATGTACCAAATCATCAACAAGCGATACAACGACAATAAGCTGACGATTTTCACCACCAACTACCAGGATGAACCGCGTGTAGAAAAGACTTCCGGTTCTGAGGGCACTGATCGCACGTTTAGCAAGAAAGTCAGTTCTGAACGTATTCGTGAGCTGACCGTACTAGAGGACCGAATTGGCACTCGTTTGCGAAGCCGGCTCTACGAGATGTGTACCAAAGTAGTTATGGATGGAGAAGATTACCGAACGCATATGGGGAGACGGCGGTTCGACATTCCTCGCACCTAAAGCGATACGACACTCTCCAAACAAATTCCGGTGTGAAAGTTTCAAGAAGCTGAAAGTCTTAGCTTTCGTGTGCGGTTCGTCTCTGGCGAAGAGTTATGTAAAATGCTTCGACTTTTCAAGATCCCATTAACCGTTTAAGCATAGTTCCAGATGCCCAAACGCACTGACATTCACAAAATTCTAATCATCGGCTCCGGACCAATCGTTATTGGCCAGGCTTGCGAGTTTGATTATTCAGGAACGCAAGCGTGCAAAGCTTTACGCCAGGAGGGATATGAGATCGTGTTGGTTAATTCTAATCCGGCCACGATCATGACAGACCCGGAAACTGCCGATATCACATACATCGAGCCATTAAATGTCGCATCAATTACAGAAATAATTCGGCGAGAACGTCCCGATGCATTGTTGCCGACGGTCGGCGGTCAGACAGCACTCAACCTTGCGATTGCCCTTTCGGACGCCGGAGTACTTCAACAGTACGGAGTTGAGATGATCGGAGCGAATCGTGAAGCCATTAAGGTTGCTGAAAACCGCTTGCTGTTCAAACAAGCAATGGACCAGGCTGGGTTAGAGATGCCACGCGGTGGATTTGCGAAATCCTGGGACCAGGCGAAGGAGATTGTAGCGCAGACGGGATATCCAGCGATTATCAGACCGTCGTTTACTCTTGGAGGTACTGGTGGAGGAACGGCGTACAACCCAGAGGAGTTTGAAGAAATCATTCGTGGCGGGCTCGCGGCTTCTCCTATTCACGAAGTCTTAATCGAAGAATCGATCCTGGGCTGGAAAGAGTTTGAGCTCGAGGTCATGCGCGATCTCGCCGATAACGTAGTGATTATCTGCTCTATAGAGAACTTCGATCCGATGGGTGTACACACCGGGGATTCAATCACTGTTGCTCCGGCACAAACGCTGACTGATCGTGAATACCAGTTAATGCGGGATATGGCAATTCGCGTCATTCGCAAAGTAGGTGTTGAAACCGGTGGATCAAACATACAGTTTGGTGTCAATCCGGAAAACGGAGACATTCGAATCATAGAGATGAATCCGCGAGTTTCTCGTTCCTCAGCACTCGCTTCGAAAGCCACAGGTTTCCCTATAGCGAAGATTGCTGCAAAGCTTGCTGTCGGCTATACACTGGACGAAATCCCAAACGACATAACAAAGAAAACCCCTGCTTCGTTTGAGCCAACAATCGATTATGTTGTTGCAAAGATTCCGAAGTGGGACTTTGAAAAGTTTCGCGAAGCGGAAGACGTGCTCGGGACCCAGATGAAGTCGGTGGGAGAAGTAATGGCAATTGGTCGAACCTTCAAGGAAGCGCTCTTCAAGGGACTGCGCTCTTTGGAAGCCGTAAAGCCGTTACGTCTTGAAGGAATTTCAGATGACGAACTTCAGCGCAAACTGGCTCGTCCAAACTCGCAGCGATTTTCCTACATCACTTATGCGCTCCAGCATGACTGGCCCATCGCGGAGATCTACCGCCTCTCGCGTATTGATCCCTGGTTCCTGGATCAGTTACAGCAAGTAATGGAAATTCAGCGTGATATCGAGGGTTCCAAACTTGAAGATATTTCGTCTCATGAGCTGCGGGCGTTCAAAGAAGTCGCTTTGTCGGATCGCCGCCTTGCATATTTAACGGATCGTTCGGAAGACGACGTGCGCGCCTATCGCAAGCGTTTAGGCATAGTTCCCGTTTACAAACGTGTCGATACGTGCGGAGCCGAATTCGAATCTTATACCCCTTATCTCTATTCAACCTATGAAGAAGAAGATGAGGCAAGTCCGACAACTCGTCGCAAGATCATGATTTTAGGCTCCGGCCCAAATCGCATCGGGCAGGGAATTGAATTTGATTACTGCTGTTGCCATGCTTCCTTCGCGCTGCATGAAGCCGGATTTGAGACAATCATGGTCAACTGCAATCCCGAAACTGTCTCAACAGATTACGACACTTCGGATCGTCTCTATTTCGAGCCGCTCACTTTCGAGGATGTAATGAATATCGTCGATGTTGAAAAGCCCGAAGGCGTAATTGTCCAGTTTGGCGGCCAGACTCCATTAAATCTTGCCATGCGATTGCAGAAGGCAGGTGTCAGAGTCATCGGCACTTCACCAGACTCAATTGACTTGGCAGAGGATCGAAAGCGGTTTGGCTCTTTGCTGAAAGAACTCAGCATACCTCAGCCTGAAAACGGAATGGCTGCGTCAGTGGAGGAAGCCCGAGAAGTGGCCGGGAGGATTGGTTATCCGGTCCTGGTGCGACCTAGTTATGTGCTGGGTGGGCGCGCGATGGCGATCGTCTACGACGAGGAAGCGCTCGAGAAGTATGTACGTACGGCTGTTGGCTTCACTCCTGACCGCCCAGTATTGATAGATAAGTTCTTAGAACAGGCAGCGGAGTTCGATGTAGACGCACTAGCTGATGAGACCGCTTGCGTCGTCGCGGGCATTCAGGAGCACATTGAGGAAGCGGGTATTCATTCTGGCGATTCATCATGCGTTTTGCCGCCCGTTCGAATCGATCCGGAGCATCTGGAGACGATGCGCCATTACACCAGAAAGCTCGCCACAGCGTTGTCAGTCCGCGGACTGATGAACATTCAATTTGCGATCAAGGATGATCGAGTCTACGTCCTTGAGGTTAACCCCCGGGCGTCGCGAACAGTACCGTTTGTCTCAAAGGCGACTGGAGTACCAATTGCGCGAATTGCAGCACTCGTCATGGCCGGACAAAAGCTTCAGGAGTTTGCACTGCCTGAAGAATTGACTGTGAATCGTTTCTTCATTAAGTCACCAGTATTTCCATTTGCAAAATTTCCTGGAGTCGATCCGATTCTCAGTCCAGAGATGCACTCAACAGGCGAGGTGATGGGAATTGGCGAGACTTTCGGCGAGGCCTACGGCAAGGCAATGATGGGCGCCGGTCTAAATCTGCCTTCGACAGGGATGGCGTTCCTGAGTGTCAACGATGCTGACAAGGGGGCAGCGGTTTTGCTTGCACGCAAACTGAAACGTTTGGGTTTTGACATTATTGCCACACTCGGAACGGCCGCGCGGCTGCGAGAAGTTGGACTAGCGGTGGAAAGTGTTTTTAAGGTCAACGAAGGTAGACCAAATATTGTTGACCACATAAAGAGTGGAGAGATTTCGTTAGTAATCAACACCCCCCTTGGACGCGTTTCTCACTACGACGAACAGGCCATTCGCCGCGCCGCTCTACAATACAACGTGCCATGCGTTACCACAATTACTGGTGCACAGGCGCTTGTTGAAGCAATCGTGGCCCATGCCGCAAGCAGCACCCCCAACGTCCACTCACTTCAGGATCTGCATACTATGCGCGGTTCAATGGATGCAGTCTCCTCAGCTAGTTGATCTAACCCGCCAGAGGAGGCAGGCTTTGCCAATCAATACGCAGGAGACGATTAGGCGCATACTCGATGAATGCTGCACAATCGCGGTCGTTGGCCTTTCCTCAAATCCCTCGCGCCCGTCAAATAGTGTCGCCGGTTACATGCGACGCCATGGTTACAGGGTGATTCCAGTCAATCCGAACGAAACCAAGGTGTTCGGAGAAAAGGCTTATCCGGATCTCGCCGCGGTGCCTGAACCAATTCACTTGGTCGATATTTTCCGTAGATCAGAAGAGGCAGGGAAAGCCGTCGATCAAGCGATAGCGGTGGGGGCTCAGGCCGTGTGGTTACAGGAAGGCGTTATAGATGAGGGTGCGGCTCAACGTGCGTCGGATGCGGGTCTGTTAGTCGTCATGGATCGTTGTTGGCTAAAAGAACACATAAGGAACAGTCGTCAGTAGTGCGTTCGACGTGATTGGAGGAATTGTGAGCACTCAGATCCGCGCAGCGGTCATAACAGTTAGCGACGCCTGCTCGCGTGGTGAGCGCAAGGACGCATCTGGCGCGGCGCTTGTGGAGCTACTTAACGAGCTGGGCGCGGCGGTCATTGAGACGAGCATTCTTTCAGATGATCTTGATCCGCTCAAGAAAACTCTTCGCAAGTTGGCCGAAGGAGGAAATGTGAACTTAATCATTACAACTGGCGGAACTGGGTTGGGACCACGCGACAATACGCCAGAAGCCACCCTTCAAGTAATAGACCGCGAAGTGCCTGGTATTGCCGAGGCTATTCGCGCCGAGTCGTTGAAAGTAACCCCTATGGCGATGATCTCTCGTGGCGTTTGTGGAGTTTGCAGACGAACGTTGATCATTAATCTACCGGGCTCGCCCAAGGCTGTGCGTGAGAGCTTCGCGGTTATCAAGCCCGTGTTGGCACACGCTTCAGACCTCCTTGCCGGCAAAACTAGTCACTGAAAGAATTGATTCAATAAGAGTTCAAGACCACGTAACCTGCCCGTAGCTCGCCTACCTTACCTTTGTACTAGTCCAAGAAAGAAGTTGCCCATAGCTGGGGATGAGGGTCATCGCCGCTGAGAGCGCGTTCGTTGACCCTCTTTTTTCCACCGGGCCTAATTACCGCAACCTGACCCTTTTGGATTTCACATGACGCGAACCGAAAGTCTGCCAGTCGCGATCGTTGCCGAAAGCGACGATGAAACGCGCATACTAATAAGATCTTTGCTCGAGTTGTTGGGTTTTGCGGTAGTGGAAGCGCACAACGGACAAGAAGCTTACGAATCAGCGGTTTGTTATCAACCTGATCTGATTTTGATTGAACTCAGATTACCTATAGTAAGCGGCTTCTCTGCTATCCGACGAATTAGGAAGGAGTCAGAGCTGTGCGAGATACCAATCATCGCAATTTCCTCACGTAATCCAACAACAAATGAAAACCTGGCACTAGCTGCCGGCTGCAGTGCACACGTTCAGAAGCCAATTGAGTTTGATCGGTTAGAAGCAGTCGTGGAAACCTTGATTCCCTGTGACAGGGTCACAACGATCTCCTTATTGGTTCACTGACTTTCCCGGATAGACGCCTTCGAACGAACAATCATCGCAGCCTTGTCCTTGCCGGTATTCTGAACTGCCGCAGCGACTTTGTTCCAGCTCAACCTAACTGTACATTGAAAGGCTTCCTCGAAAAGATTCAGTCTCTTTCCTGCCTCTACCAACTCGTTTTCACATTCCAACGAACTCAAAATCTGGACGTACACCACATTCCGCACTCGTTTGCAAAGCAGCTCTTTCACCCGATTCTCATGTCTTCGGTCCAACGCATCAGCTAGTCGGAGGATACCTGCGAGCCGACACACTGTTTCACGGTCGGTAGAATTTAGCGACATGAAGTTTGGGTGGTGATCTTTCGGATGTGAGCCCTTGTGATAACGCGCAATGTTGGCAATAACGGCACGTTCTGCCTCCGAGAAACCGGTAAGCTCAGAATGCGCGATTAAGTAGAAGGAATGTTTGTGGTGTGCTTCGTGTGCGATGTGGTAGCCGACGTCATGCAGAAGTGCAGCCGATGAAAGCAGCAGCCGTTGATGTCGAGTCAAGTTTGCGCTTGTTGCCAACGCGTCGAAAATTATCTCCGCGAGACGAGCTACTTGATGGGCGTGTTGTTCTTCGTATCCAAACCGCCTTCCAACTGCGTGGACGCCGCGCAGTTTTTGGTCCGCGATGTCTGGCATCGGAGGACGCGATTGATCTTCCCACTCTCGCAAGCGGTCTATGATCACGCCCTCTCGTAATGACCAGTCGCATGTACGCACGGACTTGATGGCGAGCGCGCGCATTGTGCCTTCCAGGACCTGACCGCCCGCAATAATAATCTCAGCGCGTTGAGCGGTGAGAGTTGCGGCCTCGCGGCGCTCGGGCAAAGTCAACAAGGCGAGGGAAGCATTCAACTGCGAAAGCTCTCGTAAACTGAATGTTGCTTCGGTGGGCTGTGCTGCCTGATTCTTCTTCTCGTTCTCACTGGCTGCGCGAGCGCGAAGCGCAGCTCCGATTGCCAAAATCGTACCTGACGTGCCCGTAACGTCGTCCCACTTGTGATTGCGCAGCTCTCGAGCCGGCCGTTCGAGCGCAGCTTGTACCTCAGATCTCAAATCACTGAGTTGTTTTGGAAGGGGTGGATCTGAACCGATGAATAGCTCGGTCAGACCTACGGCGCCGAGTTTAACGGAATGAAGAGTGAGGGGTACGCCGTCTCGAAAGATTGATATTTCAGTTGAGCCGCCGCCAATGTCAATGTTCAGGCCGGTGACACCATTGGAGGAACATCCTTGCGATGCGGCTAATCCAATAAGACGTGCTTCCTCGACGCCGGAAAGAATTTCGACGTGGACTGACGTCTTCTGCTGGACGGCCCGAATGAAGTTAGCAGAGTTGTTGGCTTCTCGTACCGAAGCAGTTGCAGTTGCGACGATCCTTTCCGCGCCCCGTGCTTCCGCAATCGAGCGAAAGCGTTTAATGCAATCGACTGCTCGCAGAATCGCAGACCTTCCCAGGTACCCCTTCAACAGCGTTTCATGTCCGAGTCGAACGACTTCCCTTTCACGCGCCAGCACTGCGAAGGAGTCGCTTGCTGCGGCATCGACCACAACGAGTTTGATTGAGTTCGAGCCAATGTCTATGGCCGCAAACTTCAAGGGAGAACCTTTTTAATAACGTCCGCCAAGTTTACCGGTGTAGCTGATGTAAGAGGAGACTTGTCTCTTACTGGTTGGATTGGACTAACTTTCTCTTCAACTGGTGCAGGCTCGTCGATCAGTTTCGTCACGGCCCGCCTTAGATCTGAGGCCACACTGCGAACTGATCGCGAGGCATTCAGGACATGAAACCCGTATTCACTGCTCATCCTGTCGAAGACTTTCAGCATCCTTGTCTGATACTCCACAAAGCTGTCGTAAAAGTCTTCCCCCAAATGGAGGTCCATGCCCGACTCCCAATAGTCGAAACCGCGTCCTGAACTGAGGACGCGTTCGACAAGTTCTTGTGGTGATGAAATTCGTAAATAGAAGACGGCATCCGGCACGAGTGCCATACCATAAATTGATCGGATCCAGGCTGAGTCAATACCGCGCACCTCGGCACGGGCCATGGCCGAGTATATGTAACGATCAGTTAAAACGACAAAACCTGACCGCAACGCCGGCAACATTTCATTCTCAAGTCGATCAATAAAGTCCGTTGCGTAGAAAAGCTGCATGGTGAGGCGACCCAACGTGTGACCTGTTTTTGCTTCTTTGATGCCGCGGCCTGCGAGAACTGAGCGGGTCATACCCGTATCTAACACAGCATGACCGCGCGACTCCAGCCATGTACGAAGCAGCGCGATGTGCGTGGATCGACCCACGCCATCGGTACCTTCGATGACAATCAACTTGCCGCTGTATTCTTCCTGTTCAACGCCTGGTAAGGGCGTTCCGTAAAAGTGTTTGTTATTAATTGGACCTTGACCGCCTCTTCTTAAGGTGTTGGCTAATAAGCATACGCATCTCACGCTGTTGTCGCTCAATGGAGCGACTGGCATCTATAACCGTAAGCCCGAACTCGGAAACCATTCGATCATACTCGTCGAGTATCCTTCCTTGAAAGATCGTGAAACTCTCCTCTGGATCATCAGACCATTCCAGGTCCAACCCGGCTTCGTAGTATTTCAGGTTCGGCCGACCAGAGACAATCCGATCAATTGCGACATCGAGAGGCGCTCTAAAAAAGAAAGCCACAGTTGGTTTTACTGCGAACGAATAGACTTCTCGTACCCACTCGCGATTGCAACCGCGCGCAACATCGCGCGCGAAGGCTGTGTATATATAACGATCGGCTAATACGATCGCACCGGCCTTTAAAGGAGGAATGATGTCGCGTTCAGTTCGATCAGCAAAGTCGGTGGCGTGCAGAAGCGAGAAAGTTGCCGGCGTAAATAGGTGACGCTTCTTAGCGCGTCTTGTCGTATCCTTTACCAGCGGCGAAGAGTTCCATTCTGAAAAGAAAACTGGATAGCCTTCAGCTTTCAACCACTGGTACAGCAGCGCAAGCTGCGTGGATTTGCCGCTTCCGTCGGTACCTTCGACGACGAAAAGTTGACCAGGAAACTGATGGTGACCGTAGGAAATCATGGGCGCAGAGCCTAGGTGACTCGTGTTACAGGGGTGTAAACGTAAGCTAAAGCCATCAGGAGTCTTATGAGAACTTTGTACCTCTTACGCCATGCCAAATCAAGCTGGAAGGATGATTCATTGCGCGACTTTGACCGTCCCCTCAAGGAACGGGGCCGACAAGCTGCAAAGCTTATCGGGCGCCAGCTTGCTGCCGAAAAACTTGATTCTCCCTACGTTATAAGTTCTCCTGCCATGCGTGCACGCGAGACCTCGGAAATCGTTTTGAAAAGCGCTGGCTTGCGGTTCGAGCCTGTGTATGACGAGCGCATTTACGAAGCTGATCGCCGGCGCCTGCTCGAAGTGCTTTCTGGGTTAGAGGAAGAAAAGAAGGTGGTGCTCCTGATTGGCCACAACCCGGGTATGGAAGAGCTGTTGGAGTTCTTAACGGGCGAGCGTCAACAAATGACGACGGCAGCGTTGGCGAAGATAAAGCTTCGCAGTTCGACTTGGCAGGAAATACGTGAGGAAGATGGTCACCTTGAGTGGTTAATCACACCCAAGAAATTACAAAGTTTATGATTGGTGTCTTAACGATCGCTCACAAACTCTCCGTAAGCGGTTCTCTTACTGGCGCGAAGATGGTTGCTTAGAATTTTATAGAAGCACTTCAAGCACACACCCTTAGCGTCTTCCCGTCTATCCTCACGAATTTTGGAACCGCACCACGTACATTCAATCTGAAAGATCTTTCTTTTTTCATTTTCTCTTCGATTCATTTTTCACCTCCTTGATCAGACTTCGCTTCTAGCGTAGCCATTCGTAGTTACGCCCCTATAGCGCGCAGGTTAAATCTTGATTAAGCGCGTTCTCGCCAATATCACAGTCAACTCAACTGTCGAATTCAGACCACGCTTAGGCGACATTCAGCGGTTCCGCTAAATAAAACATTTTGGTGGGCACGCAGTTAACATTTTGGTAACATCAGCGCAGAGGGCGTCTCCCAATTGACGCTGAAACTACCCGAACCGACGCACGCCAAAATGACTACGCCGGTCAATATCTGGGAGGAGTTGAATGAAACCCAGAATGCAAAGGAAGTCCTTTTCTCTCAAGACCGCTAACGTGATTTTGGCGATCGTTTGTTTCTTCCTTAGTGGTATTTCAGCGATGGCTACGTCAAGCGTCAGTCGCGTTGTAGTTCGAGATAACGTAACGCGAGCTCATCGCAGTGAATTGGTAAGCCGACTTCGTGCAATTACCGGTCTGACTGATCTGAGGTTTGATAATAATGGGTCACTCCGGCTGGACGGTAATGTTTCGACGAGTGGTTCACCAAGCGCGCGAGTGCTGTTGGCTCAGGCTATGGAAGGCACAAATGTGATTGTGCTCGAAGACGCAAGTTCGCGATCTGACGTAGCCTTTTGTCGCGTTGTTCGTGGTCGATGGGCTCGAGACGAGTCAGCTAAGCCACCAGCCTATGTTGTGTTGATCGACTTTACCGATTTTCACCAGCTGAGCGGGGACGCAGAAGCGCGGGCGGCTTTTGATGTCGGTTGGGGCTTGCTTCATGAACTTGACCACGTTGTAACAGACTCCGAGGATGCAAAAGCTGCAGGCGCGATCGGGGATTGCGAAGATCACATCAACCGAATGCGACTCGAGGTCGGATTACCGACTCGTGCCGACTATTTCTTCACTAGCGCTTACCTCAGGGCAGATGCCAACTTCAACAGCAGGTATGTTCGACTTTCTTTTGAACGACGTGATCGACTTTCCTCTCAAACCAAACGCTACTGGCTCGTGTGGGATGCAGCAGTTGTCGGTGGTCTACATGCAGAAGGTCAGCGCGCGTTAGTCCGTTAATTCTCTATTACAAAAAAGAGATCACTAAACGAGGTGCGATTTTCTTCGCACGCTGAATCAGATACTCGTGTGAGCAGGTGCTCTGCCCGCTGTGATTCGGACTTGTAGAGTTTAGCAAGGCGGGGATTGATCAGTGGGCGGTTTGCTGGTCATCACCCTGGCTTTGAAACGATAAGCGCGAGTCTCTTCCGACATCTCCTGAAGTGTAGTATGGACCTGGAGAATAATGTCTTTCAGCCTTTTCAGTTCCTGGGGAGATTTCTTATTTGCCAAAATGGCGACAGCTATATCACTACTGAGTTCGTTGGAAATGGCCATGGTTCAATGGAGCTCTTATAAAGAGAAATTTGCCGAGGTCGTTTTTGAAGAGAGGCCATCCTAAGTTTTCGGTGTTACGTCAGAGTTAAATCGATGTTAATTAACCCTTGGGTAGTTGAACCACGCGTTATAACTCCTCCCAGTTCCTGCTCTTAGTTTCCATTAACAAACATTTAAGGCGCAATTCACAGTCCCTTAACTGGCTGAGGATATGGTTCTGCCTTGAACAAGTAGCCACCGAATCTCATACGGCTTCCGCGGACCAACTCGAAGCTTCGCGAATAACGTCGACGTGTAGGTCCAAAGCCGAACGAAATCTGAATGCACAGGAGAATTGTTATGTACTCAAATACCCCCCGGCGATTCCGCCGCTTCTCGCTCGCACTCTTGGCCTTCGCAGTCTTATGTCTGTTTCATGTGGCGGCGCTTGCCCAAACTGATCAAGGTCGAATAGTTGGAACCGTGACGGATGCTAATGGGGCGATCGTGCCGGGTGCCGCGGTGCTTATAAAAAATGAGCGAACTGGAGAGGAAAGAACGGCATCCACGAATGACTCGGGGTATTACATCGTTTCTTCGTTGAAGCCTTCGTTCTATACAGTTACCGCGACAGCGCAGAACCTCACGGTTAGACTGACAAACGTGCAGTTGTTGGTAGGCCAAGAGTTAAACTTGGGATTGACTCTCCAGGCTACAGGTGTTGAGGCAAAGGTCGACATTACAGCAGGAGGGGACACTGCGGTGGAGACGGGGTCCGCCGCCATGGGTGTAAACGTTAACCCTCGCGAAGTCGAAGCCTTACCGCTCAACGGTCGACAATTATCGCAACTCTATCTGCAAGCTCCTGGTTCCTTAAACAGCGGCTCAGGGACCTACGGTGACATTCGCTTCAACGGAAGGGCAGTGGAGCAAAACATCATCCGCTATGACGGAGTAGAAGGAACTGCTGTTATTGACGCATCGCCAGGTAATCTGAACGGCGAAGTACCGTCGCCCTTCCGCTTGCAATCGAGCCTGGAGAATGTGCAGGAGTTTAGAGTTGAGTCCAGCAATTATCCTGCCGAGTTTGGTACTGGCACGGGTGGTCAAATTAGCGTCATCACAAAATCCGGTGGTAACCAGTTTCACGGAGCCGTCTTTGAATACTTCCGCAACGATGCTTTGGATGCGGCAAATTTCTTCGACAACATCATTGGTAAGAAAGCTCCATTGCGACTCAATCAGTTTGGAGGCTCGCTTGGAGGGCCAATCATCAATCAGAAAGCATTTTTCTTTTTCAGCTATGAAGGCTATCGCCTGCGGGCCGGCCTCAACTCGACCGAGGCAGTACCCGGGGCTGCCTCACGGATTTGCGGACCGCCTGTAGGGACCGGATCGACTACCTGTAATCCAAGCACATTACTCTTGCTCCCTGCCTTTCGTGATCCTAAGGCGGTAATAGTTTCCACTGGTTCTGGCACCAATCTATTTGATGTGGCCCAGCTTCAGGCAAACGCGCTCGTGAATGAGAGTGCCTACGCGTTCCGTTTGGACTATCGCCTCAATCCCCGAAACTCCGCTTATTTCCGTTTCTTTCGAGATCAGGGTTTCAATGATCAACCCGAAGGGGTAACAGGTCGGCGCGCAGTTTTTGCGGCGAACCCGCAGAACGGTGTGGTAGCTCTGCAGACCATCCTTAAGCCGACATTACTCAATGAGGTCAAGTTTGGGTACAACGGCGTGTTTACGCGAACCAATGGGCAGGCACCCACAGTCAATGGCATTGACCTTTCCAAACTCGTAATCAACATCTCGGGCAATACTGCTAACTTTGCGATTCCTGGCCAGGGTACGTCCGCCGGAACAGCAACTCCAGGCGGATTGATTAGAGCGAACAGCGCGACCAACGGTCGCGGTCAGCCGTATACGGTTTATTCGCTGTCCTTTCTCGACAACCTCAGCTGGACAAAAGGTAACCATAACTACAAGTTTGGCGTTGAGTTCAGGCCAAGCCGAATCTACACGGATAGACTTGGAGGAACGACCTATGTATTCAACTCACTCCAAGCGCTCCTTACGAACTCACCCGCGTCCATACAGTACCTCGGCGATGTAAGTGCGCCTTCGCCGTTCAATGGTGGGGCCACTGGAAATCGTCTGGCAAAGCAGGAATTCTACATTGGCTATGCGCAAGATGAATGGAAGATTCGCCCGAATCTCACATTGAACTACGGGCTGCGGTATGAGTACTACACCCCGCTTAGAGAAGCACGAAATCTGGATATCCTGTTCGATATCACCAACGGTACCCTGAAGTCACCCGATGAGCCGTTCTTCAAGGTCAAGCACAATTTTGGCCCTCGAGTTGGCATCACTTGGTCGCCGAAGCCGAATGGATCAGGTTTCTTCGGAGGTGGCCGTACTGTACTGCGAGGCGGGTTTGGAATCTTTTATGGTCCAGGCCAAACTGAGGATCAGATCCAGCCGATTGAAAGCGACCGAATTAGCTCGACGCTAAGTAGCGGTCCACTTCTAACGTTCAATCCAGACCAGACAGCGGCGATAAATGCGATTATCGCCAATTTTACCAATAACCCGAACAATCGCGCCTTTCAACCACGGGCGTATGCTCCCGAATATATCGTGCCCGAGAAGATCTACAGTTACACAGCCTCGGTGCAGGAGGAGTTTCCATACAAGATCGTAGGCACGGTTGCGTACGTCGGCAGTCAGGGGCGCAATCTGTTTTTGCGCGGTCTCTCAAATATCATAAGAGCCGGTAATGCGTCGATCCAGGATGGCAGTCCAATCCCAACTACCGCTGGGGTCGTTAGCCGGACGAACGCCGCAGGCCAAGTTACCGGTGTAACTACCGTACGCCAATTCTCCATTGTTTCGGGAACGTCAGTTCAAAATCCTTTCGCTGAGATAGATACTAAGACCAGCGGGGGATCGGATAGTTACAATGCATTGCAGCTTGCTTTGTCGCGCCGCATTGGAGCAGGCTTGACACTCAATTCGCAATACACCTTTTCAAAGAGTTTTGGCAACACATCGGGGTCAAATGAAGCGCGGACCGCCGCAGAGCCTTTTGGTGGATCGCCGCGACCGAGCGGAGATATTAATAACTACGAGGCAGATCGTGGATACAATAACTTCGACGTACGACACACTTTCAACTTGAGTGCGGTGTATGACCTGCCCATTGGAAGCAAGAAGAGATTCGATCTCGGAACAGTTGCCAATGCGGTCTTGGGAAACTGGGAAGTTGGCACAATCATGAACATGCGAAGCGGTCTGCCCATCGATGTCACGATTACGCGGCCCGACACTGTTGCTGTCTGTACAGCAGCCTCGTGCATTGTGAATGATTCCGCCACAACCACGAGAACCGTTCAAAACGGCTTCACGGTGCAGTTGCCTTCCGTGAGTAGTTCACAGCCACTTCCGGTCGGCTTTACGGCTGTAGTAAATGGACCAGGAGGTGGATCGTCGCGCCAAACTCGCAGGCCGGATTTATTGAGCGGGGTAAGTCCATATCTGAATGCCGACCGCAATTTTCTGAATCCGGCTGCCTTCTCCATTCCGGCGGCTGGGACGTTTGGTAATCTGCCGCGCAATGCTCTAAAGGGTCCAAGCTTTCGCCAGTTTGATTTGATCCTGAATCGTCGTTTCAGGTTCTCTGAGACAAAGAATCTGGAATTTCGCACGGAGGTCTTTAACATTTTCAATCATGCTAACTTCGCAAATCCCGCCTCCACTCTGAACGTTGCTCTTCCGACGCTGACTTTCAACGCCACTGCGAATGCTTTCGTTTTGAGTTCGGGTTTACAACCCGGTCAAGCGTTTACTCAGGGTGCCGCTGGTTCAACATTTGGGCTCTTGCGACAAACGGTCGAGCGTACGGTCGGCCTGGGAACGAATCGCCAGATTCAGTTTGCGTTGAGATTCAATTTCTAGACGTTTGTTAGGGAAGATCGCTGGCCCTGATTTGCGATCTCCTCTAGTAAGGTACGTTCTTTTATTCTCAGAAGTAGATTCTTATGTCGCTAGAAGAAAAGATGTTTGCCGAGCAAAAGAGTCCCCATCCTTCAACAGAAGATGTCTACGATGACGGCTTCCTTCGCGTGGAGCATAAAAACTACTACGTTGCGTGTGGTGGCACGCCACTAAAGCTGCCGCGCACCGAATTTCTGATCTTTTCGCGCCTGGCGCGGACGCCGGAACGCATCGTCACGGCGGAGGACCTGTGGATTTCCGTCTGGGGAAGCAATAAGCCGCTCAATTCTGAAAGCCTCCACGTCTACATCTACAGACTCAGAGCGAAGCTGGCAGAGTTTGGCCTACAGATCGAAACGATGGTCAACGTTGGATATAGGCTACTTACGTCGGCAACTCAGTGATCCATTAAAGCCATCGTCCGCGTGGCTGTTAACTGAGAGTTCAGACGCAATTCAGTTGCATGTAACACCAGCCTTCTAGATTGGATCCGCAATTTAGCTCTGAACAATCAGTCCCAAACAGCATAGGAGATGCTTCAATGTCTGTATTGAGAAGGTTTCAAGTTGTAGCGTCGTTTGGCGCTTTGGCGGTTGTCCTGGCTTCTGTAGTAGCTTGCAACCCAAATGGTTCCGGAGGGACGTCCGGAACGGTCACCCTGCAAGGCGCAGGAGCGACTTTCCCCAACCCCCTTTATCAGAAATGGTTGAGCGAATACGGGAAACTACACTCGAACGTGAAGATTGACTATCAGTCGATAGGGTCGGGTGGTGGCATTAAGCAGATCCAAGCGCAGACGGTGGATTTCGGCGCTTCTGATTCACCCATGAAGGACGAGGACCTTAAGGCAGCGTCGGGTGAAGTACTGCATATTCCGACCGTGTTAGGCGCAGTCGTGATTACCTACAATCTGGCAGGCGTTCGTCAGGCGCTGCACTTTTCTCCGGAAGTTCTCGCGGACGTCTTTCTTGGCAAGATCAAGAAGTGGAACGACCCCAAAATCGCAGCCGACAACCCCGGTGTAGTCTTGCCAGGGTCGGACATCACAGTGGTTCATCGTTCGGACGGCAGCGGAACTTCCGCCGTTTTTACTGATTATCTCTCGAAGGTGAGTCCCGAGTGGAAGGAAAAAGTTGGCGCTGGTCAGTCACCGAGTTGGCCCGTTGGCATTGGGGGAAAAGGCAACGAAGGCGTGACTGGCCAGGTCAAGAACACGCCGAACACAGTTGGCTACGTTGAATTAGCTTACGCCGTGCAGAACAAACTGCCCGTGGCCAGGATTAAGAACGCAAGCGGAAGTTTCGTTGAACCGTCGATCGATGCGGTTATAGCGGCTGCGGCTGCATCGGCGGCAAACACACCTGACGATTTACGAGTGTCAATTACAAACGCGCCTGGACCACAAGCCTACCCCATTTCCAGTTACACATACATCCTTGTTTACAAGGAGCAGAAGGATGCGAGAAAAGGAAAAGCTCTTGTGGATTTCCTTTGGTGGGGAATTCACGATGGCGAGAGTCACGCGAAAGAATTACAGTACGCACCCTTGCCGGCGGACATAGTTAAGCGCGCAGAGGCCAAACTCAATTCAATCACAGCGGGAGGCGCACCGCTTAGAACCTCGTGAACTTCAGTTTGTCGCTCGTTTCCAGAAGATCTACTTGGGGATTCACGACAGACTGAAGTTCTGACTTTGTTCTTAGCAAGATGAGCTCTGTAAGCCAAAGCGACAAATTACAGTTTCGTGGGCGCTCTTCAAACTTGCGTCGAGTACTGTCACCGACAGGGAACACGGGCGATGCCGTCTTTCGGGTCCTCATGTTTCTCGTCGCGCTCTTCATGGTCTGGATCGTAATAGCCATGGTATGGGCGCTTGCAACCGATTCAATGTTTTCGATTCGTCAGTTCGGCTTTAGTTTTCTGACCAGTCAAAAATGGAATCCCATTAGAGGCGAGTTTGGGGCGCTTCCATTTATTTACGGAACGGTAGCCTCGTCGCTGATTGCCCTTTTGATCGGTGTCCCTTTATCGCTGGGCATTGCAATTTTTCTGGTAGAACAGGCTCCGTATTACATTGCGCGACCCGTCGGCTTCCTGGTGGAGTTGTTGGCGGCGATTCCATCGGTGGTTTATGGCTTGTGGGGCATCTTTGTATTGGCTCCCTTTTTACGAGAATACATCGACCCGGCGTTAGCGCGTTGGCTGGGGTGGACCCCTTTTTTCAGAGGTTCGATCACTGGAATCGGGCTGCTAACTGGTGGAGTCATCCTGGCAATTATGGTGACTCCGATTGTCTCTGCAGTTGTTCGCGACGTACTTGCGGCAGTGCCGGGCTCGCAACGTGAGGCGGCCCTTGCTCTGGGTGCGACGAAGTGGGAAATGATTCGCGTTGTGCTTGTTAATGCTGCTCCAGGAATTGCGGGTGCGATCATTCTGGGGCTAGGACGCGCGCTTGGCGAGACGATGGCAGTAACAATGGTAATCGGCAACCGTCCTGAGATTAGTCTTTCGCTTTTTGATCCGTCATACACGATCGCCTCGGCAATTGCTAATGAATTTACTGAAGCCACTCAAGATCTCTATCTGAGTGCGCTTGTAGAATTAGGATTGATTCTCTTCCTGGTTACTTTTGTGGTGAATGGTATAGCCAGAGCGCTGGTTTGGAATGTGACCAGAAAAACTGGCGGTGTTGGTCGAGCTGCCTAATGAACTTCGGCAACGCTGATCGGAGACGTCGTTTTAGTAGTGCGGTCATGACCAGTCTGACTGCACTATGCACACTACTTGCTGTTGGAGCGCTGCTGATCATTCTTTCGTATATAGCTTGGCAAGGCATAGGCTCACTCAGCTTTCAGTTCCTAGTGGATAGTCCTCGCCCCGTTGGTGAAGGTGGAGGAATTGGAAACGCTATTCTCGGTTCCCTGGTGTTGCTCTCACTCTCCTCTGCCTTTGGTCTGCCGGTTGGAATAGCTGTTGGAGTTTATTTGTCCGAGATCGGAAAGGGCCGTTTTGGCCATCTTGTCCGTTTTATTGTCGACACTTTGACCGGCATACCATCGATTGTTACCGGTGTATTTGTTTACGCGATCCTGGTGCTTCCGATGAAGCATTTTTCAGCTCTGGCAGGAGGAGTTGCACTTGCACTTATTATGGTTCCCATTGTCGCTCGCACAACTGAAGAGATGCTCAAGCTCGTGCCCCAAAGTCTTCGAGAAGGGGCGTTAGCACTTGGAGCACCTCAATGGCGCGTGACGATGGGTGTTATCATCCCCGCCGCAGCGTCAGGTATCGCAACCGGAGCGATGCTGGCCATCGCCCGCGTATCAGGAGAAACCGCGCCGCTGTTGTTTACTGCCTTCGGAAGTCGCTTCTTCCCAACGTCACTCAATGAGCCTATAGCCTCGCTTACTGTGCAGATTTACAACTATGCGATTTCACCCTACGACGAATGGCATGCTCAGGCCTGGGCCGCGACTTTGGTTTTAATGACGCTGATCCTTGGTATCAACATCATCGTTCGGTTTCTGACCCGGAAGAAGTTTTAGTGTGAATCTTTTTTGTCACTGATAGAAATCATGCCCGTTCAAACTGCAGCCCCCAGGATTGAAGTTCGCGAAAGACGCGAAGGCGTGTCTGGCTCGGAGCAACGATCTGACAAAGCCAAGGTTGCTGTTCGCGACCTGAACTTCTTTTACAGTCGCGTACAAGCACTTCACAACATCTCACTGGAGATCCCTGAACGCATCGTGATGGCCTGCATTGGTCCGTCAGGTTGTGGAAAATCGACTTTTCTGCGGACCTTGAATCGCATGAACGATGTCATTCCGGCGACGCGCGTGGATGGCCAGGTACTCATTGACGAACACGATATCTACGCACCGGGAACAGATGTTGTCGAATTGCGACGCAAGGTCGGTATGGTATTTCAGAAGTCGAATCCGTTTCCGAAATCCATTTTTGAAAACGTTGCTTATGGTTTGCGAATCAACCGGCTTACAAAAAGCAGCTCCGAATTGGCGGGACGCGTTGAGCAAGCACTTAAAGATGCCGCGTTGTGGGGAGAAGTTAAGGATCGATTGAAAACTTCGGCGCTCAGTTTGTCAGGAGGGCAACAGCAACGTCTGTGCATTGCACGAGCACTGGCGATTCGTCCTGAGGTACTATTGATGGACGAACCGGCTTCAGCGCTTGACCCGATCGCTACCTCAAAGATTGAAGAGTTGATTTTCGACTTGAAGAAGCAATATACGATCGTAATTGTTACGCACAACATGCAACAGGCAGCACGCGTATCCGACACGACCGCGTTCTTTTTACTTGGTAAGCTGATCGAGGTGAACGCGACTGAAAAGATGTTCACAGCCCCTAATGAGAAGTTGACTGAGGATTACATTACTGGAAGGTTTGGTTAGAAAGGCGAGCTTTGTGCTTGGAATTTGGAACTTGGAACTTGGTTTTTGTTGACGATGATAATCAGTATGTGCTTGTGAGGTGAATCGCCGAGCAAGCATCAAAGTACTCAGTTCAAAGTACCAAATTCGCAATTGGCAATTCCGCAATTCGAAATTCTCTATGGATACGCACCGTCACCTTGACGACGAACTTAGCTCATTACGCGATCGTGTTCTTCTTCTCGGGGGAGAGGCAGAGCAAGCCCTTGAGCGCGCAATGTACTCCCTGGGCGAGCGCGATAGTGAGGTTGCACGCCAGGTATTGGAGCACGACGACCAGATTGATCATCTGGAGGTTGAGATTGATCGCCAGTGCATCGACATCATCGCCTTGCGACAACCGGCTGCCCGCGATCTGCGATTTGTGATCTCGGTCGCAAAAATGGCTCCAGTGCTGGAACGCATCGCTGATCACGCTTGCAATATTGCGCGCGCCGCGATCGATCTCAACAACGAGCCTGAGCTCAAGTCGGCTCTCGATTTGAGACTAATGGCCGAACATGCCTTGAAGATGCTGCGGTCCGCCCTCGACTCCTTCACTTCGAATGACGCGATCGCGGCTCGTGAGATTATTAAGAGTGATAGCGAGATCAATAACCTTTACAACCACACGTTTCGCCGCTTGATCGAAATGATGGTGACCGATCCTGCAACAGCAACGCGGGACGCTCGACTCTTGTTTGTTGCTAAGCACCTCGAGCGGATAGGCGATTACGTAACTGATATCTGTGAACTCACCGTTTACATGGCTGAAGCCGCGTTCATCAAACACAGCAATTAATCATGACTCGCCCAATTCTGATAATCGAAGATGATGCCGACATCTCCGAAAGTTTGAAGTACAACTTTGAGCGCGAAGGATTGGTGGCGGTTACGGCACCTACAGGAGAAGCCGGCCTGACTGCAGCGTTAAATGAGCGCGAGCCACCACGACTGATAATTCTGGACCTCATGCTGCCGGGAATGAGTGGAGTCGAGTTGTGCCGTCGACTAAGACGCGAGCCTGCGACGCGACGAACGCCCATCATCATGCTGACGGCAAAAGCCTCGGAGTCAGACCGCGTCGCAGGCCTGGATCTCGGCGCTGACGACTACATCACGAAACCGTTTTCCGTGCGAGAGCTTCTCGCGCGTGTGCGAGCCGTGATGCGTCGTGCTGACGAGACGATGGGCAAGACATACGAAGACGATCATTTGCTAATCGATTTCGACGATATCAGGGTCGTTTGTGACGGTGTCAAGGTTAAGCTTACAAACAAAGAATTCACTTTGTTGTCTGTTCTGGCGAGAAGTGCTGATCGCGTAGTCACTCGCCAGCAGCTGTTGGATAGTGTCTGGGGTTACAGCTACTATGGCGATGCGCGCACGTTGGATGTGCACATTCGTCGATTACGACAGAAGCTCGATAAATGCGGCGATTGCATTGAAACCGTAGTGGGGGTTGGTTATCGCTTCGTGGGTTGTGCAGGTCAAGCGGCAGCGGGCGGAAATAGCGGTTGAAGGGATTTCTTGTGCCCAAGCGCCAATCTCTCCTGATAGCCGGATGCATTGTTCTAACAGCCCTCTCCCTGTTTGTTTCGTCATTTCCTGCTCGTTTAATTCTTAGCGGCCTGTTGCTTCTTGTTGCCGGCATTTGGTTGGTGACTACTCTTCGGAAACGCGACACCTCCGCCAGTAACCAATCATTCTCTGTATCACCCGAAAACAATCAACTACAGTCTACGGAGATCTTCGCGGCCGGCTCTTTGTTCGAAGCAACGCTGGGAGGTATGCGCGAGGGTTTGCTGGTTGTGAACAAGGATATGCGCGTAATTGCTTCAAATCCGGCAGCCAACAAACTATTCAATCCATCGGTACCCAGGTTAGAGGCGCAACGTTTGACTGAGTTAACGCGGAACCCCGCAATCTACAGTGCTTTCCTCGATGGTCTAAAGGGGATGGAACGCTCAGGCGTCAAAGTAGAGACGCATGGACCCGAACGACAGGTTTTTGACCTTCGCGTTGTACCTATTGGTGGAAACGGGAACGGTGCCGAAGGTGCGCTCGGAGTTTTCTTTGACATCACACGCACGGAACGTCTGGAACTTGTGAGGCAAGAATTCCTTTCAAACGTCTCACATGAGTTGCGAACTCCGCTGACAGCGATACTGGCCTTTGTCGAAACTCTGGAAACGGGTGCAATGGAAGATCCAGAGAGTAGCCAACGGTTCCTATCAATCATCCGTAAGAACGCGGCGCGTATGCATAGCCTCATAGATGACATTCTCGAACTCACATCAATAGAAGAGGGCAATGTGCAACTTAAAGCGGCGCCTGTGGAGTTGCACCCTCTTGTTAACGACGTGATGGCGTCCCTAGCAGCCAAAGCTTCTGCACAAGGCACTACTCTCTCGAACCAAGTAGCTGGAGAGGCGGTGATTTATGCTGATGCTCGACGACTCGAGCAGATGCTCACCAATCTGATCGATAACGGAATTAAGTTTGGTCGCGAGAACGGTACTGTAACCATAAGGCATGAGTCAGGAACCCGCGATAAGGTCATGGTTGAAGATAACGGTGATGGAATTCCCGCTCAGCATTTGGAGCGTCTGTTCGAGCGCTTTTATCGAGTCGATCGAGCGAGATCCCGAGATATGGGCGGCACAGGCCTCGGGCTGGCGATTGTGAAACACCTGGCCTTGCTTCACGGCGGGGAAATCACTGTTACCTCGGAATTGGGGAAGGGCGCCGCCTTTACAATTCACTTACCCAAGGACCCACGGCTGGGAAGATAAAGCCGGGACATCTAATCATTACTACCAAAGGACTTACTGGCCAAGAGTGGTACTATTGTTGTCAAACTCACCTAAGCTTTGTAATAATACTAACGACGTTAACCAGCCCCAATCTCGTTACCCGACGGCCCCATAAAATCCTCGAACTCCAGCGCTGAGCCGCGCATAAGCTGTACGGCTTTCAGTGCTGGGTAACCCTGGTCTCAAGAGTCAGATTTGACCGACAGACTGTGTCTGGGGAGTTCAAGCATGCATCACAAACGAATGTTTCGTTCTTTGTCGACGTCCTTTAATCAGTTGTGTGGGGTAGTTATGAAAGCTGCCTTAACCACCTTGGTATTTCTCGCCTGCGTCGTTGCCTTTATGAACTACATGGGCGTTCCAATACCGAGTCCCTACGAACTGTTCGGTGACGTCCGGGTCTTCTAAGACTGGAACGATCGCGTCTTAGGAATGTGTAATCGCTCAATCGGGCATAGGTTAAGCTGCCGGTAGTTGCGTACGGCGTTTCAGTTCGGATTGATTGAGCGGTGAAAGCTCGAAGATGGGTCGTCCCTGACTAGACATCGTTACCAGGACCCCGGGTGTCTCGCTCGACATCAGTTGTTAGGCGCGCGCATTTGTTGCGAAGAATCGAGGCCTTCGTGCTAATCAGCGCCTGCAGCCCTTTGCCAAGTGAGACGCCCGCGGTGCTGAAAGTCAACGACTGTCGGAAGCTGGGTACCTTGCCGCCTCAATGACCGGCTGAATTCCACTAAGACGTCGGCCAAATCAAAAAGAGAACACGAGCTGCTGCTGGAGTCGATACGTGGTCGGTGCGAAATCACCAACCGGTACGAAGAAGTTGGGATACTGTCCGCTGCGTCGAAGCGAATTCTGTATAAAGAACAAGCTTTGGAACGTCACCTTGCGAGAGATTCCATACTCGAAACGGAAGTGGTTCGTGCGAATGTTGACGCCGGTTCCAGTGCCGAGATCGTCGTCAGTCACCTGCGAGATCAAAGAGTTCGCGCCTTTGATCGAAAAGACATAGAGAAACGCCATGTCGCCTCTCTTGGTAATCCTTCCTACCTGGAGTGCGGCTAACATGGCATCCCGTTCATTTAAGGCAGTCGCTACATTGCGCGCAAGCTGCAGGTTGAACGTAACCGGGTACGTATGGTCGGCGTGTTTAAATCCTGAGTAATTCAGACGGTACGTGAGCCTGGCAACCTGAAATCCGGGTGCTGTATACATCGCTCCTCCCGGAGTTGTCGTTGCATTGCCCGTGCCCACAAGTGGGCCCGAGAGGGCAAGTCCAAGTCCGGGCTGAACCAACAAAACCAATCCATCATTGGTCGATGCGAGCTGAATCTGGTTCGGGTGACGATAGAGTTGGATGTCGCCACCGATCTGGCTATTCCATTTCTCATTGAACGTCTGGTTGGCGAGAACTCCTTGATGAAACAAATTGGCAGAGCGTCCTGCCGTACCCACGATTTCGCCTGCGCGAGCCAAAGGGCTGTTGGGCGCTATTATCGCGACATTTGGTGTCGTGAAAATATACTGTCCAGCGCGAAATTCCAGACTGGAGAGATATGCGCCATTCTTTTTAAAGGAGGCTACGTATTTTTCGTTGAAGCCGTTAAAGCGAATGTCGTCATCAAAGAGAAAGCGCGAGTTGTCTGCAAATATGTCCAGCACGCGGCCGGCCTGAAGCTGAACTGATTTCTTTGGTCGGTATTCGATCCACGCCTCACTCAGCGAAAAAGGCGGGCGGGCAGTTACTGAAGTGAAATCTTGATTTGTTGATAGCTGATTGTTTATTGGCCCGGTTGCGAGTTGCCAATGGAAGCTAAGGTTTGGATAGAGATCGGTATCAAAGTTCAAACGCAGCCGGTATCGCGCTCTCGCGTTTTGCATGTGCTCGAGTGGCGGATCCGGGGGTTCCGTTGCTGAGCGGAATATTCCGTCGAAGCGGAGTCTGAAATCACCGCTTAACCGAACGGGTCCAATCTTCAGGACCTGACCTTCAACCTTTGCTAGTCGTTGCTCAACAGTTTGTGTTTGAGGCTGTTCAGCGGCGGGAACCGAAGGTGCTGTTGCAACGGTGGGTGCGACGGTGAGTGATATCGCACCGGCTTTCGGACTCTCTGTTCGGGCTTGCTCGCCGGAAAGCTTTTCGAGCAGTGACTGAATCGCGAGCTGTTGCTCGCCAATCGTCTTTTGCAGTTGATCCAATTTGTTGTTTTGTCTTTCCAACTCACTTTCAAGAGTGCGAACACGTTCCGCAACATTGGTCTCGCTGCCCGGGTCAGACGGAGCCTTGACAGAATTAGTAGCCAATTCCTGGGCCGCTGCTGTCGTCAGAGCGAGAGACACGACGATAAGACAGAGCGCCGGTCGTAACGCTATACACACTCGTCCGTTGCTTCTTGAAAGCTTCATGGTTTTTGGTTTCCTCTTTTGGATCGGTTTCGCTAGGCCAGATTTGTACTTTGAGAACGCCGCAGGATATGTCGCCGGTCTTAAATCGGCCTTGCTGTGAAGTTACATTAATATGAACAGAGATGGTCGTTGACAATAATCTGAGGTGCCGCTTAATATTTTCTTGTTCACAAAGGTCTTCCAGTCTTCCCGCACTCGAGAATAATGCTTCTTCAGGCAGTATCGACCACCGCATCGCCAACTGTCGGTAGCCCAATCACAGCTTATTGGCCGGTGATGATTTTTTTCGCCGTTGCCGTAGTCTTTCCAGTTTTGCCAATCGTTCTAGGCAGATTTCTGAGGCCAATCAAGTATGAAAAAGGGAAGATGCGGCCTTACGAGTGCGGCATTGACCCTACTACCGAAGCTCATGAACGGTTTACGGTGCGCTACTATATCGTCGCGATGTTGTTTCTTATCTTCGACGTGGAGACAATCTTTTTGCTCCCGTGGGCAATAATATTCATGGGTGACGACTTTTCGTTTACAAAATTTGCCTTGATTGAGATGTTCGTCTTTATCGCTATTTTGGTGGTAGGTTATTACTACGCCTGGCGCAAGGGCGCATTGGAATGGGCTTAAGAGGGATTGCCGATTTCCAATTGCCGATTGCCGAATTGGGCTTCGGTTCTGGAAATCACTTGAAGCACGCAACCAAGAGAGAATCGGCAATCATCAATTGGCAATTGGCAATCGTTTATGGCTGAACACGAAGAAGGTTTTGTCTTAACCACGGTCGATTCAATAATGAATTCGATCAGGCGTACTGTTGGAGCAAAAACTGTCGACATTGCAGCGCCCGTGGTCAATTGGGCCCGGAAATCTGCGCTGTGGCCAATGACTTTTGGACTGGCCTGTTGCGCCATCGAGATGATCGCTACGGGAGCAGGCAGATTTGACATCGATCGCTTCGGCGCTGGCGTTTTTCGTCCCAGTCCAAGGCAAAGTGACCTCATCATCATTGCTGGAACCGTAACTTTAAAGATGGGCCCGGTGGTTCGTCGGGTTTATGAGCAGATGCCCGAACCGAAGTGGGCCATTGCTATGGGTGCTTGCGCTTCGACGGGTGGTCCGTTTGACTCGTACTCAACCATGCAGGGTGTCGACCGATGCATCCCCGTCGATGTCTATATCCCCGGGTGTCCTCCACGACCGGAAGCGCTCCTCTATGGACTGATGCGTTTGCAAGACATCATTATGCGCGAGGCGCCTTCAGCCTATATATTCGAGTCGGACGGAACCGTCCACCGCACGCGGCAATTTGAAGGAGAAGATGCTGAGCTCTCACGCGCCGAAGCAAATGCGCTTGCCAGTGCCTCGCTCCGTTGAAATCACTTGATTCCCTTTACGCAGATTGTCCCAGTAGTGCCTGAATGGTAGCGGTCATCTCATTAGTGAGCGCTTCTCGATTCTTGAAAAGATCCCAAACCATTCCTGATATTGGCGCCTCGCTCTGTGCCACTATTTTCCGGGTAAAGCGGAACCGATCAGTCGGGCTCGGATGCGTATCATCTTCGCTGGTTTCGCGATTCAACTCGAGTTTTATAGCTTCCTCGATGTCTGGGTTCTCGCCGCCCGTTAGTTCGTAGAGGTTTTGCAGCGTCCGACTTGATGTCGCACATTCGTTGATCTCACGATTCCGGGTAGGAAGGATCATTGTCATTACTTGTTTTCTGGGAGGCTTCAACGATGAGCGAGAGAGCAAGTCTTTTCTGATCGGTGGTGCCCTGCTTGCCTTCTGATGGATATGCGAGAGTTTGTGCGAGGCTGATTAGGTTCTCTCGAGAACGATTCTTCGCGACTGCATGCTCCAGTACTCTTAAACCTTCCTCTAGTTTACCCTGTCTTGCCAACGATACGCCAAGTCGACGAATCGCCGGATCAAATTCAGACCATGATTGCTTTATAGAGCCGCGCAGCCTCATCGTATTTGCTGTCATCCATAGCTTTTGTTGCGGCCTTGAAGTTGTCAATTTCGTTAGGAGCGATCGTCTGCAATTGGCTCCAGATCAGCTTCTCTTTTTCCATGTCGCGTTCGGTTTGTTGCGCAAAACCGATGGACACTAGGAGTAGGAATATGAGAACAAGCAGGGGGAATCGATTGATCATTCGTGGGTCCTTCCAAGAGTCGAAGTTGAGGAAAGCTTAGCGTCTGCGGGTAGGTAGTGAGCCAGGGCCGCGAGAGATCTCGAGATTAAGACGCGTTTGGGGCGGCTGTCAAAACAATTCTGACAAGCGTCTATTTCCTTGATTTTAAAGAAAAGTCCAGGAATTGAGGGAAGAAACGTAATAGGGCCTCCGTCTAAGGTTTGTTAGCCTAAGTCTCGGGGGAGCGAATGGAGCAGGGCGCCGTAATGGCTGAGCAGCTGATTGATGGAGGGGTTATAGAAGCCTGCCAGCAGGGCGACCGCGAAGCGTTTCGGCAACTTTTCGAAGCTTACAAAGATAAGGTTTTTTCGATCGCTGTCTATTCTGTTGGTGATAGAGCGGTTGCAGACGACGTCACTCAGCAGGTGTTCCTAAAACTATTCAGTGCTATCCGTCAATTTAGGGGAGACTCGGAATTTACAACCTGGCTTTATCGTCTCGTTGTAAATGCTTGTATCGACGAACGGCGGCGACACAGACGTCTATTGCCCTGGGGTGAGACTGTGACAATGAGTAATTCAGCTGACAGTAAGCCACAAGAGAAGCAGTATGCACGCCTTGAGGTTGCCGAAGCTGTACGAGCCGCGATTGGTGAGCTAAAACCAAAGTTTCGGTTGCCAATCCTGCTCAAATACATCGAGGGGTTATCGTACGAGGAGATCGCGAGCGTGATGGGTTGCTCAAAGGGCACTGTAGCTTCTCGCCTTAACCGCGGCCACAGTCAGTTGGCGAAGCGACTTTCGCATTTGAACAATCCGGAGGTCTGGGGCGACTAAGCAATTTCAAAGCGCTCGCGATTTAGGTATTACGGAGATTCATAATGTTTTCAAAGCATGTAACAAGAGATATTTCAGCCTACTGTCACGGAGAACTTTCAATTGAAGATTCCAAGAGGTTCGCTGAACACATCATCTCGTGTGTCAGGTGCCGTACTAAGTTTGAGGAGATCAAGTTGGGTGTCAAATTAGCAGAACAGCTGCCGCGACTTTCTGCTCCAGATGATTTGTGGCGCGGCCTTGAACCTTTAATCAGCCAGCAGGCCCATGCAGCGGAACCGACCGATGATCAGACAAGGCAATTCCTATCACTTAGTAAAACTCAATTTGCCGCCGCCGTCGCAGCGCTACTCCTGGTCGGGATCGTAGGAGCTCTGTGGTTTGTTAATCGTTCGCCTACGCAGCAAAGATCGATGAACACTGGCGAGACAAAACCTTCATGGCAAGTCCAGCGACTTAATGGCACGCCGAAAATAGGTAGTGAAGGAATAAGCACCGAGGGGCGACTTGCCGTTGGCGAGTGGTTGGAGACGGACGAAAATTCACGTGCGCAAATCGCCGTTGGATCGATCGGCCGGGTTGATATCGATGAGAACACAAGAGTCAGACTTCTGGAAACGCAACCCACTGAACATCGGCTTGAGCTCGCGCGCGGAAAAATGAGTGCGCGGATCTGGGCGCCGCCTCGACTTTTCTTTGTAGACACGCCTTCAGCAGTGGCTGCGGATCTTGGCTGTGCTTACACACTTGAAGTTGACGACAAAGGTGCTGGTCTTCTGCGAGTTACCTCGGGATGGGTGGCGTTAGAGTTAAGGGATCGCGAATCTATTGTCCCCGCCGGCGCTGCTTGTGAAACAAGACCCGGTGTCGGTCCGGGCACGCCATATTTTGTGGATCGACCTTTGGCGTTTCGGAGAGCACTAGCGAGTTTCGACTTTGAAGACGACCCCAAAGCCAGAAATGCGGCCCTGGGACTGCTTCTGGGCCAGTCGACGGCGCGCGATAGTTTGACGCTCTGGCATTTGTTGCCGCGTGTCGAAGGGGATGATCGGGTTCGTGTATATGAAAAGCTCGCTAGCTTCTGGCCACCGCCCTCTGGAGTAACGCGTGAAGGCGTACTTAACCTGGATGAAAAGATGCTGCAACGATGGAAAGAAAATTTAGAAGCTGATTGGACCACCAGGTCGCTGTTGCCAATATCAGCCAAAGACGGCTGGGGGAAACTTAAGAGCATCAGCGAACAACTGAAGGGGAAGATCAGTAAATAGGCGACCTTGGGATGGTGAGGACCTCATCAAGGATTAAGAAAGGGGTTAATTCATGTTTGAGCCCAAAGCCTTGGATCGCAGAAGGTTCTTGTGCATTGCAACTACTGCGCTTGCACTTCCGATAATCGGCCTAAGTGTGTTGGAGTTGACCGGGTGTGCGAAGGAAACTCTCATTGCGCGCCCGCCAGCGGAGCACGAGAATAAGACAGGGTCCTGGAGGACGACGATAGTGTCCAACAACGAACCAGGTGAACCTTTGATTGTATCCGGTACGATCTACACACCTGATGGGCGCACGCCGATCCACGGAATCACACTGAGTGTTTATCAAACGGACGCTACCGGAGTTTATTCAACTCGTGGCGGGGATAATCGCAACACACGCATACATGGCTCAATGGTGACGAATGCGGAAGGCCGTTATGAATTTCGCACCATTAAACCCGCTTCGTATCCCAACAGCACCAATCCTGCACATATTCATGCTTTTGTTTCCGGTCCTGGTTATCCCGAATACTGGATCGATGAGTATTTGTTTGAGGACGACCGATTCGTGAGTGAGGACGTGAGACATAAAGCTGCGAACCAAGGTTCTTTCTCACCGATTCTTAAACTCACTCGTGGAAACGATGGCATGCTTCATGGAGTAAGGGACATTAAGATAGAGCGGTGTTCGAGAAACTGTACCGGGAAGCAAGAGAATAATTGGTCTGTTGACATTCTTAAGTTAGGGATGCCGAAATATCTCTCCCCGCTCGACTATTAGTCGTTGGTCTCATTAGTGGTTCGGAAGTGTAGACCGAGGATGCGTTGCATATGAAACGAGTTTGGAAGGTCGTGAAGTGGCTATTAATAATAGGCGCGTGCCTATTCTTGATCGCGCAGCTAAAAAGACCGGCCCGAACAAATCCGGCAAGTGATCAGTCTCTTGCACTCGAAGTGCATCTTCAGGTCGACCCAAAAGTGGCTTCGATTCTCGAGCGCTCATGCGTCGACTGTCATTCACACAAAACTCGTTGGCCCTGGTATAGCAACGTGGCGCCAGTGTCATGGTTCTTAGTAGACCACGTGGACCATGGTCGAAGTCATCTGAATTTCTCGGAGTGGGGCAAATTAGATGCTCGCAGGCAGAGCAAAAAGCTCGACGAAATCTGTGACTTGTCGAAAGCGGGTGAGATGCCGCTTAGTTCTTACACGCCACTTCATCCCGGTTCAAAATTAACGGCCGAGGATGCGACGACTATCTGTGAATGGACCGAGAGAGAACAATCGAGGTTGAGCTTACGTTAAGAACGAATCATTTTCCATATGACATTTGAAATTTTTCATTTGTCATTTTTTAAAGATGGCCTTGGGTCTTTGGTCTTGGTGAAGATTGTGCGTTAGATTTTCAACTAACCGAAAGCAAAGACGTTCGATAGTCCTTCCAAAGACCTATGACCAAAGTCCTATTTGAAAAAATGACAAATGAAAAAATTCTAATCTCATGTGGAAAATGATTTCTTTTTGCTTTGGTCGTTGACCCATGAACCTATATTCCCAAACGGTGTCTCGTATCGTTGACGACCAGCACTCGAATAAAGCCATCCTCACGTAGTTCAAAACGTGTGATTCCGCAGTTAGAAGTTGATATCCAAACGGGCTTCAATTCTGGAGAATCCAACGCTCCCATCAAGTGCAAAGCCAAAATGCAAATGGTTCCGGTGTGACTGAATACCGCGATTCTACCGCCTCTATTCTGGGAAACGATTTCATCCAGCTTTTGCCAAGCTCGGTCGAGTAGTTGGCGGTAGCTTTCTCCACCCGTGAGGACGTGTTCAAAATCACGTTGCAGTAAGGCCGCATACTGTTTTGGGTGTTTTTCCGCGGCATCTTCAAATGTAAGACCTTCCATGACACCAACGCTGCGTTCACGAAATGCCTCAGTAGTATTGATACGCAAACCGGTTAGCGTTGCCAATGGCTCTGCTGTCTCTGTCGCACGGATGAGATCGCTTGAGTAAATTGCTGATAACAATTCCGAACTAAGTGCATGCGCGGTCGCCTGCGCCTGTCTGCGTCCGCGAGGAGACAGTGGGGTCGCTGTGTGTCCGCCGAATCTCCCTTCCGCGTTTCCTTCGGATTGGCCGTGGCGAATGAGGAAGACGTGCGTAGCGGTCAGCATGGTAAAAAAAGAACTTTGTATTTAGTGCTTTGAGCTTTACTCAGATGGTTCGTTGACTGGAGGTGCTAAACGGAGAAAGAGAACAGAGCACGGATTCAAAGCCCACGGAGTTCGACACGTGTTGCAATTACGCGGCGACTGCTTCGGCCTTCAATTTCTCCGCCTGGTAATGAGCGACCAGAGCATCAATGAAAGGATCGAGGTTTCCTTCCATTACAAGATCCAATTGGTGAATGGTTAGGCCAATACGATGATCGGTCACACGATTCTCTTTGAAGTTGTAGGTGCGAATTTTTTCAGAACGATCGCCCGAACCGACCATGGAGCGGCGCTCATTTGCTTGCGCCTCATGTTGCTTTTGCTCTTCAAGTTCCTGCAATCGAGCCCGCAATACACGCATAGCTTTTTCACGATTCTTTATCTGCGATTTCTCGTCTTGCATGGAAACCACCAAACCCGTAGGCAAATGCGTGAGGCGCACGGCCGAGTACGTCGTGTTTACTGACTGGCCGCCTGGTCCTGAAGAGCAAAAAGTATCGATGCGGAGATCTTTTGGATCAATCTTGACATCAACTTCTTCGGCTTCGGGCAACACGGCTACGGTAATAGCGGAAGTATGAATCCTACCGCTCGCTTCAGTCTGAGGCACACGTTGTACGCGATGCACGCCCGACTCGTGCTTGAGTTTGGAATAAACTTTATCTCCCTCTATCAACGCGATTGCTTCCTTTAGTCCCCCAATTCCGGACTCTGAAGCTTCCAGAATTTCAAACTTCCATCTTTGCCTTTCAGCATAGCGGGAATACATCCGAACCATTTCAGCGGCAAACAGAGTTGCTTCGTCACCGCCAGTACCAGCTCGGATTTCGAGGATTACGTTTTTCTCATCATTAGGATCGGAAGGTATCAAGAGAAGCTTAAGTTCCCGGTCGGCTGTGTCGAGTTTGCTTTGCAGTGTTTCAAGTTCCACTCTAGCCATTTCCCGCATTTCGTCGTCATCGGAAGTGTCGAATAGCTCGCGAGCGTCAGCCAACTCTGTTTTCAACGCTTTCCATGACTGATATTTTTGTACCACCTCTCCCAAGGTTCGATGTTGTTTCGCGGCCTTCGCGTACGCGGACGGGTTGGAGAGTAACTCGGGCGACGATAGCTCCTGAGTTAGTTCTTCGTAGCGGTTCTCAATCTGTTCTAGCTTGTCCAACATATAGACCTCACGATAGTGGCGCCAATACAGGTTCCGTTGTTTGCGGCTCCAGCTTCAGCGACTCTTTCAAAGCTTCAATCGCAACCTCTAACTGCTGGTCATCGGGTTCCTGCGTTGTAATGTTCTGCAACCAAACTCCTGGCCTGGTCATGAGCTTGAAAAACCAGCTGCTCTCCTTCTTGGCTGACAATCGGATAATTTCGTAAGAGAGGCCTGCAACGAGAGGCATTAGGGCCAGACGTATAAGGAAGTTCAGCAGGAGCGAATCAAACTTAATCACTGAAAATAGAATTATTGCTACTAGCATCACGACCATCAGAAAACTCGTGCCACAGCGCGGGTGTTGGCGCGGTTGAGGCCGGGCGTTGTCGACCGTCAGGGGTAATCCAGCTTCCCATGTAAATACGGTTTTGTGTTCTGCGCCGTGGTACTGAAACACGCGCCGAATGTCCTTCAACATCGAGAAGCTGAAGATCATTATTAGGAAAAACGTCATGCGAATCAGACCATCGATGAGGTTAAAGGCGACCGACGGGCGAACGGGATGCAGGTACGTTTGTACTTTCACCCACGCCGTTGTGGACCAAGATTCGTTTGCGGGTTCTTCGGTTGCGACAACGCGATCGCCGGAACTGGACGGCGCCTCGCTCGTGACTGAAGTCGGTGTGGTCGCCCATCCTGCTGCGATGAAGAGCGCGTTTGTTAAGAGTAGCGGAGCAGCGACGAAAAGTAGGATGTTGAAAATCAAGGCAAAGACGATCGAGCCAGCTGCGGCCGCCGTGGTGCCTTTCTTCAGTTCGTCCCTGGAGCGTTTCTGCGTGGGCACAGGAAATAGACCCGGTACTGCGCCGGTCAGACCTGCAAAATCTCCTTCACCCTCGATCACTGCAGGTGAGAGTGGAATTTTCACCTCTTCTAGCTTCGCCTCTTCAATTGCTGCAAAAGCTTCGTTCGCGGAATAGTTCAGAGCTTTAATTCCAAGACCCATTGACTGAATTAAGACGGCACCCCCACGCAACACCGGCAGCTTGAGTAACGGATATTTATCGCTCCATTTTGGAAGGCGTGCCGAAGTATTTACGATCGTGCCGTCGGACTTTCGAACCGCAATCGCGTAAGCATTTGGTGTACGCATCATTACGCCTTCGATAACCGCTTGGCCGCCGACAATCAAATCTCGTTCTGGTGTGCTCATAGTCTTCGATGGTAAATCGTAAGCAGTGAATCGTAAAGATTGCCAATTGCCCACTTAGGTGACGTGTCTGAACAACCGCCAATCAACATCCTGTAAATTGTAAGGTTGATCGAAAGTCTCGCAAAAAACACTAACGCCGGCTTTTGCTGTCAGTCGCTTTTTCATTTACACGAAAAGCGACCGACCAATTTGCCGGCGTTTACAAGTGGTTATGGCTAATGTAGGTTCCGCAAAAACATATTTATGGAGGACGGTTATTACGCGGAAGCAGTACCCTCGGCTGCGGGTTTCTTGCCATATCGCTTATTGAAGCGATCGACGCGTCCCGCTGTATCTACCAGTTTCTGCTTTCCAGTAAAAAAAGGATGGCAGGCGGAGCAGATTTCCACGTGCAAGTCACCTTTTTTGGTGGAGCGAGTTTTAAAAGTTTCGCCGCACGCGCAGGTGACGGTTATTTCAACGTATTCGGGATGAATTCCTGGTTTCATTAACGCTTCTCTGTCACTCTCTATAGCCGGCACCCGGGCCGTATTTTCAAACAAGTTATGATAGGGGGCCCTGCGCAAAATCGTCAAGCGATGGGTTGCAAATGCGCCCAAAATAGTCAGTTGACACGAGATAAATCGCATGCTTAAATCGATTTTCGCCGTCCTTCTGTACTATTTGTAACATCGAGAAGCAACACCAAGCGCGGATATTTGCGCGGCATTTGTACTATCCCGCCAAAAGTAGATCGTGTCCGTGAAGCGAAGTGTAAGTGTAAGTGTAGACGAGCCTCAGGGCATCTATGTCAGAAGACACGAAGCAGCCTGGTTCTGAAGAACCCACGAAGCCGGACGCGTCAGATTCGTCCGGAACACCCCCTCCATCAGCTATTCCTCCTGCAGGCACGCTCGCCGGGGCCGACGCCGAAAAGGCCGCCATGGTTGAGCAGGCGAAGTCGCGAGTTGCCGCCGTAAAAGAATCGTTACCGCCTCAGTCTCCTATCGAAGGTGCGCCGAAAGCGCCTGTAAAAAAGAAGGACGAAGGTCCCAAAGCTAATGACGCGAGCGGCCATCCACTAGTTACGAAACTGAAGTCGCAGTTTGCTGATGCTATTGGTGAAGCCGTCGAATTCCTGGGTCAGGTTTCAGTCGTGGTTCAGCGTGACCGAATAGTTGAGATCTGCGACTTTCTGAAACGCGATGACAAGACACCTTTCAATTACCTTTCGGATCTCACATGTGTGCATTTCCCCGACCGTAAAGAAGCTCCTTTTGAAATTGTCTATAACCTGTTCTCAATTTCTGCCAACGAACGCATACGTTTGAAAGTGAGAACGACTGAGGCTGCCGGAGTGGAGAGTGTGACCGCGATTTGGCCGGCGGCCAATTGGCTGGAACGGGAGGTGTTCGATCTGTTTGGCATTCGCTTTAGCAATCATCCAGACCTTCGGCGTCTACTGCTGCCTCCCGACTGGGAAGGCTACCCGCTACGAAAAGATTTTCCATTGGAGTTCGTTGAAAACGCATGGACTGAGAAGCACCTGCCGGAAATGACTGACGTTCAATTAGAGCAACTACAGCAGCGTCGCGCTTACGGCTTGGAGATCCTCTCCGTACCACAGGAGCGAATGATGCGCGACATATTTCGCGGCGGCAAAGAAGTAATGCCGAAGGATAAGTGACCGAGCGGTCTTAGGCCTTTGGTCTTTGGTCTTAGATAAGGCGAACGTTCAAAAACCCAAGCGGAAGGCCAAAGGTCCAAGACTTAAGACCAAACTGACAATGACGCCTAAAGAGATTGCAGCCCACTACGATGCCAAGGTATTCGATACGCCGGAAGCGGCAAAGGTGGCGGGTTTTGTTTTGACTGAAACCGCTGAACCCCGAAACGTTTGGAACAAAGCCAGTGCAGCCAACGCGATCGTTCTCAAGTTAGTGGACAAGCGAGCCAGCGGCGACGCAGAAGAGATTGGTTTGATTATCGAAGCATGGCGGGTGACTGGCTGCTACAAGCCGCATTCATCAGAATCGCCGGCAGCTTAGACATGAGTGGACTCAAGTGTTTAGACTATTTCCAATTAGACACGAATCAACATTTCAACGCTAGACGGATGTTCAAATGCATCAGGTAGAAATAGCGACCACTCGAGAGACGTTACTCGACAGCCCAGAGATGGTGCTGAATATGGGGCCGCAGCACCCTTCCACGCATGGTGTGTTGCGGGTGATTCTCAAGCTGGACGGTGAAACCGTAATGGATCTCGATTGCGACATCGGTTATCTGCATCGTGGCATGGAGAAGATTGCTGAGAATCGCATGTATACGATGATCGCACCGTATTGGGATCGACTCGATTACATCGCTGCGGTTTCAAATGGATTGGTATGGGTGGAAACGGTCGAGCAAATGATGCGACTTGAGGTCCCGCCCCGCGCGCATTACCTGCGCACGATTCTTACGGAGCTCAATCGAATAGCATCGCATCTTCTGTGGTTAGCGACGCACGCGCTCGATATCGGAGCAGTGACCGTTCTTCTTTGGGCGCTGCGCGAACGAGAGGAAATCCTAAAGATCTTTGAACGACAATTTGGCGCGCGTTTGACATGTCACGCCTGGCGCGTTGGCGGTATGCCCAACGATGCCTATGACGATTTTCAAAAAGACGTGCGGCAATTCGTCAACAATTTCCCAAAGCGCTTAGACGAGTACGAGACAGTACTTTCTGAAAATCGCATCTGGTTGAGCCGAACCGTAGGTATCGGCGTTATCTCTGCGGAAGATGCAATCGCAATCGGGTTGTCAGGGCCTGCACTTCGTGGTTCCGGCGTCGCATGGGATGTTCGCAAGTCGCGTCCTTATGCCGCGTACGCTGACATGGACTTTGATATTCCATTGGGCGAAAACGGCGACACCTATGATCGGTATCTTGTTCGACTCGAAGAGATGAGGCAGTCACGTCGAATAATCGCTCAGGCTTTGGAAAAACTTCCCGACGGTCCGGTAAACGCGAAGTTACCAAAAATTGTTAAGCCTCCTGTTGGCGACTATTACCATTCGATCGAAGGACCAAAAGGCGAAATTGGTTGTTATCTCGTGTCGGATGGAACTGCCCAGCCGTGGCGCGTGCGAGTTCGTCCGCCTTCATTCGTTAACCTCCAGGCGTTGAGACAAATGTGCGTTGGCCATCTTGTCGCCGACGTGGTGGCGATTATTGGAACGCTCGATATTGTTCTAGGAGAGATTGATCGCTAATACCTGCATGCTTCTTCTGGCCCCGGTAAATCTAATCAACGACCTTCTGTTAAGGTTCTTCAGCCCTGAAACGATCAACTTTTTCATTTGGCCATTAATACAGATTGGTGTGGTTGTTACTTTGGTCGCAGCCTGGGTGGCTTACGCTACTTACCTGGAACGAAAGATTTCCGCTTTCATACAGGCGCGCCTCGGCCCAATGAGAGTAGGTCCCTGGGGCTTGTTACAACCAATAGCGGACGGGCTGAAGCTGCTAACTAAAGAGGATTTTATCCCGGACAAGGCAGATCGCTGGATATTTTTCTTTGCGCCTTACATCGCTGTTGCTTCGGCGTTCATAGTTTTCTCAGTCGTCCCGTTTGGACCCGACTGGGCTGTCATTGCCGATGTGAACATTGGCTTGTTGCTGGTACTGGCCGTATCCAGTGTAGGCGTCCTGGCTTTGATATTGGCCGGTTGGTCGTCCAATTCAAAGTACGCTTTACTGGGTGGACTGCGGTCCAGCGCGCAGATGGTGTCGTATGAAGTGGCAATGGGACTGTCACTTATCGGTGCACTCATGTTTTCACGGACGCTGTCACTTTCAGGGATGGTCTCTGCACAAGCGTCCGACTCCATCTGGTTTGTCGTCTATCAGCCTGTTGGCTTCCTGTTGTTCCTGATTAGCGGTATTGCGGAGAACAACCGAGCACCGTTTGATTTGCCTGAAGCAGAGTCTGAACTCGTAGCCGGCTTTCATACTGAATACTCCGGCATGCGTTGGTCTCTCTTTTTCATGGCGGAGTATGCTGCGATGGTCGTGGTCACGGCGGTCGCCGCCACGGTTTATCTCGGTGGTTGGTATTTCCCATTTGTGAACCGGCTGGAGGATGCCGGGTATCACAACCTATATGTCATCGTCAGTCTGCTGGTGTTTCTGATCAAAGCTTCGATAATTCTGTATGTGTACTTCTGGCTGCGTTGGACGCTCCCGCGCTTTCGCTACGATCAGTTGATGGACATTGGTTGGAAGTGGCTGATTCCGTCCGCACTAATTAATATAGTGTTGTCTTCATTCGCTATCTTTTTAGTGCAGGCTATGAATGGTTGGAGAGGAATTAGGACAATAGAGGCTTTGGACCATGGGTTGAATCTAACCGCGACCGGCAAAATCATCATGGTCATTTTCGGACTGGCTGGCCTCCTAATTACAGGAGCATTGCTCGCCAGGATCAACTGGCGCTCGCGTGATTTCAATTTGAAGACGCAGCGAAGGAATATTCGGTTAGTTAATTTGCCGAAAGGGAAGCCGGCAGTACCTTGAAATTGCCAATTTCCGATTTCCAATTGCCGATTGCCTCTTAGGTAAATTGTCTGTACAAAAATCGGCAATAGGCAATTGGCAATCGAAAATGCAACGGAAGGTGTAGCTTCATGACTCTAGTTAAGACTCCAAAACCAACGCTGTTGCAGAAGCTCAAACGCTTCTTCATGGTTGATCTAATTAAGGGAATGGGTCTCACGTTGAAATACAACGTCGGCGCTATTACCGATAAAGACTCCGTTGCCGGTAAGGGCATCTACACCGAGCAATATCCAAAAGTTCGTCCCGATGTTGCTCCGCGTTTCCATGGCGCTCCGCGCCTGAATATGGATCCAGAAACGCACGACACGCTATGCATCGCATGCAATCTTTGCGCAATTGCTTGTCCGGAAGACTGTATCGACGTTATTGCGATGGACGTTGAGATCATAGTTGCAGGCAAGCCCCGCAGGAAGAAGGTACTTGACGAATTTATCTTCGACACGTCCCGGTGCATGTTCTGTGCACTCTGTCAGGAAGCATGTCCCACCTCATGTTTGGAACTGACACAGGATTTCGAATTGGCAACATACTCGCGCGCCGGATTCGTTTGGAATCGCGAGATGCTCGAACAGGGCAGAGAAACAGTAAAGTACACAAGCTAGGTCATTGGTCTTGGGTCTTTGGTCTTGGGCGTTTAACGTTGATTAGTTCAAGGTGGGATCGAGAGACCAAAGGCCAAAGACCAAAGGCCAAAGACGGATTCGCAGAATTCACCAATGACTTTATCTGGCTACGAAGCCATTTTCTTCTGGATTTTCGCTCTCGCTGCTATCTTCGCGGGCTTGCTCACCGTGATGGCACGCAACGCCGTTCACAGTGCCCTCTTCCTTATATCGTCCCTTGTGTCAGTCGCAGCTCTGTTCATTCTCGCCGGAGCGGAGTTTATTGCGGGCGTGCAAATTCTCGTCTATGTCGGCGGCGTGATGGTGCTGTTCCTGTTCGTAATCATGCTGGTTAACGTTGTAGCCGAAGAACAGGGACGAGAAGAGATTTTCAACAAACAAAGGCAAGTTACCTTCAGTCTCATCTTTTGTTTTGTGTTGGTCGGCGGCTTGCTGTATGCCGTCAATAAAGGCTATGGCGGTTTACAAAAGCATTACGCACCTAATGTTGAGGCGCCGGTTGTGTCGCCGGCTAGTCAGGATCAATCGCTGCCGAAATCGGCCACAGGAACTAGCAGATTAACCAAAGATAGCGAACGTGTAGGCGGTAGCCTTTATCGATACGCCTCACTGCCTTTCGAAATTGCCAGCATCCTGCTGCTAGTTGCAATTATCGGTTCCGTGATGCTGGCGCGCACCCTCAAGCAGGAAGCGTCAGCTGATGACGTAGCGCCCGAAGTTCTTGAGGAAGAAATTGTCAGGGATCCGGAACTCGCGAACTTAGAACCATAGACGTTGGAATAGAGATGCTCAACTTTTTCATCCCTGCGCTTGCGCTGCTATTTCAGGAGTCCGCTAACGGCCGCCTTGCCCAAACCTGGCAAGCCGCTAAGCATCCGGACCTTTCCAAGTTTCTTGTTATAGGAGCGCTGCTTTTTATTATCGGCGTCGCCGGAGTCTTAACGAGACGAAACATCATCGTCATTTTCATGTCTATTGAGTTGATCCTGAACGCCGCCAACCTCAACTTCATTGCGTTCTCTCGTTACTTGCAGGAGACCGGTAACGTAAACGCTTTGGCGGGACAGATCTTCGCGGTTTTTGTGATTGTTGTAGCTGCGGCGGAGGCTGCCATCGGCTTGGGAATTGTCATAGCGCTCTACAGGAACAAAGAAACGATCTGGGTAGATGAGATTGATCTATTGAAATGGTGAGGTGGTCCTTGGTCTTTGAACTTGGGTCTTTGAAACAAAGACGCGAGGACGGAAGACCTAAGACCAAGGACCAAAGACCTGCGCATGTACAAATACATCTGGTTAGTTCCTTTACTACCATTAATTGGCGCCATCATTAACGGTTTCTTTGGACGAAAGTTTCGTTTTTCCGAGCGACTTATCGGCGGAATCGCTGTGGGCTCGGTTGCACTTTCTTTTCTCATCAGTCTAGCTGCGGTCTACTCATACGGATTCAGTGGTCATGCCCAATGGCCCAACCCCTATGTAACAAGTCAGGATGGTTTTGCGTTCACCTGGATTCCGGGAGGCGCGGTTAGCGTCAATCAGGGTTCCGAAGCACGGCAGCAGATCGAATTGCAAAAGAAAGTTGAAGAAAGGCTCGCCTCTATGACACCGGAAGAGCGAGCCGGCACTCATTCAATCCTTGTCGGCGTTTCCGACGCACCTCGTTATTCATTACTTAACATTGAATGGAGCTACCAACTCGATCCCCTTTCGTCGATTTTCATGTTGATCGTCACGGGCGTAGGTCTCTGCATCTTCGTATTCGCCACAGGTTACATGCACGGTGAGACCGGGTTCTATCGATTCTTCGCTTACATGGGACTCTTCATGTTTGCGATGCTCGTGCTGGTGATGGGCTCGAACTTCCTGATGATGTTTGTAGGTTGGGAGGGAGTTGGTCTCTGTTCGTACCTTCTAATCGGATACTACTTTGATCGCCAGGAAGCAGCAGACGCTTCGCGAAAAGCTTTTATCACGAACCGCGTCGGCGACTTCGGCTTTGCACTTGCCGTGTTTGGAGTTATCGCAACTTTTGGCAGCGCACAATACTCCGAAGTATTTAACCAGGCGAAAGCCTATCCAATTGAGTTACTGGGCCACTGGGGCATCTTGTCATGGATAGCGCTGGGACTCTTTATCGGCGCTTGCGGAAAATCAGCGCAACTTCCACTACATGTCTGGCTGCCCGATGCAATGGCTGGCCCCACACCAGTCTCTGCGCTGATTCACGCGGCTACAATGGTGACTGCCGGCCTTTACATGGTGACACGCACAAATGTCATCTTTCAGCACTCACAAACAATGCTTCTTGTCGTTGCTCTTGTGGGTGCGGCGACCGCGATCTTTGCCGCAACCATTGGCATCACGCAAAACGACATAAAGAAAGTCCTCGCTTATTCAACTGTTTCGCAACTCGGTTTCATGTTCATGGCCTGCGGCGTTGGCGCTTTTGTGATCGGCATCTTCCACGTGATGACGCACGCATTCTTTAAGGCGCTCATGTTTCTCGGGGCTGGCAGTGTGATTCACGGCATGCATCACGAGCAGGACCTGAGGCGAATGGGCGGCTTGAAGAAGTACATGCCCTACACTTATTGGACCTTCCTCGCCGGCTGGCTGGCTATCTGCGGCATCATTCCTTTTAGCGGTTTCTGGTCGAAAGACGAGATTCTTTGGAAGTCGGCCTCGACAACCTACATTCCCCTGGGATGGCTTGTTTGGTTAATCGGCACTATCGCAGCCACGTGTACTGCGTTCTACATGACGCGGCTGGTGGCGATGACGTTCTGGGGCAAGGAACGATTCCTCGACCGGCCTGCCGGCGGGGAAGCCGACGAAGCGCACGCCGCAGCCTATGACAAGGGACTGACCGCGCACGATGCGGCATTTCCCTCTGCTGGTGATCGACCTCGTCATGACGTCGGCGAACATGTTGGACCAGTGCACGAAGACGTAGCGAGCCATAAAGCGTCGCACGGACTCGGTGGACATCAACATGGAGCACATGTACCACATGAGTCGCCTCGATCCATGTGGGTGCCGTTAGTTGTGCTCGCAGTGTTGGCGACGGTCGGCGGTTTTGTGGGAGTGGGTCCGGCATTTCGATTTCTGACCGGCACCGAACATCCAGGTGGAAGGCTGAATATCGTTACCTGGCTCAACCCGATCATCTGGAATCCTGTGACGCGGGAGTTCAATACAGATTCCGGGCACGAAACTGCGGCCGCTGAACCCGAGCATGGGACCGCGACCAGAGTTTCCGAGCCCGGCCACATAACCGCAGGTGCTGGCGTTTATGGTGACGTCGGATTCAATCTAGCCCATGCGACAGAAAGCGCTGTTCACAGTGAACTAGCGACCGAATGGATCTTTATATTTCTTTCATTGCTTGTTGCCGGCATTGGTATTGGCTTGGGATATCTGTTCTATGTGAAAGATCAACGTCTTCCCGACATCTGGGCGCAGCGACTCCGTCCTCTTTACAACGCAAGTTACAACAAATACTGGGTCGACGAGTTTTATGGTTGGGCTATTACCCGGCGCACAATGGATGCTGCTCGAGCTGTCTTCGCATTCGATTCAAGGATTGTTGATGGAGCAGTAAATGGGCTGGCATGGTTGAGCCGGCAGTTCAGTCGCATCGTTGGCGGTCTCGACAAGTACATCGTCGATGGACTTGTCAACGCCATTGCCGCGTTCATCGTGCGCCTGATGTCGCCACTGTTCCGAGCGGCGCAAACTGGGTTCGCACAGAATTACGCGCTTGTTATGGTCCTTGGACTGATGGTTGCGGTGGCAGTGTTTTTCGCCAACGATATTGCGGCGGCTGTGAAGGGGTTTTTCGCTATGGTCATGTGACCGGTACACAGTGGGGCATCATACTTCTTGAATCACAGACTTAAGATCTGTTGCCAACATAATTAAATGAACAACTCTTACATACTATCGTTCATCACGTGGCTACCCGCCGTAGGCGCCATAATTATCCTGGCGCTAATGAAGAAAGATCAGTCGAGTCTGATTAAGAAATTCGCGACTGCCTGGTTTGCCCTCGACTTCATCGCCTCGTTGTGGTTGTTGAAATACAACCGATCGCTGGGCGGCATGCAGTTTCTTGAGGATCACCAGTGGATACCGATTATTGGCGCGCGCTATCAGATGGGAGTTGACGGTGTCGCGGTGTTGTTGATCGTGTTGACAACCCTGCTCGGCGTGATCGCAGCGCTTTCGTCGTGGGATTACATCCAGAAACGCGAGAAAGAGTACTACGCGTTATTGTTGCTCCTGCAGACTGCAGTGATCGGCGTTTTTGCGTCTATGGATCTTTTCCTCTTTTATCTGTTCTTCGAAGTGTCGCTGGTCCCAATGTACTTCCTGATTGGAATTTGGGGTGGCGAGGACCGCTTGTATGCGGCGATCAAGTTTTTCCTTTACACGCTGGTTGGTTCGGTAGTGATGCTGTTGGGCGTTTTGAAGATGTATTTTCTGACGCAGGACACAGAGCTGACGAGTAAGATTCTACCAGCCACAATGAATGTTCTAGCCGGCAACAGTGACACTGCAAACATGGTCGCAAGCACCTTGCAGGAAGCTGTAAAGAATGGCACCGGAACCTTCAACATCATCTATATGCAGGCGTTGGGCTCCGTTCTGCCGATGGGCACAATGCAAATTCTGTTGTTCGTCGCGTTCGCACTCGGATTTGCCATCAAGGTGCCGATGTTCCCGTTTCACACCTGGTTGCCGGACGCTCACGTTGAAGCACCCACAGCAGGTTCAGTGATCCTCGCTGGTATTTTGCTGAAACTCGGAACGTACGGTTTCTACAGGTTTAACCTGCCGATGTTTCCTGCGGCGTCGAAAGATCAAAGTAGTTGGGTTACTAGTTTCGGGACGTTCGGCGTACGCAGCGTCATCGTCTTTCTCGCGATTGTGAGCATTATTTATGGCGCCCTGGCAGCCATGTATTTCGTCGTGAAGAAGGACGGGGACGTGAAGAAGCTCGTCGCTTACTCGTCTGTGTCTTCTATGGGAATGGTGATGCTCGGCTTGTTTGCGCTCAATCCTAATGGTGTGAACGGCGGCGTAATGCAGATGGTCAACCATGGGATCTACTCGGGCGCGTTGTTTCTGCTCGTTGGAATAATTTACGAACGTCGCCACACGCGCAATGTGGCGGAATTTGGTGGGCTGTCTCATGTCATGCCAGGTTATGCTGCGATTTTCCTGGGAATGGTAATGACGGCCATTGGACTGCCTCTGCTGGCCGTGTTCATTTCTGAGTTTCTGGCGTTGAGAGGTGCGTTTGAGGCCAATCCATTCTGGGCAGGTTGGGCCGCACTGGGAATTATTTTGAACGCCGGTTACTTTCTGTGGCTCTACCAAAGAATGTTTTTTGGCAATATCGAAAACCCCAAGAACGAGAAATTGAATGACCTGAATATTCGTGAGTGGGCGTATATGACGCCTTTGATGATTCTGGCCCTGTGGATTGGCGTCTATCCCAAACCTTTTCTCGAGTACATCCAGCTGCCGGTGAATGCTATCGTGAAGCAGGTACGACCAGACTATGTGATTCCTGGAATGGCAGCGCCTGCGCAGCCCGAACGAGCCCAGAAGTAGCCGATTTCCGATTGCCAATTGCCGATTTGACCGAAGACCAAAGACCAAAGACCACTGATGCTCTTGCTACAAGCCAACAGCACGTCTCTCATTAACGTGGCCGATCTGCAATTAATTGCGCCGGAATTAATTCTGACCGTTTGCGCCTGCGTCGCTCTGGTTATGGAAGTGGTACTTCCGTATCGCAAAAGCAAACTTACTGCATACTTTTCTCTCGTAGGTTTGTTACTGGCGTTTGTCTCACTTGCAGTGCAATGGTGGTACATGGGTAGTTCGCTGCCGTTTGAAGGCTTCTACGGCATGGTGCGCATTGACGGGTTCGCACTTCTTTTCAAGGCGATCTTTCTCGTCTCCGCCGGGTTGGCTGTTGGTATCTCGACTCGGTATCTGGATATCGAAGGGGAACAGCATGGTGAATACTATGCCCTGGTCCTCTTTGCCACCGTTGGAATGATGTTCCTTGCGTGCGGCTACGATCTGATTGCGCTCTATATCAGTCTCGAGTTGATGGCCCTCACGTTCTATGTGTTGGTCGCCTTCACGAAACGGGAAAAAAAGTCAAACGAAGCGGCAATGAAGTACTTTTTGCTGGGAGCATTTTCATCTGGCGTACTACTTTACGGAATGTCCTTGCTGTATGGCGTCGCTGGATCGACGAACCTTGGCGATATCGGGAATACAGTTGGTCAGCTGGTCCCGCAGATTCAGAGTGCAATCGAGTCGGCTAAGACGCCTAACGTTGATCCAGATGCAATCATCGGTCTTCGCCCACTGCTGTTATTGGGAATGATTGCTCTCGGGGCCGGTCTTTTCTTCAAGGTTGCCGCCGTACCGTTTCACATGTGGGCCCCCGACGTTTACGAGGGCGCACCTACTTCGGTCACGGCATTTTTGTCCACTGGTTCAAAGGCCGCCAGTTTCGCACTCTACGCACGCATCTTCATCGAAGCATTAGGTGGCATGCGGGCTGACTGGGCGCCACTACTTGGTTTGGTTGCGGCTATTACGATCATGGTCGGCAACTGGGCAGCGGTGACTCAGGAAAACTCGAAGCGCCTGCTCGCTTATTCCTCGATTTCAAACGCCGGATATTTGTTGCTCGGTCTCGTCGCCGGCAATCTTTATGGCTATATCGGGCTCATCATCTATCTGTTCGTCTACACCTTGATGAACATGGGTGCCTTCGGTGTCATCATCAGTCTGCGACGGCGTGGCATCATCGGCGATAATGTCGACGACCTGACAGGGCTGGGCCAAAAGGCGCCGTTGCTTGCAGCGATGATGGCTGTATTCATGTTATCCCTTGGCGGTCTGCCGATGACTGGCGGATTCATAGGGAAGTATTTTTTGTTTGGTGGCCTGATCCAGCGTGGCACGGGTCCTGGCGGAAAGAGTTGGTACATCTGGCTCGCCGTCTGGGCAATCATCAATACGGTGGTGTCTTTCTATTACTACGTGAGGTTCATTCGAGTAATGTACCTGGGTGATCGCATCGCGGATAACAAGCCTCTCGCGCTATCACCCGTGCTGCAAACGGCGCTGGTTGTTTCGCTAGTGGGCATCATCTTTGTCGGAGTCTACCCGCAGCCCTTTATTCAACTAGCGCAACAATTGATTTCGCCGCTGGCATCGCTGGGTGCTCTCGCGATGAAATGAAAATTTGTCAGCGGTCTGTTGTCAGTAGTCAGTTGTTCGCTTCACTATTTCAATTTCGATTAACACGTTGACCGACCACGGACCACGGACAACTGGCCCAAGGGCGATGTTTCTTCAAAGCATCGCCCTCGTTTTTTCATGAATATCTACTACTTCCTCGCCGCCATCGCGTGCTGGTTGGGTATCCAATCGTTGTTGAGCGGCTTTCGTTACGTTTCTTACGTTCGCCGCGAAACAAGTCGTCCCTTACTGGATTTTCATCCTTTCGTTTCAGTAATTGCGCCAAGCCGTGGAGTAGAGTCTGGTCTCAGGGAAAATGTTCGAATGTTGATAACGCAGAACTATCCCGCTTACGAACTGCTGTTTGTCTTTGATCGCGCAGAAGATCCTGCTATCGCGGTTGTGGAGGAAGCACTAACACAAACGCCTCACGGCAAGCGGGCCGTAACAAGAACAATCATCTCGGGACCAGCAACGGACAGCGGGCAAAAGGTTCACAACCTTCGGGTCGCCGTAAGTGAAATAGATGCGAAATCCGAGGTACTAGTGTTTGTTGATACCGATGCTCGACCAGGACCAGAATGGCTTCGACAACTAGTAGCACCTCTTGCGGATGACACGCTTGGTGCGTCGACGGGTTATCGCTGGTTTGTTCCAGCAGTTGGAGGTTTAGCTTCGCGTTTGCGTTCTGTCTGGAATGCGTCCATCGCTTCAGCGCTTGGCGCGGACCAGTCGAAAAACTTTTGTTGGGGCGGCTCGACAGCACTGCGTCGTTCTACTTTCGAGAAACTACATATCCGAGACCGCTGGCAGGGCACCGTTTCTGACGATTTCAGAGTCACGAGCGTTCTCAAGGAAGCAAAGCTGCCGATCTATTTCACACCAAACTGTCTTGTGCCATCTGTCGGTGACTGTGACCTTCACGAGTTATTGGAGTTCACGACCAGACAGATCAAGATCACGCGCGTTTATGCGCCGCAACTGTGGAAGCCACTTCTGATCGGTAGCTCTCTTTTTACTATTGTCTTCTTCGGCGGGATCGTTTTGTTGTTTTTTCGCATCTTAGTCGGGCTTCCATTCCTTGTTCTATTGATCGTTCTCTCCGTTGTGTTCGCATTCGGCGCAGCTAAGAGCCTAATCCGCTGGCGGGTAGTTCATATCCCGCTGGCTGCTTATGCTCGAGAGTTGCGACGAGACTTGCTGGCGCATCTGTTTCTGTGGCCACTTGCCTCATTGCTTTACCTCTACAACACAATCGTAGCTGGTTTCTCACGCAGGTTTCGATGGCGTGGGATTATCTATGAATTGAAATCACCCAATGAAGCTGTCATTATCTCTCGCGAGGGCTAATGACCAGTAAAGCCATTCAATTTGTGCAACTCATTCGCTCGTCTAAACGCGAGAAGCGTCTCGGCACAGTGATTCTGTTCGTGACGTCTCGCTGCAATGCTTTTTGCCAGACGTGCTTTTATCACGAGGAGCTGAACCATCCTGGCGACATGACCTTTGCGCAGATTGAAAAAGTTTCGCAGACCATGCCACCAATCACAGATCTTTGGCTTTCAGGTGGGGAACCAACCTTGCGACGCGACGTTTCAGACGTCATCGACACGTTTGTGACTCACAACAGTGTCAATAGAATCATCATTCCCACTAACGGTCTGATCAAGTCGCGCGTATTTGAAATCGTCGATCGCGCGCTCGCAAACAATCCGGGCATCGATCTCTATTTAAACGTTGCGCTCGATGGTTACGGAAAAACTCACGATCAAATCCGTGGCGTTCCTGGTAATTGGGAGAAGACGCTCGACTGCATTGAGTCGCTGTATCCACTGAAGGATAGGTATGCAGATCGTTTCCGGCTGAACGTGAACACCGTTGTTTGCGCAGCGAACTACACTGAGATTGAAATGCTCTCCGAGTTTATGTGGGAGAATTATCGTCTGGATGGGCAGTATTTCAACATCGTGCGCGGCGAGACGCTCGTTGGTGAACAAATCAAGCAAGTGCCTCCGGAAGTCTTACCAGAGATCTACGCCCATGTCTCCAGACTCACAAAACGCTACGGTGACCGAATGTTTGCCCAGGATGACGCGACCAAACGTTTTGTGAAGAACGCCGCTTACGTAGGTGCAATCACCACTCACTACCGAACTCAGCACGCAAACTTTCAACAGTCGACGCCTTGGCCTTTTCCCTGCACAGCGGGCGAAACCACAGCGGTCATCGACTACAACGGCGACGTGCGCGCCTGTGAGTTGCGCAAGAAGTTTGCGACGCTGTCTGATTTTGATTACGACTTCAATGCATTGTGGTCTGCAAATGAACGGCAAACGGAATTAGAAACAATCGATGGCGGCAACGCTTGCTGGTGTACGCATGTTTGCTTCATTCATGACTCAATGCGCCATTCGCGTCGTGCGCTGCTTTACGAAGTGCCCAAAAATTTCCTGAGACGAGAAAGTTGGTGACTTGTGCCGGAAACTCCGGAGCAGGAACAGAATCGCAAAACTGGAATCGCGTACGCGGCGGGCATCTCACTTTTTGCCACAGTAGTTGCATTTTGTGGATTTGGATGGCTGTTGGATAAATGGTTAGGTACGCAGCCGTGGTTTCTAGTAGCAGGAATCGTACTTGGTTCTATCGCAGGTCTAGTTCAATTCGTTCGTATGAGTTCGAAGACGCTCTAGCTCCTCTTTATTCAGCTACAAAAGCCTGGTAGTGAGTCAGTTTGAGAACACCACCAACTGCTGAGAGTGTTATTTACACAGTCTCTGCGGTCGGTGGGATTTGTGGAGCCACACCCCACCCGTTCTTTGTAGGCTGAGTATGAACCATCCGCTGACTGCTGTTGGTGAGATTTTCAAACTGACCTTACTGCAACTCGACAAGGTACCGAATTCACAGTTAAAATCAGCGGCTTCGCGATGGCCGAAAATGCAAACAATACAAGTGATACCCCTGTTTCGATCGAGGTAAACCACGGTCTGAACGGCAGGGTATTCCGCGCAATGACAGTAACCACTGGGTTGATGGTCATTGTTTCTCTCTTTTTTTTGTCTTGGCGCGTCACTACAGGTCTGCTTATTGGTGGCTTACTGGCATTATTTAGTCATCGCTGGTTAAAAAACTCGGCGGCTGCAGCGCTCACCCTTTCAATCGAGGGGGGTCGACCACAATTAAGGCTCGCACAGTTTGTGCTCAGATATGTCATAGTCGGAGCCATAGTTTTTGCCGCTTACACTTTGGACCTCGTGACCTTGCCGGCGATCCTCGTCGGATTATCCAGTTTTGTTGTGGCCTTATTTATAGAAGCTTTGAGAGAGTTCTATTTTGCAATTACTAAGCGAGGGGAAATTAATTGATGTTCTGGTTGGACGAAGCTGCCCATGAGGTGGCAGAGCATGCGAAAGAGGCGGAGCATCACTCGCCAATCATAGTGCAGCTAGTTAACCACTGGTTTGGCGAATGGGCTTTGGCTTTCGAGTTGAAGTACACCAAACCAAAATGGGACTGGCTCCTGGGTAAATTCGGAAGTTCGGCTGAAGCTGCGTTTGGACCATACACAGCCGAGAACGCGATCCCCTGGTACACGGTGATGTTTTTTATCGCCTGCATTCTTAGTGTCGTTATCATTTGGATCCTGAAGGGGAAGCTTTCGGAAGACGAACCTAGCGGAGGTCAACAGACCCTGGAGGTCAGTGTATTGGCCGTGAGGAACATGGTGGGGGACATAATCGGTCCGCATGGTCTGAAGTACTTTCCCGTTGTAATGACGTTTGCCGTGCTTATTCTCGTTTCGAATCTAATGGGACTGTTCCCGCTATTCATGAGTCCAACGTCAGCGACCAGCGTTACTTTCGCACTCGGACTAAGTTCTTTTCTCTACTACAACTACATTGGCATAAGCGAGAACGGTCTCTTTCGTCATTTGAAGCACTTCGCTGGTCCAATCTGGTGGATTGCTCCACTAATCTTTCCAATTGAGCTGATTAGTAACCTGATACGTCCTTTTTCACTCGGTATTCGTCTTTTCGGCAACTTGTTTGCCGACGAGAAGGTGATGGAGACATTGTCAGGTCTTGCACCTCCGGCGACTTGGTTTGCGCCAATCTTGCTGATGCCGTTGAGTGTATTTGTGGCCTTAATTCAGACCTTTGTTTTCATATTGCTCTCACAACTTTACCTTAGTGAAGTATCGCATCCGCCACACGATTCACATGCGGCCCACGGCGAACACGATGACGAGAGCGATGAGTTTATTGTTCCAGTTTTAACATAATGGCTTTATCAAGCGCGGGGTTGAGCGATGCAGAAGCGTCTGTACACGTTACCTCGTAATCACACAAAATTCTTGCGTTCAAGAAGAACAGTCAGCACTGGTAACTCATAGCTTCAGTTTTTGGGGAAGCAACTCAGGTCTGTCTCGCAGGAGCGCCGTTGTAAGAGGGGCGGTGGATACCGGATTCAGGCGAAATCATAATCGCCGGTTCGACTCAGATGCTTGGGTGCAAAATTTGGACTTCATCTTATAAAGGAGGAAGCATGAGCAAATTCAGAATGTTGCTGTTCGCGGTAGTCGGCATTCTTATGAGCGGAATGACGGTGTTTGCACAGGCGGCCGAAGCCGGTGACAATGCCAATTCCGTTAGTAAGTATCGTGCGCTGGCTGCGGGCATTGGTTTTGCCATTGCCGTGTTTGGCGGTGCGCTCGGACAGTCGCGCATCGGCGCTTCGGCTTGCGAAGGCGCAGCCCGAAATCCTGGTGCCGCGGGTCGTATCCAAACGATGATGATTCTCGGTTTGGCTCTAATCGAATCGCTGGTGTTATTTGCGCTGCTGGTAATCTTCGCTGTCGTGAAACCAAGCTAACAGCTGTAAAGTTACAAATAGACTGGCAGTCAATTGACCGGGCGAAGGACATCCTTCGCCCGTATTTTTGCTGGTGCAGTTTCCGATTACACGCTGACGCATGGAGTAGCCAAGCTTTTCAAAACTGCATCGGTCCGTTTTTTTAACTACTTTGCTAGCGATTCAAAGTGTGTGATAGGCTGACATCCTCTCCCGGAAATCAATGAGGCACAACTGCAGATGAAAACATGTCCGAAGTGCGGGGTTGAATATCCTGACTCCACCACTCTTTGCCCCGCCGATGGCGTTGCGCTTGAGAAAGCTGACGACTCACTGCTCGGTCAAATCTTAGCTGGAAAATATCGAATTGATGAGCGCCTCAAGGAGGGAGGCATGGGTGCGGTTTATAAAGGCACTCACATTTTGATGGAGAAGACTGTTGCCATCAAAGTGCTGCATCCTTCTTTCGCAGCCGACGAGAAGATAGTCGCTCGTTTCTCCCGAGAAGCCCGAGCAGCATCGCGTATCTCACACCCAAACGCCTTGAGTGTGACCGACTTCGGCGAGCACGAAAACGGAATAGTCTTTCTAGTGATGGAGTTCTTGAACGGCAAGACTCTCAAGGCGCTAATTCGCGATGAAGGACCGCTGCCACTTGCCAGAGTCGTTGACATCATGCGGCAGGTTGGCGACGCACTTAGCGTCGCTCATGCACAAGGTGTGGTTCATCGCGATTTGAAGAGCGATAACATCATGCTCCTTAGTACAGCTGCAGGGGACCATGCGAAGGTGCTCGATTTCGGCATCGCGAAGATCACGGAGCCTGAAGGCGGTCATGATGCAAGTTTAACTGCACCCAACCTGGTAATTGGAACACCACAATACATGTCTCCTGAACAATGTTCGCAGGATAGGGAGATCGATGCGCGCTCCGATATCTATTCGTTCGGCGTGATTCTCTATGAGATGTTAGTTGGCCATGTTCCATTCTCTGGAGATTCAGCGACGATTGTGATGATGAAGCATTTACAGGAGCCCGTGCCTTCTGTGCTCGATGAGCGAAAGGACGTACCGCCGTCTGTGGCTCGTGTTGTCTCACGCGCGATGGCCAAGCAGCCAGGTAACAGATACCAGACTGTCGCGGAGTTGATTGAGGATCTGACGCTGGCCGCCGGCATGACAGTCAGTCAATCCAGACCGTCGAAGATATCGACCATTGTTGCTCCAGGTAGTACTGGAGAGGATTTAGACGAGACTACTGTTGTTAGACCAAGAGAAGAACCCGTTGTGAGCCCGAGACGCGCGCCAGTTACAGTTCCCGTTGAAGTTCCGCTGCCACCACCGGCCGTGTCTGGCTTTAATCCTCTTAAAATACTGATTCCTTCGGCAGTGGCTCTGCTGGTCGTTTTCGCAGCGATTTTTGCGTTCACTCGAAACTCGAATTCGGGCAGCAACATAAATACGAATCAACAAACCCTTGCCGCCGATCCGAATAGTCAACCAGTGCAGGCTGCACAGCCCGCAACTGGCAAAGGAGAAGAAGGAATTCCAGGCGGTGGAGTCACAAATCCCGCCACGAACGTTAACGCAAACGTGAACGCTAACGCGAATGCAGGAATCTCGCCTACGCCAGCCGACGACGCCAATCCAAACATTAATGAAAACGCCAACGCGAACGCGAATGTGAATGCAAATAGCAACCAGAAGGCGCCGGCATTACCTGAACCAACTCGAAGTGTTGTACCAGAAAATGTTCCGCCGCCCGTTCCTTCGAGTACGAAGACTCCCTCAGAAAAGCCATCTCCAGCTGCGTCTCCATCCTCGAGCCCAGAGTAAACAAAAGCTGTCCGAGGAATGTTGTTTTTCTGTCGTGTGAGTGCGGACGCTAGCCCAAAGGTGATACGTCACCGCACTCTCCCTATGGAGCCGTTTGCCGCGCGACCTCCAAGATCATTCGCGTGAGGTCTGCACTGTTCTCGATGAAAATCTCGATGTTCATAACGAAGCACGGCATCGGTATGTCGAGGGTTTCGAGTTTCACCGCATCTTTAGCGGTTGTTATCAGCCTTTCGGCTCCAGCCTTCCTGGCTAGACGAATCAGAGAGTCGACCTCGGTCTGTGAATACATATGATGGTCTGGAAAAGCCTTTTTAAATACGAGCTGATAACCGTCGCGCAGTAGGTGACTGTAGAACGACTGCGGGTTACCGACGGCGCAGAATGCCGCGAATCGGACTCGATCTTGCGAGGCACCAGAAGCGTGGTTCAACGACAGCACCTTCAGGGTCTTCATCCGCGAGACAAACAGTGGACGGTCACCTGTTAAGTTTTTCAATTCGGCGCGAAGTGAATCAATGGTGTCAACTTGATCGCTTCTGGTGATAACCACGCAGTCAGCCCTGCTTAGCCCGCGTGGAAACTCCCGCAGACGCCCATACGGAAGAAGGTTACCGCCGCCCCACGGGTTAGTTGCGTCAATAGCAACGATATCTAGATCACGAGCTAGCCTTAGGTGTTGAAACCCGTCGTCAAGAACGAAACAGTCAGTGCCGAGATGCTTAATTGCACCTTCGCCAGCGGGTACTCGATCTGCATCGCTGATTACAGCTGCCACACCGGAAAGATTCCTGGCCAATAAGACGGGCTCGTCTCCGGCTTCAGCCGGTGTCGAAAGGATGCTCTTTCCATCGGACACAAGCACGCGCCGATTAGGATTCTCTCGAGCATAACCTCTTGTCAGTATGCAAACCTTCTTTCCTTCAGCAGCAACAGTGCGAGCAACCCATTCCACAAGAGGAGTTTTCCCCGTGCCACCTGTCGTGATGTTACCCACGCTGATTACCGGGCGATCAAGACTTGTTGTGCGGAAGGTGCCTCGCCGATACAACGAGAGGCGCGTTCGTGTGATTGCGCCATACAAGGCACTTAAGGGTGGGAGTACAAGTGACTTCATGGAATGTTAGCGTGCGTGGCTAACAAGGAATCTGGTGAAGAACTTTCGACTGGTTTGGAAGAGAACAGCGGCTCAATAAGACTTATCGTTCTATCTGCGGCGCCTTGATTGTCTATTACGAGTCCCTTTGCCCGATGTCCTAACTTCTCACGACGTTGCGGTTCACCGAGAAGCTCCCGCACTGTCTCCGTCAGCTTTGTCGTAATCGCTCGATCTTCCAGCGGAGGCAATTGAACAATAGCCTGAGCTTCGTTTAGTAGATCGATAATTGCTTGGAAGTTGTGTGTATGCGCGCCTGTCACAACAGCTGCGCCCGCAGCCGCCGGCTCAAGCACATTATGACCGCCTCTATCAACGATGCTGCCTCCTACAAACACAACTGCCGCGAACGAATAGACTGCGGGTAACTCGCCAATTGTGTCTAATAGGATGACTACGGCGTCTCTATCGCTGGTGGCTGGCGGATTTGTGCGCCTCGACCACGTCAGTCCGGAACTCTGTATTAGCGAAGCGACTTCCTGAAAACGTTCGGGATGTCGAGGGGCCAGCATAAGTCGGAGGGAGTTTGTCTTACAGAGCTCCCTAACGCTGTCCAGAATAATTTTCTCTTCGGGAGCATGCGTGCTGGCGGCAAGGACAAGTGGAATGTTTCGTTTGAGGTCAAACCGTTCGCGGATTTCTTCGGTCTTTTCTGTGGTGGGCACAGTTCCCACGTCAAATTTGAGATTGCCCGCCGTAAACAGCTTTTCAGGAGTGATGCCAAGTGACTGCAACCTTGCGGCGTCGCTTTCCGATTGCATGATGGCAAGACTGAGACAGGAAAGAACTCGACTTAAAAAGAACTTGATTCTACTGTAACGACGAAACGACTGCCCGGAGATCCTTCCGTTAACAAGCGCGACGGGAATTTCCCGCGACTTGCACTCGCGCAAGAAGTTAGGCCAAAGCTCTGTCTCCATGATAAGTACGACAGCTGGTTCGACCTTCGTCAGCGCGCGTCGCACACACCATCGCCAATCGAATGGAAAGTAGAAGATGTGGTCAGCGTGTATTCGAAAGATATCTTGCGCCAGGTTTTGTCCGGTCAGAGTAATCGTGGAGATAACCAACGAATAGCGAGGAAACTCTTTTTTCAGCCGCTCGACCAACGGCCGAGCTGCCTGTGCCTCACCAACCGAGACACAATGAAGCCAAATAATTGGGCGTGTACCTGTCAGCTGAGGTAAGCCGCCGAAGCGCTGGCGCAAACCGGCAATGTACTTGCCGTGTGCCAGCGCCTGAACAAGGAAGTGAGGTATTAAAACCAATAGGCCGAGCGTCAAAAGAAGACTGTAAGCCAGGTACATACTTGAACGACAATTTCATCTGGAAGGTAAACGCCATGCCATCGTTAGCGCGACATGTGCAATTCTATTACTTCGCTCGCTCGATATACCTGCCCTCAGAAGGATCAACCCGGATTCGGTCTCCTTCATTGATAAATGGAGGAACCGTTATTGTCACTCCATTCTCCAGAGTGGCTGGCTTGTTAACGTTTGAAACTGTGGCGCTTTTCAATGTCGGCTCAGTTTGAGTTACGGTGAGTTCCATCGATGGTGGGAGTTCTATTCCAATCGGAGAACCTTCGTAAAATTCCGCCTGAATCTTCAGACCAGGTGTTAACCACTGAGCTGCGTCGCCGAGATCTTCTTCACTGAGTGCCGTCTGTTCATAGTTTTCCGTATTCATGAAATGGTGATGCGATCCGTCGGAGTAGAGATACTCCATCTCGTGTTGCTCCATGGCTGCTCGATCAACTGTGTCTGCCGACCGAAACCGATGTTCAAAGGAAGAGCCAGTGCGAATATTGCGCAACTTGGTTTGCACCATCGCTCGCAAATTCCCTGGGGTATGATGTCTGAATTCGACTACTTTGCAAGGCTGACCCTCGAAAACGATAACCATGCCCCGTCTAATCTGAGTTGCAGGAATAGCCATAAAACTGAAGTCTCCGTCTAAAAGTGTTCAACTAATTGGGTTCTTTAATTACGGTGAGCCAATTGGGCCCTTAGCAAGCCGCGTAGTCTAACTATGCAACTCGGGCTTTGTCCAGCAGCACTAAGCTGCATCAGACAGTAAAAGAGCGGTCTAATCTGAAACTTAGTTTCAGAATGACCGCCCTTTTGAGGAGCCCACCTACCTCGGTTGTAGTAACGCTGGTGGAGTCGAATGGTTCCAATAACACGCGGTGGACTTGAAGTTAATGCCTAAGCCGCACGCGCTCTTGGTACTCTTCGCAGCCGAGCAAGACGCTCGAGCCATTTTTGAGCTTGCGCATAGTGAGGAAATCGGCGTTCATCTTGCCGGAAAGCGCTCGTGTGATAGTAGCGTCTACCGTTGATAAGCCGTGCCGGATGTTTAATGTGCAGCATCTCATGGTACAGGATGTACTCGACAAACCACTCCGGCACTTCTGCGGAATCGAGGGTCTTGCTAATAGTGATGCTGTCGTAGATGTGATCGTGGTGACCGAGAATGCTTCGAGTCCGGCGTTGTGACCAAGTGATTGTCGGCTTCGCTATTTCGCCATCAAAGTACCGTCGATTCAGTTTTGCAAACATTCGGTCGAGATCATAAACCTCTCCCTGCGCCGAAGAGATCATCTTCCGTCCCCGTCCCCGTCGTGCAAGATCCGACGACCGCATCACAGCAGGTGTTAGGGAGTAATCGCGATAAACCCTGTCGTGAATCGTCGGCACGCGCTTTCCGAGCAGCCGAGCTACGAGAATCCACGCGAGCGCCCGCAAGACATCGGGAGGAGAATCCTTGCAGATGTCGGACAGACGAACGTAGACACGCCCCGATCTCAACCGAATGGTGTGACGCAATCCAGCGTAGGGATAAAAGCGGACTTCAATCGACGGCACACCTCGATTGCCGCCCATATGACGAAACGCGTCGGCAAAATATTTTCCCAGTTCGTTCATGCAGTTAATACTGAGACCTCTGGTCTGGGGACTGAAGCGCCTCAACGGAAGCAACGAGGTAAGTTCTTTATTGAGCCGAGTGGCGCTGGTGTGACCAGGTTTTTGAATCCAGCGGCTGTAATCTTAAGGACGCCCCTCCACGAGCGTCAACCAAACTGCGAGTGGCGGACTTTGAGGTTTTGCGCCCAAATTTGAGCGGTCTGAAAGCCGGAGGACTGACTTTTCCGGCGCTCTCCGACAAACCTATATCTGTCAAGAGTTTAGCGATATTCAAGAAAATTTAGGACGATTAGTCAGCTTGACAGCACTGTTCCATGCGTTCCCGAACCTTGTCGGTTCCTAAATCCAAGCCATTATTTGCAGGGGTTTGATTAAATCCTTATACTGCAAACGCCTGGTGAAATCGGTGGTGAGGGTGGGAAAATTCCCTAAATCCCGAGTTTTGGCCTTTAGGCAAGTGTTTAAATTCATGCCCCGTAGAGCCTCAAACATCCAGTCAAACGAGCAGAGCGCGTTGGATTCTCGCACTGAAGTGGTGCTTGCCGCTCTGATTAAGGAACATCTCGTAACTGGGGAGGCCGTTGGGTCGCGCGTATTATCTGACCGATTTTCGCACGGCTACGGTTGGAGTCCAGCGACGATTCGCAATGTCATGGGTGAACTTGAAGAATCCGGTCTCGTTGAGCAACCACATACCTCGGCCGGTCGCATACCGACAGATAAGGGATACCGCTACTACGTGGACAACATGTTGGGTGAAGCACGCTTATCTCGCAGTGACTTGAAGGCCATCGATCAGCTTTTCTTTGCGAATGATATCGACGCTGCAGCTTCTCCGGATCGGTTGATGGAGACAGCTTCACATGTTTTGTCTGCGCTCTCCCAGAATGTCGGCATAGTGGTTTCGCCGTCGCTGGCAGAGAATCGGCTAAAACACATCGAGTTTGTTCAACTTCCCGACAAGCGGATCCTTGTGGTGCTGGTGTCGATGGCAAACATCATCCACAACAAGGTTATCAGAACTAGCGACGACGACTTTAGTCAGGATGAACTTGATCGCACTGCACGTTATTTGAACACTGAATTCAGCGGGAAGAGTTTGCTAGCCATTCGAGCCGAAATCGTGGAATTGATGAAGGAAGAGAAAGCGCTCTACGATCGTCTCCTGCGCAACGCAGTCTTATTATGTGAACGCAGTCTTGAAGGTGTTGAGACGAGCGGCGGCGAGGTTTATGTGGATGGTACGTCAAACATTCTCACAAAACCTGACTTCGTTGATATTGAGCGGATGCGAGACCTGTTCAGAACGTTCGAAGAGAAATCGCGGCTCATTAAGATTCTCAACGAATGTGTGGCTCACGATCCGCAGAACTTCCCCGGCGATGTACACGTGGTAATCGGACGCGAGCACCTTGCTAGTTCGATGCGGAACTGCGCGCTAATTACAGCTCCTTATCGCATCGGATCAAATGAGAGCGTGGGAACTTTGGGCGTTGTTGGTCCCATGAGAATAGAATATGCGCGGATAATGGCTATGGTAAACTATATGGCGCGGTTGATTGAACACCGCTTAGGCGAGCAGGCGGCACTTTGATCCTTTTTCAGCAGCGTAGTCACAGATCCTCCCTGATGGCACCGGACGAGAACGATAAGCTATACCGTATCCCCGTGAGCGTGATGGACCCTGAAAATGAAAGTGACTCATCGGATAGTAAACCAGCCGACATGGATATTGTAGAACCCGACAATGAAAGCGCAGCGTTTGCCCAGGAGCTTGACGGTCACCCTACAACAGACGAAGAGGATTTGGATGGCGAAGAACCAGAAATGGAGGAGCTTGCCGGCGGCCCTGACACCGCGGAGCTTATCGCCACCCGGTCGGAACTAAGACGAGTCGAAGCCGAAAATGCAGACTTGAAAGATCGGCTTGCACGTCGCCAGGCGGATTTTGAGAACTATCGCAAGCGGATCGATCGGGAACGAAGCGAAACCTACAATCGAGTCGTTGCCGATGTAGCTACCAAGCTGCTTCCAGTCCTAGACAATCTCAAGCGGGCGTTCGACGCTGAGGCATCGGTTCAAGCCACGGAGTCAGACGAGTTCCGACATTTTCTCAGCGGTGTGGATCTAATCTACAAGCAACTTAATGGCGTTCTCGAAGCCCTTGGTGTGAAGCCGATAGTTTCTGTCGGCGAGCATTTCAATCCCCATATCCACGAAGCTGTAGCAACCGAAGCTACGGACGAGTACGAACCAGATACAGTGATTCAGGAGATCGTGGCCGGCTACCGCCTCGGCGATAAACTAATTCGCCCGGCCATGGTAAAGGTTTCCACCCGAAATTAGCCGGCGTGGAGATAGCTACGTAAGAAAATGGGAAAAACCATTGGAATAGATTTGGGCACGACCAACTGCTGCGTCGCTGTTCTCGAAGGCGGGACTGTGCAGATTGTCCCTAACAAAGAAGGCGGTCGAACAACTCCCACCGTCGTAGGTTTCACCGAGAAAGGCGAGCGTCTGGTTGGTCAGATCGCAAAACGCCAGGCAGTGACCAATGCCGCGAATACGGTCTATGCGATTAAGCGCCTCATTGGTCGAAAGCTTAGCTCACCGGAAGTCGGCCGCATGCGGGAAACGTCAGCTTTCGAAATTGCTGATTCTCCCAACGGCGACGCGCGCGTTCGCGTACAGGGTCGTACTTACAGTCCTCCTGAGTTGTCAGGTATAGTACTTCAACGGTTGAAAGCTGCCGCCGAAGACTTTCTTGGCGAAGCTGTGACTGACGCCATCATTACCGTTCCAGCTTATTTTGACGATACGCAGAGACAGGCAACAAAAGACGCAGGAAAAATCGCCGGCTTAAAAGTCGAGCGAATTATCAACGAACCCACTGCAGCCGCGTTAGCATATGGCCTGGGAAAATCGACCGTTGAGCGCATCGCTGTCTACGACCTCGGTGGTGGCACGTTTGATATCTCGATTTTGGAGATGAACGAAGGCGTTTTCGAAGTTTTGGCTACCTCCGGTAATACCTTCCTTGGTGGCGAAGATCTGGACGAACGCATCATGAACTGGATGGCCGATCAGTTTCTGGCAGACACCGGGATCGACCTGAGACAGGATCGTCTGGCACTTCAGCGACTGAAGGAGGTCGCCGAACGAGCTAAGTGTGAGCTTTCATCCGCAACGGAAACAAATATCAATTTGCCATTCATTGCCGCTGACAATAGTGGTCCCAAACACTTCAACAAGTCGCTGAGCCGCAGTCAGTTTGAAGACCTGGTCAAGGATCTCGTCGAACAAACAATTGAGCCCTGTCATACAGCACTCAAGGATGCAAAACTGCAACCGGCTGACATTCACAAGGTCATTTTGGTCGGTGGACAAACTCGATCTCCCATCGTGGAACGCACAGTGGAAAAGATTTTTGGCAAGAAGCCTTCTGCCGAGATCAATCCCGACGAAGTGGTCGCCATGGGCGCGGCTATTCAGGGTGGCGTACTTAGCGGCGACGTAAAAGACATCGTACTGCTCGACGTGTTACCACTCAGTTTGGGTCTGGAAACGCGCGGTGGGCTGTTTACCAAGATCATCGAGCGGAATTCCACAATTCCTTTACGCAACAGCCTGACCTTTACAACTGTGGTGGATAACCAGACATCAGTTGAAATTCATGTACTACAGGGCGAACGCGAAGTCGCACAAGGTAATCGTTCGCTGGGTAAATTTGAGCTTGTGGGAATTCCTCCCAATCCGCGCGGCGTACCGCAGATTGAAGTTTCTTTTGAGGTAGACGCTAATGGAATAGTGTCCGTGTCCGCTCAGGACAAAGCTACAGGACACGAACAGCAGATGCGCATTACCCCGACGTCCGGATTGGCCCCGGACGAAATCGATCGGCTTATTGTAGAGGCCGAGGAGTTTGCTGACAGCGACCGTGGTGCCAAAGAAGTCGTGATACTTAGAAATAAACTTGATTCGTTGCTTAGGAACACAAAGAAGTCATTTAACAAGTTCGGCGGCTTGCTATCGCAGAATGACCAGGACCTGGCCGAGCGCGTCTTCATAGAATCCAATTCAGCAAGTAAGTCCGACAACGTTCAAGAAATCAATAAGGCTATTAACAACTTGGAACGCACCGCCAAACAACTCACTGCTGCAATGCTCAAGACCTCACCTGACGCCAAGGAAGCTTAACCCAGCCAAGATTCGAAGACTATTTTCGAGAGGTTATCAATAGAACTGAATGAGTAAACGTGATTATTACGAAGTATTAGCAATAGGTCGTACAGCAACGGATCAGGAGATTAAAAGCGCCTATCGTAGGCTGGCTGTAAAGTATCATCCTGACAAGAATCCAAACGACGCGAGTGCGGAGGAAAAATTCAAAGAAGCAGCGGAGGCCTACAATGTATTGTCCGACCCGGAACAGCGGAGGCGTTACGATCGGTTCGGACATGCAGGAGTCTCAAGTGGACCAGGCGCCGGTGCCTGGGGGGCTCCGGGTTTCGGCGGTATCGAGGATATCCTCGGCGACCTGTTTGGCTTCGGCGATGTGTTTGGCGGGAGTCGCGGCGGGTCTCGACGGTCGACTGCACAACGTGGCGCCGATCTGCGTTACGACCTCGAAATCACGCTAGAGGAAGCAGCGAGCGGGATGACTGCGCAGCTGCGCATTCCGCGACTTGAGGGCTGCGATGTCTGTAAGGGCTCAGGTGCTGCAGCTGGTACTCAGCCGGAAAGCTGCTCTACGTGTGGAGGCACCGGTCAGGTTCGGTATCAACAGGGCTTCTTTTCAGTTGCCAGGACGTGTCACGTTTGTCGAGGGGCTGGACGCGTTATCAAGGAACCTTGTACCAAATGTCATGGAGCGGGAAGAGTCGAACGCGAGAAACAGATGGAGGTGAAGATCCCCGCTGGGGTCGAAACTGGTTCGCGGTTGCGAGTACAGGGAGAGGGCGAGGCGGGAACGCAGGGTGGGGCTCCGGGCGATCTTTACGTGGTTATCCACGTTGCTGAGCACGAGCAGTTTGAGCGACAAGGTAGCAACCTCTACGAGGCTGTGCCTGTAACGTTTGCGCAGGCGGCGTTAGGTGCTGACATTATGGTGAAGACCCTTGAGAACGAAGAGAAGCTGAAGATTCCTATGGGTACGCAAACTGGTACCGTGTTTCGGCTTAAAGGCAAAGGGATGCCGGCCTTAGGTGGCCGTGGCCGGGGGGATCTCTTCGTTTCAGTGACTGTTATCACTCCGACGACTCTGACTAGAGAACAGCGCCGATTGCTCGAACAGTTGGCGGAGGTTGAAAACAAAGATCTTGAAGATAAAGGCCTGGTTGACAAGGTTCGAGATATCTTTGGCTGACACAATGTCCGATATGCGTCCGTCTTGTCGTATGCCACGAAAAACTCTATTCGAATCACACGACAAACTGGAATTCGTCGGACAAATTTCGAAAAGAGGAATAGTATGATTGTTAGTCCCCGGCAAGTCGCCAATACCCTCCTTCTTTTTGCGTTGATAGCGCTTGCTTCCTTTCGGGCAGCTGCTCAAGACAGCATGGATGCCTGGAAGGATTTTGATTTCGGAAAGAACGCAATCCGCCAAGCACAAATTCAAAACCTGCCGCTGGAAGACTTGAAACTAATGCGCGGCGTAGTCTTTGGCCATCATGGCCGCGTATTCAAAGACGCTGAAATCAAGACCTATCTCCAAGCGCAATCGTGGTACAAGGCCAATCCTAACTTCACCAATTCAATGCTCAACGATACAGAGCGCCGCAACCTTGATCTCATTCGAATAGCGGAAGCCAGTAAACACGAAACTGTCCAGCCTGGAGACATGCGTTACTGGCGCGATCGGTCTATCACCCCAAAAAAACTCGGAAAGCATAGCGGTGCCGAATGGAAGGTATTGGTTGCGGAAGTCGAGGCAATTCATGGCAAGCGGTTTGATGATGAGCCGTGGCTGCAACAATACTTCGACGAGCGCTACTGGTATTTTCCAAATGAGAAGTACGACCCAAAAAAACTTTCAGCAATCGAGCGGAAAAATCTTGAGGCGCTCGCCGCGGCACAGAAGAAGCAACGCAAGGTGGCTCTGTTACCTGGTGACATGGAACTCTTCGAGAACAAGATAATCTCTGAACAGATGTTGCAGGGTCTCAGTCTTCATGAGCTCCGCTTGTTACGTAATGAAGTCTACGCAAGACATGGTCGTATGTTCCGCGCTGAGTGGCTGCAACAGTATTTCTACTCTCAGCCGTGGTATTCACCTGATGAAAACTTCAAGGACGAAACCCTATCGGGCGACGATAAACTGAACGTTGAAACGATAGTCAGTTACGAAAATCGCATTCACCAGGAGTTGAGCACAAAACCAGTTACTCGATCATTGTTGGAAGGGTTGTTTCTCGAGGATGCTAGCCAAATGCGCCAGGAAATTTATGCGCGGCATGGCAAGGTCTTCAAAGAGCCCTGGCTGCAGAAGTACTTCTCCAGTTTCGACTGGTACAAGGCGAACCCGGACTTCACCGACGCGTCCTTAAGTGAGGTTGAAAAGAAAAACATCGCCACTATTGCGGCATACGAAAAACGTGCTGTTACGGCGATGAGCACGATAGAGGGTTGATAAGACTCACGTTAGGTCTCGCGTGACGAGACCAGAAAAACTAGGCGGTGGCAGGAAGGAAGGCAGGAGCAAGGGCCGGCGGAAAACTTAAAGGCGGTAGCGAACTCCGGCGCGTTTGGTGGCTTCTTCTTCCAAGTCGATATTCTGAAGACGCAACGTTACATCGGCGTTCATATCTAATTCGCCGCGCTCGCCAGCCAAAAGTTTGACTGTTCCTGCGGCGGCAATCATGGCCGCGTTATCAGTGGACAGATGTGGTGAAGGGAAGTACACCGGCAAGCTGAGTTGTCCAGCCATTTCGCGGCAAACCTCGCGCAGTTTGCCATTGCACGCAACACCACCCGCTACAATAAGCGTCTTGGGATAGTACTCTTTGGCTATCCTCTCCATTGTTGTAACCAGCGACTGCACGACAACATGCTGAAAGCTTGCAGCGAGATCCTTTATTCCCTGTGAGGGTTCGTGGCCGTTTTCAACAGGTGTGACTCCGCTTTCGCGTATATGCTTTGTAACTGCAGTCTTTAATCCACTGAAGCTGAAGTCTGGAAGTCCATCACCCATTCGCGGAATCGTAAACGGCACCGCTTTTGGATTGCCTTCGCGGGCCAATCGTTCAATGACTGGCCCTCCCGGATAACCAAGTCCCAACATCTTCGCGACCTTATCGAATGCTTCGCCGGCTGCATCGTCACGAGTCCGCGCCACCACCTTGTACTTGCCCGGTTCGGGAATGAGGAAGATGTTTGTGTGCCCCCCGGAAACGATCAACGCTTCGGCTGGATATTCGATAGGCGGGTTCTCAAAGGCTACCGAATAAATGTGACCTTCGATGTGGTTTACACCGACAAAAGGCTTCTTCAACGCATAAGCCATCGCTTTGGCATACGACACTCCGACGAGTAGTGAACCTACCAGCCCTGGACCAACAGTGACGGCAATGCCATCGACGTCCGACGGGAAAGCACCGCCGCGTTCGAACGCTTCGGAAACGACTGGAACTATCTTGTCGAGGTGCTCGCGCGAGGCGAGTTCAGGAACGACACCTCCAAAGCGTTTATGAATGGGAATCTGAGAAGAGATAACGGATGAAACGATTTCGTGGCCATCGCGCACCAAGGCAGCGGCCGTTTCATCGCAAGATGTTTCGATTCCGAGTACAAGCATGATTCAGACGAGCACAAGAAACTGTGAAGGGATTCTAACAAGACCGCAGCCAGATTGTCAGATAGGGTCTTATTCCCTGAAAAGTACCCTCTCATTCAACATTGAAGGTCAAATAGAACAGTTGGGAAGGGGGCAAAGCGGTAAGATCAGGTACCTCCGCATCTAAAACTGAGCGGCGCCCCCGGCTGATCCAATTGGGGGTCCACACTTTCTTGAGCCAGCACCTCAATGTTTAGCTCTTCCCATTTTTGTAGAAGCTTAGCGCGGAGTCACCCTGCTTCAGAACACGCTGGCGACGCAGATTCTGCACTTCTTCTGGCAACTGGTTCTTGTGATGATGTTCGACAATGAGGAGACCGTTCGAGTTAAGTAACTTCGCCGAGTTCGATCCGATCAGCTCAAGTAGTTTGAGGTAGTCGTCTTTGTACGGTGGATCAAAAAACACGATATCCCAGCCACTCATTTTCCACGAGAGTGCCTGACGAAGAAAGTCGCTTGCCTCGGTGTTGTAGATTTCGTTTTGTTCTTCCGGAATACGACACAGTTCAAGATTAGCTTCGATGAGGCCGCACATCTTTCTTGAGCGATCGACAAAGGTGGCGTGCGACGCACCTCGCGACAATGCTTCGATGCCAACCGCTCCCGATCCGGCGCACAAATCAAGAAATCGCGTGTCTTGAATTCGAGGAGCAATAATGTTGAAGAGAGTTTCGCGAAGGCGATCAGATGTCGGTCGTACCTGTAACGATGGCGGGCTTCTGAGATTTCGGCCTTTGTAAGCTCCGGCAATTATGCGCATGACTTGACTGTCGCCTCATCATCCAACGGCTGCCAACCCAAACCGTGAGTCCTGGCTTATGCGGGCGACCAGTTTTGCGGTTATCGCAGATTTTTCCGTGCTGAGATAAAAGTCCGCTTCACGCCGTGCCTGTTCCAGGATTTGTTGGTCGCGAACTAAGTTTCCAATTCGAAACTCTGGTAAACCGGATTGTTTCGTGCCCAGTAACTCACCTGGCCCACGCAACTCGAGATCTTTTTCCGCGATGACAAAACCGTTGCTGGTTTTGGCCATAATACCCAGCCGTTCCTCGGCCATAACTGTCTTCTTATCGCTGGTTAACAAGACGCAGTAACTTTTTTCAGCGCCGCGGCCGACTCGTCCCCGCAACTGATGGAGCTGCGAAAGACCAAATCGCTCGGCGTGTTCCACAATCATTATTGAAGCATTAGGAACATCAACGCCCACTTCGATAACCGTTGTCGAAACAAGGACCTTGATCTCACCCGCAGCAAATGCACTCATGACTTCTTCTTTTTCGGCCGGCTTCATCCTTCCATGTAACAGTCCAACCGAAAACTTTGGAAAGACGGTGTCACGCAAATACTCGTAACGACGAGTAGCGTCTTTCAAGTCCATTTTCTCTGATTCTTCGATGAGCGGATAGACGACGTAGGCCTGGCGTCCGGACCTGATCTCACGGGATATGAGACGTTTCACTTCCTGTCGCTGGTCCTCGCCAAAAACCATCGTCTCGATCGGCGTGCGACCGGGAGGCAATTCGTCGATAACAGAAACATCCAGGTCCCCATAAACCGTCATTGCTAATGATCGCGGAATAGGTGTAGCCGTCATAACCAGAACATCCGGATTTAATCCGCGCGCACGAAGTTCAGCTCGCTGCATCACTCCAAAGCGATGCTGTTCGTCGATAACAACGAGACCAAGCCGTGCAAAGGACACCGACTCTTGAATGAGCGCATGCGTGCCAATGCACGCTTGAATTTCACCTTCTTTTAGAGCCGCTTGCAGGCGACGCTTCTCTGCCGGACGGAGTGACCCAGTCAATAGCTCAACTCGATAGGGCGTCTTCGCGAGCAGCCGTTTGATATTTCGTGAATGTTGCTCCGCGAGAATCTCGGTAGGCGCCATTAGTGCGGTTTGAAGTCCGTTTTCCATTGCGGCGATCATCGAGATCAAAGCAACGATGGTCTTGCCGCTTCCTACGTCACCTTGCAATAGGCGATTCATTGGCGTCACAGATTTCATGTCATTGAAAATCTGCGCAGTTACGCTCCGCTGTGCTCGAGTCAACTTGAATGGCATCACAGATGAAATAGCGTCTTTAACTGTTTCATCTATGCGAATCGTTGTGTCTTTGGATTCTCTTATTCGCTGACCTCGCTTTAATCCGACGGAGAAAGTCAGCCAGAAGAAGTCCTCGAAGATCATTCGCAGGTGTGCCTGACTTCTGGCGCGCTCGTAGTCGGCCATCGATGCATCTGTCGGTGGAAAATGGATTTCCCGCAACGCTTGCGCCCGTCCGATAAGATGGGCACGCTGTCGCAGATCAGCCGGAAGTGTTTCCTCGATTGCCTTGTCGTCCAGGGTCGCCAACACCGCGTGCACTATTTCTCGTACACGTTTCGAGTTGAATCCACCGAGTTTGCGGTAAACGGGTACGCGACGACCCACATGAATTGCGGCGAGGCTCGGATCAGGCAGATCTTCTTCCGCCTGTTCCGGATGCGTCTCCTCGTCAGTTAACTCCTCCGTACGTTCCAGCGACGGAAGCATTTCGAGTTCGTCCGCCGGCCGTTGCAAGCGCAATGCGTAGGTTCCACGCTTTGAATCCCATTCCCAGCGTCCAAACGTGATGAAGCGCGCCCCACGCTGCAGTTTGTTTGTGTAGTAC
>JBKOYD010000077.1:0-4322 GCA_046725195.1 Acidobacteriota bacterium | reverse complement strand
CCTCCCAGGGTTGCAGCAACCCTGGGCTGCAATTAGCCAACGCTGTCAGCGTATTTACGTTAAGGCCCAATTCACTGGCATGGTTAATGAGATGGCTGTAAGAAAAAGCCCGGTCCGACAGGCAGACCGGGCTTGAAGGTTACAGCAATCCTCCTTCTAGAAGCTAAGCGTGGCCCGCAGATTAATGGAACGACTTCCGGTCGGGCCGTTGATCACACCGAACGCGGTGCTGAATACATTCAACGCACCGGGATTGGCCGTGGCCGCGTTTCCCTGTGTATCACCCCAGGCCCATCTTGGATGATTCAAAACGTTGCTCATGCTTGCAAAGAGTTGCAAGCGAGTGCTCTCAACGATTTGAAAAGTCTTGTTGATCGAAACGTCCCACTGGAACGTGTTCTTGTCTCGAATGAATAGTTGCTGACCAAACTCACCGGGGGTTCTGTTCGGGATCAGGAACTGAGGATTGGCACGGAAGTCTGGGCCCACCAATTGCGGATCGACGCCAAGCCGTTGCAGATCCGTCGTAGTTCCTGCGGGTCTGCCAGTCAAGCGAGTCAATTCGGCATTGAACATCTGCTGAATCTGCTTGAGAGTGACGCCTGGAGCGAGCTGGACGCCCTGAGCTGCCGTGCTGTTGCTGGTATTCACAGTTTGGAATCCACCAATTAGTTGAATGGGTTGGCCAGTAGCGAACACAAAGATTGAACCAATGGTCCACCCACCGATTACGCCATTGAGAATCTTGTTATCCACATTCAACCATCGACCGCGGCCAACCGGCAGGTCATACGTTCCATATGTCTGGATGACATGACGAATGTCAAATTGAGATGGTCGCTTGTCGAGGTCCGTATTTCGCAGTGTAAGGAAGTCGATACCCTGGTTCGCATTATCTGCCGGAAGATTCGTCAGACTGTTACTCCATGTGTAGTTGGCATTCCAGTTCAAGCCGCGCGTCAATCTCTGCCGGAACTGAACCTGGAGTCCGTTATAGCTATGCCAGCCTGTGTCATCCACATAGTTCATGCGACCTGCCACAAAAGGATTGAGCATGAAGAAATTGATTGGAAAGACACCAGGCGCGTTTGCAGTTGGCTGGACTCGCACGCACGGGCTGAACGAGTTACCGAACATCCTGCAAACATAGTTTTGGTTCGTGGCGAGTGTATTCGCTAATGCGCCCGCTTCACCATTTTGAAGATTGGTGATGAAAGCAGCGTTAGTGTATCCCGACGCGGCAGCGATAGCCGCAAGTGCGCCTCGCGGTCCGAAGGCAGCATCGAAAATCGGTAAAGCAAACTGACCGGGCCGCCCCTGATTCGCAAAGCTGCTTGAACCAGCCGCCACGTTGATAGCGAGATTGGTTTGTGCTCGCTTAAATTCGTCAAGGAAGCCGTTTTCGAAAATGTTTATTTCGTTCAAATTGCTGGTGCGCCAGGCGAGGTGAGTCTGTGTCCCAACGTAGCGGGCTTCAATCACACCGTTTTCCCAGACTTCACGCTGGAAACCAATGTTCCAATTGAGTGTGTAGGGCGCGCGCAACGTCGGGTCGAATCCACTGATAGTTCGGACAAAGGTCTGGTCCGCTTGATTGATCACTGGCTTATAGTCAGTGCCCGACGGAAACGCAAAATTTGAAACCGTCAGTGGATTGGCCACGATATTGGAAAGCGTGTAGAACCGTGGCAGGTTTGTCTGGCCCGCCTGACCCGGAATCAGTGCAGTTGCTGCGATGGTTTTGCCAGCGTTAGTGCCAAGGTTCTGCGCATAGAATTGGGTGCCCTCGTCGTAGACGATCATGCTGTAGGCACCTCGAAACACCGTCTTGCTGCCACCGAGCAGTTTGCCCATCCATCCCTTGGTAACATTTGGATTCCAGGCGAATCCGAAGTTTGGCGCGAGAGTCAACCAATCAGTGCCATATGCCGGAGCGCCTACTGTCACTTGAGGATTGTTGTTTCCGCTTAAGTCACCCGGAGTAAACAGCGACTTCGAAGGGCCGAAAAGGCTCGCCAGATCCGGCACTGCCGTAATCTCCTTAACGTCATGCATCGGTCCCTGAACTTCCCAACGAAGACCATAGTTGAACGTCAGAGTTGGAGAGAAACGCCAGCGGTCCTGTGCGTAAGCGCCTCCCATAAGTGAACGGGTCCACGTGAAATTGTGGAAACCGTCGTACTTGAGTGTGTCAGGATCGACAACTCTGGTGAAGTTGGATGCAGCTACCCTTCCGGTCAACGTGTTGTAAAGAGCCGCCGGGTCCCCAAGAAGCGATGTGTTGATCCCAGGGAAGTTTGCAGCCGTAAACACCGCGCCCGGCAGCGCATCGCCAGAAGGAGTGCCGGTGGTGTATGTGGGCACTTGGAATACTTGCCCAATATCCTTCCAATCAGTTCTGCGGTAGCTGAACCCAACCGTCAAAGTGTGATTCCCGCGGTTCATCGTCAACGTGTCGTACATCGTGGTGATGAAATGTCGTCCCGTAACGTTCTGCTGATCGATGAAGGGGACTACCGGGCTTACGGGGTTCGGCGCAGCGCCATTAGCGAAAGGTAGATTCCCACCGATGCGCAAGGGAACGTTGTTGAATGTGTAGTAGGGCCCATAGGCCGCGGAGGCGTTTGAGTCACCGCTGTGTTGAACGCCGTAACGAAATTCGTTGAAGGTATTTGAGGTAAGAGTTGATTGCAGGGCGATGGCCCAGACGAAATAACCCAGACGGAACGGGTTTGTCCTACTTATGTCCGGCACAGGCAGGCGCCTCTCACCAGCTTGCCAGTTGTGCCGATAGTTCCAGCTCCAGCTGATTTGGTGCTTGGGCGTTACGAAATAATCGAATCGGACGGCAGGGAAATAAGCATAGTTATTGTTCTCCGCAAGCCAGGTATAAGTATCCCGATTTAGATCAGTGTCAGCGACCTGCGCAGCATACTTCGGCACCTCGTTGTTTATTGCAAGAATGTTTAGCGCAACCGGATCGAGGGTCGTAGGCGCGCCGCCTGACGCCGCTACAGTCAGTACGTTTCTTGATCTGATCTCGTTGGTGCCGGGCACGACATAAGTGTAAATACCGCTCTGAGCAGCAGGTGTTAAGACCGTAACGGTCCGGGCGTTAGTAATTGGCGAGTAGCTTCGTTCGTAGTTGATGAAGAAGAAGGCTTTCTTCCTAAACGAGCCAAAAGGAATAAGCGGACCACCAATATTTCCGCCGTATTCCTGTGTGCGACTGAACACTCGCGGCAAGCCCTGAGCATTTCGCGTCCATGTGTTTGCATTGAATTGTTCACTTCGAGGTTCGTAGAAGAAGCTGCCGTGATAGTCCTCACCACCACGCTTCGTGGTGAACTTGATATTCGCACCACTCTGCGCACCTGAGTCGGCGCCCAGGCCCGCTGTTTCCACTGAGACTTCCTCGACCGCACCCAAGCGGACCGGAACCGTTGCGAAGAAGACTGTGCCACCACTCTTAAACCCGTTCGAGGCGTCATTGATTCCATCAACGGTCACGTTCACGGCGCCGCCGGGCAGGTTGTTATAACGACCCGAGTTGCCCCCGCCGATTGGCGGAGAGATACCCGGCGCGAGTCTGGCTAACACGAGAACGTTGGAGCGGTTCGCGAGTGGGAGGCTACTAACGGTTTGCGAGTCGAGAGTACTTGCGACTATCTGCCCGGAAGTTTCGAGCAGCTGTGAAGCGCCTCCTACCACCGTAACGGTTTCCGTAGGTTGACCAACTTCCAAACTTATCTTTACGTCGGTGGTCTGGCTTGTCGAAACGTTGATGTTGGGAAGAAGTGACCTTTGGAATCCCGCTGTCGTCACGGTGATCTCGTAAACGCCACTGCCCAAATCAGGGAAGAAGAATGTTCCACTCGACGTCGACGTTGCTTCTTTTGTAAGTCCGGTCTTCGTGTCTTTCAGCGTAACTTGAGCGTTTGGGACTGCGGCGCCAGTGGGATCCACGACGGTTCCGGAGATGGCTCCTACTACACGCAATTGCGCGAAGGCTGACGCGCCGCAAAGCAAGAGTGCGATGGCTATCAAGACTAGCCTTGGAAGGTGGTTGTGTTGCATATCTCCTTAAGACAGACATGCCTCCAGGCGATGTCCGGTGGGGTAGTTGGTCGAGAGTCCAGTCCTGAGAATCTAGTTGGCTGCGCCTAATTCCGGACTGATCTGACTAACGGGTTCTAAATGACTTTGAAGCCAGGCCACTAACAGACGGGAGAACCATTTTCAAACCGTTGGGGGTTTGTAATGATCCGCGTGATGCGAATGCACGAGAATTCGCGACAACGCTCATCAATAGCTGAATAAAC
>JBKOYD010000136.1:0-27136 GCA_046725195.1 Acidobacteriota bacterium | reverse complement strand
CCACGGCAGAGGCTGTGTAAAAAGTCGGGACGCCAGCTAGGTGTGAGCGCTCCGGAGGAGCGAGTTGTTTGGTCAAATTCATGGACGGTCTCTCGCTCTGGAAAGAGCGAAATGTTCGCGGTGCAAGTTTTTTCTATGACTCCAACCTCGGAGGTCGCAACTTAAACATGTCGCTCCTCCAGAGCGAGAAGGAACTTTAGTTGTGTATAGCTATAAACATCTCGCTCCTCCGGAGCGCTCACTAAATCTCAAGAGGGAGAAAGTAGTTGATTCATAGAACTCTGTCGCTCTTTATCAGCTGTTTACTTACGCTTGCGGCGTTGGGAAAATCGTTCGAATCGAAAGCACGGTCCACGGCGTCACAAAATGTCGCGCTGGTTAACGGGAAATGGTTCAACGGGAAGTCCTTTGAAACCCGAACCCTCTACGCGGTAAATGGTCGCTTCACAGCGAAGCAGCCTGCCCGTGTAGATCGGACTCTAGATCTTTCAGGGACTTGGATTGTGCCGCCGTTTGGCGAAGCTCACAACCACAATATAGGAACGGGAATAGAAGACCGGGATAAGGAGGCAATTAGAAAATTCCTAACGGACGGAGTTTTCTATGTGAAAATCCAGGGCAATCTTCCGCTGACGGATGAAATGAAGCGCCGGCTTTCAATCAACCGGCCGGATAGCATTGATGTCATTTTTGCTCAAGGATCGCTGACGTCTGCGGGCGGACACCCGATCACTCTAGTTGAGAGACTGTTGTTGCAAGGATATTACCCCGGTCATACAAGGGAGTCCTTGAAGGACTACCGCTATTTCACGATCGACTCAGAGGCCGAGTTGGACCAGAAATGGCCGCTAGTCCTTAACAAGCACCCCGATTTCATCAAGGCATTCCTCTGGTCCTCAGACGAGTTCGACAAACGTAAGAACAACCCTGCTTACCTCGGGCAGTATGGACTCGATCCTCGACTGCTCCCGAAAATTGTGGCGAAAGCTCATGCCAACCAACTCAGCGTATCTGCTCACGTGAGTAATGCGGCCGATTTTCACAATGCCGTGTCAGCAGGCGTTGATGAGATAAGTCATCTACCTATACTGGCATTGACACCCATAGCGCCGGAGGACGCGCGTGTGGCAGCTCGGCGTGGAATTGCCGTCATTACGACGTGCGCAATTGTTCCCAAGCTTCCCGCAGTCATTCTGCCTAAGCCGGAGCTATCTCGGGTTCTAAAGACACAAGCTGCTAATTTGAAGCTTCTTCGTGAGAGTGGTGTCGCGCTGGCAATTGGCAGCGACAATGTGAGCGATTCGTCCTGGAACGAAGTTGAATACCTTCACCGGCTGGGTGCTTTCGACAATCTGACGTTGCTCAAGATGTGGACGGAAACAACCCCTAGAGTCATTTTCCCAAAGCGCAAAATCGGTTTGCTCCGCGAAGGCCACGAAGCCAGCTTTCTGGCGCTTGAAGGCAATCCGATCGAAGATTTGCGGAATCTCCGCAGGATCAAAGTGCGGTTCAAGCAGGGTGTTCTTTTAGAGTCTTGAAAAACGCTCGGCTTCAATCGCAAGGCCAAGCGACTTGCTGTGCTGATTAGTTCTCCTTCACTTAGTGATCGCAGCCACAAACTTGACTGAACGGACATACCTCCCATTGGATAGACTGCCATCATTCTCATCAACGCCGCGCACGATTTCGTTTTCAACCTTGTATTCCTTAAGCTTGTTGCTGCTGCTTTCCTGATACTGGCTGGGGTGAAATCGAACCCACATACTATTTTCATCAATCACATATTCGAGACCGCGGATCTTGTCGCCCTCCAGCAGTGGCGTCGACTTAATTTCTTCCGCCACCGCTTCGGGTGGAATCGGCTTGTCAGTCACAAGGACGACTAATGACTCGCTGCCAAAACGCTCAGCACGGCCTGCGTAGGCATATTTTAACTCCACGACTTCGCCTTTAGCCGCGTAAGTCCCACTCGCTTGGCCTGGCTGCAGGTCGCCAGGTTTCGCTTGTGGCTGTGTGGTCTCCGGCCTGGCTGGCGACTGCTTGCCTCCACTTTGAGCTGACTGATTACTAGTTTCGCTCGCCGGCAACTGCTTATTTGAGGAACAGGCGACGATTGTGACGGCGATAGTGAATGAGAGAGCGGAGACTAATAGGCGATTCACCTTTGAACTCCTTAGGTAGATGATTGCAATCAAGTGAATCGTATCATAGGACAGACGGAGAGCATGGAGTTGCTCGTTGGGAAAACGAGAACCTCATGAAGCGAGTAGCCTTCAATGTTAATTTGCCTTCGCATCCCTGCGGGGCACCAATCAACTAGCGAAGATGATTTGCAATGTCCAGACTGCGTAGGATCGCACCAGCGCTCGTGCTGCTCATGCTCTCTCCACTAGTCGCGGAGTTTCTGCTGGGTGACTCACTCGAATGATTTCCGGCACCAGAGCGCTCGGGGTACCCACGACGACAGTGGATGTCGTGGGCCAAATCTTCCTGCTGCTTGGCACTCTGGCGGTAATCCGTATGGCGATCCGTCGCTCGCCCATATAGAGCACGACAGGCCCTGTTCAGTTGCGGATTCGGCAAAACGCAGTTACATCTTGCGCTGTCCCGTTGGTTGATTCCCCTTTCACCGCGTCATAATCTGTAGATTCGGGGTTCGAATCCCTTCGGGGCGCCAAGTATCCAGTGAGTGTTCTTACGTTTACGCCTTCGATAGTTTTTCCTTCGAAGCGACTGAAATCCAGACTCGTCTTATGTCTCAGAAGCTAACGTCGCGGGATCGCTCCGATCAGCGCGGCAAACTCCGCATCGGCAACGACTGGAACGCGATCACCATTATCGCGCTGTCGCAATCCAATCCACTCAAGGCCATCGCGGAGTTGGTCGAGAACTCCATTGATGCCCGCGCAACCAAAGTTACAATCATTCGCGGTCGCAGCGAGGGCCATCACTTTCTGGAGGTCCGAGACAACGGGCAGGGAATTCCCCGCGACGCAGAGGGCCGGCCTGATTTTCGTTACGTTGCTACACACATTTGCGACTCCGTGAAGCGACGGCTCAAGGTCGAAGGTGCTGCCGGGCTTCAGGGTGAGTTTGGCATCGGACTACTCTCCTTTTGGATATTGGGACAGGAACTGGCATTGACCTCCACTGGGGCGGACGATCGCGCTTGGCAAATGATCATGCGCAAAGGCGATCCGAGCTACACAGTCAAAGCGAAGCGATCTCTCTTCAATGAGCCCGGAACCCATTTGCGAATAGCGAATCTGCTCGACGGAATTCGTTCCCTGTCGGGAGAGAAGATTCAGTGGTACCTCGCAGCTGAATTGCGCGACCGAATTCGTCACACCGGTGTGCGCATTACCGTGATCGACAAAATTGCGCGGAAGCAATACGCGGTGGAGCCTCGTCAGTACGAAGGTCGGTTGCTTCATCAATTGCCCAACGTTCGCGCTACGCTTGGTGACGTTTATGTCGAGCTATACATGAATGAGCCGGTGGAAACTAACCGAGTCGCGCTGTTTCGTCACGGCACACGTGTGTTCGAAGACATTTCCGTGGTTGATGAACTGGCGAAGGCACCGTGGACCACGCGGTACCTTCAAGGTCACATTGATGCGCCATTCATAAATCTAACTCCGGGTACCCGCAGTGGCATCATTCACGATGAGGCTTACGGCGCACTGTTGAACGCATTGGTTCCGTTGGAAGAAAAGCTGATCGAGATGCTCGAAGCCCAACGTCGAGCAGAGGAGGAGCAAGCCAGTCGTGAGCTCCTGCAAACGATTCAACGCGCATTTCGCGACGCACTTCTCGCACTGCCCGCAGAAGAATACGACTGGTTTGATATTCATTCGCGTGTCCAGCGTAGTTCAGGCAAAAATCGCGAGTTCGATGCCGGCGAAGTACTCACAGCCGGCGCTCCGGAACCTGAGGCCGGCGATGTAAAGCAGCGGCAGTTTTTTGAATATGCTGGCCCGCTTTTTAGTGTTGTGGTGTCACCCGCGTCGAGTGTTGTGCGGGTTGACGAGCAGCGCTCACTGCGTGCGTTACCTTATGATCGAGCGCGTCGTCGCGTTGAAACGGATCTCACGTTCAAGTGGGAAATAACGGAAGGAGGAGGTGCTTTAGATCGTCCTCATGATCAAGCCGTGAACTTCCTGGCTCCGGCGGAGCCTGGTCTGGTGCACGTGAGAGTTACTGTCTGCCAGGGCGATATTGTGCGGTCAGCCGAGGCTTTGATTACAGTTACGCACGAATTACTTCCGCAGGTTGGAAGTACAATTATCGACTCGCAGGGTTTGCCTGGTTATACGTTCGAACGCGCACCGGGCGAGTCATGGCGATCAAAATTCGACTCTACGCGGAACATTATTGTCGTCAACAGCGGTCATCGCGATTTCGTCTACGCCGCCCGCAGTAAGTCGCTCAAGCTTCGTTACCTGGTCCGGCTGTATTGCAAGGAACTGGTGTTGAGGAACTTTGTTGGCTTACCACCCGACCAACTGCTGGAGCGCATGGTGGAGTTGTCGTTGCGGACAGAGGAGAATCTATAAAGCGAGAGTAATTAAGTAATGAAAATCGATAAGCGGTGCTAAAAGTTTTGACGGTACAAAGTAGTCTATGACGATCAACTACCTGGTTAACGTGCCAAACCTTAAGACTCTGGTGGCAGTCGCTCTGCTTTCGCTGGTCTGGTCCTATTGTTGTTTGAGTTTGGCTGCCAATTTGAAAACGAGAATCCGACTTCGCACGGGCTATACTCGCAAGGTATTCCATGTACTGATCTTCAGTTCAGCGGTGCTCGCTCAAACGATTGGTGGTTTTGCAGTCGTTTGCGTTTTCGGACTAATGGTGTCAGTGGTCGTCGCTCACGCCGTGTTTAGTGGTCCAGGACATCCTATATATGAGGCGCTCGCTCGAGAACAAGATAGGCCAGCTCGCACTTACTACATCGTAGTCCCTTACTTTGCCACTCTGATCGGCGGCGTTACGAGCAGCATATTCTTTGGACCGCTTGCAGTAGTTGGGTATCTGGTAGGGGGATTGGGTGATGCCGCCGGCGAGCCAGTAGGAACGCGTTGGGGTAAACATCAATTTGTAAGTCCAGCAGTGGGTACAGCGATGGGCAACAAATCGTTTGAGGGGTCATTCGGTGTGCTGCTCGCGTCCACAGCAGCTCTCTTAATCAGTGTGGCGATCAGCCCTGAGCTTCACTTTGATGTTCGTTCGGTAATTGCACTTCCGCTGATCGCATTCGTGTGCACTATCGTTGAGGCATTCTCGCCGCGAGGTTGGGACAACGTCCCTATGCAGATTGTTCCAACGGTACTCGTGGCAGTCTTGTTGTCGAAATGAGGAGTCTGCCTTACCTAAATTCAGGTGACGGGGCAATCATTCACAGAGGGTTAGTAAGGCTTTCCGCTTCAAGATGTTCACTTGATCAGTTAGAACGCAGTCTGGCGCGGGCGAAACCACTTCATTCCATCTTTGGTTAGATACGGGTCGTCTTCCATCATCATCGTGACTTTATATCCTGTCACTATTGCCAGTTGTGCTTTGTTGCATTCCTTGAAAATATCCGATCCTGCCTAAGCAAGCAGATGACCATTCATGTCCGTCTTTGCGATTGATGAGCGTCGGGTCACTTTTGCTTTGGTGATGTAAAACAGCCCGGACTTAGTGCTCGAGAACTGCATACAGCTCGACAACGGGCGGCGGACAACTCTGTTCTCCTGGAGTCAGGTAAAAATGAAACTTAAATCTATTTTCCACCCGTCGGATTTTTCTGCCGCCAGCGAGGTGGCGTTTGCCCATGCACTGAAATTGGCTGTAGTCGCAAAAACCAGGCTTAGCATTCTTCATGTAACAGACGATAAAACCGTCGCGTGGCAGGACTTTCCCGGAGTCCGCAACACACTTGAACGATGGAACTTGATCCCACACAGTAGCCCGAAAAGTGCGGTCGGTGATCTTGGGGTGAGAGTAGAGAAGATTGTACTTGAAGGCGACCCCGTGAAAGCCTGCGTCAACTTTCTTGAACGGCACCCTACCGACTTGATTGTGCTTGCAGTTCATCAGTCCGACGGTCGAATGCAGTGGCTGCGCAAAGGCGTGGGCAAACCAATTGCTAAAGAGGCCGGTGAGCTGACGCTCTTCGTCCCGCATGGAATGGAAGGATTTGTTTCATTAAAGGATGGGTTGGTATCACTGCGAACCATCCTGATACCGATCACAACTAAGCCTCGCCCTCAACCCGCTGTGGAAATCGCCGCCAGCCTGATTCGCGAACTGCAACTGCCGCCGGGCACAGTCACCTTGCTCCATGTTGGTCGTTCCGGCAATGCACCAAGCATTAGGATACCAAATAACACTGGCTGGAGCTGGAATCGGCTTTCGAAAGAGGGTGAGCCGGCGGAAGTTATTCTCGAGACTGCCAGGAATATCACCGCGGATCTGATCGTAATGACTACAGACGGGCCAGATCGTTTTCTTGATGCCTTGCGGGGGACAACTTCTGAGCGCGTGCTGCGCGAGACTCCTTGTCCGATCGTGAACCTGCCCGTCGGACCCAACGCGGGCAGAGGTGATATCAGTTCTGACGGAAATGCTTTGTAACCCGCTAAGTCCTGCGGGAAACGCCGGCAACCTCACTCCGCCACGTGAAAAGAAAACTCTTTCAAATCGTATCGAGAACGAGTTAAATCAGAATGGCTTCGAATGAAGTCCCCAAAGGGATGCATCTCTGTCGGAGAGCCTCATGTTCGAATGGCTTAAAGACAAACTGGCTGCCGGCTGGCAGAGCTCTGAAATCGCAAAAGGCGCGGAACAGTTAGCACAATTCGAGACTCTGGAAAAACTGCCTGGTGCAAAACCCGCTCTAGCTAGTGAGGGCGAGCTCACTTCTGTAAGTGAAGCATTTGTGCCAGGTAGAGTGGCTCTGGGTGGAGTGTTGACAGAACTGAATAGTCGATTACTAGCGATCGCTGAGACTGGCGCACAACAAGGTCTTGCAAATCACCGGCAATGGTTCTCTCAGTCAACTGGAGAAGCATATGCGCTAGGACTGACAGCTTTGGCAAGGTCGCTGAGCTCGCTGGCGCATGAGAGTTCGACGGCTGCAGTTGTTTTAAGAACGCGTTATCTGACGTATCTCCACGGCCAGGCGACGAGTCACCTATTTCACTGAAGGTCATTGATTTGCCTCATGTGCATACTGGCGAGAGTCTTGCTATTGTCTCTCGAGTATTACTATTCATGCTCCGTTAGTTCGCTTCTTTGAGTTGGGGCTATGCCCCTGGATCGGGGTCCGCCCCTCTCTTTACGAATTCAACTCGCACCTTTCGACACGGCTTCGCCGCTCGATGTGAGGCGATGGCTCCGCCTCGGGCAAAGCCCGAACCACGGGCGTAGCCCAAAGTGAAGAGACCAGCTTACGGCGAGGCGGAGCCGTCGCCTCACCTCAGACGGCGAAGCCGCATTCGACATGGTTCAAGACTTTTGAGGCAAAGCCCCCATGGAAGTAGTAAATTCGTTATGCGCGTATGAAGAAAACGGGAGGCGTCAACGTCTTCCTTTCCATGAGATGATTCGGTTGATCTACTGCGGCGCTGAGTCCTAAACGTTCAGCCAAATTGTCTAAAGATTTTCTAAATATGCGGTTGGGTGAAGGGAAGTACGTATTTTGAGCAATAGAGACTTAGTGTTGGAACTGTTCAAATCCGGGGATCACCGCAGGTGACTAAAGAGACGTCCGTAACAGGTGCGAGTGATTTTGTTGACGGTCACTCGATCGTTCGTACAATCTGGGGCAACCCGGATCTTGTGCTGCTCATCTTCGCGGGTTCCGCGGCAGAGTTCGCACTCAACCGGGCGGTCGATTGGCTTTTCTTTACTGGCGAGATTCCCCGTGACCCAATCGGCCGATTGTTTTCCACTGTCCGTTATGCGCAGGAGATAGTGTTTGTAGATGAAGAAAACGCCCGGCGTACGCTAGATCGAATAAATGCCAAACATGCATTCGTCGAGCACCAGCGTGGAAAAGCGATACCCGATTGGGCTTACCGCGACGTGCTCTACATGTTGATAGATTATTCGGAACGTGCCCACTCGCTTCTCCATCGGCCGTTGTCGCAACCTCAAAAGAATGATCTGTTTCAAGTGTTCCTGCGGATAGGTGAGGCGTTATGTATTCCGGACTTGCCGAAGACGTACGCTGAGTGGAAAACGGATAGGCGTCGGCATCTAGTTCAGGATCTTACTTACAGCAAACATACGCGCATGCTCTACCGCGCGTACCGCAAGCATTTAGGCCTGTGCCGCTATTGTTTGCTTCTTGAAGTGCAAGCCTTACTTGCACCAAACGAGGTGCGCCGGCTGCTTCATCTCAACTCAAACAGGCTCGTCGGTGGTATCGCGCAAGCGTATGGGATGATCGGCCGCGGTAATCTCAGATCCCTGGTTCATACTCTATTAATCCCGCCACGATACTGGGCTGAAGTCCGAGGCTTCGACAGGAGTGCTTCTGCAGTTTAGCGGGGACGGTGACTCTTCACATTATTTCTTGAATTCAGCCCCGCAACTTTCGATACGGCTTTGCCGCTCGATGTGAGGCGACGTCCCATTGTGCGGGAGCCAATCAATATTGTGAGACAGCCATTAATAGATGATTGTCGCGTTCCGCGGATCAAACGCAATTGAATTTGCTCCCGGTTTGATCTCGATCGGCAAATTCCAGACAAAGTGCCGACCGTTTGCCGCGCCCAATCCAAGCACCCAGAAGTTTCCTTTTGGTAAGCCGGACACTCTCGCAGTACCCGTCGCGTCCAGGCGAATCTTGCCGACATAAAAAGCTTGCAGCGCATCGATTCCCTGTTTGCACATAGGTGTCTGACTCTTACAAGTAAGTAAACGAAGTTTTGAAGTTGTAATTCCCTTCCGAAACGCGTAAACCTTGGTCCAGCGTTCGGTTTGAGCGGGCTCTCAACCCCCAGACAGAAACTCTGTCGTGTTCGCGACAATTTGGTCTCTTGAATTCAACGAATCAAGTAAAAAGCCGTCTGGCGCGGGCGAAACCACTTCATTCCATCTTTGGTTAAATACGCATCGTCTTCCATCATTATCGTGACTTTCTGCCCGCCCCACTCTGGAACGGGAGTCGTCGTGTTCAGTTCGATGGAAGTGTAGGAACCCTCACGAAAGGGCGGTTCCAACGGAGTCCCGGTTGAAGGACGGCGAAAGTCGATACTGGCACCGAGCGCATGTCCCTGATTGCCGACCGAGTGCGAATAGATCATTGTTTCGATGCCCAACTTCTTCATGTCCGCCATGGTGGCATCGTAAACTTCAAAGCCCTTCGCACCGGGTTTAATGTGAGTGAACAGTGCATCCTGAAGCCGATTCGTATTCGCCAGAGCTCGCTTAAGTCCGTCGGGAGCATCTTTCTCACCCTCTCGCAGAACATATCCCATCTTTTGCCAGTCGGTACTCAAACCCATGTAATTCAGGCCACAATCGATGTGAATCACATCACCTCGCTGGATGATGACTGACTCCTCAGCCACGCTTAGGAACTGCAGTGTCTTACTTGTCTCCTTATTTTGCCGCTGAACGCGCAAATCAGGCTGAAACCAAACATCTAACCCGAGATTGTTCACCTGTTGGAGGAACCACCAACGAACATCGCCAACGGTGGTCTTACCGGGTGTAATCACTTCGTTTGAAAACGCGCGCTGGGTCAGCAAGTCCGTAAGCACCACCGCGGTTTGATAATGTTCAAGCTCTTCAGGTAATCGCGTGTCCATGTATTCGACGATGAGGGGAGCGGCGGAGACAAAACGGGAGGCGTAGTCTTGCCCCAGAGTTTCTGTCAAAAATTTGTGAGCGTCATGTGTAAGGCCATTGGTTGCGCCACGCGTTCCTCCCATGTTGAGAGCAATTGTTTTCGGATTTCGCTCTTCGACAATGCGACGCAGTGTTGCTGCGATGTCTTTGCCGGGAGGATTCAAGATTTCGAAGAAACGCTTCAACGGTTCTTCCGGATAACGAACCAAAGCCAGCCGATCGAGCTTGTCACCTCCACGATCCGCGAAGATAAAGAAGTCGCGCCTGCCAACATAGGGAATGGGCGGCGCTACATAAGCCGTTACGGGATCAGCGTGAAACTCTTCATTCGTTACGATCCACATTTCGATCTTCTGTTGACGCATCATCGGAAGAAGCATGGTGTCAAGTCGCTTTTTCAGCCACATCTCCCGTACAGCCTTTTGTTCGCGCACGGGCAAGAGTCTCGGAAGTGGTTCAATACTATTTCGCGTTTGCGGATAGATCGCGGACGACAAAGCAAACAACAAAAGCAGACTGCTGATCATTAAATGGCGGCTAACCTTGCGGTTTGTCATGAATCTCCTTGAACCTGTGAAAAAGTGAAACGGTTCGTTCGCTGCGCTTATGCTCTGCACGAAGTCCCAAATACCACCGACTGCAGAGAGTGTATAAAAACTCAAATACTACAGGTACGAACGGAAAATTAACTACTAAGAGGAAGAAGACACTAAGCCACAAAAAGAGATTCTTACCAAAGCTCAGCAATATTCTCTCTTTAGTGATTTAGTGTCTTGATGACTTAGTGGTTCAATCTGCTCAATTGCTGATGACGGGCGAGTTTTTACATGATCAGACACCACCGGCTTTATGCCGCATGGTGCCTCAACTTCTACCTAGACCAACCGCCTAAACTTTCTTTGAGACACCACCGACTTCATGTCGCGTGGAGTCTTAACTTCGACCTAAGTTCGCGCACCAAAAAGGCTGAAGGTGAAGTACCATGCGGCATAAGACGGTGGTATCTGATTATTTAGACAATCTCTGCGGTTGGTGGGATTTCTGACTTTTTGCGTTATGCCTTGCGATCAAATCATCGAATCAACAATTTCGGACAACTCTGAATTCGGTGAACCGTGTATCATCGCCAAACTTTCGCTGTTAGGGTCGCTCAGTAGTCGCGGCAACCGGCTAATTGGGATCAGTAGCCCGGATAGAACGCAGCTATTTATCCTATGGTCCTATTGAGCAAATGCGGACAATAGGGTATGAAGACTAGGCAATGCTGAGTAAAGGGAATGCAAGGCTGAGAAAATTCTTACGTAATCTCTTAGGCCCGGTTTCGAAGCCTATTTCCCGCGCTCTCAGCACCGCACAAATCATCTCTCCAAGTCCGCGCCATGGACTAAGGCTGTTGTTCAACATGTGGTCAGCACCTCACATCCAATCTCAGCCTGATGTTTACCCATTTGCGGCGTATCTTGCTGATCGGTTCGGATGTACTCACGTATTAGCGATCGGTTGGCCAACTGCAAAAGATCTGATTCACCTTTATCCAAAATTTGAGTTTATCGGAATCGTGTCCAGCGCAGACCTGGAGGTATGCCGCAACCGTTATGGATTCGCGACATGGCTGGACAATACGGAACTCGCCGGCACACTCTTGCTGCCCGAACACATTCTGAAGCGGGCGGTGATCGTCATTAATGATCTAGATCAATTCGGTAATCTCTCCTCTTTATTGGCCAACTTAAAGAACTGGCTCGATCAGGCGCAGGTTTGTATTTTGACAAGTACCGATAGGGAATTAGATCGGGCGGGAAGTAATGGGTTCCGGACGACTGCCACTCAGCCGGGCAGGTGGAATTTGATAGAGCTCAAGGACTTGTTGCGCTCTGAAGGATTCAATCTTGACTTTATCGGGTGGACGGCAAGCGATAATGTTAATTACGAAAAGAAAACAATCATGGCCGTGCTTACCAACAATACTGTTGGTAAGCAACTAAGACAGGGCGCGCCCGCCGATTTCCGCGTTGTCGCATTTATGGCGGCTTACAATGAAGAAGACATCATAGTTCAATCAATTAAAAAGTGGACCGACCAGGGAATCAGTGTGCACGTTCTCGAGAACTGGTCCACAGACGCCACATATGATTTGGCGAAGGAGTTGGAAAGCCAACTTCCGGTCACTGTCGAAAGGTTTCCGAGGGAAGGACCATCAGAGTATTTCGATTGGGGAGCGATGCTCGAACGGATGGAAATACTCTCCAGAGAGATCGAAGCCGATTGGTTTATACGACGCGGCGCTGATGAAGTGTTGGTGTCTCCGTGGCCGGATGTAAGCTACAGAGATGCTCTTTACGTCGTTGACCAGGCGGGCTTCAATTGCATAGATCATACGATTGTTGAGTTTCACCCAGTGGATGATGGGTTCGAGATGGGCATGGATCACGAAGCCTACTTCAGGCATTTTGACTTTAAGAACCTGTCCCATCCGAGTCAAAGAAAAGCCTGGAAGAATTGCGGGAAGCCGATCTCGACGATTGCATCTGCGGGACATGACGTACTATTCGATGGTCGCCGGGTGTTTCCCTTTAAATTTTTGTTAAAGCACTATTCCTTCAGATCACAAAGACATGGCGAGAAAAAAGTCTTTCGCGAACGGAAAGCCAGATGGAATCCAAAAGAGAGAGCCAGAGGTTGGCATATACACTACGATTCCATGCAGGAAGGCCACCGATTCGTGCAGTCACCGACTGACAAAGCGTTTTTCGACGAAAACCTTTTCAATAAAACTTACCTCGTAGAACGACTGGCCGGCATCGGCACTCATCGTAAAGAAGCTAACTGAGAATCAATACTCAAGATGCTGGAACACCCCTGTAATGATATAGCCGAAACAAAATGGAGGATTTCTCGGCAACTTTTCGATCTATCTCTGAAGGATATGCGCACCGCTCTGGTGATCGGTCATCCCGGTCACGAACTGCTGGTGCACGGTTGGCTCGAAGGAACGCGGCCCCTTGTCTTCGTGTTTACCGATGGGTCGGGGCGGTCAAACCAATCACGGCTGGCTTCAACCACAAAGATAATTGACCAGGCTGGCGCGAAATCTGGCGGCATTTATGGACGCCTCACCGATGCCGCCGCATATGCAGCCATTCTCAATCACGAGTTTGATCTTTTCGTAGGACTTGCCAGCGAAGTTTGTGAATCGTTCGTCGCTGAGCAAATTGATTACGTTGCCGGCGATGCATTCGAAGGGTACAACCCAATGCATGATGTCTGCCGCCTGGTAATCAACGCGGCGGTAACTCGTGCCCGACGCTCAAGAGGACATCGCGTCGGAAATGTTGAGTTTTCTCTTATCGGCCGACCGACCGCGTGTCACGAACGGTCCAATGCGGATGGGATGTGCCGCTTCCTGGACGACGCAGCATTTGCACGAAAAATGGCGGCAGCGAACGGATATGCTGAACTTGCGGGCGAGGTCCAGGCGGCGGTAGAGCGTTCATCAATCGATGCGCTTAGGGTGGAATGCTTGCGTTCAGTTGACCCGGGCGTGGTTGAGTGCCGTAGTGATGAGCCTCCCTTTTATGAGTCCTATGGTGAGAAACAGGTCGCAGCTGGTCACTACCACACCGTACTTCGATACTCCGAGCACATAGCACCCCTTGCCGAGTCACTCAGGCGCTACGCTGAAGGCTAAGGCAAACGATGAGACCTGTGTGCAAGAAAAGGTTATGGCTCTTTTTTCGTCAAGAGCGTACCGGCTTTCTCAAACGCAAAAGTCGCACGAGTCTCACCTCAAGCCCATGCCGATTATCGTCGGCTCGCCTCGCTCCGGGACGACGCTGTTGCGGTTTATGTTGGATTCACATTCGGAGCTAACAATCCCGCCGGAGACAGGGTTCTTGGCGCTTCATCCGAAGCTTAAAGGCCGCGGTGATAAGCTGCGGGAAAAGTTTTTCCGCGCGGTTATCAACCACCCGCAGCCATTCTCGGCTTGGCCGGATTTCGAGATACCCGAAAATGTTTTCTGGACTGCTCTGACGGAGATCAATCCCTTCACCGTTCCCGAAGGATTCCGCGCATTCTATCGATTGTACGCGGCACGCTTCGGGAAACCGCGATGGGGTGATAAGACGCCACTTTATTGCAAGGAATTGGATTCGATCAGACGAGTTCTGCCGGAGGCGCGTTTTATTCATATCATCCGTGACGGCCGCGACACCGCTCTCTCGCTGAGAAGAATGTGGTTTTCCCCTGGTTGGGAAATCGAAACGCAAGCGGCTTATTGGCGTAAAAACATTCTTTCGGCACGACGGGCTGGTCTCGGATCCCCGGACTACATGGAAGTACGCTATGAGGACTTGATTCTCAGCACGCGTGCGGCTCTCCAACGAATCTGCTCATTTGCCGGCCTGAGTTTCGAAGACGCCATGCTGACCTATTACACGCGCGTGCCGGAGCGACTCAGAGAACACAAAGGTCGTTTGCGGACGGACGGCACTCCACTGTTAACCCAAGAGCAGAGGCTTAATCAACAGAAGCGTACAACAGAACCGCCGGACCCGACCTGCGTCTTCGCCTGGAAGCTATCGATGAGCGCCCAGGAGAGGAAACGTTTTCAACTTGTCGCTGGTGATCTCTTAAAGGATCTAGGCTACGAAGTATGAGATGCAGCCATCTAACAGTTCGTCCAGAGATCAAGAAAACCACTCAATAAGCCATCTTCTCCAGTCAGCTTTGACCGACAGCAGGATCAACGTGGGAATGATCGTGGCGAGTAGACCGCCCAGTATCAGGCGTGGCAGCGGTGAAGTAAGAAATCTCAAGCTAACGCCGGCAACCAGAAGACCCACACTAGCGGCCACCAGGATGGATACTGAAATGTGAAAGAGCTTTGACGTGATTCCTGGAATAACTTTGCTTAACACCACGAGGCGACTTCCGCATCCGACCGCATAAGCGATCATGCCGGCCCACGCGGCACCGTTCAATCCGAAACTTCTTATGAACGGATAGAGTGCAGCGAGAAAGACGGCCGCTTCCAGAGTTGCGCCCACCGCCACGTCTTTTGGCCTGTTCAAGCCCCAGAAAACAGTGGAAAGGATCAGACTGAGCCCGCGCAGCGGAATGACCAGCGCAAGGATCCGCAACACTGTTCCCGCGGTGGTCCACCTGCCGCCGAAGAGTAGTTGAACTAGCTCGCCGGCAAGCAGGAACAATGGCACCGCAATGGTGACCATGATCATCAAGGCGATACTAAACACTTTCGTAAAGGCTAGTTCCAGAGCCTTTGGGCGCTGAGCGGCAATTTCCGCATAGGCGGGAAAGAGCACTGTGCCGATAGAAAAAACCAGCACGCTAATCGGAGCGCTGGCTATGTTGAAAGCCAGGGAATAGTTGCCGAGTGCGCTGGCTCCAAGTAAACGCCCGACCATGACGTTGTCCGCCATGTTGGTCACATATGAAGCAACCGCGATTACAAACGTCAGCTTTCCCAGGCTCAAAGCTCGGCGAAGAGCGCGATGTTCAAACGCCAGCCGCGGACGATACGAATGAAAAATGTAAGAGAGTACCGTCCCCATTCCGGCGGTCAGCAACAGGCCAATCACCAGTGCCCAAACATTTCGTATGACCAACGCCAGGGCAACTGTCAAAACTATTCCGGCTGTGTTAGTCGCCAGTTCGTACCAAAAAATGTTCGCAAAGCTAATCTCCTTACGTAGCATCACCAAGCCGATGTTTTGAAATCCCTGAACGAGCGTTACTAAGCCGAGAAGAGGAATGACGACCTTCAGTTGTGGTTGCCCGTAGAACCGCGACATCGGAAAGGCGGACGCGGACACTAAAAGAGCCATGAAGAAACTTCTAAGAAGTTCCAGAGACCAGACTGTATCCAGGTGTGCTTTCAGCTCATCTTTCGTATCGAATTTGCTTGTAACAATTGTCCGGCCTAAACCAAGCGCCGAGAGGGCGTTCAATGCGGCCACTACCGTGAGAGCCATGCCGAAGAGTCCGAAATCCTCTGGTGTCAACAGCCGTGCGAGAACAACTGAGCGGATGAACCGAAGCAATTCCCCGATCAGTGACGACGAGACAATCCAGCTAACGCCGGAAAGAACTCTTTTCGTCAACGGCAAGTTTGGCGTCTCTGCTTGGTCAGTAATTACTTCGGCAGACGGGGTTTCGGTTGGGTGAAATGCTGTCATTCAATAAACCATTCAAACAAGGGCTTACAACGTCGGCAAGCTTTACCCACCCCACGTTCGGTTCGGAAACGGTTCACAGCCATTTCCCGTCTCAGATGGCAACCTGAGAGCCGCCGGTTCTATTCTAAAGAGCAGCTTCCGTCAGTGCGATTTTCAGCGGGAGGTAATTTAATGTCGGTCGCAGCCTGGAGGCAGCTAACTCCCTTCTTTTTCTACACGGCCGTGGTGTTCTGCCTGGCTTTCTTTGCCGCCCGTGAAGACCTTTCCGCGTGGAGCATCGTCCTATTACTCGGTTCCGGTTTCTTTAGCTGGAGTTTGATCGAGTATGGCCTGCACCGTTTCATCTTCCACTACGACGCGCGGTCGCGTTTCGGCCGTAAGCTCCTTTATCATGCCCACCTGTCACACCACGAAAATCCACAGGCGACGAACCGAATCTTTGCAAGCTTATCGTTGAGTGCACCAATTGCCGGCATGTATTGGCTACTAGCGTGGGCTGCGATAGGTTCACAGGCTGCAGCATCCTACCTTTTCATCGGAATGTCAGCCGGTTACTTCTGTTACGAGTGGCTTCATTTCCAATGCCACCACGGAAGGAGCCGTCTACGCCTGTTCAGGTATCTCAGAAAGTATCACCTGCTGCACCACTATAAGACTCCTGGACTGCGTTTCGGCGTCACCTCTCCGTTTTTTGATCTTGTCTTCGGCACTTTCCGACCGGTAGTGAATCGTGCTCACCGCGCCAATGGGCGCGCGTTCTGATGGGACATTTAATTGTTTCTGTAGTGGACGATCCGAAAGCCGAACCAAACGTATTGAAACGATAGGATCCAGAACACTCCCGCTGGTCACAGCGCTCGAGAGACACACTGCCTATCCATTGACCAGCACTTCAGGGCGAGTTGCATTCTCGCCCTGAAATTTGTTATCCGGCATTTTCCAACCGCACATTCATGCCGCTAGATCCTGAAGCTTACGTGGGTTCACTCGCAGATTTTGTGTGGCTGCTCGCTTTCTCGCTAACAGCGCATCGATAGACCAAGGTCCCGGTCCCACCACCATCAAGAAAGCACAATTTAAGAGTTGAGCATATTCGGAGCGTATCTCGTGTAGCACCGCCCAGAAACCGACTTGCGGTGGCACGGGAGGCAGCGGCAGCGGAGACGTTCCCAAATATAAGGGAATCTTTGTCGACGCCATCGCTACAATCATCTCAATTATGAATGGGACGGCGATTAGCCTTGTCATTAAACCGGTCAGCAGCAGAAGGCCCCCGATAATCTCCAGCCAGCCATCGGCAATCGCGGTGAAATGAGGAGCCGGAAATCCCAGCTTGGTAAAACGTCCAACGCCCTGATTGGTATAAACGAATTTAAGAATGCCTTCCCAGACGAATACAGAGCCGGCCATTAACCTGATCAAGACAGTCGCTTGGGGACCATCAGTAGGGGGATTGAGCAGCCAGTTGCTTAGATTTTTCATCTTCTATCTTCCTTTCGTGCAAACGATTTCAGCTACATAGACTCCAATCTGGGTGTGAATATTCCTGCGCATCTGCTGATAATTGGGCGGGAATAAAAAACATCGGACTTCGGTCTCTTCTTAGGAGGATGGGATTGAGGGCCTAGCGAGGGACTTCGTTGTCAGACCAAAACAAAGTGGTCCGGTTTGAGGAGATTGCCTTGCCGCATTTGGGCGCCGCCTACAATTTGGCGCGTTGGCTGGTGCACAACGAACAGGATGCGGAGGACATAGTTCAGGAAGCGTACTTACGTGCGTTCAAGTTCATCAGCGGTTATTACGGTGGCGATAGCCGCGCCTGGTTGCTGACAATCGTGCGGAACACCTGCTACTCGTGGTTGGAGAAGAACCGTTTGGTGCGATTGGCCGATCCGATTGAGGACAGGGTCGACGAAGTCGGTCTCGACTTCGCTGATCCCGAAATGCTGTTCTTGAAGGACGCCGAATCGCAAATGGTCAGACACGCCCTGCAAGGGCTACCGGTGGAGTTTCGCGAAATTGTGATAATGCGCGAGATGGAAGGCCTCTCTTACAAGAGATCGCGAACATTGTAGATATCCCGATTGGCACCGTCATGTCGCGACTGGCAGCAGGGATTCAATTTGAATGGTGGTCGGCTCGACTACATTGGCAACCGTCCCGTCGTGGTACAGGTTTGGCTGGAATCGTAAATAGGATTCGCAGACACGCAAAGGGATGTTCTTGATCGAACTCAATCGCCTTCTTCCGACTCGCAGTTTCTAATCTGTTCCGCTACAAAGAGCGGAGTGTTTACCTGTCGCACCCCACGGTCCATCAGACTTTTGACCAGCACAATTCCCTCACAGTCGATGAAGCAAATGTTTTCCAAATCAAGAGTGAGCCGCATTCCTTCCCCCATCACTGACTTTGCGGACTCTCGTAGTAAGTCAACCCATAGGCCAGTGACCCGACCATCTAATTGCAGAGTAATTTCCTGGTTTGACAGGACGACCCTTGTGATCCTCAACATTCATGTGTCTTTCTTCGAAATTAGTCGCATGACGCTCCCTACCGACTGATTTGCGAGCGACGCGTTTTATAATGTCACCCAAGCGTCAAGTCAAAACATCTCGGTCTAAGTGGGGTGGAGGAGCAAGACCTCGTTTACGCACTGCTCGTAGAAGTCGAGCACAACACTAGCTGCGTTCACAATAGGTCTTGCTCCTCGCGTTCGCTAAGCGAGACGCAGCATGGACCTGCTGGCGCCGGTCCCACCTAACGACCGCAGGACCTACCTTTCAACCTTGGTTGGTCAGCGATACAAAAAGCCGACAGCTGCGGCGAACGTTAAAAGCGCATACTTCTTCTTCATAGTTGCAGATCCTTTCTTCTAACAGGATGATTTGTGAAACAGACTGAGCACTGATCGCATCGCATCAATTTCATATGAAGCGGTTTTGGGGCGCTGTGCATTAACTTCGTGTTCAGCGACAAAAACATTTGTCATCCCTAGCATTCGTTTGTATCGATGACGCGAGTCGCTGCAGGTGCAGATTGCGTGCCGCGCAACCGGACAACGAAAAACTTGCTCCAGCTTCCCGTTTAAAGTGTTGTAGATCTGTGAACTTGAGGTGCGGAACGGGCTAAGACAGCCCGCGATAGCAGAACCGATTCGCGCGGAGGCTCTGCTATTCAGTACTTAAGAGATAGACTTTGGTGGGGTTGACTACGATATACGGTGGGTGGAGCGCTTAATACCCAACTTTTCCATTCTGTGTCGCAACGTATTCGGATGTATACCAAGTGTCTTCGCGGCACCGTTTGCGCCCTCTATAATCCCGTGAGTTTGCTGCAGCACCGCGCAGATATGAGCCCGCTCAACCTCTTGTAGGGTCTTAAGCGCAGACGATGATCCAGTAACCTGAGCTGGTTCAGACTGCGCTTCGTGAAGACGGGTCTCCGAGACCGAGACGGTAATCAGATCGTTCTCTAACTCGAGAATCGGGCCCTTAGAAAGAATTAATGCACGTTCGATAACGTTTTGCAGCTCTCGGACGTTTCCGGGCCAGGAGTAACTTTCGAGCCTTTCGGTGGCCGCTGCGGAGATTCCCTCCATCTTTTTACCGAGATTCCGGGCATATCGATAGAGGAAGAACATTGCGAGTTGAGGAATATCCGAACGACGCTCGCGCAGTGGGGGCACTTCAAGCGGGAAGACGTTCAATCGGTAATAGAGATCTGAGCGGAATCTCCCGGCACTGATAGACTCCAGAAGATTTCGATTTGTGGCGGCGATAATCCGTACGTCAACACGCACGGAACGGTTGCTGCCGACTGGCTCGAACTCGCGTTCCTGCAGAACGCGCAGCAACTTAACCTGAGTCTCCAGAGGCAGCTCACCGACTTCGTCTAGAAAGATTGTGCCGCCGTCGGCGAGTTCGAAGCGGCCGATGCGTCGTTCGAAGGCACCCGTGAAAGCACCCTTCACATGCCCGAACAGTTCGCTCTCCACCAAACCTGCGGAGATGGCACTGCAGTTTACCTTTACGAGCGGACGATCCTTGCGCCTACTCCGGTCGTGAATGGCACGCGCAATCAGCTCTTTTCCGGTGCCAGTTTCACCAAAGATAAGCACGCTTGAGTCAGTTGGAGCGACCTGGTCAACTCTTCGTAGAAGATCGAGAAGCTTAGGGCTGTTACCCACGATCTCCTCGAAGTTATGTACGGTGCGAATCTCCTCTTGAAGGTAGACATTCTCTTTCTCAAGCCTTGCCTTTAACGCAGCGATCTGTTCGTACGATTTCATGTTCGCGATCGCCAGTGCGACCTGGTTTGCGACTTCCTGCAGCAATTCGGAATCTGCCTCCGAGTATCGGTTCTTTGTCTCGCTCCATACTGTAAACGTACCGATGCTATTGCCCATCGCCACGAGTGGGACCACGCAGTAGGACTGAATACCTTCAGCGACCAGACGCCGGTCGCCTGGGGACTGCTGTTCCTTTTCGAGATCGCCACGCACGACCGCCTTTTGATTATCAAGAACCCATGCCGAAATGCGAGTTTCTTGCAGATCATATTCCTTTCCCAGACGGAAAAACTCCGAGTCAGTCTCGCTATCCATCGAGAGGAGCTTCAGTGTTTTGTTTTCCGGCTGATAAAGAAGGAAGGCAGCCCGGTCGAAGGAAATGATCCGACGAATAGCTTCATAGGCCGAAGCGAAAAGCGCTTCCTGAGTAAGGTTGTTGATGATGGCATTGTTGATCTCGAGAAGGCTGCGTTTCCTTTGCTCGCTCTTTCTCAGTGCCTCCTCCGCCTTTTTTCGCTCGGTGATGTCAAAGAAAGTTATGACGGCGCCGACGGTTTTGCCGTCACGAACTAAAGGATGGGACCAATACTCTACAGGGAAACTGGTGCCATCCTTTTTCCAAAAAATGTCATCGTCAATGTGGACGCCTAGGTTTTCGAGAAACCCCAGATAAATGGGACACTCGTCGATGGGAAACGGAGTCCCGTCTTTGCGAGTGTGGTGTTCAAGCGCATGCATGTTCTTGCCAAACAATTCGATGGGTTCGTCGTAACCGAGCAAGCGAACTGCTGCCCGATTGCAGAAGAGACAGGTGCCGTTGGGATCACAACCAAAGATTCCTTCAGCGGAGGAATCGAGAATGAGACGGACTCGCTCCTCGCTTTGTTGCAGGGCTTCTTTCGCCTGTTTCCGTTCAGTGATGTCCTCCGAGAGCGCCATAATAAATTGCGGCATACTCTCAGTGCCCGGAACCAGAGAGACGTTGTTCCTTACCCAGATGAGACTGCCATCTTTACGCTTGTACTGCTTCTCGATTTGAAACTGGTCTCGTTTCCCCTCCAACAATTCGGTAACCAGAGCCCAGTTGGCGTCGCGATGATCCTCATGAGTAATGTCGAGAAATGAAAGCGTCTGAAATTCCTCTTCTGTGTAGCCCAGCATTTTTTGGAAAATGGGATTTGTGGCCAGGAAGCGGCCTTTCAGATCGGTGAGTGCGACGCCTATGGCGGAATTCTCAAAAACAGATCGCCACCGCTCTTCACTTCTCCGCAGGGCCTCTTCCGCCAGGTTACTTTCCGTAGCGCCTTCCGAAGGGTTGAGGCTTTGATTTTCTTTCCTGGTGGGCCCAGCACGCAGCATGTTATTTCTTCCCGCAGCTGCTCGACCGACTGAATGCAAATTTCAGCTAGCGCGGACAGCAACTAAGAGGTCCATAACAGAAGTTCGCGCGACGCCTGCGAGATAAGCGAAACCGCTTTTAGGCCTCGGATTGGGCAAGTTAAAGCTGACTCGCGTTACAAATGGACGGACCTCACCGATCTATAAATGCGGACGCATCTTGTTTCACGTAACCAAGGGAAGTCAAGGCAGAAGCTCCTGGGGGTCACTTATTGGAGTTGAACGTGCAAGCTTCAGTTAAGCGCGGGCTATACCAGCCTTGAGTCTACGACTGCCAGTCGGTCTTGTTTAGATGGATCGTGATAATCCACAGTTCGAGAAAACAGAATTCAACTTGACGTTCCTGCACAGTTCCCCTTTACTAGTCCGCCATATGCGGACACGCCTGAGCGTTTTTCTCATCACCTTATCCGGACTCGTACTCGAAGTTGGATTGACTCGCATTTACTCAGCGAGCGTCTGGTATCACTTCGCATTCGTCGCCATTTCAGTTGCGCTGCTTGGATGGGGCCTCGGAGGATTCACCGTCCACTTGTTGAAGCGAAAGATGCAGCTCTCGATGAATGCCGCGGCGTTCGTCACGGCTGTCTATTCGCTCACGATTCCATTTTGTCTGTGGTTGTTGGGTCGCTTTCCATTTGAAATTGAGAGACTGCCGCTCTACTTTCTCGCGCCCCTAATTCCTTTTTTTCTCGCGGGCATGGCGTTGTCAATCGTGTTCGATCTTCATCGTGCGGAAGCCGGCTCATTGTACTTTGCTGATCTGTTGGGTGCCGCAATTGGCGCTGTATTGGTAACGATGCTGCTGCACTGGCTAGGCGGTGAGGCCGCTCTGTTAACGGGTGCGATCGCTCCAGCCGTTGCTGCTGTTTGCCTTTCAACCAACAAACGGGACGAGCAGGTTAAGCTGGGCGGATCGACACCAGGAATGCAAGTGATCCGTGTCGTGTCAATCGCTGCCGTGCTCATAACGGCCGGTTCGACCTTCGCAGCGATCAAGTTTGGAATGCTGCGCGTTGTTCCCGGAACCACGAAGGCAATGCGCCGCCAAATGGACGCAACTCCAGGCTCACGGATCACTCAAACAGGATGGAATGCATATTCGCGTATCGATGCAGTGGAAGGTATCGATCGCAATGAACTGGCCCGGCTCTTCATCGACTCGGATGCATGGACCGGGGTACGCGAATGGGATGGCCGAATCGAGAGTGCAAAGGATTTGCGCGACTCATACCGTGCGCTTCCATTTCGGCTTGTTCCAAATGCAGAGACGCTCATTATCGGACCAGGCGGCGGTCCGGACGTGGTCGCCGCGCTGGCCTCGGGCGGTCGCAAAGTAACCGCGGTCGAGATGAATCCGCTGATGCTGAAGTTTGTTCGAAATTACGGAGCGCGCGCGGCGAACCTATACGACCGGTCCGATGTGGAAGCCATCTTGAGCGAAGGCCGCAACTTCATCAGCCGCACCAATCGAAAGTTCGACATCATTCTGCTGGGATTTGTTGACTCGTGGGCATCGGTGGCGTCGGGAGGTCTCTCACTTTCGGAAAACTATCTTTATACAGCTGAAGCTTTCCAGGCTTACTACGATCACCTGACGGACAACGGTATGCTGGTAATACTTCGTTGGGACTCTGACATTCCCCGCCTGGTATCAAACTCGGTGGCCAACCTTGGACCAGAAGCGGCTTCACAACGAATCGTCACGCTGATGGAAAAACAGACCGCAGCCGATCAGCCGGCTCAAATGCTATTCATGCTACGCAAGCGTCCGTTCAGCAATGCGGAAACTGCAGAAATTAGAGACAAGTGGACTCAGGCTGAACCGATCATCATGCCCGGAGGTTCGGCGCCGCCATTGATTGGCGATCTGCTGGCAGGAAAGATGACTCTGGCTCAATACGAAGCACAGTCACCGCGATTCGTGGGGCCGGTGAGGGATGACAGCCCATTTTATTTCGCGGTCGAGCGGCCCTTTGGAATGCCAGGATCAATTGCAGAGTCGCTGTTGAAATGGTTGCTCGGTCCGAGCGTGGGTATGCTGGCAATATTTGCGGCATTCGGACGCCCGCGCCACGCGACAGTTGGACCATACGCAAGCTCAGTAATTTACTTTGCGGCCTTAGGCTTTGGATTTATCGCTATAGAGCTGGCGCTGTTGCAGAATCTGATTCTGCTTGTCGGCCACCCAATCTTTACTCTCTCGGTCCTGCTTTTCACTCTACTCGCAATGGGTGGAATCGGAAGCGCGCTTAGTCGAAGAGTACCGATGTGGATGGCGTGTATCAGCGTGGCAGTTATCGGAGGTTTCGAAGCGATCGTGTTGCCTCAGTTGGTGCCGTCGCTATTGTGGCTTCCACTTTCGGGAAGGATCGCCTGTGCCGTCATGCTGATTGCGCCGCTGGGCCTGGTGATGGGAATGCCATTTCCAAGCGGATTGCGTAGGACTGGTAGCGGAGCACTCCCTGAGCCTCCTTTTTACTGGGGGCTCAATGGGATCATGTCCGTGATTGGATCGATAGCGACTGTCTTTGTTGCGCTGATGTCTGGGTTCCAGGCGGCGATGTTGATGGGCACGGCGTGCTATGTCATGGCGGCTTTGGCCTCGAAGCAAGCATTTCGCGAAGCTATTTGAGATGAGGCAAACGCTGTCCTCCGTCATACGATTCGTATTGGTAGACTAGGTATGTTCGTTTCATTTAGGTGCTGCCAATAAATTTCACGCTTCACACTTTAGTACCGCAATAGACAACCTCTCGGCAATTTCTTGTGCCACTGTCCCATTTCGTCGAGGTTTGAAACACCAATGCAATATTTTTATCCGTGGAGGAGAACATGAGAAAACTAATTGTATTCAACAGCATTAGTCTCGATGGCTACTTTACTGATGAAAACAACGACATGAGTTGGGCGCATAAGAATGATCCGGAGTGGAATGAGTTTTCCGCCGAGAATGCAAAGGGAGGCGGGACACTATTATTTGGTAGGGTGACTTACGATCTCATGGTGAGTTTCTGGCCCACACCAGCGGCGATGGAAATGATGCCGGAGGTCGCAGAAGGGATGAATAATCTGCCCAAAGTCGTGTTTTCCAGAACAATGGACGAGGCAGACTGGAAAAACACGAAGTTGGTGAAGAGTAACATGATCGAGGAAGTGCGAAAGATGAAGAATCAGTCGGGAGACGATATGGTGATTCTCGGAAGCGGCTCGATCGTTTCCCAACTTTCGGAGCGCAGATTAATTGATGAATACCAATTCGTGGTGTGTCCAATCATCCTTGGCAAAGGCAGGACAATGTTCGAAGGATTGACTGAAAAGCTCAATATGAAACGGACCAAGTCCCGAACTTTCCAAAATGGTAACGTCGTAATCAGTTACGAGCCGGCTGCTTAATTAGTGACTTACGATCTGTCAGTTCGGGGGATACAAGTTCTTATGGGCGAGTTTTGAGTATAGCCGATCGAATTCGTCCAACAGATAATGCTGTGTGCGGTTGATGGTGAACTTGCCGTCAGCATCGGCGGCGAAGACAGCAAATGGAACGATCATATCTTCCGTTATAGGGTTCATGGTCACTCGCTTGCCAAACCAGACGCGTCCTTTCATCCACTCTTCTGTGCCAATCAACCCACTCGCGGGGTCGGCAGGAAACCATTCGTTGGCGACGGAGTCGTAAAGCTCAAGCCAGACGTGGTCGTTATGATGCCTGCCAAACACCGAATAAGTATTTCCCTTTTCCTTGACCATCTCATGCGCGCGTTCACCGCGTTCGGGTGTGTTTGTGTAAATGTTGACCTCGTGCACGCGGCGAAGTTTGATGCCTAGCTCTTTCATGGCGGTCTGCGCGACCATCGCGAGTTCGTTGCAGTTCCCACCTCGGCGTTCGATGATTTCCTGAACGGTCCGTTTCTTGTAGTCGGTTGCCTTCCACTCAAAGTTTCCAGCCAGCCAGCGGGCAATTGCTTGCGCCTGGCCAAGCTCAGACTTGGCGTTCTTCGAAACTTGTTGCGCGAACGTTTTCAGATCATTACGCGCCAGAGCGTAGAGTTCTTCGTTTTGCGTTGAAGTCCTTTGTGCGCTGGCAAAGCTAAACGTACAAGCGAGAATGAGCGCTCCGAGTATTTGCCTCATCGTCGTTTCCTCCGCAGGGGAAGATATTTATCCAAGGTTTCATGCTGAGCTGCATATGATCTTATCGAAAGGGAAAAAACCCGATTACGATGAGCACACAGATCCTCAAATTTATCACACTCGGGTTGGACTTCTTTTGCCTTCGGAACGTCGGATTATTCCCACCTTAGACCGCTCCGCTTCGGTGGATGGTTCTACTAATACTTGGAGTTAAGCAACCTTTCCGAAGGTTTTCTCGTAATTTGTTGAACGGTCAGGAAGCATGTCTGCTAAATAGGGCCGGAGTAACCTTTGAAGAGGCGTAATGAGAAATTTTGAAAAAAGATAACCTGAAATCCTGAGTCGGCGGTGTTATCTCTAAGAAGAGAGAAGAATCAAACTAACCCGATGTAAATCGCACTAAGATGACCACCTGCGGATCAATAACGGACATAGGGAGATTGTTATGTTGAATGTACACGCCAAAAAGTTGGGGACTATTGCTGTCCTTTACTTAGAAGGGCAAATTGTGAATGGTGAAACCGAAATTCTGCGTAATGCCGTCTATTCTCTCTTAGAGACGAGCGCAGTCGTACTGGATTTGGCGCGGGTAACTACAGTCGATGCCCACGGTTTGGGAGTGATGTTGGATTTGCGCAGTCAGACAAACGCAAAAGGAATCCGCTTCGAACTCACGAACGTTAACAAACAATTAATGAGGGTGCTCGAAATCACGCGTTTGGATTCTGTTTTCCAAATTACATCCGGGGTTGAATTCTTTCCGGCAGCCGCGCGTAGCCACCGAGCGTCGGTGGTCGCGCTTAAGTCGTGCGCGTAGCTCACAAAAAGAACGACGGCTTTTATTCCCCGACATTATCCCCGAGTATCAGTAAGAACCAGCCATTAGAAACTAGCGAACGGTACATTAATCTGGAAATGATTGTAGCTTGCCTAAAAGCGCAATGGCCAAATCGGAATTGAGATTCTTGAGAATGTTGTACTCTAGCTGGGCCTGATTGCGGTCTCCCAGGGCAAGATAGAGCAAGCCAAGGTGGTAATGAGTCTCCGCGTAGTCGGACTTTAGTTCAATAGCTCGTTTGTAAGCGGCAACTGCATCCTGCTGCCGCTCCAAGTCCTCATAGGTCAAGCCCAGCCTATCGTGGACCACCGGATCCTGCGGACTGATGCGCAACGCCTGCGCAAGTGCATTAAGTGCTTCCTGAAACTTACCGGTAAGCCTGTAAGCTTGTCCCAGGTTTGCATAGACAAGCGCGCTCTCAGGACTGAGCCGCACCAC
>JBKOYD010000073.1:0-6708 GCA_046725195.1 Acidobacteriota bacterium | reverse complement strand
AAAAGCCAGTTCGGTCCAGGTTGCGAGCGCCAGATGATTCGTTCCAACGTTGGCGAGGTTGCGACGCTCCGCCATCCTTGCTGTTTCCTCGTAAAGCTGCCTTGCTTCTTGTAGCTTGCCCGAGCATGCAGCGACCTGCGCCCTCGCCCATACGAACTCAAACTCGCGCGGCCGATCGCGACCCCATTCGACATGTTCTGCCGCAGCCTTGTCGTCTCCCGTTAGAACTGCCAGCTCATATAGCAGACGGCGTGTTGGCAAAGTTTCAATGTTCAGCTCAACCGCGCGTTCCGCGGTCGTTTGCGCTTTGGCGAACTCGCCCAAGCCGCGATACGCATGAGCCAAATTAGAATACGGAAAGCCGTGAGACGGGTTCCGCCTGATAGCTTCATTCGCTTCATCGATCGCCCTTTCAAAATCCCCGAGTAGATTGTGTATATAGGCCAAACCGTTCGCCGGCTGAAATTCTTCTGGAAATGACTGTTTCCAAATTTCGAGTATTTGGCTGGCACTGTTTTGGTCGCCGGTCACCTCATAGTGGTACTGATACAGGATGGACAAGCGTTCGCGCTCTGTAACATGTTCGCGCTGCTCGTACGCCAACGTCGCATATTTTCTCGCCTCTTCGACTTCACCCAGGTTGCTGTAGATTCTCGAGAGACTGACATATGCCGAAGCAAACTTCGGATCGAGTTCAATCGCACGCAGGAAGAATGGGATCGCTTCAGCAGAGTGTGCTAAGCGCATCAGTGCATTCGCTTGCGCAGTAAGAAGACCAGCCTGAGCTGCAAGGGTTGCCATCATGTGGTAGGTTGCAGCTGACCGCTCCATATCGCTCAACGCATAATGCGAATCGCCGATTCTCTCGAGGAGTTGGACATCGAGTTCGGTCCGCTTCTCCGATTGAATTTTGCTTAAGAGTTCGCGCGCGTGTTCCAGCGCGTCGATCGACTCACGATGGGCATATCGGCGCGTGGCACTCTCAGCTGCCAGGATCAGATAACGAATGGCGTTTTCATATTCTCGGCCTTCCTCATAATGCATGGCAATTTCGGCGGCTGCCTCTGGTTCGGCCGTGCTCCGAAGTTGTTCGAGGCCCTGGGCCAAGAGGCGATGAAAATTGACCCGTTGCGTAGGACTTAAATGTCGGTACAGAACTTCGCGATAAAGCGCGTGGCGGAACTGATATTCTGAGGTCAAAGCACCGTTGGTTAGTTCACGCGTACCACAGGCCTTCAGAAACTGCTGTCTCTCCGCAAGCGCCGTGCACCGCTGCTCCACTTCCGACGAATCCTGCGACATCATCGTGGCAACTGACCAGGCAGTGAAGTACTCACCGGCGACACTCGCGCACTTGAGTAATCGTTGCTCCAGCTGGCTCAAGTGCTGCAGTTGCAACTCCAACATTTGTCTTAGCGTTTCAGGCACACCCGGATCGATTTCATCAATTGGGGCGGTTATCCTCCAGCGTCCGTCAGGCTGGGACAGGATGCCCTGTTGCAAGAGATGGTCCAGCATCGCCGTCATAAACAATGGGTTGCCGTCAGAATGTCGATGAATAACGGTCGCAAATGGGGGCGGCAGATCAGCATCCACGAATTCGGCTGCCAGATATTCAGCTACATCAGATTCATTTAACCGCTCAAGCGAAACTTCAGAGCAGAGGTGATGCAGTAAAAGGTCCTGTTTGAGCGTTTTGAACGCCCCATCAAAGAGAATCAGATCCGCTGGACGAAAGGTTCCCAAAACTAACAGCCTTGCCGCTTGACGGCGTCGAGCAATCGCGGAGAGAAGATCGACGGTGGAGTGATCAACCCAGTGCAGATCTTCGAGGATCAGTACGAGGGCCGTCTCCCGTGTAATTACTTCCAGTGCTTCGCACAATTCGCGAACCATGCGTTCTCGCGTCCCTCCGAGGATCTGGTTCTTGAGAGTTGCAAATTGTTCGGGTGTCATCAGGGAAGGGAATTGAACCATCCACGTAGGTGCCTGTTTAGCCAGTGCGCTGAGTGTATCTAGTCCTCCAGTCCCACGTGCGAGCTGGCCGAGCGCTTCAAAGATTGGGTAGTACGCTTCTTTACCTCCAAAGCCCTCCACTGATTGGCCGCGAGCCACTCGCACGTCCGAAATGACTTCCGCCTGACGTTGAAAGGCATCGACCAGGCTTGTCTTTCCGATGCCGGCTTCGCCAGAGACGAACACAATCTGACGTTGCCCCCTGAGAGCCTTCTTAAGATTTACATTGAGGTGGCCCAGCGCCAATTGCCGTCCAACTAATTTCGTGGGTGTATATGAGAGGCTCGCAGCGAAAGTGTCAACACTCTCTTCCGTTACTGGTGCAATGAACTGGTAGCCTCGCTTAGGGAGAGTTTCGACAAAGCGAGGGTGTTCAGCCTCGTCACCAAGTATCCGCCGAATCTCCAGGATATAACGTCGCAGAACCTCCGGCTGCACGTAAGTGTCATGCCAGATCGCAGATAACAGTTCATCATGTGTGACTAGTCGACCTGCGTGGTCGACCAAATACTGAAGTACGGCGAAGGGTTTCGGCATCAAGGGTATACGGGTGTCGCCTCGCCACAGGCATTGATTTACCTCATCCAGACGGAATCCTTGAAACGACTTCATGGTCTTCGAGCGAGGCTTTACAGCGGTCGAAAACTTGATAAGACGCACCTTGCGCTTGTTGTCTTTTTAGCGATTTTCACACTCTCACACTGAATTTAACAAGAATTGAACAGGACTTTCACAACTTCAGACCCAAGCCAGGCGTAGTTTGATTGCGATGCGACGGGCATTCGTCTTGCAACTGGGATCTGAAACCGAAACTGCGCGTGGCCACTTTGTGGGCTGCATTGAAGAAGTCGACACTGGCCGCGAGTTGCGTTTCAGATCAACAGATGAACTACTCGGTTTTCTTGCTCAATGTTTCGATGATGCGCGTCGACCCGAGCCTGAATCCGATGAACATTTGCAGGAATGAGTCGATGAGAAATAATTCATGTTGAAAGTACACGCTCAGAAATTAGGAGACGTGACTATTCTACGCGTGCGGGGCCGAATTGTGGCTGGTGAAACAGCGGCTCTCCGGAATGCCGTACTTTCGTCGCCAACAACCAGCTTACTCGTAATCGATCTGGCGCGAGTTAGTCGGATTGATGCGAGCGGTTTAGGGCTGATGCTAAAACTGCGAGAGGAAGTTCAGTCGAAGGGAATTGAGTTTCGGATCATGAACGTAACCAAGTTAGTGGGGCAGGTACTGGAAATCACGCGACTGAATACTGTTTTCGAAGTCACTTCGGACCGGGAGGTTCTGGCTTTAGCAGCACCTGTCGGACCAGAGGAAGTCTTGGAAACGGTATCGACCAATTTGGAAACATGATATTTGTTCGTTCGTCGATTTATGGAGAAGTCATGCAGATGAAACGGACGTTAGGACTGCATCGCGTGACGGTGCGCGAGATCTCAGGCACTCGGTTGAGGATTGGACCGATCGAAGCGATCGATGGCACACCAGTCATCGACGTTAAGGTCGTGCTCGTCGAAGATGTTGGCTTAAATGTGAAAGTAACCGTGATCAATTGAAAATAAGTGGGCCAGTTGCCGGGATTGTTTTTTACGGAATGAGTTCATGATGCCTGTACAAGCCTTATTCGGGATCAGCGTTGTCCTCAGTTTTGTCGCATGGGGAATAGTTGTTTGGCAGTGTATCTGGCCCAGGCTGCGCACCAAACCACGCGCTGACGCCCTTCAGCCCATCCTTCTCCTCCATGCTTTCCGCTTCGTCGGTTTGGTGTTCTTGATACCAGGTGTTATCTCGCCGGATTTACCCAGTGACTACGCGCGTCCAGCTGCTTACGGGGACCTTTCCACTGCTATTCTCGCTTTATTAGCAATTGCTACGCTGCGCAGCCGGCTAGGCGTAATCCTGGTCTGGGCCTTCAACATTCTGGGTAGCCTGGATTTGCTCAACGCGTTTTACCAGGGCTTCCGGACAGGACTCAACGCGGGACAGTTCGGCGCCGCGTATTTCATTCCGACCGTTTTGGTACCACTCCTCTTGATCACGCATTTTGTGGTATTCCGACTGCTGTTGCAGGGTGACGCCTCGAAGAGAGCGGAGGCTTCCGCGAAACGATAAGCGCCGTCGTTACATTGGCAAAAGGACCAGATCAATTAAACCTTGGAGTTATAAATTGTCCATCACAAACTCACTGCCTTACCTGATGAGAGTCCGACAAATTCTTTCAGATAGATTGTGAGCTCATCGGCAGAGATCTGTGTCGAAATAAATCCAATGTGGTTATCGGGTCTCAGCAGCAAGGCAAAACTCTTGTCTATAGCAAAGACCTCTGTGGCCTTTGAACTAAGAAAGACCGAATTGAAGTCGATCAAATCAGCGTGGAAGGTTTTTAGCTCCCGCTCTAACGTTGGAAGGTCATTTTCGTTTTTCGAAAAAACCAGCCAATGAAATTTAGGTTCGCGCAATCTGTGATAGACACTCTCGCCATCAACGACAAGGTAGGGCATTCGATCCCCCGCTTTGACTTCAAAATCTTCGTCTCCTTTGTGCCAACTGAGCGAACTGTGACGGTAGTTGATCCCGATCTGGGAAAGTAACGGAAAGAGAAATCTCCTAACCGTATCAAAGCCGAGGATGAAGTTCGCGACCGGAGGCAAGACCGTTGTCCGAAGAAATTCGAGCAGCCAATCGGTGCCCGCGGCAAACTCAAAAAGGCGATCGGTTGTTTTCAGGAGGCGTTTGGCATTTTCCAGCCGCTCCTCATTGTAGCTTTCGAGAATTTTGTCGTCAGCTATGCCCTTTAAAACGAGCGCCAATTTCCAGGCCAGATTGTAAGCGTCCTGGATGCCGGTGTTCATTCCCTGCGCTCCAGCGGGCGAGTGTATGTGTGCGGCATCTCCGGCAAGAAAGCATCTGCCGCTTGAGAATCGCGAGACGTGACGGGTGTGGACTTTGTAAGTTGAAAACCATTCGACATTATGAATGTTCAGATCGAGTCTTGACTCATTCTTGATTCTTGCTTCAATTTCTTCATAAAGGATTTCACCTTCAGCCTTGTCAAACTCCTGCGGGAACACACCGACGATGCGAAAACGTCTTTCGCCCTTAAGCGGAAAAAAAATGACGAACGATTCCTTTGCGAAACAAATACTAACGCCATCGTGTTTGACGCTTCCATCGATCTGCGAATCAGCGACGTAAAACGTCCGCTCAAAAGTGCTGCCTTCAAACGACAAGCCGATGCTGTGTCTGACCGGACTCTTGGGTCCATCGCAGCCAACAAGATATTTGGCTTCGATAATTTGAGACGCGCCGTCGGATGATCTAGCGTGCGCTGTAATTCCGTTGGCGTCTTGCGAAAAATTCTCGAGTTCGGTTTTCCAGAAGACATCTTTCCGATGACCTTGCAGATATTCGTAGAGAAGTTGTTCGTTCTTACTTTGCTCAAGCATCAGCACGAACGGAAAGTCGCTCAATCCTTCCCCGATGTGCGAGAAGTCAAGTTCCCCCCGTTGTTCACCGCCTATAAACAGGCGCCCCTTACCCGCAATCGTGCCTTGTTTGACTGCCTTTTCTGCCAAACCGAGCTGCTCGTAAATCTCCAGCGTGCGAGCGTGAACGCCAATGGCCTTCGAGTATGGCGTGATGCTTTGGTTCTTCTCAAGAATTACAAACTCAACACCATACCTGACGAACTGACAGGCCAATGCGAGTCCAGTCGGTCCTGCTCCAACGATGAGTACGTCGGTGACGATCCTTCTCTCCATAACTCTCTTTCACTTATTCGCAATCGCTAGTATCTTAGCGCACTCGGAGCGTAAGTGATGTCTCCATTGGACGGTGCAGCAATCAATGAGCCTGCGAAGCAGGCGGCAGCATAAAGCCTGGGGTGGAGCGAGGCTTTGCGAGCGGAATCCAGGTAACGATGTTTAGAAAAAGTCCAGCCCGCGAAGCGGGCGGCACACGCATACACGAGTCACGACCCTCTGTCGCCCGCTTCGCGGGCTCACTTCATTTATTCGCAATCGCTCCTGGGGTTGCGCTCGCAAAGCCTCGCTTCACCCCAGGCTATATGCTCACGTCCGCTTCGCGGGCTACCTTCATTTATATTGTCCGACATGCCGGAGGACATGCCGCCATGAGATCTGCACGCCCATGGTTTGGTCCTTGCGAGCGAATCACCTAACTGTATCCGCCAGCCCGATGCTACAACAGTAGCTGGTATGTCTTGGTCCCGCACTTTTTGGTGGAGCGCTTCTTTGTCTTGCGCTTCGCTTGATCGCCCTAGTCCCCATTTCCGGATTTGACGGGTGTTCTTGACTCTTTCCGACGATCTGCCGCCACAATGATCTACCGACGTCGTCGGACTCCTTGAAAGTGCAAGGTGATGATTCATACGACTTGAAAAAATTACTTGAAAAATTCTGTTGACTTTAGCCATGTACAGGAATATCGTCCGCGCATTCTCATGAAGGGCTGCAATTCTCCGAGCTTCCTCGTACACTCGTTAACGACCAGCCTCGAGACAGTAGTGATAATGACTGTACAGATGTTGTGAATTTGTTCGTTAATTGGAGCCTCACTCCCACTTTCCCCAGCGAGAGTCCCGCTCCTGTTAATCTCACCGTCAACCGCTAGTCACGAAGGAGTGATCCGTGCGGCTCCTTTTCTATGACAGGTCTGTT
>JBKOYD010000076.1:0-123118 GCA_046725195.1 Acidobacteriota bacterium | reverse complement strand
CGTGAAGAGTGGGACGTCTTTTATCCGTTGGCATACTGGGACATTATCGTGCAGGAATCAAAGGTCAGAAATCTCGATCCTTATCAAGTTGCCGGTTTGATACGTCAGGAAACAATCTTTTCTTCTCGCGCACGTTCGAGTGCTAACGCATATGGATTGATGCAGGTTCTGGTCCCAACGGGGAGGCTGACGGCCCGAAAATACGGGGTGAGCAGGGAAATCACCGCCGAGTCGCTGTTGGAGCCGCGTTTGAACATTCAATTGGGCACTGCCTATCTGCGTGACCAGATTGATAAATTTGGGCGGATTGAATATGTCGCAGCTGCCTACAACGCCGGCCCTATGCGAGCGGCTCAATGGAAAGCATCCTTGCCGCTTGAGATCGATGAATGGGCCGAAGCTGTTCCTTTCAAAGAAACGCGTGGATACGTGCAGGGCGTGGTGAGAAACAGGTTGCAGTATCTGCGGCTTTACGATGCAAAGGGCAACTTCCGACCAGAGGTCGGCAGCCGTGCTGTTACTGCTCAACCTGGACCTGGAGTATCACCGACGGTGGAATCGAATTCCAGCGTGCGAAAGCGTCGCGTTAGTGGTAATCCTGAGGAAGAGTAGAAAAATGCGAAATTGCGAAATTGCGAATTGGTATGCTTGACCGGCTCGTCGCAACCTCGCTCATGAATGAATTCGCAATTTCGCAATTCGCAATTTCGCATTTCCATTGATCTCCCGACCCAAGGCTCATAAGATTAAGTTCAAAACTGCTGGACGAGTGTAGAAAAATTTCGCAATTCGGCGTTATGAGGGCTTTTGGAATACTAACGACAATCCTGCTTGCGATAGTCCCAACCATTCGTGCGCAAGAACCTTCGGCTTCAATAGCGTTAACAATAACGTCCGAACCAAACGCCATAATCTGGATCGACGAAATAAGGCGGGGCACCACTGACGCTTCAGGAAGGCTAGCGCTCTCAAAAGTCTCTTCAGGCAGACACACAGTGCGTGTGCGCGCAAGTGGATTCAAAGAGACAACCACGGCCTTGCTTCCGGGTCGCCGCACCCTTGCTGTGAAACTGGTGCCGACCACCGATCAAGCGGAGTTACTATTCCAACAGGCTGAAGTTGCACGCGATCAGGCAAGAGACGGCGCTTCGCGACAAAAAGCTGCCGACCTTTATCGCGAGGCGATAAAACTACGCCCGGCATTTTCGGCCGCGCACATTGGTCTGGCGCGCGTCTTGTTGGACTTGAATGAGTTTAAAGAAGCGCGCGCGGAAATAGACGCCGCACGTCGAACGCGGACCATTTATCCGGAGGCATCGGCGGTTGAGGGTCGCATCGATAGAGAAGAAGGTTTTACGGACGAGTCAATTCGTTCATTTCGCCGCGCGATAAGAGAAGGTGGAGGCTTCCAACCGGAGGCGCATGTTGGACTCGCGCGAGTGCTGGAAGACAAGGGCGAATTCGCTGAAGCTGTTGTCGAATTCAAAAAAGCAATCGATCAACTTTCTGATAGCGAGCCGGTCATTTATCAAATGCTTGGTGCGGCTTATGAAAAAATCGAAAAACCGAAAGAAGCCGTCGCCGCCTATGAGAAGTATCTGCAGCTGGCACCGAACGGCAGTTACGCCGGCGCTATTCGCTCTATCTTGAATCAGCTCAAGCGCGAGGCAGCTGGTGAGCAAATAATTCCGTAAGTGTCCCCACCGAGCACTGTCCTCCCTGTCAGGTCCTCAGGAATGTTTCAAAGCTTCAATTCGGTTCGCTCTGTGATATAAGGTTGCCGCTCGCCATTCCGAGTTAGATCCGCATTCCTATCATCAGCATCAGAGGGAAGCTATGAGACTCGTGTTAATCGTAGTGAGCGCGCTGCTCCTCGGCTTAATTCCACCACAGACGCGCGTTTTGCCCGCCGACGTTCTTTTCACAAACGGCAACATCTACACCGCCAACGACAAATCGCCGCGAGCCCAGGCCATCGCTGTGCAACACGATCGAATTCTTTTTGTTGGTTCAAATGCCGAAGCTCAGAAGTACGTCGGTAAGAACACTCGCGTAGTCGATTTGCACGGCAACACGGTGTTGCCCGGCTTTGCTGATGCCCATCAGCACCTATCGGGCGTTGGTTTTCGCGAAATGACGCTTAACTTGGAAGGCACATCAAGCCTTGACGACTTTCTTGCGAAAGTGAAAGCAAGAGTCGATCAAGCAAAGCCGGGAGAATGGGTGACAGGACGCGGATGGATTGAAACTCACTGGCAACCGCCTGTATTTCCCACTCGGTGGGATCTCGACAAAGTTGCGCCCAATAACCCGGTAATTCTTGGGCGCGCGGACGGGCACGGAGCAGTGGCTAACAGTGCGGCATTAAAACTGGCCGAGATCGACAAGAACACTCCCAATCCATTCGGCGGTGAAATCTCGAAGGACAAACAGAGTGGAGAGCCGAATGGAATGTTGCTTGACGCCGCACAGGGACTCGTTCGTCGTCGCGTTCCCCCAACCACGGCAGAAGACGCCGAACGCGCAGTAGTGCTGGGCGTAAAGCGCGACATCGAACTGGGTTGGACCCAGATTCAGGACGCCGGTGGTAGTTACAACGATGTCGAAATCTTTAAGAAACTCTACGCGGCAGGTGCAATCAAACTCCGCATTTACAAAGCCGTTTATGGTCCAGGCCCAAATGCTGTCCGGTTGCTGAACGAAGGACCAACCGTCGGTGCGTTTGAAAACCGATTCACTCTTAGGACGATCAAAGTCGTTTCGGACGGAGCCTTGGGATCCCGCGGCGCTGCTCTTCTCGGTCCTTATTCGGATGCGGCAGATACTTCCGGCTTCCTGACTGTGAAGGTTGAAGAGTTGCGGCCAATGCTGCTCGACGCATTGCGAAAAGGAATCCAAGTGGAGACACACGCGATTGGCGATCGAGCCAATCGGTTTATCCTGGACGAGTATGAAACTGCATTGAAGGCTGTGACGGTAACAGAAAGGAAGGTGGCGGATCCGCGTTGGCGCGTGGAGCATGCCCAGATCGTCAATCCCGCCGACATACCCCGTTTTGCGAAGTTGGGAATCATTCCGTCCATGCAGCCTTCGCACGCGATCGGCGACCTGTTCTTTGCCCCAAGTCGACTAGGAATGGGTCGCCTCGCCGGCTCCTATGCTTGGGCGAGCTTCATCAAGTCGGGCGTTGTTGTTGCCGGTGGATCCGACGCGCCGGTCGAGCGAGGCGAACCGATGATCGAGTTCTACGCTGCCGTCGCGCGTAAGGATCAAAAAGGATTCTCCGGCGAAGGCTGGCACCCCGAGGAAGCGGTAACACGCTCGCAAGCGCTGAAGATGTTCACGCTGTGGCCGGCTTACGCTGCGTTCGAAGAGAAACTTCGCGGCACCATTGAAGTGGGAAAGCTTGCTGACCTGACGATTCTCTCCGCCGACATCATGACTATTCCTGCGCCAGAGATTCTGAAGACGCGCTGCATGATGACGGTGATTAACGGAGAGATAGTTTACCAGGGTACGTAAGACATGACATTAACACGGAGGCCACTATGGAATTCCACGGCGCAATTTACCCACAAAAGGCGACAGGGCGTCGAGATTTTCTTTCATTCGCAGGAAGAGGTCTTGGGCTTGCGGCGCTTTCTATTCCGACTATTGGCATGCTCGTCAAAGAAATCGAAGCAGCAACCCGAAGCGTTGCTCACCTCACGCCGGAGGAGGCTGCTATGGACGAAGATTACTGGTCAGTCATTCAGAACTCCTTCACCGTAACTCGCGGCATTGTCAACTTAAACAACGGCGGTGTCTCTCCAAGTCCGAGGATTGTTACAGAAGCGCTCGTCCGTTACATCTGGCAGCAGGAAGATGCGACCGCCTATACGATGTGGCAGATACTCGAGCCGCAGTCCGAAACTATTCGCACAGGACTAGCTGAAATGTTTGGTTGCGATCGTGAGGAGATCGCAATAACGCGCAATGCATCAGAGTCGCTCGAGATTCTCCTGATGGGAATCGATTTCAAACGGGGCGATGAAATCTTAACGACAACGCAGGATTATCCGCGTATGTTGACAACGCTGCGGCAGCGCGAGAGACGCGAAGGACTCACACTCAAGCTCGTTAAGATTCCTATTCCGCCAAAGGATCTTAATGAAATCACAGCTGCGTTTGAGCAAGGGATCACGAATCGAACAAAACTGATCCTCGTCTCACATCAGGTAAACATCACCGGCCAGATCACGCCGGTGAAGGCGATCTGTGAAATGGCGCGCACGAGAGGAATCGAGACAATCGTCGACGGCGCTCACTCTTTTGGGCAATTTGACTTCAAACAGAAGGACTTGGCTTGTGACTACTTTGGTACTAGCCTGCACAAGTGGCTATACGCCCCAAAAGGAAGCGGACTACTTTATGTGAAGCGTGAGAAAATTGAGAAGCTGTGGCCATTGATGGCAGCGGAATCCAAGCAAGCTAACGACATCCGCAAATTTGAAGAGATCGGCACCCACTCCGCAGCGCCCAGGTTGGCGATTGGCGAGGCCATGCTGTTCCACAATGGGATCGGAGGAAAGCGTAAAGAGGCTCGTCTCAGATACCTGTCACGCTATTGGATGAATCGACTAAAAGACGTACCGAGAGTTCGTTTCAATACTTCCTTTGATCCGAATCAATCTTGTGCGATTGCTAACATTGATATCGAAGGAGTTGATCCTACTGCAATTGGGAATTACCTGTTCAACAAACATCGCATCTTCACTACACCAATCGTGCACGAAGAGTTTAAGGGTATTCGCATCACGCCAAACGTCTATACAACCCTGGGTGAACTCGACCGCTTTTGCGGTCTCATGGCGGAGATTGCAAGAAAAGGGCTGCCTACCTAGTCGCTTCTTTAAAAGGTGCAGGCCATGGGCCGGTCGGTGAGCATGTAGCCGGAACCTACCCTACCGTGCGGGCGTAAACCAGTTGGTGTTAGAATTCAGGTGCCGCACGTTGTCGGTTGGAATTTTCGTGCGGTTAAGGGGAGGTCACAGGATCGCTATGGAAGACGTTCAAGACTCGGTTCATTGCGCAGCGGATGCTATTTGCGACGGCTTGCGGCAAATTGGGGACTTTTCGTACGCCATCCTCCCCAAAGACGTCGCCCATGCGCTTGGCGATTTCAAGAAGGCTGTTTTGAGTCAGGTCCGCAGTGCCGTAGACTGGGAGATCGAGTGGATTGACAAACGCGTCGCCGGCGGCGACAAGCTGAGAGAAGAGTGGCAAGAGGGCTGGAACCGACGCGCTTCGACCGATGCGTCCTCTGGGCCAGTATCTTAACAAGCTAGGAAAATCCTTCTAAGTACGCTAACAAAAAATGGAAGTCTTACTTGCAGACGAATATGGATTTTGTTTCGGCGTTGAACGCGCGGTCGAAATGGTTGAGGAAGTTGTGGAAGAGGGCGCTCGTCCCATCCGCTCGCTTGGACCATTAATTCATAACGCTCAGGAGATGGAGCGACTAGGCGCGCAGGGTGTTTCGACAATCGACTCTCCGGAAGAAGCAGACTCTGACACAATTGCGGTAATTCGCGCTCACGGCGTAACGCCTCAAGTGCAACGGGAACTCGAAGAACGGGCTGCAAAAGTAATCGATGCTACCTGCCCATTTGTTACGCGCGTTCAGCATCTAGCCGAACGAGCGGCAAGGCAAGGACGTGACGTCGTGGTCGCGGGAAACCCTGATCATCCAGAGATGATCGGCGTCGTAGGTTATGCGCCAGACAATACGTATGTTGTACGCGACGCCGCTGAGGTTGCGTCACTGCCACCGTTGCGCTCGCCGCTGGTAGTTTCACAGACCACAATCAAGCTACAGACGTTCCTTGAAGTTGCGGAAGCAGTTCGTGAAAAGGCTGACGCTGAGCCGCAGGTAGTTAACACCATTTGTTCGGCGACTCGAGACCGACAGGACGCAGCGCGCGCCCTGGCTGGACAAGTGGATGCCTTCTACGTAATTGGCGGACGTCACTCTTCGAATAGTGTTAAGTTATTGGCAGTATGTCAGGAACAGTGCGCGAAGAGTTTTCTGATTGAAACACCTGCAGAAATAAATCCGGCAGATCTGGAAAACGTAGAGAGAGTAGGTGTAACAGCGGGCGCGTCTACTCCAAACTGGCTAATTGATCAAGTTGTCGAGCGACTTCACCAAATGGGCCGCTAGCATACCAACGTTTGTCGCCTTACAACTCCTCCGCCTGATCCAGCACGTTCACTATTTGCCGCGCTTCTTCTGATCCGTATTCAACTACCTGCCGTCTCAGCGCTGACCTCGCAATCTCCGCATCGACGGGATCGCTAAGCAATCCAGCCAATACCGAAATTGGACACCGGGCCAAGGCTTCGTTGGCCAACTCGCGAACGATCATGTTTTCGGACCGGCCGAGCTCACAAATCTCGCTAGGCGGAAATCGAGAGGTAAGGGCGTCTGCAAGCTTATCAATTCGCTTGTAGTCTCGTTGCGTTTCCGCTCGTCGTACGAGCTGGGCAAATACCTCTGCAGATTCTGTTTTTTCTTGCAACACTGTCGCGCAAGTGTCGGCCACGGATTTCAGTTTGCCTCCGGTTACAGCATCGAGCACGTCATTCTTTTCCGCCGCGCGGTCATCAAGCGCGGCTAGAAAACGGCTAAGTTCCAAATCAGCTCGCGCGTCGTATTGAAAGTTACGGGACGGTTGGGCACCACTAGTAGCTGATTGCAGAGCGCGCTCGACAAAGCCGCGCGTAGCGGGGCGCAGCTCGGACCAAACGGTTGCGATTCGGCTTCCGAAATCTTCGATCATCAAAGTCGACGACAACTCCCAGGGCCCTCCAGCAAATCGAGTTCGTGAATTCTGAAACGGCGTACTATACGCGAAAGGGGTCGGAAACGCTAAAGCTCTGTGGGGTGGGCTTTGAACTTTGTTCTTTGTACTTTGTGCTTTGTACTTATGTCCGATTCAAGTGATTACAAGACGTCAGGTGCGCACAAAGTGCAAAGCGCAAGCGCAAAGCTCAAAGCTCCAAGCTCATCCGCCGTTATTGTGATCCTTTATCTCTGCGATGGCGGGGAACGGAATCTTTACGATCTCTCCGTCAGCACATTGAATCTTGACGCTCGGCGTCGTCAGTGCCTGAGTGGTTTTCATGCTACGAACAGTGCCCCTCACACGCCTGCCATCGACAGTAATGATCTCCACATTATCTTTGCCATAGAGCGGTTGCAGGGCCGCCAGCGCTTTGGTTATTTCCACATTTCCTCCAACGCGGCCGTTTGGAAGCACCGCCCAAGAATCTCAGATTCAAATATGCCCTTTTAGTGCCCGGGAAGTCTATTGCCGCCTCCCGATCAGACAGCTCGGCACCTGTCGTGCCGGCAGCACTGCCGCATGGTCTTGGATGCAAAAGGTCAGCCTGAAGGGGCGCCGATGCAACTGCAAAACGTCATTTGGCGTATACCCAATGTCGTGTATTCTTCGCCTAACACTAAAAACCGGTGGTGCCCTATGTCACAAAATCCTGAAATTCCAATGCCCGTCGCTACGCCAAATGTAACCACCTGTTCAAATTGCCATTCCCCAATGCCAGCTGAACTACGTTTTTGCCGTAATTGCGGATTTCGGTTGGGCGAGGGCTTGGCGGAATATACGGAAACAATGCATTTCGGCAGTGGTCCGACGACAATGATGCCCGGAGCAGTATCAGCCCCGGCAACAATGAAGAAAAGGCGACGCATCAGTGGTATGGCGTGGATATTTATTGGTTTACTTGCCTTCTTCATTTGTGCAGCTGCATTCACGGCCATGATTGCCCCGTTTAGGCCCCACGCTGGAGTTGTTAGCGTTCCCAGACCGAAATCCTGGGTCGGTGTTAATGGTTGGGATACCGCTGAAAACGGCGTAACTTTCGATTCCATCAAAGCGCCAGATACTCCCGCAGACAAAGCTGGATTAGTCGGTGGGGACATCATTACCAGTTTCGATGGGCAGCAAGTTCACACGGATGATGAGATGAGCGATCTGATGGTTCGTACCCCAATAGGAAAGACAGTCGACGTTGAGTACTTGAGAGACGGTGAGAAGAAGAACACGAAGCTCACTACTATTTCTGAAGAAGAGTTCAATCGTTTGAGTAAGGCGTTTGAGAAGCGCCCGGAGGGACGTGGACAGTTTGGTTACGAAGATGGCGACGCCGAAAGAGTCGCGGTCCCTGGGACAAACATATTTGGTGTCAAGTTGGACACCATCCTCCAGAGCCGGCCCGCGGACCTCGCTGGAATTAAAGAAGGGGATGTTGTCATCGAATTTGATGGGGTTCCGATTCGTACGCCTGAGGAATTTCTGATGCGAGTCAAACGCGCGTTACCGTATTCCACGGTAAAGGTGGTTGTAATGCGTGGCGAGGAGAAGCTCGAGATTCCCGTGAAGATGGGCAAACAATGAGCGGTCGAGGTGCTGAGAGAATAAAGAAAAATCATTTGCCATATGACATTTGAGATTTTTCATTTGGTATTGAAGAAAGATATTGGTTGGTTTTGGTCTTCGTCTAGGGTCTTTTCGATGTAAGGTAAACCTCGACCGCCTTTCATTAACTTTGCCAAGACCTAAGACCAAAGTCCCAAGGCCATCTAATCGAAAATATCAAATGAAAAATGTCAAATGTCATATGGCAAATGATTCGTTTTTACTCCCGCGAAACGTAGTCTCTTAGCCGGGCCTCCATCTCCAGTTTCATTTCTTCCCGCTGTTCTTCGGTTTCGTCCGCTTCAAAGGTCTCAAACAGCGCATACTGTGTTTCTGCCAACAGACGCAGTTCCCACGCCTCGCGGTTGTTATGCGACGGCCTTGAAAACCAAAGAGCGTCAATTGGAGCTTCCTTGATTACTACGCGATTGAGCAGTGACGCTTCCTGAGCGTTGAACGTCGAAAGCGTAATGGGCTGCATCAACGCACCTCGCAATTCCCAACCGTGCTTGCTGTAGGTAGCGACCAGTTCCAGGAATAGGTCTGCTTTCTTCATAGAGAGCCTATCTGAGTCAGAGATTCTGTGATTTATATACCCGCTGTTCATTGGCCGGTTGACCAGCCGAATAAGCCGCCACTATCATCGCCAGCGGTTTAGAGGTCGTCCAGAAGCTCGCTTTCATGATATCTGTCATAGAGGTCTTCATAGCCAGGGCACGGCATCCAAACGCAAGACCGACTGGACTAAAAGCCCCATTTATTAATCACGTAAGTACTATATTGGCAAGACTGGTTTTCATCGCGGTCTGCCTCGCGGTCCTGAGTCCCGCGGTAGTGGCGGCAAATGAAAAAGCGTCATCACAGCAAATGAGTCGAAACATAATACGAGAATTGAAAGACGGCAATGAACCCGCACCTTTCTATGAGGCGCTCAACAAGGCGCTAAAAAAAAGGAAAACAAAACTCGATAATCTTTGTCCACCTTCTGACGCAGTCGCGCGACGTATTCTCGAAGAGTACGGGGCCATCTTTATCGCCAACAAGAAGGTGACTCCACCGCCAGTCTGCATCTTCACCGACGAAGCCCAGGTCACCGAGTTCCAGGACCACGCGGGTTTTGACGTTGAGGTCATCGGCTTCGACGAAGTGCAGCTTCAGCCTGAGGCGATGAAGAAGCTTATCAAGGCGCGGGAAGAAGCACAGAAGGAAGGGCTCGAGATAACACCGCGAGACGGAGCGGAGGCCGCGCGTCGCAATTACGAAGATAGCGTCCGGTTGTGGAACTCGCGGTTTGAGCCAGCTCTCGACTACTGGCTGGCCCAAGGCCGACTAAATGAGGAACAAGTCACGCGTATGAGAAGTTTGCCGCTCCTACAACAAGTCGCAGAGGTTTTGGAGTTGGAGAAAAGTGGCGTCTACTTCAGTAAGGACTTGTCAAAGTCGATTCTCTATTCCATTGCGGCGCCTGGGACATCTCAGCACATCGCAATGCTCGCGTTTGACGTGAACGAGTTTGAGAATCCACGCATACGCGAAATCATGGCGAAGCATGGCTGGTTTCAAACCGTCCTCAGCGATTTGCCTCACTTCACATTTCTTGGTCTGAAAGAGAAAGACTTACCGAAGCATGGACTGAAAAGTGTGGAAGTTAACGGGCAGGTATTTTGGATTCCGAATGTTGAGGGATCAGCACACCCCGGTCTTGATAAGTAACGTTTTAAGGCAAGACTAAACGCAATCATTTTCCATAATTTTCCATATATCATTTGCCACTTTTCATTTGTCATTTTGAGGAACTGTCAGGCGTCAGTAGTCCGTTGTCAGTGGTCCATTGTCGGTATCCGAGGTGCTGACAGCGCATCCGGCCTTAACAACGACAACGGACTATCCAAAAAATGGCAAATGAAAAATGTCAAATGATATATGACTCGGCTTTGCTTTTCCGCTGTCGTCCCTATTCTCTCCATCCCAGCAAGGTGCTAAACTAGCGCACACCGATTCTTGGCAGTCGGGCTCTTCCCCCAAAACAAGCAAAGCCCAAGTTGAGTACCGCGCGGGCGCACGCTCTTCCAGAGCCAGTTTGCCGCTCCGAGCGACCTTTTCACCCGAAGGAAGGTCAGTATGGATGTCCCCCAATTTATCGCTGGCAGGTTCAGGATTGAACGTGAAATCGGAACCGGCGGCATGGGAACGGTTTACCTTGCCACCCATCTCGGCCTCGAAAGACCAGTAGCTGTCAAGATTATCAAGCGCGAGTTTGCCGGAGATGCTGACGTCGCAGAGCGATTTCTGCGCGAAGCGAGAACAATGGCCAAACTTCGGCATCCGCACGCGGCAATGATCTTCGACGCAGGAATCCTTCCTGATGGACGACACTTCATCATCATGGAGTTTGTCGAAGGTGAAACGTTGTCGCAGGCACTTGCTCGACACGGCCGATTCTCTGCTACCGAAGCTGTGCACATCGCGACCCAAATTTGCGACGTGCTCGAAGAGGCACATCGCATTGGAATTGTCCATCGCGACCTAAAGCCTTCAAACATCCTGCTCGGCGACCATGGCGTTTGCGTTCTCGACTTCGGCGTTGCAAAAGTCCTCGCTTCATCGGCCGAGTCAACAGCAACCCACGCGAGTACCGGTTCTGGACAGGTAGTTGGCACTCCGCGCTATATGTCGCCGGAGCAATGTTTGGGCCAGCGAGTTGGTGCTCGCAGTGACCTCTATAGCCTTGGTGTTTTGTTATACGAAATGCTTGCAGGTCGCCCGCCTTTTGTTGATCCACTTCAATCAGCACTGTTAGTTAAACAAGCGACCGTCCCACCGCCGCCCCTGCCAAAGTTGAGACAAGATATTGCACGACCGCTCGCGTTGGCTGTTCACACTTTGCTTGCCAAACGTCCGGAAGATCGACCGCGTACTGCAGCCGCAGCCAAAGCTCTTTTGGAGCGGAGTCTTCTCCAACCTGAACGCACCTTACCAGACTTGGAACCACTCTCCTCGATGGTTGCAACAGTCGATCGAGGACGCAGCGTTCTCTTTCGGGTAGGCGCGCCACTTGTTCTCGTTACCACATTTGGCGCGTTGTTAGCCTGGGGCTATACAGGTCAGACCGCCTCGGAATTGCGTAGTCCTAAAGCTGCTACGACAGCTTTCGCTACGTCACAAATTCCAATGACTCCGGTTTCGTTTCGAGGGGATGCACCAGTCGCCGAACCAACTTTCGAGCCAAGCGAGACGCCACCGCCAGTTGAACGGCAAACGATCGAACAGGCCCGCAGAATTGCGGCTAAGTTTGCACGGGGATCGCTGGGCATGATACAGGTCGTTGATACCGATACAGGTCCCGCAATTGTCGCAATCAATAACCAGCGGAAGGCCGGCAAGTCGACCTTCTTCGTTCTGGAAAAGCGAGCTGGAAAGTATCGTATGAGCGCGCAAGGATCGCTCGATACGGAAGGATTCCGGCATGCCAGCTGGAGTTCCGAACTAGTCGACGCGGACGAGGATGGATACGAAGAATTACTTTTCAGCGGCAAAGATTCTGATCAGAGTCGTACCCTTCGACGATTGATTTTGTTCGTGCCAAATGCCAAACGTACGTACTCGATGCAGATGACCGGCGAAACCACTGCTAGAGGAACTCCACGAATCCAGTGGTTGTCGAATGCGGCAGGCACTGATGCAGCTGCCTATCGAACGGCCTTACGCAAAAAGGCTCGAGCGATAGTGGCAAGGAATCGATAGGTCGAATCCCATCCAGACAACTCACCGCATAACCTCATTCTCAACGCTCACATGAACACGATATCGTTCGGCATTTGTGAATTTTGCGACGTCAAGATAACCTCGGGTGAGGCCCATTCAGATCAACGAATGGCTGACCAGGATGAATTGGACGAGCATTGACATCTATTTAGCTTGAGAAAGAATCGAACGCCCTGGAACATTTTTCAAACTACACAAACGTTCAACAGATGGAGTTTTCAGTGAAAAGAAGTTTCTTAGCTATTTCGCTTCTCTTTTATTTGCTGGCCCCTTCAACCTTACTGGCACGAGTGGTCCCCCAGCGTACGGCACCGCGCGCACCTGTCACACGGCCGGCCGCAGCCGCTACCGCGCCGGCACGGCTTCCGGAAGCGAAGCTGATCAGCCAGGTTCTTTCCAATGGATTGGAAGTTATCATTTTGGAGGATCATTCCGTCCCGATTGTTACCATTGAACTTGCGGTCAAGAATGGCTCATACACAGAGCCGCCGGAATTGAATGGACTTTCGCACTTATACGAACACATGTTTTTCAAGCAAAATCGCGCCATTGCCAACGCAGAAGAGTATCTGCGGAGAATCGGTCAGATGGGCATTGCTTATAACGGAACCACGCGGGAGGAGGTCGTCGATTATTACTTTACGACCACAAGCCCTAACCTTCGTACTGCGTTGCAGTTTATGAAAGACGCCACGCGTTACCCGCTTTTTGATGAGCGAGAGTTTGCTCGCGAAAAGCAGGTAGTTATAGGCGAGATAGATCGCAATGAGTCAAATCCGTTTTTTTACCTGAATCAGGAGATGAATAGTCGGCTGTTCTACAAGTACACCAGTCGAAAAAACCCGCTGGGAAATAGGCAAACCGTTTCGGGATCAACTACGGAGATGATGCGTTTGATTCAGCAACGCTACTACGTTCCCAATAATTCAGCCCTCGTTTTGACCGGGGATGTGATTCCCGCCGATGTGTTCAAGATGGCTCAGGAGCTCTACGGCGACTGGGCTCGCCGCGAGAAAGATCCGTTCGTCGAGTTTCCGCTCGTCGAACACCCGCCGTTGCCCCAAAGTGAGGGTACGGTCATTGCCCAGCCTGTTCAGAATGTGATTATCAGTATCGGCTGGCAGGGTCCTTCGATTGGTAAAGACAATCCGGCCACGTACGCCGCGGACGTTTTTTCCTTCATCCTCAGGCAGCCGAATTCAAGGTTCCAGAGAAACCTGGTCGATACTGGTTTGGTTACGGGTGTTGATTTGAGTTACTACACTCAACGCAACGTTGGCCCAATTGCGTTGATTGCGCAGACCACGCCTGACAAAGCTCGGGCTGCGCTTAAGGCTATGTATGAAGAAGTGGCGCACTTTAATGACAAGGACTACTACACAGATGAACAGCTCGAAAGCGCCAAAGCTTTACTTGAAGCGGACGACCTGTATTCTCGCGAAAAGCTCAGCGACTACACCCACACACTCAGTTTCTGGTGGGCTTCCACAGGACTCGAGTATTTCCGCGGCTATCTTCCGCGATTGCGTGCAACGTCGCGAGCCGACATCAGCCGCTACATTACGACCTACATTCAAGGAAAGCCTCATGTTGGCCTAGCTTTGATGTCAGGTGAATCGCAGGCAAAGGTAAAAATCCAACCTGAGGAATTAACAGGTCAGTAAAGAAAGCGATGATCATGAGCGGAATTCTTAACCAATCAGAACAGAAAACAGAATTCTTCGATCGGCGACATCGGGCACGACGTTTTATCACCACGTGCCTCCTAATTACGATCCTCCTTTTTGCTGGAAGCGAATCCTCTCAAGCCACTCAGCAAGGCAAGGCACAAGCACAACAAACTGTTCAAAGTGTCGTCGCAAATCAGGCAGCGCTCGTCAGCGAATTTGAGGTCAATGGTCTGAAAGTGCTTGTAAAGCGACGGGAAGGAAGTTTGACCGTAGCTGCTGGCCTCTTTATTCGCGGAGGCGCTGCAAACATAAACGCCGATAACGCAGGTATTGAGACACTAATGCTGAACGCGTCGACCGAAGCCACAACCGGTTTTCCGCGAGCTCGCATGCGCAGTGAACTCTCGCGTATGGGTACGGTGATTGGCAGTAGTGTTAATAACGACTATTCCGTTCTGTCGCTTGCATGTACTCGCATGCAATTTGATCGGTCATGGCAGATGTTTACTGACGTCGCTTTAAGACCGTCGTTTACGAAGGAAGACGTGTCGCTGGTCCAGGACAGGCTCGTGGTGTCTCTCAGCGACGATACTGACAATCCTGATGTTTACCTTCAGAAGTTACAAGAGCGTGTCGCGTATGCGGGACATCCGTACTTGAACAGCACCGACGGCACTCCTGAGACGGTAGCCAAACTTACCCCGGATGACTTGCGTCGGTACCACACGAAGCTTATGGAGACGTCGCGTCTCCTGCTTGTTATTGTGGGGGATTTGAATTCGAATGATGTACGCGATCTGGTGGCAGCAAGCTTTGGGAAGTTACCGCGTGGCAATTACAAATCGGAACAGATGCCTCCCCTTGCGTTTGACAAATCGTCAGTGGAAGTTACGCCGCGCGAGCTGCCGACGAACTACATTCAGGGATTATTTACGGCTCCCTCGCTGACTTCGCCGGATATCTACGCCATGCGAGTGGCAAGTTCGCTCTTGCGCGATCGAGTGTTTGAGGAAGTTCGTGTAAAGCGAAATCTTTCATATGCGCCCGACGCATTCTTGCGAACTCAAGCAGCCAATGTTGGTGGCCTCTATGTCACCGCTGTGGATGCCAATCAATCGATTCGTGTGATGTTGAATGAAATCGCGCGATTACAACACGAGCTTGTAAGCGCCGACGACATTCATGCTGTCACGGCGCAATACTTAACGACCTATTACCTGGGGCAGGAAACAAATGCGGCACAGGCGGGTGAGTTGGCCCAGTATGAGCTTATTGGTGGAGGCTGGCGTAACTCGGTTGATTTTCTGGAAAGATTAACTGCCGTCACACCGGCTGACGTTCAACGAGTATCGCAAAAGTATATGCGCAACATCCGCTTCGTAGTACTCGGTAATCCTCGAAGCGTGGACAGTGGAGTGTTCACGGGACAGGCTGAATAGGAGCAGGTCGCAGGAGCACGTATTAAAAAGAAAATCATTGGTCATATATCATTTGCCATTTTTCATTTGTCATTTTGAAGAAACGGGTCAGCCCTAGTCAGTTGTTACAGCCAATTCATCTAACGATTACAACTGACAACCAACCAGGGACCACTGACCACGGACAACTAACTACTGACAAAATGACAAATGAAAAATGTCAAATGATATATGACCAATGATTCTTTTTAACACGTGCTCCTGCTCCTGCGACCTGGTACTACATCGTTTCTCTCAAATACTTTTCATAGAGCTTCTGGTCTAATTTCTGCAGGATGCGAGCTTCGGTTGCAGCCATGCTTAGATTCCCGCTTTCGAAGTAGGCGATCGCAAGGTTGTAAAACGTTTCGGCGGAGTCGGGGCGCAGTCGCGCCGCTTCGCTATATGACTCAATCGCTTCTCGCAGACGTGAGGCGTAGTAATAAGCGTCTCCAAGTTTGTTATGGATCTCAGCATCCGTCGGTTTGAGTTGTAACGCTTGCAGGTATGCTCTGATGGCTTCCTGATTCTTTCCCTGTTTGACTTTGCAGTAACCTACCTGCACCCACGCTTCCGCTCGCTTTGGATTCTTGTTGACAGCGTTCTCGAAGTATCCAACTGCATTGTCGTAATTGCCCAGCCAAAGTGACTCAAGACCACTTCGGTATGCCGATTCAGCTGCGTCACCCTTATTCTTTATTGTGATATCCGTCAACGGTTGTGACTTTCCGGCACGCAACTGACTGACTCGAGCCGAGGCGATGGCGAGATTGATGTTTTGTCCGTTAGTGACCTTTACTGTCACGACTCCCAGGACTTGGCCATGCAGATTAAAGACAGGACTACCACTGTTCCCATGCGAAATCGGGGCAGTGATTTGAATAATGTGATAGCTGTTCGGCACTTCTCGAACCGCCGATACTATTCCATCTGTAACGGAGCCCTCGAGCTTCAGCGGGTTGCCGATAACGAAGATTGTTTCTCCTTCATCAGGCAGTCCGGTTGCTAGTTCACTCATTCGTGAACGCTCGAGCGGCATATCGATGCTGAGCAGCGCGAGATCTCCCTCCTCATCAACTGCGAGCACGCCGTTTATGGGATAAACCTTGCCTTTGCCGTCAAGAGTCTTGATTTCCGCACGTGCAGATCCGCGAACGACGTGAAGGTTCGTGACAACCTGTCCTGGCTTTAGAAAAAAGCCGCTTCCGGTCATCAAAGCTTCGCCATTCGTGTCGTACGTCGTTATGGCGACGACTGTAGGCTTTACGCGTTTAACTAGTTCGGGAAGAGTTTCGTCCGCGCGGGCTACGGAAGCGAGAAGCAAAAAAAGCGCAATAGGCAACAGACGGGGGTACGTTCTCTTGTTCATGTCGTTAACACTCGGAGGCAAAAAACCGAGACTTCGAACCGTGATCGGGGTATCACAGTTAGGGGAATCTCGTTCGGGATGTAAAAGAAAAATTGGCTCTATCTTGAGCCTGTCGGGAAACCAGGAGTTGCTCCCCTACAACTCCATTGTACTTATATTAACGCAAACAGGCTCAGGGGAGATAGGTTTTTGTTAGATTGGCCACAAGAGCCCAAATGGGTGGGGGGTTGACGGCAAGACAGGCAGATAACCAATAAAAAAGGCCGCCCTTGCGGGCGGCCCCCATGAAACGCCTATTGCTATTAGCTAAGGAACAATGTGAATAGTTCCTACCGTTGGCCCTGCAGGCGAGTCAGTATCTGCATCTTCCATAGTTACCAACAGCCCGAAGTCTTTCAACGTCGTTTCAGACTTAATCTCGGCTTCGTTACGACCTGGGGCGTTCACCACCTGACCTAATTTGGAAAACTTATTGTCAGGCGAAACAGCCCAGAGGATGAATTTCTTCCCAGCGGGCGCTTCTTTCAACTCGTGGAAGCGCATCCTTACTTCAGTCGGTCCATCCTTCCGTGGCGTGACGAAAACGTTCGCACGCGCACCAGTCATAGCGCCAGCAAAGTCGACCTTGATCTTCGTGTCGTCGCCCTTCTTATAGTTTGGGATGTTCAGCATAGGAACACTGTAGGGTGACCCTGCGGTCGTCCCAGGTGTCGACACAGCTGCTACTTTTTCACCCGCTGCGCTCGTTAAGGGCACAACAGCGAAGCCCTCAGGCACGGCACTTCTAAAGAACACCTTTGTATTTGCATCGTAAGCAGTCAACGCAGCTTCTGGTGAAGCGATGAGCATAAACTTCGTCAAAGGCGTCGTTGCTGCCAATGTGCCTGTGCCGTTGCTAATTGCGACCGGACCGATAGCGGTTACCGCGCCGGTGTCATCGACCGCATATAGAGTAAGCGAGCTTAGATCTGCGGGAACGTTTGTCAGGTTAAGTTTAATCCTGGTGCCACTGTCGTCGCGTAAGATTGTCGCCACTCCGTTGGCTCCCGATATACTAACCGGATTCAGTTTCAGGGTTACTTCCTTCTTTACTGGATATTCAATTATCGTGTAAGTTCCGTCGGGGTTTTGTACTGTCTTGGTGACAGTTGTAGTTGTTGTCTGTGCGAGAGCGAATGCGGCAAATGCGAGAGTGATCATCCCCGCCGCCAAAACACTCAAAATCTGTTTCCTCATCAGTTGTACCTCCCATGTGTCTAACTAATCGCGATTAATTGTCGATGCGGGGGAAGCGAAGTTGGGAGATGGATCACAGGTTAACCTCCTAAATCCGCCGCAACAGTTATGCCAAGTAGTATTTCTGGAAATCTGCCTGAAAAATGGGGAAAAGTCGGAAATGATCGCGAAACAGAACAATACACGCTGTATGGCAACTGAGCGCCATCACTGGAACCGCGGCGCGTTTCGCCTGGACGCTTTTGCGGGCGCATTAGCATTAGACTTGGCAAGGGGGACTCCTTGGAGTCGTAAATTGGTTTCTTGTCAGTTTAAAGCGCCGGCTTGGCAGGCCTAGTGGCAGTGAGTTTGCCACTTGGGTTGTTAGCGTTTGGGGGCTGCCTGGCAGCGAACCGTCTGCAGCCCTAAGTGAAGGGGAAGAACTTCACTTAGTATGCGTGAAGTTCAGTAATGGCCTTCAATACATCAGATACTTGGGGCAAGATTGCATCTTCGAGTTGAGGCGCATAGGCAACGAACGTATCGAGCGCACAAACACGCCGCACTGGAGCGTCAAGATATTCGAAGAGCTGGTCGGCAATGCGGGCCGCTATCTCGGCCCCATAACCAAACGAGAGGGAATCTTCGTGCGCCACAATAACTCGGTTCGTATTCTTCACGGTTTCGATAATAGCGTTCCAATCGTAAGGAACGAGACTCCGCAGATCGATAACTTCTACGCTGATCCCTTCCTTCTCTGCTTGCTTCGCTGCCACGAGCGAACGTTGCACTAACGCTCCATAAGTGATGATTGATAGATCCGTTCCCTCTCGAACCTTCTTTGCTTTACCAAACGGAATCATGAAATTGTCAGGTGGGTACTGCGACTTGTTGTAAGCCTGGCGATATAGATGCTTGTGCTCGAGAAACAAGACCGGATCATCACAGCGAATGGCGGTCCGCAGCAATCCATTGGCGTCAAGCGCATTGGATGGATAGATCACACGCAGACCGGGAATTTGCGTAAACGTCGACACGCCTGATTGCGAGTGATAAACAGCACCGCCTTTCAAATAACCACCGACCGGAACGCGAATCACCACTGGCGCCTTCCATTCATTGCCCGATCGCCAGCGCAATAGCGCAAGCTCGTTTCGAATCTGATGCATCGCCGGCCAGATGTAGTCAAAGAATTGAATTTCAACTACTGGCTTAAGCCCACGCGTCGCCATTCCGATCGCCCGTCCAACAATGTTCGCTTCTGCGAGCGGCGAATTAAATACCCTGACACTTCCGAACTTTCTCTGTAGATTGGCCGTGACTTTAAAAACGCCGCCTTTACCCTTCACAGTTTCGAGGTACTGTTCTCGCGAACAATCGGCGACGTCTTCACCAAATACGAAAATTCGCGGATCGCGCGCCATCTCTGTGTGCAGGCAACGGTTAATGAGGTCGACCATTGTGCCGGGGTTTCCTGAAAGCTGCGCGCCATCTTCGTTATCAAAATCTTTCGAAGTCGGATCGACATCTGGCGAGAAGACAAACTTCGTCGCCGTGTCTCGTGGCGGCTGTGCACTTTGAAGTGCCTTGTCTGCGGCTTGTGTCACTTCCCGGTCAACATCGTTCTTAATTTTCTGAAGACCTTCCTGATCGATCAGTCCTTCATCAATCAGAAGCGCTCCGAAGCGCTTAACGGGATCGCGTGCCGCGTCGCCAGCACGTTCTTCGTCCGGCCGGTACAGCTTTTCATCATCGGAAAGCGAATGTGAATACGGACGGATCACCTTGGCATGAACAAACGCGGGCCCCTTTCGCTGACGACAGTATTCGACCGCTCGTCGCATCGTTTCCAACGACTCAATGGGGTCAGTGCCGTCGCATCTCTGGACGTACAGTGACGGGAAATTCTCAACCAGTTTCGAGACATCCCCACCGGCAGTTTGTACTTCGACCGGAACGCTAATGGCGTAACCGTTGTCTTCAAGAAGAAAAACTACCGGCAACTTGAGATTGCAAGCAGTATTGAGCGCCTCCCAGAACTCGCCCTCGCTGCTGGTCCCGTCACCAAGAGAAACGTAAGTCACCTCATCGTCGTGAAAGTTTTTGAAGCGCTTTTTAAGTTCAGGCACCAACGGATAGCGATAGCTCGTTTCCGCGCAGCCAACTGCCTGTAACAACTGAGTGCCTGTCGGTGACGACTGCGAAACAATATTCAGCTTCTGATGTCCCCAATGAGAAGGCATTTGCCGTCCATGTGAGTTTGGGTCTGCCTCAGCGCCGACGGCAGCAAGCAGCTGTTCCAAAGGTGTCATTCCGAGCTGCAAACATAAAGCGCGGTCGCGATAGTAGGGATAAAACCAGTCGTAGCCCGGCTTCAACGCTGTGCCTGCGGCCGCAAGTATTGCTTCGTGACCAGCGCCGCTAATTTGAAAGAAGATTTTGTTCTGTCCCTTTAGTTGGATCTCTTTGTCATCGAGACGTCGCGACATGTACATCGTGCGATACATCTCGAGAAGAACTTTTCTATCCGGCAACTGATAATCTTTCGTTCTCGCATCGGAACTGGGCTTTTTGTCAGGAACAGGCGTTGGTTGTAACACCGCGGGCGGAGCTGTTTCAGGGGCTGGTGTTGGAGCCGCTCGCAGCGGCACCGGTCGAGTGGACGCCGCTTCAGTACCTTCCTTCGGTTCTTCAGTTATAGTCGACTCTGAAGAAGCAGGCTTGCGCACGAGCTTCAATACTTTAGTGTCAGTCTTCATAATTGCCAGCCAGCGTCATCCGGTATTCTTCGGCCATGCCTGGGTGTCCATGGCGTTGCGCGGTTTCGATGCCGCGTTCATAAGCTTCACGCGCTTTGTCGCGTTGCCCAGCACGTTCGTACGCACTTGCCAACATCCCGAAAGCGTTTCCTTCGTCGTCTGAAATCTCGAGATAACGATTCAAAACCTCAATCAGATCGTCGTTCTGGCCTGCTTTCTCATATTCTTTCGCGAGTCCAAACAGCACACCCGCATTTGCCGGATCGTTTACCAGCATCTTTTTGAAAAGTTCGATACGAGATAGACTCATAGTCAGGATTCGGGAGCAGACAGCACTGCTCTACTTTCCTCCAATAATCAGTTTAGCAATCGTCTGCAACTGCATGTTTGACGTGCCTTCGTAGATCGCGCCGATCTTGGAGTCGCGCCAGTATTTCTCAACCGGGTAGTCCTTTACGTATCCGTAGCCACCGTACAATTCGATAGCCTTCGAACTGATACGTTCGGCTACTCGCGAAGAAAAAAGCTTGGCCATCGCCGCTTCCTTGACGAAGTTCAGTCCTGCGTCTTTAAGACGAGCTGCGTTGTAAACCATCAGGCGCGCGGCTTCCAAATCCGTTGCCATTTCAGCGAGTTGAAACTGTACGCCTTGAAACTCGTTGATGGGTTTGCCGAACTGTTGGCGCTCACCTGTGTATGCAAGAGCACTTTCCAAAGCGCCCGCAGCAATGCCGATCATTTGTGCGCCAATTCCAATCCGACCTTCGTTAAGAGTCTCAATCGAAATCTTGTAGCCCTTGCCAGGCTCGCCGAGCACGTTTTCCCTGGGAACGCGACAATCTTCCAAAATCAGTTCCACTGTAGAAGACGCGCGGATACCAAGTTTGTTTTCTTTCTTTCCTATTGAGAAACCTGGAAATCCCTTTTCGACGACAAAAGCTGTGATGCCTCGATAGCCAGCCTCGGGATTTGCATTAGCAAACAGGACAAAAACCTCCGCTTCGATTCCGTTTGTTATCCAAAGCTTTTGGCCGTTTAGAAGATAGTGATCGCCTTTATCGACGGCGCGCGTTTGCATGGCGAACGCGTCCGAGCCCGAGCCAGGTTCGCTTAAGGCATAAGCTCCGACGCTCTCGGTGGCGAGTTTCGTAAGATACTTCTGCTTCTGTTCGTCAGTTCCCCACCTGATGAAAGCGTTGTTCACCAGCGTGTTCTGGACATCAACAAAAACACCGACCGACGCATCCACGCGCGATAGTTCCTCAACAGCCAGAATCGCAGTAAAGAAGTTAGCGGCGGCGCCACCATACTCTTCAGGCGTTTCGATTCCCATCAGCCCGAGGTCAAAACATTGCTTAATAATTACCGGATCAAGTTTGGCCGCTTCGTCCATCTGCTCGACGCGGGGACGCAGTTCGCCTTCAGCAAACTCGCGAACACTAGCCCGAAACATTCGCTCATCTTCGGAAAGTTTAGTTAGCGGACTACCTGAAAGTTGCTCAATGGCGGCTTGGGATTGACTCATTGTGTGTGCTCGTCTATCTAGTCGGAGTTGAACGTAGCATGATAATCAAGCCAAAAGTAAAAAGGCAAAAGCGCTAACAGCCTCGAAACAGACCTTTTGTGTGTCGGTTTAAGACCGCAGCGTTGGAGGAACAGGCTGAACTCTCCCGGCGGTATAACTGTTGCTGGAAAACTAAACGCGTGTGGTACCGTAACTCGATGTCTCGTGAAGGGCCTTTAGTCGAGTCCAGTGAGAAAAGACCTCACCGCAGGAGATTTGCGCCTTTAGGAATCATCTTCGCCCTTTTGGGTCTGCTCTTTTTTGGTTACTTCGTGAATAAGGCCGGACCGGCTGAGATCATTTCTGGTATTCAACGCCTCGGAGCCGGCTTCATCCTGATCCTCGCAATCTCCAGCATTCGACACATAGTTCGTTCGCTTGCGTGGACGCGCTGTGTTGAGAAACCTTATCGACTGCGCTTTCGTGACGCATTGGCGGCTCGTCTAATGGGGGACGCTCTTGGCAATATCGTTCCGCTTGTGAGTATCGCTGTGAGTGAACCCTCAAAGGCAGTCTTTGTGAAGGATCGCGTTCCTTTGTTGGTCGGTCTGTCTGCACTCGCTGTGGAGAATATTTTTTACGCGCTGTCGGTTACACTCTTCATCCTCTTGGGCACAGCCACTCTTCTGCTGACTTTCGCCCTACCCAAGCCGCTGCGATACGCGAGCATAGTCGCCCTTACTGTGACGCTTGTGATAATCCCATTAGGTTATTTGGTGATTCGTAATCAATCGAGATTTCTAAGTGGTGCGTTGAAATTTCTTAGCGCTCGAGGAATCGGCCGAAAATGGATGCTGCAGTTAGTGCCTCGAGCGCAAATACTTGAAGAGCGAGTCTATGGATTCTACGAAAGGAACCAAAGAAGTTTCATTTCAATTTTCGCGCTCGAGCTCGCTTTTCATTTGACTGGCGTGATTGAGGTATACACAACGCTTTCTTTCATTAGTCCAGTGGCGCCGTCATTACGTCAAGCCTTCATTCTTGAGTCAGTGAATCGAATCATTAACGTCGCCTTTAAATTTATTCCACTTAGAGCCGGCGTCGATGAAGGTGGAACCGGTCAAGTTTCGAAGGTACTCGGATTTGCTAGAGCTACTGGAGTAACGCTGGCAATCGTGCGGAAAGGTCGCGACGTTTTTTGGAGCGCTATTGGAGTAGTCTTGCTCCTGAAGAAAGGTTTTTCACTTCGTGGCGTTGGTGACGAAACAACTGAAGGACTAACGCAAGCAAAGGCAGCTGCACAGACAGTAAGTGAATAAATCGGACGGTTACTCGTACGCGAGCGCATTCACAGCGTCGAGATTCGACGCTCGCCAGGCCGGATATAACGCGCCCAGGACCCCTCCCACCAAACCAATGACCGCCGCCACAATCGCCCAGGTCCAGCTAAATTCGAAAACTAGTCCGTAAGTTTCGTGAATGAAGTATCCGGCGATTAACGAAACCACGAAACCTGCAACAAGGCCGATAAAGCTTATTAAAATGGCTTCCTTCTCAATGATTCCTACGATGTAACCTCGCGAAGCGCCCATCGCTTTCAGAATACCAATCTCTCGCGTTCGTTCAGTGATAGTTGTGTACATAGCCAGCATCACAACCAGTGCGCTGACAACCGCTGCCAGGCCCACCAACACGCGCAGGAAGACACCAAGAAATGGAATCCCTTTTTCAAAACTCGTGAATACATCTCTGGTTGGCTGAATAGTGTTGCCCGGTAGTTCGTGATCAATCCGCTTGGCCATCGCTTCCAACTGTTCCGGATTGCGAAGTTTCACAAAGATGAACGTGCATTTACCTGGAGCCTCAAGGGCCTCCTGCATGGCTTCCAGAGACATCTTGACGCGAGCTCCCGATTCCGGTGAATAAATGCCGGCTATGCGGTACTCGTGCGTGCCGAACGGCTTTATCTTATCTCCAACGTGGTAATTGTTGTTTCGTGCTTTCGCCTCATCGATCACGACTTCATTAAGATTCTGCGGACTTTGCCCATCAACTATGCTAAGCCCGTTCATCGTGGAATAGGCGCTCCAATCGACACCATCAATTTGCTCAATCCCAATGCCTCTGTTGCCTTGAAATATGTGACGAATAACTGGCAGCGCATCTTCGACCCCATCAATGGTCTTCAGACGAGGAGCGTATGCAGTATCAAGGTTGGTTGTCGCAGAGGTTAACTGTACGGCTCCCGGCCGCATGAAAATGAGTTCCGCACGTACGTTCGACGCTCGACGCTGTAAGTCGTTTGACATGCCGCGCGCGAGGCCCGTGAAAAGCATTATGAGACTTACTCCCAGCGCGATTCCCGCAACGCTTACCAGCGTTCGCACAGGTCTTTGTCGAATATTAGAAGTTACCAGGTTATCCATTTTGAAACCGGCTGTCCCTGCTGGCTTATCCAGCCAACTGCAATCAAGTTCTGACACCCGAGTAATTGCCTATTACCATAAAGCATTTTGGTCTAAGCTACCAATGAGGGGTACGAATATTGAATGTTGCTTGCTCGTGAGGTGTAAATAATCCGTGACAGTTAGCCGTTAACCTTTTTGCGTTTCTGGCGGAGTTTTCCCAGAAGGATTCCCGAGTGGCTGGCAATCTCAAATTCAGTTCTTCCACGACATTGGGAGAAGTCCAGCGGCCGAACTGGTGGACCAACTTGGGAATAGAGCGGCTTGGCCTCGCAAGCAGCCTGGAATGGTCTGTTGTCGGTACCCTCACTCTCCTGATAATCCTGGGGTTTGGCCTCCGCGTTAACAAACTCGGCGCAATCGGATTCGCAGAAGATGAGATGAACAAATTGGATGCCGTGCAGTCTTACGAGCGCGGCGACTTCTCAGCCAATGCTGAGCATCCCATGTTGATGAAATTGCTCATGTGGGCGTCGTTGCGCACTGCTCCTACAGGCAGCGAGGAAGCTGCCTTACGACTGCCAAACGCTCTGATTGGCGCCTTAACTGTGATACCTCTTTTCTTGTTGACTGCGGCCTTCTTCGATCGTTGGACCGCTTTGTTGGCTGCGGCTTTCTGGGCCGTCGGGATCAACGCGATCACTCACAATCGCATAGGCAAAGAAGATTCTCTTCTAGTCTTCTTTATGCTCTTCGGTTTCTATTTCTTCGTACGAGTCAAACAAACCCCACCAACTAATAAACCAAAGCGGCTTCGAAATTTCGCTGCAAGTGCAGTCGCATTTGGTCTGATGATCGCGTCCAAGTACTTCCCACACTACCTGGGGCTCAACATGCTCTTCCATCACAACTTTCATGTGCGCAAGTCTTCTCCAGGCGAACCAAGCGGTAGAACGCCGGGATGGTTCTTTATTGCGATCATTGCTGTATTTCTATTGGCCAGTCCGACAGTGCTGATGCCAGAAGTTTGGCAATACCTGAATGCGTACATGGGGGAACGCTTGTTGACTCACTCAGGGTATTTGTTTGCGGGCCAACTCTATAAGAACAACATGTCGAGTTCTCCGTTTTGGGGGACGCCGATCTACTTTTATCTTCTGTTTCTTGCGATCAAAGTACCGTTACTTATTGTGTCTGCCTTTCTTCTCGGCCTTGCGGTTTCCATCAAGCGCTATGGGAACGTTGGCTACGCGTTTTTGATCTTTATGTTCCTGTTTTGGATCGTGCCTTATTCCCTGATTGGCGGAAAGTGGCTTAGGTACACGCTTTCCTTGATGCCGTTTGTTTACATGCTGGCAGCGGTTGGTGTTGTAGCGCTGATTCAGAGGATGAAGTCGCTATTGCACGGGTGGAGGCACGCACCATTACTCTTTTCTGCAATGGCTGTTGTTTTATTCGTCGGTTGGCCCGCATGGACTGCCTTTGCCAACGGGCCTCACTATGCGCTTTACACTAACGCGCTCGCCGCAGGTAAAGCCGGTTATTTCTTTCCACACGATGAGTTTTACGATGACGGATTACGGGAAGCAATCAGGAACGTTTGTGAGACAGCTCCAAAAGGCGCAACAATCGCGCACGAAACACCCGGAGTGACGCGCTACTACTTGGAAGCTTTTGGGCGCAAGGATCTTAACTCGCGCACGATTTCTTCTCGCGAGTTTAACGTAGTGGACGCGACGGGTCCCGTTTACGTTATCGTGCAGCGAGGCCGCACGTATTTTGAAAATGAAGGGGAACTCAATTATGTGCGTGCTAACTTTCGAAGGCTTTATGAAATTACGATCGATGGCGCCAGCGCAGTTGAGGTGTTTGTGAATCAGTAGTCGTGGCCGGTAAACCGGCTTGTCGTTAGCTTCAGCGCGCGGAAAACACTCCATCAGTCAACATTCAACTCCACGTATGCAGAGCCGAAAACTTTCGCCCCTCGCTTACTTCTTAACAGTTCTCACAAGCACGCTCGTACTTTTCCTCGTTGGGCGGAGCTTCGCTCCCGAGCGCGTTCAAATAACAATCCTCAGCACGACAGATCTGCATGGCAACATAAATCCGATCGACTATTACACCAACAAGCCCGACAACCGCGGCTTGGCCAAGGTCGCCACACTGATAAAACGAGTGCGTGCAGAGCAGCCGAACGTATTGCTCGTCGACTCCGGCGACACGATCCAAGGCTCACCGCTGGAGTCGTATCACAACCGTAAAAACAATCAGCCGCCTGATCCAATGATGCTAGCGATGAACTTGCTGAACTACGACGCGATGGCAGTTGGAAATCACGAGTACAATTTCGGACTGAAGGTTTTGGAGAAGGCCCGTCAAGAGGCAAAGTTTCCCTGGCTATCCGCGAATACATACGACAAGGCAACCGGTCAGCCGCATTACAAGCCCTACATCGTTAAAGAGATTGCTGGTGTAAAGATTGCGATCCTTGGCTTGACGACGCCAGGAATACCTAATTGGGACAATCCGCCAAATTATGCCGGTTTGGAGTTCCACGAGCCGGTCAGTGAAGCTCGTAAATGGGTTCCGATATTGCGCGAGCAGGAAAAGGTCGATGTGGTCGTGATCGCAATGCACATGGGCCTTGGCGAAGACTTGCGAACTGGTGAAGTTAATCCAGGACAGGTCCCTCATGAGAACGAAGCAGTTTCCATTGCCAACCAAGTACCGGGAGTGGATGTCATTTTCATGGGACACACCCATCGTGACGTGCCTTCGCTATACATCAACGGGGTTCTTCTAACCCAGGCAAACCACTGGGGCCGTCATCTCGCACGCGCAGATCTGTATTTACAGAAATCGGCGACAGGCTGGAGAGTTTATGCGAAGGCTGCGCGTACGCTTCCCGCAGATGATCGTGTTGAACCCGACCCCGACGTGGTCGGGCTTGCCCAGCCTTATGATCGAGAAACTCAGGCGTGGCTGGCCCGGGTGATTGGTGAGTCAGCGGAAGAGTTGACGGCAAAAGAGGCGCGGTTTCGAGATACCGCGATTCTTGACTTAATTCAAAAAGTGCAACTCGAAGCCGGCAAGGCTGATGTCTCAATGGTTGCGAGTTTCAATTCAGAAGCTCGTATCGCAAAGGGACCAGTCACGGTGCGTGATATCGCAGGACTCTACGTTTATGAAAACACACTCGTCGTCCTCGAGGTTACGGGTCAGCAACTAAAAGACGCCTTGGAACATTCTGCGAAGTACTATAGGACGTATGTTCCCGGCAAATCGACACAGGAACTAATCGATGAAAAAATTCCGGCGTACAATTTCGACATCGCGGAAGGCGTCACCTACGAACTGGATATTTCGAAGCCAATCGGGCAACGTATACAAAACCTTCGTTTTCAAGGTCAACCGGTAACGCCCACAAAGAAGTTTCGCCTTGCTACGAACAACTACCGAGTAAACGGGGGTGGCGGCTACTCGATGTACAAGAATGCGCCGGTGGTGTATCGCTCAAGCGAAGAAATTCGGGAATTGATCATCGACTGGGTTGAACTCCACAAAAACGTTCCCGTCAAAGCCAACAACAACTGGCGCATCATCCCTTAATCTCCTGACCGAACGAAGCAAAAAAAACCAAAACGGCAACCCGGGGGCCTTGGGTTGCCGTTCTGGTTTTTGGGGAGGGAAAGAGTCAGCAGACTAACAACTCATTCCCTCGCGCGGGCATTCGAATAGTTGTTTCACTGGCGAACGAGCGCTATCACAATTCGCTCATAGCCACTCTGCCCCGAATCGCTCTTGGACGGAATGCCTGCCACCTCACGTTGAAGGGCTTTCTCAGCAGCGGATTTCAGCAGCTGTCGGCCATTGCTCATACCAGCGGTCCAAACTTCTGATAGGAAGTACTGATTGCCGTAACGGTGAAATACCAACTGTCCCTTTTGCGCGGGTTCGATCCTGGTTATTGGGTTGGAAAGACGCACAACCGACTTCTCGTTCGCAATTCCTCTGATCCTGAGCGCTTCACCCGCCGCAGTCATTGAGTGTACATCGTACTTACCAGCTGGGAGGTTTTTGTCGCCAACTACGAAATCGAAGGGAATATCAGCAGTCTGTCTTCGGGTCGACTGTGCATTAGCTGAAGTGACGGCAGTGACGAATGCGAGCGTTACCATGAGCCCTAGCATCGTCAATCCTTTGGTGATTTGTTTTGCCATGGTCGTTCCTCTCTCATGTTTCTGATTTTAGAGTTTGTATTTACTCGGGTCTCTGGCGGGGTGTACTGCGACGGGTGTGCCACAAGCGTTTGCGGCCCTTGTTACTTAGAAATGCTGGCTAATAACAGAAATTGAGTGCCGGAGGGTTGTCTGTGAGCATCGCCATTTCTATCCAAAAAGATAGTAACGTTATCTTGTTGGATAGACGTTGACGAGTTTGAGCCATCAAATACCGAGAAATTGGCCTTCCAAGTGTAGGCTTCCGCTTTGCTTTCGAGCAGAACTGGCCAAAGAGATGCTTCTCACCTCCGTAACTATTGCTCGAACCCATCGAGGCGCGTAGACTTTGGCCGAATCATCCTGACCACTCTTTTGAAGGAAATGTCGCCGCGACTCGCAGCCATCTCAGGCAAACTCAAGGGAGCTATCTTCACAATCAATGAAGACCTTTTCGTGATTGGGCGCGAAACGGCGGCGAGTCTGTGCATTGCCGACGCCTCAGTTTCTCGTCGACACTCCAAAATAGAGAAGAAAGAAGAGGGGTTGGTTATTACGGACTTGGAGAGTCTCAATGGCACGTTTATCAATGATGTGCCGGTAAAGACTCGGCTCCTGGAGCACGGCGATCGTGTTCGCATCGGTGATTCCCAGTTTCTCTTCCTGACGAACGACGGCGACGGAAGTGCCAAATCGAGTCAGGTTAAGCTCGATGAAAGCGAAGTAATTAGCGGATCCACCGTCCAGATCCGTTTTGACGACGCGCTGTATCTGATGGCTCGCGACTTGAGCGCCTTGATGAAGGTAAGTACTACCATCAACGCGATCCGTGGGCTTGACAACTTGCAGGAACGGTTGCTCGAGCTGCTTTTCGAAGTAGTTCCTGCCCAACATGGAGCGATCCTGCTCACCGCCGAAAACTCTTTTGAGGCTGGCACGGTGTTTGGTCTTGACCGTGCTTACGGAAAAGATCAGGCAGTAAGTGTCAGTAGAACGATAGCACAACAGGTGCTGCGGGACGGCGTCGCACTTTTGGCGACTAATCCGGCACGAGAAGAGTCTTTGGCAACTGAAAGCCTGATTCAGACACGAGCGCATTCAGTGATGTGCGTGCCGCTTATAGTGTTCGATCGAAAACTGGGTGTGCTCTATCTCGACACGACAGTCACAGGCGATGACTTCAACAAAGATCACTTGCAGCTCGTCACCGCGATCTCTGGAATTGCCGCCGTGGCCATCGAAAATGCTCGCCAGTTTGAATGGCTCGAAAGTGAAAACCAACGGCTGCTCGCAGACGTCAACATCGAGCACAACATGGTGGGCGAGAGTCCTGCAATGCAACGCGTCTACCATTTCATCTCCAAAGTTGCACCTACAGACTCAACGGTACTGATAAGTGGTGAAAGCGGCACAGGAAAAGAATTGGCTGCTCGGGCGATCCATCGAAACAGCAAACGCGCGCAAAAACCATTCTTGGCGGTAAACTGTGCCGCTCTTACCGAGTCGCTTCTGGAAAGCGAGTTGTTTGGTCATGAAAAAGGCGCGTTCACCGGAGCGATCACTCAGAAGAAAGGCCGCTTGGAAATTGCAGATGGTGGAACGGTTTTCCTCGACGAAATTGGTGAAATAACCCCGGCACTCCAGGTAAAACTTTTGCGCGTGCTTCAGGAACGAGAGTTTGAACGCGTGGGCGGAACGGCAACAATCAAGGTAGACCTGCGACTCATAGCAGCGACAAACAAGAATCTCGAAGAGGCGATTGAGGCAGGCGAGTTTCGCCAGGACCTATTCTATCGACTGAATGTAGTTTCCTTTGAAATGCCCGGGCTCCGTGATCGTCGAGAAGACATAATGCTTCTTGCGAGTTACTTCGCTGACAAGTACGGAGCCAAATGTAATCGGAAATTGAAGGGTATCTCTGCCGACGCGCGAGCTTTTTTGAGCTCGTATGATTGGCCCGGGAATGTGCGCGAGTTGGAGAACGCAATTGAGCGCGCTGTTGTGTTGGGCGCGACGGATCTAATCCTGCCGGAAGATTTGCCTGAGACTTTGCTTGAAAGAGAAGCGCACACTGCGAACTCCATGACAAGCTATCATGAAGCTGTGTCCCAAACTAAGAAAGAGATCATTCTAAGTGCTATGGAGCAAGCGAAAGGCAATTACACTGAAGCTGCGAAACTTCTTGGAGTTCACCCCAATTATCTTCACCGCTTGATTCGGAATCTGAACCTGAGAGATCAAATAAAAACGTAGCATGAGCAGATTCCGTGATCTCTCGAGCGCTGGTCGTGAACTCGCGTCGGAACTTCTCCAGTGCAGCGGCAGTGCTAACACCGTAGTGCTCGGTATTGTCACGGGTGGAGCGCCTGTTGCATTAGAGGTCGCCAAGCAGCTCAAAGCACCGCTTGATCTTGTCATACTTCGAAGAATGCTGGCCCCAAATGGTCCTCACTCGCCGGTTGGCGCTAGAAATGTGGCCGGCACTTTGGTAGTTGATGATAATCTTCCGCCACGCAGCGTCAATCCCGTCTCTCCGCTTGAATACTTCATCGCAGCAGCGCTCGACGAACTCGACGAACGTGTACGTGCATGTCGCGGCGAACGACCGGTGGCATGCGTTAACGCCAAGAATGTTGTTCTTGTTGATAATGGCATTCACACGGGTTCAACGGTGCTTTCAGCGATCCGGGCGATACGCACATTAGACCCGGCCGGAATCGTAATAGCAGTTCCGATTCTAGCAGGAGAAACTCGCGCCGCGGTTGAACGGGCTTCCGATGGGCTTATTTTCTTGCAAAGCTCGGACAAGTTTGGTTGGCAGCTTCAAGTTCTACTTTATTGTTGAAGCGCTGCCATGAGGATGTTTGACCCAAATAAAAAGAGAAAAGCCCTGGCGTAAACGACAGGGCTTCGAGCGTTAAGAGCCGCGTTGGCGACTAACGTTGTTTCGCAGTTAACGGTTCAGGTTCTGGACGACGTGCACTGCGTGCAGCATCACTCACAACTGGTGATGGTGGCGGATTCGCTACCAACACTTCCAGCGCGGCGTCGAGTACTTCACTGATCCGCGACACGAAAACTATTTGTAAGTCATCTCTCACGTCTTCAGGAATATCCTCAACGTCAGCCTCGTTTCGACTCGGTAGTAGAATTCTCCTGATGCCCGCTCGGTGTGCTGCCAGAACCTTCTCTTTCACACCGCCAATCGGAAAGACAAGACCAGATAAAGTAATTTCACCGGTCATTGCAGTATCGGGGCGAACTCTTCGTCCAGTGTAAAGCGAAGCCAAGGCGGAGGTAATCGTCACTCCGGCGCTCGGTCCATCTTTCGGAATGGCTCCCGCAGGCACATGCAGGTGAACTCCGTACTCTTTGAAGATATCCGGATCGATGCCAAAATCGGCAGCATGGGACCACAAGTAAGACTGCGCCGCACGCGCGGACTCCTGCATAACTTCTCCGAGTTGTCCCGTGATTGTCAGGCCATGACCTCCGGGCAGTAATGTGGCCTCTATGAACAATACTTCGCCACCCATTTCGGTCCATGCCATACCGGTCGCGACACCTGCGGGCAATTCCTTTCGAGCCTCTTCCGGATAGAATGTTGGCGGGCCGAGATACTCACGAATATCGGAAGCGGTCACCGTGACGTTTTCGGCCTGCGCTTGCGCGATCTTCAATGCGACTTTGCGAGCGATACTGCCAATGTTTCGTTCCAACTGTCTTACGCCGGCTTCGCGCGTATAACGCGCAGCGATCAATTCGATTGCATTGTCCGCAATCTGCAATTGCGCCGCGTTGAGTCCGTTGTCGACGGTTTGCCTGGGGACAAGGTACCGCCGAGCTATCTCGAGTTTTTCTCTGTCGCTATAACCAGCCAGCCTTATTGTCTCCATGCGATCACGCAATGGCGGTGGAATTGGTCCTAGCTGGTTGGCAGTAGCAATAAAGAAGATCTTTGATAGATCAAACGGCAAATCCAGGTAGTGGTCGCGAAACGTGTTGTTCTGCTGTGGATCCAGAATCTCGAGCAAGGCTGCAGACGGATCGCCACGGTAGTCGTTACCGAGTTTGTCGATCTCATCCAACATCAGAACGGGATTGTTCACACCCGCACGACGAATGGATTGGATGATCCGACCAGGCATTGCTCCGATATAAGTGCGCCTATGGCCGCGTAACTCTGCCTCATCGCGGACGCCACCCAATGACATGCGCTCAAACTGTCGACCCAATGCTCGAGCAATCGATCTGCCCAGCGAAGTTTTGCCTACTCCCGGCGGACCCACAAACAAAAGAATAGGACTCTTCGTGTCAGGACGGAGTTTGATGACGGCTAGAAACTCCAAAATCCGTTCCTTTACGTCTTCGAGTCCATAATGGTCTTCATCAAGAATTTTGCGCGCTTCATTCAGATCGAGTTTGGCTTCAGACGCCTTACGCCATGGCAACTCCAAGACGTATTCCAGGTAGGTGCGAATCACGTGATAGTCAGGCGCCGCGGCCGGCAAACGTTCAAGCCTTTTCAGCTCCCGCTCCGCTTCTGCGCGTACTTCATCCGGCAGGTCCGCCTTTTCAACGCGCTCGCGTAACAACTGAGCTTCAGCCGCCTCCCCGCCTTCGTCCTCACCCAGTTCTTTCTGAATAGCTCGCATCTGTTGTCGCAACACGTAGTCACGCTGTGCTTTGTCCATCTCGGTTTGAGCTTCCGAAGCAATCTTCGAACGAAGTTGCAGGATTTCGAGCTCTCGAGCGAGATTACCGTGCGCCAGCCCTACCAACTCGTCGGCAGTATTTGCTTCGAGCATTTTCTGCTCTTCTTCAACTCCCAGAGTCAGAATTGAGCCGAGAAAATACGCCAGCCGAACTGGTTCAACCGATCCAAGTACGGCAATGCGAACCTCAGGAGGCACGTTTGGCAAAAGCGCCAATGCTTCCTGAATCATCTGCTGAACGTTTCGCTTTGCCGCTTCAACTTGTTCCGGATCGACAACGCGAGGCTCCGGCAAAATCTGCACTACGGCTCGCAGGTAAGGTTCCTGTTGCTTCCATTCGAGAACTCGGAAGCGCTCGGTGCCCTGGACTACGATGCGCATCGCATCACCAAGTCGTTCCATACGCTTGATCATCACAAGCGTGCCTACTTCGTACAGATCCGCGGACGTCGCATCAGTGTCATCTGCTCTGTCAGGCCGGACGGTAATACATCCTAAAAGCTTTTCCTGAGTGGATAGTGCAGCCTCTACCGCTGCCATTGAGCGCGGCCTTCCCACACCAAGTGGAACAACTGTCTCTGGGAACAGCGTGAGGTTTTGCAACGCCAAAATCGGGATCTCGAACGGCTCACCAGACGCTTGGGTTGAGAACCTCAAATCCTCACTTTGCGGTGTTTGCGGTTCCGATTTGGATTCGGCGACTGGCTCTATTTTTTCAGAAGATTCCGGCATGGCAATTAACCCAATTAAATCAATTTAGCAAAATCGCGACGTGACCACTCACAGGTTATTGACGGCGCAACTTAATGATCAAAAAACCATCCTTGTAATCGTGGCCCACAGTTGCGCCCTCGATCCGAGATGGAAACTCGATCTGCTTTTCGAAGCGGCTGTAAGTTATTTCCATCTGGTGGTAAACAAAACCCTCTCGATAAAGAGTGTCTCGTCGGCAACCGCGAATACTTAGGATCGTGTCGCGTATTTCAAGCTCCAGCTCGTCAGAACAAATACCAGCCAGGTCGACTTTTACGATCCACCCTTCAGCGGAACGGTAGACGTCCGCTGCAGGATTCCAAAGCCTACCAGACGGTCTCACTCGCCGATCAGTTTGGATCAGCGAAAAGTCACGATTCGGATTTCGCATGGCAAGAGAATAAGTGAAAACCGCAATAGTGCAAAGGGGCGCCAGAAGAAAGCAATTTACGGATGCAAAGGCGTACAACTGAAAAAGTTCGTTCGTGGTCCCTATTAAATGCGACTGAACCTGGGGCCTTAACGCCCCAGGTCGTCACAGGTCCAGTTGCGGCTTTTTCTGTTCCTCAATGTTAGTTCAGCCAGAATCGTCCTAGCCGAATATGCGGTTCCAGAATGACGAACCCTTAGAAATATCCTCGAGAGCATCTGCCAGTTCGCGATCTTCGTGAGTCTCCAACGCGATGTCGGCCATCGAGATCATTCCCATAAGGTATCCGCCCTCATTAACTACGGGAATCCGCCGCACCTGTTTATCACCCATCTTACGAATGACGTCTACGACGCGATCGTTTGGCCGTGCGCTATGGATGTCGGTTGACATGATTTCCTCGGCGCGAGTGGTCGTGCAGTCTTTGCCCTCTGCTACAGCCCGTATAACGATATCGCGGTCGGTGATCAAGCCTACAAGTTTGCCGCGCGAGTAGTTACGGCCGTCGTAATGCTTTTCATCGGCGGTAGTTTTGCCGTTGCCACCGGACACGTCATAGTCAACGACGGGAATGACGCCAGTGTCTTCTTGCTTCATCATTAGCGCAACTTGGGTCAGTGGTGTGTCACGAGTAGCCACCACCAGGTCACGAGTCATGATATCGCGACAGCGCAGACGGGATCGCTGGGGCATGTAATAGTCCCTTGAGCTGCGCGACGAAAGATCACCTCGAATGTCATACAACGAACTTCGCCTGCCTTCATCCCATGATCCTTCCCGATAGTTACCATAGCGTGGCTCGTCGTAGTCATACTCGGCCCGTTCGCCAAATCTACTGCGCCGCTGAGGTCGTCGTTCACTCTCATAATTGCGTCGAGCGCTGTAGGGTTCATCGTAACTGCCGAGGGCTTCGCGTCTGTATCGCTCTTCTCGTGGATAGTAGTCCCTATCGTCTTCCAAATCGTTTGTGTATCTAGCCATTGCTTCCCTCCTTGCAAGGAAAAGATTGTCGCGCCTTAAAAGACGCGACAAGTGTCGAATTGAAGTGGGGGCACGGGCGAAGGCGATTGCCTCCGCCAAATGCGTTGGGGACCTAACCAGGCGGTTGACACGCAAGCGGGGATGCCAACCGCTATCAAAGATTCGTTTCAATTTCCGCAACCAGCTGCACCCGAGAACTTATGTCGAGCGAACCGATCTCGATGGGTGTCGAAGCCGAGTCGCGCTTTACCATCATAGCTTCAGCTTGATAGAGCGGTTGCGGTGGTCTTTGAAATCCTTCTTCTTGAACTTCCACAATTCGGACCACTCGTCCTCCCAGAGCCTGAGCAATGACCTGAGCTTTGCTAAGTGCTTCCCGAGTTGCGTCCTTGAGGGCTTGATCGCGCGCGGGCCTATCCTGTTTCAGCATGAAGGAAATTCCGGAAACGTCGTTGGCCCCAGCTTGGCCGGCTGCGTCGATGACAGCTCCTAATTTTGTCAGGTCATTCAGGGTTACCTTAACGCTGTTGCGTGCTTCGTATCCAGTGATTGTTGGTGGCTGACCTTCTTTGTAGATGCGTTGTGGCTGAAGACTGTAGCCGCTCGTTTTGACTTCGGCTCCCGCGCCAGCCGCACTCTTGAGAGCGCGCATGACAGCATCGCTCTTGGTTGCGTTTTCCTGTTGCGCGTCAATCGCGCGCTTGCCCTGCGTTACCACCGAGACCGTTACGATGGCAGTGTCCGGCTGTGCTTGAACTATAGAATCACCTCCAACCAACACGCGCGTCACGCGATGAGTATCATCGTTGCCTGCCACGGCAGTTTTCTGATCGATTGGCCGCATCGACTTCGCCTCGAAGGGTGTACCTTCCATGTAAGTCGTCATAACGTCCTTTGTTTCACCGTTAGCTTCAACGTTTGTTGAAACCTTGAACCAGGCATTGTTTTGAAAGTCTCGTGCGTTCAGGATCAAATATTTCGAATCACCGGTCGCAATTAACCAACCGCCAGGTTCGACAGTCTTTTGGAGTTTTCCTTGTACGGTAATTTCTTTAGCGTAAAGAACGCTTGACGCCGCCAGAACAACAGCCAGTATCCCAGTTATCAGTAGTAGTCGCTTCATAGTTCTCTCCTCTTTCGTTCTCAAATCCAGCGGCTGGAGAGAGTGAAAAGTTCGCCGCGAAGATAGAGAACGTGTCGACAGGCAGAATCTTGCTTGCGATTATCCGACTTTTTTCTGGCTGCGTCTTGGCCGTGCAAAACGTGTTTTGTTACCATCCATTCAATGCAATCATTCAATACTGAATTAGACAACACATCAACATGCCCAACCTCCCATCGCACCTTGGTTGTGGGCGCTATCGACGAACTGCCGCCCGGCGCCTGCGTCAGATTTGAACTTCCCGATGGCGACGAGTTGGCTATTTACAATGTGAACGGCGAATTCTATGCCACCGGAAACTTTTGTCCACATAAAGGCGCCCCTTTGTCAGAAGGCGCATTGTGTGGGCATATCATTGAGTGCGGACTGCACGGCTGGCAGTTTGACGTCCGCAACGGCGAATGTCTGACTGTGACTGAAAAGATTAAGACGTATACGGCTCGAGTCGAAGAAGGAAAAGTTACGGTTACGGTTGAGTAGGTGAGAATCATTTTCCATATGACATTTGAAATTTGAGATTTCTCATTTGCAGGAGCAGGTCTTTCGGTGCTTTGTTAAATTGAACAAGGGTCAACGGACTATTGACCTTGGGTCCTCCAAATGAAAAATATCAAGTTTCAAATGTCATATGGAAAATGATTTCTTTCTGCCTTCGCATCATGCCCCGTCATTACCGATAGCTTCAACCGGACAGCAGCTCATCGCCTCTTCGCAAAGCAGTTTTTCTTCCTCGGTCTCCGGCTGCTTATAGACGAACGAATAGTTGTTCTCATCTGAACGCTTGAAGTTGTCGGGCGCGGTGTCACGGCAGACATCACAATCGATACACGAAGAGTCGACGTAGTAAGAACCGCAAATATTCTCTTTTACTTTTTCGTTCTTATCGGGCAAATCAAACTCCCAAAGGCAACAGTAAACATCGTTGAGGGGGGACTCTGCGCCCGCTCTGTTCCTTCCCTGGCGATCCGTAATTGGCAGGTTACGGATGCGTCATCTCTTCTGGTTTCACCTTTTGATCAAATTCTTCGCCTGTGAGGAAGCCAAGCTCGATAGCGGACTCGCGCAGACTGATCTTCTTTTTGTGGGCGTTCTTCGCAACCTGGGCTGCTTTGTCGTAACCGATATGAGGATTCAATGCAGTGACGAGCATCAAGGAGTCTTTTACATGCTGATCAATCTGTTCACGATTGATCTCGATTCCGGAGATGCAAAACTCGACAAAACTATGTGTCGCGTCGCGCAGCAGTCGAACTGAATGGAGGAAATTGTGAATCATGACCGGCTTGAAAACATTCAACTCGAAATTGCCTTGCGAGCCGCCAAAGCTTGTCGCCAGGTCATTTCCAAAAACCTGGACCGCCACCATGGTCAATGCTTCACTCTGTGTAGGATTCACTTTGCCAGGCATGATTGACGAGCCTGGCTCGTTTTCCGGTAAAACGAGCTCACCTAAACCACAACGTGGTCCGGAGGCAAGCCAGCGAACATCGTTGGCAATTTTCATGAGCGAACCGGCCAGGGTCTTTATCGCGCCACTTGCAAAGACAAGTTCGTCATGCGCCGAGAGTGCGGCAAATTTATCTGGGTGTGACTTGAAAGGCAGGCCGGTCAGTTCTGCGATCTTCTTTGCGGCGCGTTCACCAAATTCAGGATGCGAATTCAAACCTGTGCCGACTGCGGTACCGCCAATTGCGAGGTCCAACAAACCAGGCATCGCACTCCTCAGCCTCGCAATATCGCGCTCGACTAAACTGGCCCAACCGCCCATCTCTTGACCGATTGTTAATGGTGTCGCGTCTTGCAGGTGCGTGCGTCCGATCTTCACGACGCCAGCAAACTCTTTTGCCTTCGAGTCGATAGCGTCGTGTAGTTCCTGAATTCGCGGAATCAGTTTGTTCAACTGTTCAGCAGCAGCAATGTACATCGCAGTCGGAAACGTATCGTTTGACGACTGCGACATGTTGACGTCATCGTTTGGATGGATCGGTTTCTTACTTCCCATGACACCGCCAGCGAGCTCGATCGCACGGTTGGAGATCACCTCATTAGCGTTCATGTTCGTTTGGGTGCCGCTACCGGTTTGCCAAACGCGGAGTGGGAAGTGGTCATCGAGACTTCCTGCGATTACTTCGTCACAGGCTTGCACAATGACCGTGGCCTTATCGTGCGGGAGTTTGCCTAGCTCTTCGTTGACCAGCGCCGCAGCTTTTTTGAGAATGCCGAGCGCACGAATCAACTCTCGCGGCATGCGGTCGTCGCCGATGTTGAAATGATGCAACGAGCGTTGAGTCTGGGCGCCCCAGTATCGATCGGACGAGACCTTGATTTCGCCCATCGAGTCGGTTTCTATTCTGGTTTTTGTGGCTTGTTCAGGGGATTGTTGAGACATCGCTGGCTAGATCTTCGCCGAGGATTTGTAGATTGGCAAGTGGCGTCCTCGTCGGCGACGGGCGCCTCTCAATCATAGCACTACAGCAGTGGTGGGCGCGCGCGAAGAAATGCAGTACAACCCCGTGCTACGAAAGATCTTGACAACCCCTGCGACCTTATACCTAATCTGGAATCGGCGCTGCACAAGCGTTTTTTTACCCCAAATCTCACCTCATTATCGAATCTGCAAAAACTCATGATTTGGGAAAACTCTAAACTCCTTCTTGGTCTGCTTTACCGTCCTGTCTCCTCCATGGGTAGGATCGTCGACGAGGGTCATTGGCTCTTGTCCTCATTTTCAACAATCCCTTCCTGCCGCTCAACCGGGGCTGAAGCACGGTGTAAATGAGAGGTGCATTAAGACTTTTGAGGCAAAGCTATGTGGGATTCCGGCAGAATCCCGCCCGGTGGCACGGATCATGCAAATTGGATCAAAACGCTCGGTGAATGGAGCGAAGGAGTATTGATAATTAACGGTTTGCGGACCGTATCTATGCACTACCCAATGATTTGCGGTCGAAAACGCTACTGCCTGATGACTCGGATTGCCGGAATTGTTGAGGTGCTCAGTCACGGAGCTCAGGTATCCGAATATCCGTGACAACCTGGTACTCTTCGGATTTACTGGGTTCGGGATGGAGCGCACATCAGAATTATCAAGACGCGCGGAAGCGTTCACGATACGCGCCAGCACTCCTCCACAGTAGCAGCGATGACGCGGCTTGTAAGGAAACCGACATGACGCCAAATGCGGCGCAGCATCGCGGCCCGAACAAAGAGCCGTACAGACGGCTGGCGGAAATTAATCGCGCCATCACCACGTCGCTGGACTTCGATCAAGTATTAAATCTCATAGTTGAGAACGCGGCTCAGCTAGTTGATGCCAGTGCTTGTTTGCTTCTTTTGGACGACGACGAGCAGCAGCTGCAAATTCGTGCGTCCATCGGAATCGATGAGTCTTTGGCTAAGTCTTTTGTGGGCCGGATGGAAGAAGACCTTATCAAAGACCTCCACAGGACGTTAGGACTCAAATCGACCAACTCTCTTGCTTCTGTACCAATCATTGCTAAACATGCTTTGAATGGTCTGCTCGTGATTGCGCGAGATAGATCACTCGGAGAAGAAGAGCAGTGGCAACTCTCAGCCCTCGCAGATCAGGCAGCCATCGCTCTCCGCAATGCCCGGTTATATGAGATGGAACTGGCACAGGCTAAACGAGAGCGTGACAAGACGCTTGAGGCCTTGCGCTCCTCAAATTCAAGAATTAATAGCATCCTCGAAAGCATGACGGACCTCTTTTACCGTTTGGATCGCGAGTGGCGCTTTACCGACGTCAACGGGCAAACGGAAGCACGATTCAAAAAGAGTCGCTCAGAATTGGTTGGACGGGTTATTTGGGAAGTTTTCCCAATGGCAAAAGAATCCCTCCTCTATTCATATTTCCACAAAGCAGTTGAAGAAATGGTTCCTGTCAATTTTGAGTTTCCTTGCAAGATCGCGGAAGGAGCATGGTTTGAAGCGCACGGCTATCCGTCGAGCACTGGTCTAACTGTTTATCTTCGCGAGATTACGGTAAGGAAGGAAGCAGAAGTTACCAGGCACCTTCTTGCGTCGATTGTTGAATCTTCAGACGATGCAATCATCAGCAAGACCCTCAACGGCATAATCACAAGTTGGAACCAAGGCGCTGAAAGAATTTTTGGCTACACCGCGGAAGAGGCAATCGGCCAGCCTGCAACTCTCTTGATGCCTGAGGAACGATACAACGAGGAACCGACGATCCTTGCCCGCATTCGCTCCGGACGCTCGGTAGATCATTATGAAACTGTCAGGCGCCACAAGGATGGGACGCTACTCGACATTTCATTGAGCGTCTCGCCGATCAGAGACGATCGCGGCGTTATTGTAGGAGCATCGAAAATCGCCAGAGATATCACGTTACACAAGGAAGCTCGAAAAGAGATTAGCTTTCAGGCGCGCCTCCTCAACACGGTCGAACAGGCTGTGATAGCGACCGATCTCGAAGGGAGAGTCATCTTCTGGAATGCCTTTGCGGAGGCGTTGTACGGCTGGTCTGTGCTAGAGGCTATGGGTTCCAACGTAGTCGATTTGGTACCTGCCGTTGATTCAAGGCAAAAAGCTGAAGAGATTTTTGCGCGATTGAGAGAGGGCGAAAGTTGGTCGGGCGAGCTACTTGTCCAAAGACGTGACGGCTCGCAGTTTCCTGCCATGATTACAGATTCGCCGATCCTAAATGAGAAAGGTGAACTGATCGGTGTGGTCGGAGTATCAGTGGACATAACCGATGTTAAGAGCGCTGAGGAAGAACGAACTAAACTATTGGCTCGTGAGCAACTCGCCAGAGCGGAGGCGGAAGCCGCTAATTGTTTGAAAGATGAGTTTCTGGCAACGCTGTCTCACGAACTGCGAAACCCGCTAAACGTTGTAATCGGGTACTCGGAGATTCTGCGTCGCAGCGACGACTCGCGAAATCCGGGCTTTATTACGAAGGCGGCCGAAGTTATACGCCGTAATGCGCTTGCCCAATCGCAATTAGTGTCCGACCTGCTCGATCTTTCGCGGCTGCAGATGGGAAAGATCGCAATCAGTCGTCAACCTGTCGCGCTCTCGACAATTATCTCCGACGCGCTTGAGACAGTACGAGCGGAAGCTGCTGTTAAGAGTATTTCTCTGAATATAAATGTTGGGCAGGACCCGCTGATCGTTGACGGCGATCCTGTTCGGCTCGGGCAGATTGTCTGGAATCTTTTAAATAACGCAGTAAAGTTCACCATGCCTGGCGGCCAAATCACAATATCATTGACTGAAGATAACGGTGATGCTCGACTGATTGTGGAAGATACCGGGCAGGGAATTGCTCCGGAGTTCTTACCTCACGTATTTGAGATTTTTCGGCAAGCCGATGCCAGTAGCTCGCGGCGTCAAGGAGGATTGGGGATCGGCCTCGCTCTCGTTAAGCAGCTTGCCGAATTACATGGCGGCCGCGTGAGCGCCGAGTCAGATGGTGCAGGGAAGGGCGCGCGTTTTACCGTTTGGCTGCCACTGCGCGAACTCGAAGGATCAGCGACTCTCTCAGAAGAGAAAGAAAGTACAGGAGCCCTGAACAAAAAGTTGATCCTAGTGGTTGACGATTCGCGAGAAACGACCGACATGCTCAGCAGGTTACTGCAAATGGAAGGTGCCTTTGTGAAAACCGCACGTGGAGGCGAGGAGGCTCTTGCGGTTTCTCAGGGAAAGAATTTCGACCTGGTGATATCAGACATCTCGATGCCAGAAATGGATGGGTATCAGTTGCTTCAGAAACTTCGGGCGTTACCAGAGATGAGCAATGTTCCTGCTCTCGCGCTGACTGGGTATGGTCGCAGATCTGATATCGAGCGAGCGCACCAGGAGGGCTTCGCCCAACATCTCACCAAACCGCTTGATATCAATAAGTTGCTTCAAGTGGTCAAGGACCTAACGAGCAAGGCTGGTAAATAAAACTCCGTTCCTGTGGATCGTTCGAAGAACACGCAACACAGTCTCCTAAGCGTACAGTAACTACAGATCAATAGTTCTCCTCATTCCGGTCCTTTTTCACTAAGAAGCCATTTGTCGGCGTTTTTCGTAGAGGAATGCATGTTGCTCTGGTAGTGGTCAGTACGAAGTGTGCATGTTCGCACTTTACCAATACAAGAGGAGGTTAAGAAATGGGTTTACCGAACAAGGACGAAATCGAAGGCAAATTCGATCAGGCTAAAGGCAAAACGAAAAAAGCTGTTGGCAGAGCTATTAACGATCGCGAACTTGAGAATGAAGGAAGAGCCGATGACGCCGGCGGCGAACTGAAGGAAGGATTCGGCAAAGCACGGCGAAAAATAGGTGAAGCAATTGAAGACGTAGGCGACGAAATCAGTCGCTGATTACCACCATAACTAAGTGAAGAGCCTGTGGCAACATTCATTCAGTGTAGCCACAGGCTTTCTTATATCACATAAGCTCTGGAGCTTTAGCTGTTCCGATCTACTCTGATCGAACGTTCTCAGCGCCCAGTTCATCGAGCAGTTCTTCTAGTCGATCCACTTCTTCGTCTGAGCGAGCTTCAACACCAATCAGGATTCCGCCACCACGTAGTCCGGCGTCGTAAACCTTGGCGCGATATTCTGGAATACCCGCACCAATCAAGGCGCCAATCACTCCCCCTGTAACTCCACCAGCGCCAGCGCCGGCGAGTGCTGCGGCTATTGGACCAGCGATCACCAGATTGATTCCGGGAAGAAACAAGGTTGTTCCCACCGCGGTGATTGCTGCCAGCACTGCCCCTACAGCTCCGCCGACTGCTCCACCGATTCCCGCTCCATCAGCTGCATGCGTTCGTGTCTGAAGAGCAAATTCCTTGTTTCGCGTAGCATCAGACATGAGCACGCTAATATCGTCGCGTGTAAAATCGCGCTTCATTAGCGCGTCGACAGCAGCTTCGGCGGCGACCTTGCTCTTAAAAAGTCCTGTCACTAATTTAGGCTTAGCCATACAATTCCTCCCACCTAACAGTCTTCGGTACAGCGATATAGTGGGCAACAGTTGTGCCGACTGTGCGCGTAGAAAAGTCTCGAAATTTGCCGCCTAAATTAGCTGGAGGATGTTCAAGTTCTGATTGGTAAACGAAACACTAACGGGTCTTGCTGTTTCGCTTTGGTACGGACGCGGATGGGGATAAATTTCGGATTCGGTAAAGGAAATTGCTCACTAAAAACGGTCGAGACCTGTCAAACCTTCTTTATGCCAAGTGCCTTTCCGTCGGCGACGACAAACTGAAGTTTATCGGACAAAGGAATGAGGATTCTACAGATCAGTTCTGCCTCATCTTTCGGTGGGGGTGAGCGTTATGTCGCTGACCTAACGAACACGCTTCTCGCCCGAGGACATGACCTTTACGTTGCGTTGCGGCCGCATTCTCCGTTGATCAGGCATCTGCAATTGCCGGCAGAAAAGGTCAAGTCCCTGCCGCTGCGCAACGCTCTCGACCCACAAAGTGCGCGCGCTTTGGCGCGTCTGGTTAAGCAACAACAGATCGATGTGGTTCACGCGCATATGGCACGCGACTACTCACTCGCCGCATATGCAACTCGCCGCAACCGGCAAACTAAGTTCATTGTCACCAGGCATGTGCTTTTCGCGCTCAATCGACTTCATCGCCGAACATTGTCTCAGGCAGCACGAGTAATTGCGGTATCCTCGGCCGTCGCAAGAGAACTCCATGAGCAACGAATAGTAAGCGACAACCAGATTGCGCTGATCCCCAATGGCGTTGATGTAGATCGGTTTGCGCGTGCTGCAACCGACTTCGATCGTGCGCACTTTCTGCAAAGTAAAGATGTCCCTGCAAATTGTTTGCTCGTTGGAAGCCTGGGTGAGTTGCGGCCCTTGAAGCGACATGATGATTTCATACGGGCAGCAGCCATCGTTGCGTCAAAAATTCCTAAGGCTCACTTCGTGCTCGCAGGCGTAGACACCTCCACGTCGGGAGATGTTCGCAAGCAGTTGGAACGACTCGTTGCGGATTTGGACTTGCAAGATCGATTTCACTTTCTGGGTTGGTTGGACGACGCCGACAGACTCCTGTGTGCCCTGGATGTTTTTGTTTCTGCCTCCCAGACTGAATCTTTTGGACTGGTTATCACCGAAGCAATGGCTGCTGGAACTGCGGTAGTAGCAACGATGACTGAAGGCGCGCGTGAAATAATTGCAGATCAAGAGACGGGATTGTTAGTTCCCATTGGCGATGTGGAGCGAATGGCGGAATCGATCACAGCTCTATTGACAAACGAAGGGCAAAGACTAGATATGAGTGCCCGTGCGAAAGACGCAGTCAGTGCGCGATTCAGTCTTAAGCGAATGGTCGATCAAATTGAGAAACTCTATATGGAATGACATCGAGTGCTGCTTCTTATTCACACCGGGCTTCAGCCCGGTGTGCCAGCGACACTAGAGATTAAGGGAACCGTTTCAACGGTTTCTCGTGCACCTGGTGTAACTCCGTCTTCTCAATAGCTCCATGCCTTTAAGAAGAAGAGCAAACCGTTGAACCGATTCCCGGCCTCTCCTGCGGTTCACACCAGGCTGAAGCCTGGTGTGAATGAGAAGTGCGAACTTCGACTTTTGAGGCAAAGCAACCTCGACCAGGAAGACCCTGCCTTATTCAGGATGTCACAGATAGTCGCTCAAGAACCGATCTGGTCAATCTTTGCTGCCAGTATGAAATCGCTCTCCGTCAGCCCATCGATCTTGTGAGTCCAGATGGTGATCTCGGCCTTACCCCAGCCAAAGCAGATGTCCGGATGATGTCCTTGCTCTTCGGCAAGATTGCCGACGCGATTGACAAATTCCTGCGCTTCGCGAAAGTTTGAAAATCGATAAAACTTCTTAAGGTGGTGTTCCTTTTCAACATCCCAGCCGTTGAGTTCGCTAAGGAGTTTCGTTATTTGGTCTCCTTGAAGAGGCGGTACACCGCCACGACACGGCACACATTGTCTGCTTGATAATTCGCTCATAAGGTCCTATCCAACGACGTTGAGTTTTGTCTCAGTCTGTAAGCGCGCTCGCCCGAAGTCAAGAAGCCACTCCTTCCAGCGCCTTCTTCAGGATCGCTATCTGTCCAGCGTGATACAGATCGTGTTGCACACCGCCTTGAAGCGTCACATAAACGCTGGAAAATGTTGTGTCCTGGTCCGCGATGATAGGTTGATCCAATCTCGATTCGTCTAGAGAGGCAATCGCAGCAAGCAGCTCACGATGAGTTTCAAGCAGATCCAGTTTCGCTTTTTGCCAAGCTTCTTCGCTGGTCGAAGTTACGGCTGGCCAATCTTCTTCGTCCGTGAGTCGTGCGGGATCGCCCTCCAGCCTGCGTTTACAGGCGCGTTCCCACGCAGTGATATGTAACGTCAATTCCCAAATTGAGTGGGCGCCTTGAACGGGATGGGCCGCAGCTTGTTCGGCACTAACTCCGTTGAGTAGCGATAGCACTGACGGTCCATGCCATGCCTCACCTTCAAAGGCGCGTCGGAATTGATCGCGAATACGTTCGACTTCACTCGTTCTTCGTTGTTCTTGAGGCATCATGGCTTTTAATTCCTCCAATGCTTCTAGTAACTGCTGACGATCCATATATGTTCGGGCCAACTGCGCCGGCAACGCTGAATGATCAACCTGGGCAGGATCGAATCCTCTTAAGCGGAGCTCATGCTCGAAGTTGTCGTTAAGGAGTTGCAGCTTTGTCTCCAACTCCCGCAATCGGATGTGGTGATTGTTCAGCATTAAATGTGATTTTACAATCCCAGGCTCAGGATCGGCACTTGATCCACTGCTCGAATGACGTTGCACTTGCTAAGTCCCGGCTTAAACGGATAGTCTTAACTCATAAGCCTTTACCAATTAATCAGCATGTAGCAAACGAAAAAAACGCATTTGGCACCACGCGTTTTTCTGGCTTGTGCCTACACCCAGTAGGAGGGTCCGTGGCGGTTATTCGTCCTTTCCGTGCTTTGCGCCCGACATCAGACCGCGCTCAGTTCGTAGCCAGTGTGCCCTACGACGTAGTCAACACCGACGAGGCACGCGCGCTTGTTGAAGGGAACGCGCTCAGTTTCCTGCATGTGTCGCGACCGGAGATCGACCTTCCTGTTGGAACTAACCCGTATAGCGATGCGGTATACCGAAAAGGAGTTGAGAACTTCGAGAAACTTATTGCGACTTGTCCGCTCCAAAAAGAAGCGGAACCAAGTCTTTATCTGTACAGGTTGATCATGGGAGACCACCAACAGATTGGGATTGTGGCAGTGTGCTCCATTGACGAATACGACAACAATACCATTCGCAAGCATGAGCGCACACGACCCGATAAGGAAGATGATCGCACGCGTCACATGCTCATGCTACGCGCGCAAACGGGTCCAGTGTTTCTAACCTACAGAAGGCGCCCCGAGATCGATGAGCAAGTATCGGCCGCAGTCCTGGCGGAGCCCTTATATGACTTTACGGCTGAAGATGGAATTCGGCATACGATATGGCGTCTCAAGGACTCAGATGAAGTCATCAAAAAGTTTGGCAACATTCCTCTCCTCTATATAGCGGACGGCCATCACCGCGCGGCCAGTGCGAGTCGTGCACGTTCTGAGTTGAAAGAACAAAGCTTCGCGCACACCGGCAACGAAGACTACAACTACTTCCTGACTGTCCTTTTTCCCGATTCACAACTACAGATACTTGCGTACAACCGGATCGTTCGAGATCTAAATGGACTCTCTCCCGACGAATTTCTCGACGCTATCAAAACGCAGTTTACGATTACTGAGAACTCAAGGCCGGCTCCGGCACATCGGGGCCAGTGGAGTATGTATCTCGACGGAAAGTGGTATGGGCTGCAGCTTGCGCCAGAAACAACTTTATCAGTTGGTACTGTTGCCTTATTAGACGTGAGCGTTCTTCAAGACCGGCTGCTCGATCCCATCCTGGGCATCAAGGATGTTAGGACAGATAAACGAATCGATTTCGTCGGCGGCCTGCGTGGTACTAAAGAACTCGAACGTCTGGTTAACGAAGGAAAAGCAGCCGTGGCGTTTTCACTTTATCCGACAACGGTTGAAGAACTGTTAATGGTTTCTGACGCCGGCGAGATCATGCCGCCAAAGTCAACATGGTTTGAGCCTAAGTTAAGAGACGGGCTTTTAATTCACACTATTTGAACGACGCTTGTTCCATTGCCGATTGCCAATTGCCGATTTCGTATTGGCTTTAGGACGACGCCCCTATAGCCTGAGGAGCAAACAATTGGCAATCGGCAATCGGAAATTTATCTATGCGGGTCCTTATAGCAGACAAGTTCGAACAATCAGGCCGCGACGGCTTGCTCGCCCTCGGCTGTGACGTTTCCTATCAGCCTGATCTTAAAGACGACCTTTTGGTTGGCGCTATTCGCAAAGAAGCGCCAGACGTTCTGGTGGTCAGAGGTACAAAAGTAACGGAATCGATGCTTGACTCCGGGCCTGTGAAACTTGTCGTTCGCGCGGGCGCCGGCTACAACACGATCGATGTTGCCGCTGCGTCGAAGCGTGGTATCTACGTTTCAAATTGCCCTGGAAAAAACTCGATCGCCGTCGCCGAACTCGCTTTCGCACTAATCCTCGCTCTCGATCGCCGAATAGCCGACAACGTCGAGGCATTGCGACGAGGAGAGTGGAACAAAAAAGAATTCTCGAAAGCACGCGGCCTCTTTGGTCGCACACTTGGTCTAATCGGTGTCGGCAAGATTGGCCTGGAGATGATTCCGCGTGCGCGCGCGTTCGGCCTGCGGATAGTGGCGTGGAGTCGAAGTCTAACGCCGGACCGAGCGACGGAACTTGGTGTTGAATACAAAGAATCGCCCAAAGAGGTCGCAAGGGTATCGGACATCGTGAGCGTTCATCTTGCGCTAAAACCTGAAACCCGGAATTTAATAAGCACCGAGATCTTTGACGCAATGCCGGAGGGCAGTTACTTCATTAACACTGCCAGAGGAGCCGTTGTAGATCAGGAAGCGCTCGTTAATGCCATGCGGACTCGCGGCATCCGCGCTGGATTGGACGTTTACGCCGTTGAGCCGACAAGCAGCGTCGCTGAGTTTCATGACGAGATCGTTCGTGACGAACGTCTATACGGTACTCATCACATTGGCGCGTCAACCGATCAGGCCCAGGAAGCCATTGCTGCCGAAACGGTACGTATCGTGAAAGAGTTTAAAGAAACCGGCAAAGTAGCTAATGTAGTTAATCTCGCCCAACAGACACCTGCGACCCACCGTCTCGTAGTTCGTCATGTTGATCGACCCGGTGTCCTGGCCGGGGTTCTGGATGCGATCAAAGCAGAACAGATCAACGTTCAGGAGATGGAGAATATCGTCTTCGAAGGCGCCGCCGCCGCCGTCGCTCGTATCAACCTCGATAATGCGCCATCTGATGCGATGCTGAATGGATTACGATCGGAAAACGCCGATATCATTGAGCTGAATCTGATTCAACTAAGTCGCCAATGAACACGACTCTCATTACTGGTGCCTCATCCGGAATAGGTGCCGCCTTCGCCAGAAAACTCGCCGCTCGCGGACGCAATGTTCTTTTGGTAGCTCGATCTGAAGATAAACTCATCACGCTTTGCAATGAACTAGGACGAATGAGTGGCATTCGAGCGCAGTATGTTGCACTGGATCTGCGCACCTCCGATGCTCCAGCTCGGCTTGTCGAGGAAACGAGGGAACGACAGCTTGAAATTGACATGCTCATAAACAACGCGGGCTTCGGGTCAATGGGTGATTTTTCACATCTCGATCTGGCTCGTGAACTCGAGATGATTGATCTCAACGTTAGGTCGCTCGTAGAGTTGACCTTTAGATTTCTTGCTCCGATGCGCGAACGCAAACAGGGAACAATAATCAACGTCGCATCGACCGCCGGATTTCAGGCAGTGCCCTTCATGGCAACTTACGCGGCCACGAAAGCCTTTGTGCTCTCGTTTTCTGAGGCATTATGGGAGGAGAACAGACATCACGGTGTTCATGTGATGGCCCTATGTCCTGGAGTAACCGAAACCAACTTCTTCGAAGCTTCCAGAATGGAGCGCCCGCCTTTGCGGACAGCGCAAACGCCCGAAGAGGTGGTCGAAACCGCATTGCGCGGATTGGCCAGGCGTAAGCATACGGTTATTTCAGGGTGGACAAACCTGCTGATGGTTGAAACCGAACGCTTCGTGCCCCGCTCGTTGGTTGTCAAATTGGCAGGAAAGGCAATGCGCTCGAGAGTTAAGAAGTAGGTATAAGTAATGAGTGAGCAAGTGATGAGTTAGGGTTGCTCATCACTCCTCACTTATCGATCGATGGAGGAAGCGATGACTGAACGCATCTTTAACTTTAGCGCGGGCCCGGCCGTTTTGCCCGTTCCTGTTTTGGAAGAAGCCCAACGAGACATGCTCAGCCTGCCTGGTGTAGGAATGTCAGTGATGGAGATTAGCCATCGCTCGAAAACCTTTGACGAAATAATCGGTCGAGCCGATTCGGGTCTGCGCGAGCTCCTGGAGATCCCCAAAAACTATCAGGTTCTTTTCTTGCAGGGCGGAGCTAGTTTGCAATTTTCAATGGTGCCAATGAATTTTCTTCCCGCCGACGGTAGTGCCGATTACGTAATTACGGGAAGCTGGGGGAAGAAGGCGCTGAAAGAGGCGAAACGCGTTGGTGCCGTTAATATCGCGGCGACAATGGCCGATGGCGGCTTCACGCGTGTGCCGGCCCAGGATGAACTGAGTCTTAGCCCACAAGCCGCCTATGTTCATATCACGACCAACGAAACAATAGAAGGCGTCGAGTGGAAACATGAACCCGACGTGGGAACGGTCCCACTGGTTGCAGACGCATCTTCGGATATACTTTCCCATGCGATTCCAGTTGATAAGTACGCACTAATTTACGCCGGCGCTCAGAAGAACATCGGACCAAGCGGTGTAACCCTTGTCATCGTACATGAGGATCTATTGCAGCGAATTCCCGACGGTCTCCATACGATGCTTGACTATCGGACTCACGTTGAGAACAAGTCTCTGTACAACACGCCAAATACCTGGGGGATTTACATCATCAGCCTTGTCTGCAAATGGGTCAAAGAAAAAGGCGGACTGGCTGGGATGCAACTGGAGAATGAAGCAAAAGCGAGGCTGCTCTACGACACGATCGATGCGTCTGACTTTTATCGCGGGCATGCCGATGCTGACTGTCGGTCGATAATGAACGTCACGTTTCGTTTGCCATCGGAAGACCTCGAAAAGAGGTTCAATTCCGAAGCAACAGCTCAGGGTTTAGATGGCTTGAAAGGACATCGCTCGGTCGGCGGCATTCGTGCGTCTATCTACAACGCGTTTCCGCTCGAGGGAGTTGAGGCCCTGGTCTCCTTTATGAAAGAGTTCGAACGCAAGAATGGCTGATGAAATCCTCATCTTCAAAATTGATGCGGAGAGTGCCGGCATTCGTCTTGACGCGTTCCTAGCTTCCCACATCGAGCGGTGGAGTCGTGCTCGTTTGCAGCGACTGGTAGAAAATGAAGACGTTCTGGTAAACGGCATACCTGCGAAGTCATCATATAAACTCAGAGAAGGTGATGAGATTGAAGTAGAACTCAATCTTGCAGCGCCGCTCCACTTTCAACCCGAAAACATTCCCATTGATGTTGTTTATGAGGATGAAGCGCTCCTCGTAGTCAACAAACCCGCGGGCCTCGTGGTCCATCCGGCGGCCGGCATACAGTCGGGCACACTTGCGAATGCGCTCGCATTTCACTTTCAGCAGCTTCCGAGTGGCGGCGCTCCGGTGCGACCCGGTATTGTTCATCGGCTGGATCGTGACACTTCCGGCCTACTTGTCGTGGCGAAGACTGAAGCCGCTCTTGAAAGTCTTTCTGATCAGTTTCGTGATCGGACCGTTTGCAAGTCTTACGTCGCGTTGGTCCATGGGCGGGTAGAACGTGATGCTGTTAAGGTCGATCAACCACTGGCGCGCGATCCAGGAAATCGGACTCGCATGGCGGTCGTGCGAGGGGGCCGTAACGCGCTGACTTTGTTTCGAGTAAGGCGCCGTTTCGATCGGTTTACATTACTCGACGTAGAACTGAAAACCGGCCGAACACATCAGATTCGCGTTCATTTGGCTTGGCTTAAACATCCGGTCGTGGGGGACGAGACCTACGGTGGGGGCCGCGACAATATGGTTCTGGATCCAAGGTTAAGAGCTCAAATTCGAAATCTTGGACGTCATTTTCTACATGCGGAAAAGCTGGCGTTTACGCATCCAGCTACAGAAACAATTGTGGAGTTTGAGTCAGCATTGCCGGAGGAATTATCTATGCTGCTGGCGAACCTTGAAAGCCCGGATTAAGGTATCGGTTCGAAGCGTGTCACTAATTTCTTGAAACGATCGTCGGTTCGCAACCCATCAAACATCGGGTCAATCCTGATAAGTACCAATCCAGGATGTCTGCTCTCGTAAGCTTTATTCAAGTACTCGATAGCCCGATCATTATCTTTCAGACCAGCATTGACAATCGCGAGATACAGTCCCGAAATATATCGTCGCTGTGAGAGCGATCGAAGTTGGTCCAGTATCGCTTGTGCCTCACGTCGTTTTCCGGCCATTCCATACACGAAACCAAGCGAAGCTGATGCTTCGGTTTCCGTTTCAATCACTTGATCCGGCACCGGCCCTGTGGCGGGAGCCTTAATCAGAGCACGCAGCTCTGTTATAGCGTTGGAGTGCATTCCCTTCTGTACGTAAGCCAAAGCAAGGTAGTGTCGTGCAACCCAAAAGTCCGGATAGCTTTGTAACGTCAGTTTGTATTTAGCGATCGCGTCATCGTAGTTGTGTTCATAGTAAGAATAGAGTCCCGTATTTGAGCTGATGATTGGCGAAAGTGGATCGAGGTTGCGCGCTTCCTCAATCTCTGTTTTGGCGCGGCTGAATTTTCCCATTTGCATGAGATATGAGGCGTACCATTGATGGGCCGTTGGGTATTTCGGATTCAACTTGAGGGCTTGTTGAAAGTCGCCCTCGGCGCCAAGCCAGTCCCAGTCGTAAGCCAATTTCACAAAGGCTCGTGAAGTATAGGCTTCAGCGAGTGTTGGATCAGCATCAACCGCTTTCTGTGCAGCCGCCTTGGCCTTCGGCATTTCATCGATCGGCCTTGCTACGCCAATGTCGCAAAGCAGAGCGTATGAATCAGCCAGACCTGAGAAGGCCAGTGCGAACGTTGGATCTCTCTCCTCCGCTCGTTTGAAATAGTCGATGCCGTTGCGAAACCCTTCTTCATTTCGCTTGTTCCAAAAATATCTGCCCTTGAGATAGAGTTCGTAGGCCTCCGCATCTTTCGTGTAACGCTTGGCAAGTTTTTCTTCATCACCACCGGTGAGGCGCACCCGCAAACTCTGCGAGATCTTTCTCGATACTTCATCCTGTACGGAAAAGATGTCGGCTAGACTTGTGTTGTACTCGTTTCCCCAGATCTGTGAGCCATCGTCGACTTTAGTCAATTCTGTTCTGATCACGAGACGATCACCGAGCTTGACCAATCGACCCGTCAATACTGCGCCAACATTCAAACTGCGTCCGGCCTCCTGTGGATCGATATCACGACCTTTGAATCGAAAGGTTGCATTACGCGACATCACCTTTAGACGTGGAAGCTGCGAGAGACTGTTTATGATGCTTTCGGTGATGCCGTCTGAGAGATATTCAGTGTTTGGATCCCTACCTTCATTTACGAACGGGAGTATCGCCACCGAATTGATCGCTGGTGGGGTCCGAGAAAAGAAAACGACACCCGTGGCCGCCAACAAACCTACCAGGGCCCAGACAATGTATTTGAGCCACTTTGCTGTGGCCTCGCGACCCTTCCGATCGGATCCGGAATCTGTAGGCACGACCGTAATTTCAGCAATTGTCTCAACATGAGATCTACCATGAGTCGGTAGCGACTGAACGAGCTCCGTGTTTGTCACCTGCTCACTTCGCCTCGTCGTCTCTGCTACGCCTGAACCTGAGAAATGAATCTCGTCTCTCAGTTGCTCCAGATCGAGTTTCAAATCCGTAACTGTTTGGTAGCGTTTGGTGCGATCCTTTGCAAGAGCTTTGGAAATTATTCGCTCGAGTTGACGTGGTACATTTGTGGCGTGTTGCAACAGCGGAGCTGGCTCGTGATCCAGAATGGAAACTCTGGTATGGCTGTCAGTTCGCCCCTTGAACGGAGGTTGTCCCGCAACCATTTCGTATAGGACCACGCCCAAACTAAAAATATCGGAACGCGAATCAATGTCATAACCTTGAGCCTGCTCCGGTGACATATAACCCGAGGTTCCGATGACCGAGCCGGGATTTGTTTCAGTCACGGGAATAGTCACAGCTTCCGGATCGGCGAAAATCGGGTCACGCTCAGTCAGCTTTGCAAGTCCGAAATCGAGTACTTTTACAAACCGATCGCGGACGAATCGATCCCGGCGTAGCATTATGTTCTCTGGCTTAATGTCACGATGAACGATTCCAGCGGCGTGTGCTGCTTCGAGGGCCATTGCCACTTGAATTCCGACGCCGAGTATTTCGTCGAGTTTCAAAGGGTTGCGCCACAGACATTGTCTTAAAGTCTCGCCCTCGATGTATTCCGTAGCGATGTAATAACTCTTCGCAGATTCGCCGATCTCAAAAACAGTCAGGATGTTTGGGTGATTGAGTGCGAGAACTGCGCGCGCTTCTTGTTTGAAACGCCGCAGACGGCTTTCTGACTGCGTGAGTTCTTCCGGAAGTACCTTCAGAGCTACCTTGCGCGCGTGCTGTTTCGTGTCTTCGCCGAGAAATACCTCACCCATGCCACCCTTGCCGAGTCTCCGCAAGATGCGATAATGGGCGATGTACTCAGGCAGTGAATCCGTGCTAACTGAAGTTGATTTGTTCCAGTCGTCGGGCATGAAGGTGAAAATACTTCCGCGACTAAATCGGTGTTCGAAGTTCGAGCCGCATTGTAGCACCCGCTCGGAAATTGAAGCATCATGCGCTAAAGCAGCGTGCGACCTGAGTTAGCGTGAGGTTTAAGTTTGCATCTGGCATGGTTCAATCTCGCAAAAAGGGCAACAGGTTTCGATTTGAACGCATCGAACGACAGGCACGCAGCAGACTCCGGACAGCGCCTGAACTATAATCCATATCGTATGTCAGCAGGTCTTATACGCTTCTTTGCTAAATCATTGTCGGCGGTTTGCGTTATCACTGCCGCGACGTTGCACGTCTATGCGCAGAAGCCCAAACCTTCACCAACGCCAGTTACAGAAGACACGCAGGGCACAGTCAAAATACCTATTCGCCGCGTGCGGCTCCCAATCACAGTGACTGACAAGAAAGGACAATTTGTACCTGGTCTTACAAAAGACGACTTCATCATCCTGGAAGATAAAGTACCTCAGGTAATCGAGACGTTTTCGGATGATCTCTCGCTGACGCTCCCGCTGTATGTTGCGGTGTTAATGGACACGTCTCCCTCAACTGCCGGTAAGCTAAAATTCCAGCAAGAGTCCGCGATGAACTTTATCCAAACCGTCGTAAGACCACGAAAAGATAGAGTACTGTTCGCCACGTTCGACGATGAGATTACGCTGCTGCAAGATTTCACCGACAAACTCGACCTTCTTGACAAAGCCGTCTACAGCGTAAAGAAGATGGGCAAACAAACTGCACTCTATGATGCCATCTGGCAGTTCTGCGACGAGAAGATGCGTTCCGTTCCAGGTCGCCGCGTTCTACTGATTGTTAGCGACGGCGAAGATACTTACAGTCGCGCGAACATTCGCGATGCGATTGACATTGCACAACGAACTGAGACGACCCTTTTTACAATCTCTACAAAGGCAGGTTTTTTGTCTACGGTGCCTGGGGTTGAAGCTGGTCAAGTTCAAGATAAGAAGGATCGTGATCTTCAAACCCTTGCCGAAGAGACGGGTGGAATGGCCTTTTTCACCGGTGACATGTTATCGCTCGAGCGTTCATTCACTAAAATTTCCAAAGAACTGCGGGCGCAGTATCTGGTCACATACAATCCGACCAATAAGAGTTACGACGGCAACTTCAGGAAAATCGACGTTAAGCTTGCAGAACGTCGCGGAGACCTAAAGGTCAGAACTAAGCGCGGCTACAAAGCGATTGCGGATAGCGTAATGCCATAGAGAAGTGACGTAATGATGCATTATCGAGAATTCAGGCGCCCGTTATTACTGCTGCTAGTAGTTTTCCTCCTATTGTCTGGAGGGGTTTCGACTCGAATACTATTCGCAAAGAACCAGGCAGGTACTCAGGACCCAACAGGCTATGCGCCGCCTTCACCGTCGCCCACGCCACGCACGCGGGAAGAGTTACCGCAAGATTCAGATGAAGTAGTTAAGGTTGAGACCAATCTCACCAATATCTTTTTTACTGCCGCCGACAAGAATAAACGCTTCATCAGCACACTCAAGGCCGAAGACATTCGCGTCTTGGAAGATGGCGAGCCGCAGGAAATTTTTACGTTTCAGCAAAACATTGATCTCCCACTCTCGATTGCAATCCTGATAGATACCAGTGCTTCTGAAGAACGCACGTTGCCCGATGAAAAAGAAGCCGCTCGCGCCTTTCTTGAAAGCGTGTTGCGACCGAACAAAGATGAGGCCGCCATTATCTCTTTTACTGGAGAGACAACTTTGGAACAGGGCTTCTCGGGTAATCTCGAACGACTTAGAAGAGCAATTGATCGAGTTGAATTTGTACCGCCGTCAGGTTACATCGGAGGTGGTGTGGTCGTGAATGGGACTCCACCTATCTCAGGAACGAACCAGAGTCTCGCTGGATCTACCGCTATTTGGGATGCCGTTTGGGCCACGTCGGAGGAGCTCATAGGCACGTCAGCGGAACACACCCGGCGGGCAATTATTCTGCTAACCGATGGGGATGACACGAGTAGCCGAATGAAGATTCACGATGCGATCGAGCGAGCTCAGAAAGCCGATGCACTAATTTACGCAATCGGAATCGGCGATCGTTACAGCTTCAACGTAGACGAGGGCTCATTGCGGAAAATCGCCGAGAAGACCGGGGGCCGGGCTTATTTCCCACGTCACGAGCGAGACTTGCGCGATGCGTTCGCTCAGATACAACGAGATTTGCGCGAGCAGTACCTGGTCGCATACTCACCTCGGAACAAAGCTCGCGACGGCTCTTACCGGCGGATTGAAATCCAGATAGTTGATCCGGCATTGCGCCAGCAGAACCTTAAGCTCAACTACCGGGCAGGCTATTTCGCAAAAAGCGCCGTTCCCGACACGCCTACCAGAAAGAGGGGCCAGTAGGCCAGCCCCGTTCAGCCGCCAAATCACCCTAAACCCTAGAAACCAAAGGGGTGACAAACTGTGGCCAAACCTGTTATGCTTTGACCATCCAGCCCGTCCGCGCTGGGAAGTAGAAAACCCTACACCAACGCCAAAGTAGTCCTCGAGGTTTTCTCCTAGTAAAAGTCTGGCAAAAATTAGATGAGTACCAGTACCTCAGACCGAGGCCGAGTCCTGATCGTCGACGACGACCGGAAGATACTTGACCTTGTGGTTGAGCTCCTGGGCCTTGAAGGTTATGAAGTTTCTGCCGCCACCGATGGTGCAGAAGCCATCGGCCTTGCCCTTTCATTTGATCCCGATGTCGTGGTCAGCGACGTTGTCATGCCCGTTGTTGGCGGGCTAGAGCTCTGCCGTCGTTTGAAGGAAGACCAACGCACCGCCTACATTCCGGTGTTGCTGATTAGCGGGATCAGAAAGTCAGACGATGATGGTATCCAGGGTCTGTACGCAGGAGCTGACGACTACCTTGAACTCCCTTTCCGGAACGAAGAACTTCTGGTGAAAGTCGCGCGATTGGTCGAACGGCATCGTATTGAGCGGCATTATCGCCAACTTGTCGAACTTTCTCCCGATGCGATCGTCGTGCACAGTGAGGGCAAGTTTACTTATCTCAATCCTGCGGCCCAAAAACTTTGGGGAGCGTCAAGTGCCAAAGATCTGATCGGAAAATCGATATTGGATGTCGTGCATCCCGACTACCACGATCATGTGATAGAGCAGGTGAGCTACATCCAGGAATTTCAAAGACCTTCGACTCTCACCGAACAGAAGTGCGTAAAACTCGATGGCTCAGTTATCGATGTTGAAGTTGCCGGCATACCTTTTACATCCGAAGGCAAGTCGGCAGTCCAGGCAGTATTTCGAGATGTGACCGAGAAAAAGCTGGCTCGCGAGACGCTCAGGAAAACAGAAAAGCGCCTGCGAACCGTAGTTGGCAGCGCCGCGCTAATTCTTTTCGCAATCGATAGGAACGGCATCTTCACCTTGTGTGAAGGCGAAGGACTAAAGAGTCTTTTCTTAAAGCCCGGCGAACTTGTAGGCCAGTCAATCTTTGACGTTTATGCCGACTCTCCTGCAGTAGGAGAGGACGTTAGAAGAGCTTTAGCAGGCGAGGCGTTAACGTCATCAGTTGAAGTTGGTGAGCTTGTTTTCGACGTGCGTTATTCCCCGCTTACTGACGAGGAAGATAACGTACTCGGTATTATCGGCGTGGCCACGGATATCACCGAGAACCGCAGGACAGAAGCTGCGATTCGAGAAAGCGAAGAGCGTTATCGTGAGCTGTTCGAAAACGCCAACGACATCATCTATACGCACGATCTCAAAGGCAATCTTACCTCCTTGAATAGAAGCGGCGAACGTATTACCGGCTACTCAAGAGATGAGGCCACGAAGATGAACGTCGCCGATGTTATTGCGCCGGAATATTTGAACATGGCGCGCGACATGATTGCTCAAAAGACAACGGAGAAGGTGTCGACAGTTTATGAGATCGACATAATCTCGAAAGATGGACGCCGCGTTCGACTCGAAGTCAGCACGCGGCTTATTTTTCATCACGGAAAACCGGTAGGGGTACAGGGAATCGCACGTGACCTTACCGAGCGCAAGAGCTCAGAAGCGGCCCTAAAAGAGAGTCAAGCATTCTTCAATAGTTTCATGGACAACAGTCCGGCCGTAGCGTTCATGAAAGATGCAGCAGGTCGCTATGTTTACGTTAACAAACCATTCGAACGGTTATTTGGTCGTCCACTCAGTTTCCTTCGAGGTCGCACCAGCTTCGACTGGTTGCCGCCAGAGTTCGCAGCGGAAACACACGCCCATGACTTGCAAGTCCTAAACAGCGGGCTGCCGGACGAGATCATCGAAACCGTTCATACCGAGGACGGTGCGCCGCATCAATGGCTTGTATTCAAGTTTCCAACGACCAACTCGTCGGGCGAAAAGTATGTGGCTGGCGTAGGCGTTGACATCAGCGAGCGTCGGCGAGCCGAGGCGGCGCTGGCTCAACAAGCCCAACGTGAGGCCGTGACGCACCGCATTTCTCAAGCCATCCGCTGCTCATTGGACAGTCAAGAGATCTTTCAGACAGCAGTTCGTGAGCTGGGTTCGTATCTAGCTGTCGATCGTTGTTCGTTATTCATGAGAGACGATCGTGCACAGTGTGCTACGAATGTTGCTGAGTATCATTCCGAAGGCGTCGAGCCGGCGGCATCTGACTTCGCGCTGTCACACCTGCAAGGTTTGATTACCGCATTGGACAAGACTGGCGTGCTGGCTTTTGCAGACGCAGCCAAGGACGAAAGAATTGCGGAGCTCTACAACAATATCCTCTCGAAGGCCAATGTGAAGTCGATCATGTACGTGGCGATTAGAGTTGGCGAGGACGTGCCGGCCGCGTTTGCACTGTCGACCACTAAGGTCCTAAGAGCGTGGACCGATGCGGATATTGCACTAGCGAAGGCTGTGGCTGATCAAACTGGAATTGCGATCAGACAAGCCGAGCTATACCAGAAAGCCGAAACCACATCCACGCGAGAAGCGCTAGTAAATCGTTTGACGACGGCGATTCGAGCATCGCTGAGTCTGCCCGAAGTTCTGAGCGCCGCTACCCGCGAGCTTGGTCGCGCTTTATCTGCTTCGAGAGTTCATCTTTTCTTATACAACAGCGAAGGCGTGAGTTCGCCACTCGAACACCAATACGTCGCGCCTGGGATCAGCAGTATCAAACACGTGGAACTGAGTTACGACGATCCAATTGGTCGCTTCCTCGTCAATTCGAGTCAACCGCTCGTCATCGATGATGCGCTTAATTATGCTGAAGGTGCTCGTGAGCTCAGCGAGTACGTTCGCTCCTACGCAAAGAGGCTGGATGTACGTTCGCAGATTAACTATCCACTCATCGTCAAAGGCCGTTTTCGTGGTGTGTTGTGCATCCATCAATCAGATCGAATCCGCCGTTGGACGGAGGACGAACTGTCGCTGGTCGAGGCGCTTGCCGAACGACTTGCAGTCGGCATAGCTCAGGCTGAGTTGTTTGAAATGGTTGCGCGAGGAAAGACGGAATGGGAAACGACATTCGACGCTATGTCCGACGGGATTTTCATCTTTGACAGAGAAGGCGAGTTGAAGCGTGTCAATCGAGCGGGAGCAGCAATGGAAGCGGTCCATCCACGCCTTCTGTTGGGCAGACATTGCTGCGATATCCTGCGGACAAGTGAAGAGGACGAAGCATGCGTCGTCGAAAAAGCGCTGGAAAATTGTCGCAGCGTCACGATTGAGATTACGCCCAGTCGTCTCAATCGTCCTTTGCTTGTGTCAATTGAACCCGTTCTGGATGAAAGCAACAAAGCGCTCGCAGTAGTTTGCACTGCGCGCGATCTTTCAGACTTGCGTAAGGTTCAAGCTGTCGCGCGTGAACATCAATCGCTGTTGACCAATATTCTCGAGAGCGCTCGCGAGTCGATATATGCCGTCGATGCAGATGGCAAATTTAAGTGGTGCAACAGCGCGACGTTGAAAGGACTTGGCTACCAACGCAGCGATTTCATTGGCCGTCGACTGCTCGACATGATCTTCGAGGGCGATCGCGAACTGGTTCAGGAGAAACTGGACGCCGCTTTAACCGGGTCGCCGCAAACTTATGAAATGCGCTACTTCTCCTATGACGGCCGGTTGCGTCATGCACGCGTCGACAATTCTCCATTGGTTGTCGACGGTAAAACCACAGGGGTTCTCGGCATTGCGCGCGACATAACGGAGCAGAAGGAAGAGCGCGAGCGTGCGGCGCGGGCCGATAAATTGCGCGCTCTCGGTCAGCTTGCGTCCGGTGTGGCCCACGACTTCAATAACTCACTCGCAGCGATCCTCGGACGTGCACAACTGCTCCGTCGACAACTTGACGATCAAGCACTCGTACGTAACCTCGACATCATTCAAACTGCCGCAGAAGATGCAGCAGCAACTGTTCGGAGAATACAAACATTCGCACGCAAATCGCCGGTTAGGGAGTTTGAAATGTTCGACGTTCGTAGCCTTTTGACTGATGCCATCGAAATCACCAGAACTCGTTGGGAGAATGAAGCGCGACTTCGAGGACTCGAATACGAAGTAAAGCTCGAGGCTGAGAGCGGTCATACCACCTATGGCAGTGCTTCCGAACTGCGGGAGGTCTTTGTAAATCTGATCGTCAATGCCGTCGACGCTATGCCCAGGGGCGGAAATCTCTTAATTACCTGCAGCGGCAATGACAGCCGTCTCCAACTTCAGTTCAAAGATAACGGCACGGGAATGGCCGAGGATGTTCGACAGAAGATATTCGAACCCTTCTTCTCAACGAAGGGAGCACACGGCACTGGGCTCGGCCTATCCGTTAGCTACAGCATTATCGAACGACATGCGGGTTCCATAAGCGTAGATTCCGAACCCGGCAAAGGCACTGTTTTTACAGTCGATCTTCCAGCGGTCTTGCCTGAATCTTCCTTTGCCGGCGTGCTGGACAAAACCGACGATCCGTCGACCCTCCGAATTCTAGTTGTAGATGATGAGCGATCCGTTCGCGAAACTCTTGCAGAGATGCTCGTGGGGGTTGATCACAAGGTTGAGCTTGCCGAGAGTGGACATGAGGCTGTGGAGAAGATGCGAAACGGCACTTTTGATTTCGTTTTCACGGATCTTGCGATGCCGGAAATGGACGGCTGGGAAACCGCGAGAGCAATTCGTAAAGACTGGCCTGACGTCAGGATTGTACTGGTTACAGGGTACGGTCCAGCTACAAATCCTCCCACCGGTGAAGAAAACCTTGTGGACGGCATCATTGGAAAACCCTTCGACTTCGCGCAGGTAGGTTCAACTCTCAACGCGTTGGCGCGATCAGGCCAGATTCAAAACTTCAGCGTTTAAGTTTTGACTAATTGAAGTTCATAATGCCGGCGCTTGCAGTAAAACCAACTCCAAAACCTACAACTATTGTCGGACCTGACCATCCATTCTTTTCGGCCAGCATAAAGCCTGTAGAAGCACTTGAAAGATTTCCGTACTTTTGCAGTACCTCGTAAGAACTGTGGACTTTGGCACAGTCGGGTTGCAAATCAAGCTGAGAACAAACTCCGTCAAGAATCTTCTTACTGCCGGTGTGAATAAGGCAGTCGTCAACCTGGTCCAGATTTGAAACTGGCGAGTCTGGATGTTGCAAAACATTCTTTACGGTAGTTACTGCGTAGTGGGCACCGCGCTTCGGTACGCTAGGTTGCATGAAATACTGTGGCCGTCCCTTCAGGAAAGGGTGCGAGCTGTTGCTGACCATCGTGAGCAAGTTCATATCACCAGGCTCATCGTTAGTCAGGTGCGAGATGGGCCCAAACGCTGGCTTACCTTCTTCACTTCCTACCAGTAAAGCTACCGCACCGTCCCCAAACAGCATTGATTGGATCACGAAGGTTGTATCCAACCTTTGTTGTTCGAACTGATCGGAGTCAAGTTTCTGCTCCCTTCTGGATTTTAGGATTTCACGGAAGCCTAAATACTCATCTCGCAGGAGCGGGGCAACATATGGCGTGTGCGATTCCGCCATCACAACGATTGCCAGCTTTCCGGGATTTGCTGTGAGGTACCATTGAGCTACTTCGATCGACTTAAGCAAAACAGAACAACCCTGTGCTTGCATGCTTACGGTGCGAAGGTGCCTGGAGAGCAACCCGTGCGTCTTACCCATAATTTCCGAGGCTAAACAAGGCAGCATTTGATCAGGTGTGTTTGTTGCAGCGACAAGCAAACCAATCCGTGAAGGGTCACCACCCCACTTTTCGAGACAACTCCTGGTAGCGTCCACACCAAGTTCTGTCGTCGAGCTGGTGGCGAGTTTTGGTTTCCCACAAAGGAAGTCGGGATAGTTCTCGAGAGTTGAGTATCTCTGGTCTACTCCGAGTGAATTGATAGTGTTAATGAGATCCGGTGAGAGCTTATGCATCAAGCTGCCAACCAATTCTGTTGTTTTGAAAACGTTTTGAGGAGTGGAGGTTGCCGCTGATAAGAGGTTGATCATTGTCGTTTTTGCTCCAAGAGGGGAAATTTGGATGAGCGTGGACCCTACCTCAGTCTTTCAGTTCTCCTTTCGCTGATGTTCTTATCAACCGTCATGCCGCACCTAAACACTGCTCGGATTATTCTGCTAAAACATTTACGACAAACGATTTAGGCTTTTCCCCATTTGCTGCTTCTTAGACTTGTAACGCAGCGAATTGGATACCAGCTAAACACCGGGCAGGTACTCCGTATTTTTACTAAGGAATCTGACGAGCGAAGTTCGCGAGCGAATGGTACGAAGATATACAAGTGACTATCTAGTAAACAGTTATCCAGTTATCCAACCCACCAACACGACTTAGCCTTTTGGGAAAACAGTTCGGGACAAATTAAGATTCATCAACGCAAACCCTGTTTTGTCTCATGGCGTTGGTTGTTGACAAACCTACGGGTTTGGACGAATCTTCCGCTATGCAAAAGCGGTCAAGCACGAACAAAGGGCAAAGGCATGATGTTAATCGGCTCGTGAGGTCGGTCGTTGATCTGGCGGTGGGTAATCCAATCGTTGAAGACCCGCTACCCATCAAGAATCCTGGCGCGATTGCACCAGGCCGCCTGCGCAATCTCAAAAGAGGTAAGGCGCGCGCTGAAAAAGTATCTCCGAAGAAACGTTAAGGAGATTGGCAAGCGCCCGATCGAGCACATAATAGTTCTCCTTGGAGTGCGGCGACTTGTCGCCGCTTTGTCCAATCTAACCGTCATTCCGAACCTGCGAGATTACTTCAAACTGAACCTGCCCACAGTGTTCTCGCCGATGCTCCCGAAATAGAGTGAGCCGTTGTGCTCGACGACATTGGCGATCTCAGCGTAGCAGTCTGGCGCGCCGTTTTGGAGGTTCTCCACCACATGACCCTGAGAGTCCAGACCCAGCACGAAGGAGTAACGTTGCGGCGCCGGTTGTAGGAACTTAGGTAAACGAAACACTATCTTGCGCACAAATGGACGGGGCATCATCCAGTCGAACATTGGCTGGCGCGGCGTGACCAGCGCCAACCAAAACCTGTCTTTGCCATTCGAGGATATGCCGTCAGGAAACCCCGGCAGGTTATTAACAAACACCTCGGTCTGACCTTGCTTTGGACCGCGCAGCCACAATCGCTGAACTCGATACGCGCCCGTCTCTGCCACTAGCACAAACGACTGGTCGGGGCTTACGGCGACGCCATTCGCAAAGTACAAATCTCCGATCAGCGTGCGAGGTTTCTGTTCTTTTGGATCAAAGGCCAGCAATCGACCGTTGGGTTTATGCTCCAGAATGTCACTAGTGAACTGACTCATCGGATACTTGTAGGAAGCCTCGGTGAAGTAGATAGTTCCATCCGCGCCGACATCAAGATCGTTAAGACATCCGAACGGCACTCCCTCCGCTTCCTCTGCGAGAGTTTTGGTCTCGCCTGTCTTCGTTATTGCGAGGAGCCCTTTAACCGCATCGGCTACGATCAGATTTCCTTCCTGGTCAAAAGCTAATCCGAGTGGCCGCCCGTGAGTGTTGACGAAAACGCGAGGTTGCGTTCCGTCTGCTTGCAGCTGCACGATGCGTCCATCATCAAGCCCTGCGTAGATCTTCCCTTCGGCATCAAGTGCAACATCCTCGGGTTTATTACCTTCTCCGACAGAGAGTTTCTGGACCGGTGAGAGGCGTGTGTTCTGTTCATACTGACCCGTCAACGTCGGAGCAACGGGCGGAGTCCAAGCTGATGGTGTGATAGGAACTGGAGCGAGGAAAAGATATATGACGCCGGATGCGATGATGAGGGCGAGTGACAGTGCAAAAGTTTTCTTGACCGACATTTGGAAACAATGTTCAGTAAGTGTTTGTAGCGTGGCTGAAAGCGGGGTCGCTGCCACTATCTCTCGCCGCGCGCTTCTTCAACTTGCGTCTCCAGTTCGACAACCAATCTACGTATCCCAGGCTGATCCATTGGCTCAATCAAGCGGAGAGCTTCATCGAGAATCCGGCGTTGGTGTTCGGGCCAGTTTGGTCTGCCCGCCACACTCCCCAATTCCCCATCGTGCAGCGCGACTCTTGGCGGACGAACACTTTCAACCACGTCCTTCACGACTGAAAGAGTCATAGTTGGGATTCCTGCAGCTTCGATTGAGCGCGCCAATAGCCCAACCGACTGATGACAGAGCCTGGAAGCAGGAACAAGTAAAGCTGCCTGGACTTCATAGCGACGTGCTCGCTCATTCAACTTGGGAGCGAGTTCGTCAACTAAGCCTGCTGCGTCTGGAATGAAACCACAAAAGCTCCAGAACACAGGATTCAGTTGGCCGATAATCCCGTTTGTTTCAAACTCAAGGAGCCGTTCTATGGGCAATTGAGAGTTTGCATCCTGTTGCACTGCGGCAGGATCGTATCCACGAGCTGAGAAACGCAGATCCGTCGCCTCAACCTCAATGGGGATTTCTCTAAAACTTACGTCACCAGAAGGTGATCTTGTATCAAATCCAGGAGTACCATCGATGTATGTGCCGGCTGACGATATCAAAGCCAAATTAAGCATGGGCAGCGCTCGACGGGCCGGGGTAAACGGAGCACGCTGATTTTTGACGAAGGGATAATCTGGTCCTACGTCGTCTGTGACGTTAGTTCCTGCGGTTCGTCGCCACGACTCGAAACGTTTCTGCCAATCTTCAAAATGTTCAATAACATCCACCACGTTTTCGTTCCTTGCTTTTAAAGGTTAAGGGCGCAAACTTCGGGCCATCAACACAAGAGCTATGAGGGCAGCAATCATACCAAGCCCAAGCGCATTCACAGAATACCCATGCAATGTGTTGAAGGCGATACGACGCGAATCATCAGCGGCGATCTGATCGATTGGCAACTCCATTGCAGCCCTTAACGCGCGCATTCGAGCAGCTATCACCCAATGCCCGACACTTGTAGTTAACGCAATTACTCCCAGGCAAATGCACTCAATGACAAAAGTCGCGCGCCCCTGCGGGTTTCGGCGGACGAATGCGCTGACGAGCAGAAATAGAGCAACTACAAAACCCGCGATATTCACCACCGAAAGCGAGCGGGTAACGATCGACCCGGCAATTTCATTTGCATTAGGTAAACCAAACGATCGCAAGACGCCGAACGCAGCAGGCGCGACAACTGCGCCAAAGAAGAGTGCCGCGCCTAACCAAAGAGCCAGCAAGATAAGTCGTGTAAAGTTAAGAATGTCCTCAGCTCTTTTCTACTCGAACTCGTCAATTGCCGATACGAGCCGAATCTTAGGCGGATTGATTTCGGGTATTGCCAATTCACGCAGGTCCGGTACGCTCAGTAACCATGACAATGCCGAATCGAGCTGTGCCAGATAATCGTCGAGGTCTAACGACATGAAGACATTTTGGCCCAGCAAGGCGAACTTCTCCTTGGCCCGCAGATACATTTGCCGCGCAGCTCCGGGGCGACCAATGTCGAGATGATGAAACGCGACTGCGGACTGGATCATCGCCTGCAGAAACAGTTTTTCTTTTGGACCAACTTCGCCCATCCAACGTTCTTCCCAAACGTCATGCGCTGCATGAAATTCTCCCGCATTGTAAAGATCAATTCCGGCAATGTACTCGACCGGATAAGCCGCGATGTGACTTTCCGAGTATGGGACCTGAATGTCAGTTTCTATTTCTGCCATTGATCAATTTGCGATTCCAGCGTTTAGTCGCGCAGCGATTACTTTTGCGGCGGTGGCTCCAGCACCAGTGGCGCTGCTGATGGTTGGAGCCAATGGATTCGACACGTCGCCAATCGCAAAGACCTGCCGAACGTTCGTCTCCTGTTCACTGCTTACCGATAGATATCCCTTTTCGTCAAGTTGCAGCTGATCCCGAAACAATTCAGTATTCGGCTCAACGCCGATCCGAATAAGCACGCCACGCACAGCGAGTTGGAACGGCTTCAACCCATCCTTGCGCAGAATTTCAACCGCCTCGACTTCTTCGCGACCCAAAATACGTGTGAGTACCGACTCCGTAAAAACAGTGATGCAATGATTTGTTTGGAGGCGCTCAGCCAACTCGCGTCTGGCCCGCAGCTTCTTTCCACGATGTATTAGTGTCACAGTCGGACAGACCTCTGCGAGCAACAAAGCGTTTTCGACTGCTGCGTCGCCGCCTCCGACTACGCAAACATCTTTACCGGCAAACCTCTGCCGATCTTTGGCGGCCGATTCAATTATTCCCTTGCCGGTGAATTCGTCCTCGCCGGCCACGCCCAACTTTCTTCGCCTCACACCTGTGGCAACGACCATCGCAATGGACTGAAGTCGCTCACCACTTTGCAACAAAATGCGCTTCGCTACCACGTCCACCGACTCAATCGCGACTTGGGTCCAAAGGTCAAATTCTGCAGAGTCGACATCTCGTGTGAACAATTGGAGCAATTCATGGCCATTTTGGGTTTTAAGGCCCAGGTAGTTCTCAACAGGGTTATACACGTGATGCAGCTGACCACCTATTTGATGGGACTGTTCAAGTACGAGGGCGTCGAGTCCCAACTCGTCGCACCAGAAAGCTGCGGATAATCCGGCGGGTCCGGCGCCGATGATGATCACGTCATGCATGGCAGAATGGAGGCTTTGCGCTTTGTTCTTTGTACTTTGTTCCTATCGTTGGCGGGCCAAGAGAATTGCTACCCGTTTGGAACTGGAAGCCAAAATCGAAACCACAAAGCTCATGTACGAAGTACAAAGCTTAGAGCGCCGAGGTTGCTACCCGCGAAGTGGACGTCTGGAAGACCTTAGCGACTTCATCGGGACTTAACTTCGACGCTGCAAGTGTTCCCTGGTTACCGAGAAACTTCGCGGCGGAGGTCATTTCCAGATGGTCCACCTTCCAACGACCCTCACTATTAGTCTCTTGCTCATTCAATGCCTGCAACGCACTAGTTAAATCCCGGCGGTCCACACGAGGACGCACCACCGTTTCCGCCCAGGAATAATAAGGATAATCGAGACGGTAGAACCAGCCGCCCGGTGTTGGTATTCCGATCAAAAACAGTTCGCCACGAGCAAATTTTGAAATGGCAGTGTAAGGCGCAGCGTGCCTGGTAGGACTAAAACCACCACCGTCAAAAAGCTCCGGAGCCAGAGTGATGAGAGAGACTTTGGAATCTGCGTACTCAATCACGTCTGACGTGCCTCGGTCGAAACTTTCAAGAGCATCAGCAATTCTTTTCCAGCCGTCCCGCCAGAGAGGTTCGTAGTTGTTTACGTTCGTAAGTAAGTTTTCTACTTCCGGCAGCACAAGTTCGTAAGCTCGAGCGTCGTCCGCGATCTGCTCCTTTGCGATGAATCGGGCCAGCGGGGAACCTGTGTCATCGTTGGGACTTGCCTGGTCGGTGCCTTGGATCGCAAGACTGATGCGCACTCCCTCGTCACTGGAGTATTCGGAAAAATCTCCAGCTTCCGCAGCAGCGATCAGTTGTCCGCGAAACTCTGTCGCGCGTGCGCCGGTCAGAACGGTCCACACCGACAGGACGCCGTCCGTATCGAAATGATTGTTTGTGACCAGTTCAATATCGTTCGTCAGCGCGGCTCTATTCGGCGAGGCCACAAGATTGAGTGCGATCTCGGTTGAAGTGTCAGCCTTAACCTCCACCGGTGTCTTGTTTCCCTGCCAGTGCGAAAAGTGGATGCTGTTTGAAACGGTTCCGTCAACTGACAGCTTGGGAACGTTGTCGAGGTCTTCGGTATAAAACTGAAATTTCATGATTTGGCGCCTTCCTCTCAAAGGAAATAGGCTTTTAATTAACTAGAGTGTAGCGTAAATCTTCGGCAGGACAGAACGAGATGGTAGGAGAAGGATGTCGCCCCCAATGAGACGCGGCACTAGTTTACTTTTATGTTGCGATCCGTAAGATAGTTTTCGCTTAAATAAATCCTTCTGACTATTTATGGAGAAGAGATGGAAGAAATCAGCTCTACGGAGCTCAAGCAGCGGCTGGACAATGGCGACGATATTCAAATCATTGACGTTCGAGAGGACAACGAAGTGGCGATTGGACGAATTCCGAATTCTTTACACATCCCACTGGCCCAAGTGGTGAGTCGCATGAATGAAATTGATCCTGGCCGTGAAACCGTGGTGCATTGCAAGATGGGTGGTCGAAGCGCGCGTGCGATCGACGCGCTGCAACGTTCTGGCTTCAAGGGGAGACTCATTAATCTCAAAGGGGGCATCATAGGCTGGTCTAATGAAGTCGATCCCAGCGTGCCGAAGTATTAATGTCCGATAAATTTCAGTTTGTCGATGTCGCGGACACCACGTAGCCTCGTCAACGAATGACCCTCAGGCAGCGACAAGACAGACGCATATCGGACACAAAGAAAACTTCAGCCCTCAGAACTCCCCCCGCGTCTAATCCAGCAGCGGTACTGAAACGAAATTCAGAAACGCTTATTTCTGAATCGCGGGCAAGTTTGTGCGGACAGCGAAGAATGCGGTCTCTCTCCATGTTTCGGTACTAAAGTTAATAATCATCCAATTGGAGGACATGTGAGATGAATAGAACGTTTGGCAGCCTCTGGCTCTTAATAGCAATCGTTTTCATTGCTGGGGGCCAGGCTATGGCGCAGCGAGGAAACATTGATCCATGGGAGCGAAGAGAATTGCAGGCAGACCGTCGCCAGATACGCGTTGATCGGGGAGAAATAAGATTGGATCGCCGGGATCTTCGAGGTGACTTTCGCGAGCGTCGTCGAGATATATTAGAGTTCCGACAGGACCGCCGTCAGGACGCGCCGAGAGCGGAATTGCGCGCTGATCGATTGGAAGTCAGGGCCGACACCCGTCAGATCCATCAAGCCAACCGTGAGCTTAGACTTGATCGACGTGATCGGCGCGGAGACGAACGAGATTTTCGTCGTGATTTTCGTCGCGCCCGCAGGGACTGAAAAAGAATTGCCAATTGCCGATTGCCAATTGAACGGTCGAATCGAAGTGCGCGAATAAGATATTGGCAATTGGCACTAGACCTTGTTAATGCCTTCCAGCTCGATAAAGCGGCTTAGTTTCGTAATGACCATACCTTCTTCACATTCCAAACGACACGAAAGAGCGGGACGGTCGTTCTGCTCATTCTGCCCTTTCATGTGATACCAAATTTGACAGTTGGTACACTCTCCATTCCAGCAGAAGTCGCCATACGAAATTGTCTTGATGGATAAGTATTGGAAGCAACGGAGCAGCCGATTCTTTTCCGGAACGCTTACTTCGGTGCCTACGATCTCGATGCTCACAAGCCTCTCGTAAGGGTCCAACAAATCTGAGGCGACTTGTTCCAGCCCGCTAGTTGCTGTGCTTTGGTCGCTCATAGGCAGGGCAGTATAATCTCTACCAGCTTAAATTTATACAAGAACATGGGATAAGACGCTGCCATTCTATTGCTTGCGAAAATCAACACATCGGGGGTATTTAACTTGGCCTTAGTAATCTACACAAAGCCGGGCTGTCCGTATTGCCAGCAGGCGTTGGATTATTACAACTCCAAAGGCATTCCGTTCCTCGAATACAACGCGCAAAACGACCGCGCCAAACGAGCGGAGATGTTTTCATTTTCTGGTGGAGATCCCACCGTGCCGTGCATCGTAGAGAATGGAAAGTATCTAGGCTCCGGCTGGGGGAATCCACCACGCGGTTGAACTGTTCACGATTAGCCGGCCGTGCGTCGGTAAAAACAAACCGCGTTGCTCGTCGTCTCTGTTAGTTAACAGTTGTCTGAACAATTTGAGAACTGCTTAGGGAAGCAGTAATGCTTTCTGAGTGATGTCCTTCAAACCGAAGCCACATTCTTTAGGGAGGCAACTGCTAACTCTCATTAAATCTTGACGAGGAAGGTGTTTCATGAGGAAGCAATTAAGAGCCTTTTTTCTAATCGTAATTTTCGGCTCGTGCATTTTCTCAAGTTATAAAGCGACGAAGGCACAATCAACCGGAGGAGTCAGTTCGCCTCAACCACCAATGGCAGAAAAGAAAACAAAGACAACCAGTATTCACGGTGAGACGCTCGTTGATGAGTATTTCTGGCTGCGTGAAAAAACAAATCCGGCGGTGCTGTCGCATCTTCAAGCTGAAGATGCGTTCGCTGCATCGCTGATGAAACCTACTGCCGCGCTGCAGGAAAAACTCTACAACGAGATGCTCAGCCACATTAAACAGACTGACAGCAACGTGCCTTATCGCTGGGGCAACTACTTCTATTACACGCGGACCGTCGAAGGTAAGCAGTATCCGATCTATTGTCGAAAGCGAGGTAGTACGGATGCTGTGGAAGAGATCGTTCTAGATCAGAATGAACTGGCAAAAGGGCAGAAGTTCATGAGCGTCGGCGCCTTTGTTCCCAGCGACGACGGCAATCTCCTGGCCTATTCCACCGACAATACGGGCTATCGTCAATACACACTCCAGCTAAAGGATCTCCGAACCGGAGAGCTATTTCCCGAACGTATTGAACGCGTCAACGACATTGCCTGGGCCACGGATAACAAAACTTTCTTTTATGTAACGGAGGACGCGGTCACCAAACGAAGCGATAAGTTCTTTCGTCATGTACTGAACAGCGAGAAGAGCGACCTGATCTACGAAGAAAAGGACGAGCTGTTTGATATCGCCACGCACCGGTCGCTGGACAAAGCCGTGATTTTTCTCAAAGCGACCAGCAAGACCTCTGCCGAGGTTCGTTATCTTCCTTCAGATAATCCCAATGCAGTCCTCAAAGTCATTCTTCCGCGGCAAGCAGAGCATGAGTACGACGTAGACCATCGTGGCAATCTCTTTTACATACGTACCAACAAAGGGGCGAAGAACTTCCGCATCGTCACGGCGCCCGTAGAAGATCCGACTGAGAAAAACTGGAAGGAGTTTGTGGCTCACAGGCCGGCAGTGAAGATTGATCATCTCAATCTTTTTGCCGATCACGCTGTTCTTTCTGAGTGGGAAGATGGTTTGCAACAGCTCGAGGTCATTGATTTCAAGAGCGAGAAGCGAAATCGCATTAAGTTTCCCGAGCCGGTTTACTCAGCGGGTTTAAGTTCTAACAAGGAGTTTAATACAGCTGTCGTTCGCTATACCTACAATTCGCTGGTAACGCCCAACTCCGTGTTTGACTACGACATGAACACAGGTAAGTCGACCTTGATGAAGCAAACTGAAGTGCCAGGTGGCTTCGATCGGGCGAACTACAAGTCGGAAAGAGTGTTTGCCACAGCCTCAGATGGAACGAAGATTCCGATGTCGATGGTCTATCGCAAAGGCACAAAGCTGGATGGCTCTGCTCCCCTACTGCTCTACGGCTATGGCTCTTACGGAATATCGATACCACCTACATTTTCTTCGAATCGCCTGAGCCTTCTCGATAGAGGTGTAATCTACGTGATTGCACACATCCGCGGAGGAGGTGAGTTGGGCGAAGAGTGGCGCCAGGCAGGCAGAATGATGAGTAAGATCAACACATTCACCGATTTCATCGCCTGTGCCGAGCATTTGGTCAACACCAAATATACGTCGAGTGACCGGTTGATTATTCAGGGAGGCAGTGCGGGTGGGTTGTTGGTCGGGGCTGTTAGCAACATGCGGCCTGATCTCTTCAAAGCAGTTGTCTCTCAGGTTCCGTTCGTCGACGTTCTCAACACGATGCTCGATGCGAGTCTGCCGCTAACCACAAGCGAATACATTGAGTGGGGCAATCCAAACGAAAAACCTGCATACGAGTACATGAAGAAGTACTCACCTTATGACAACATTGCCAAAAAGGATTATCCGGCGATGTTGGTTAAGGTGTCCTTGAACGATAGTCAGGTGCCTTACTGGGAAGGCGCGAAGCTGGTGGCGAAGATGCGCGCTTTGAAAACGGACCACAACCCGCTGCTTTTGAAGGTGAACTTCGGAGCAGGACACGGTGGCGCATCAGGACGCTACGACGCCTTGCGTGAAACAGCGTTCGATTACGCCTTCATGCTTTGGCAGATGGGAATTTCAGGTAGTGTCTCAGACTTCACCACCCTCAAGTAACCTGATTAATGCCAAAAGGACAAGTCAGGAAAGGGTAAGCGGCAATCTCAAGTACCCCACTGGAATAGGACAGTAGGGAAGGGGGCAAAGCGGTAATTTCAGCTACCTCCGCATCAAGAACCGAGCGCGCCCCCGCTCGGATCCAATTGAAGTCTGTCGAAGGCTTTGGATGAAGAGATCTAGGTGCAATGAGTGGTCAGGATGGGCAGCGTCGGCGGGGGCGCGCTCGGGATCTGTATTGTAAAGCGCATGGTTTTTCCGCTTGCCCCCTTCCCGACTGTCCTATTCTTGTGAGGTGCTTGATATTGCCGCTTGCCCTCTATACTTGTTCTATTCTCGTGACCTATTTAAGACTGCCGGCTGACTGGTCTGACTTTCGATTTGCAAATTCTCTAAGAGCATCATCTCGCTCGCGGATCCATTTTCACTACGAGAGGCTGCGTGTACGTCTGACCGCCAACAGTGAGCTTCACCGTGTAGTTCCCTGGTAACACCGTCGGTCTACTGGCCAACCCAAATCCACCGCCACCACTGCCTGGTCCAGAAATGCCTGGGCGGGCAACAGGAGGCGTTGGTCGAAGGTCCCAAATCCAACGGTGCATCCCTGCCACGGCTGACAAAGGTTCCGGCGTCGGTCGCCAGAATGCGGGAATATTCAAGGTGTCTGGATTGACGGGCGCTGGGCGTTCATCACTTGAAAATCTCCGAATCATCTCACCGGCAGGATCGAGTATGTCCAGTACAACGGGACCAGTGGCCGCTGACTTCAAGTAATAGTCGACCATTGCGCCAAATGGAGGATTATCAGCGAGTGGTTCGTCGCGCGGCTGCGGTGTTCCATTGTCCGTTCCTGGGATCACGTTAATAGCAACGGCGGGTTTGAAGAGAAATACGTTCGCCGTCTTCATCTGATCGTCGATCTGTCTTAACGCGGTGATATTGTCGAGGACCCAGAAACCTCGTCCATGGGTTGCGACGATCAAGTCGTTATCGTGGACCATAACGTCGCGCACCGAAGCAGCTGGAAGATTGAGTTGTAATGATTGCCAACTATCACCGTCGTCAAAGGAAACAAAGGCGCCTAACTCCGTGCCGGCAAAGAGCAGGCCTTTTCGCTGATGATCTTCCTTCACCGTTTGCACATACACTCCCGGTGGTAATCCCTTTGTGATTTTCTGCCACGTCTTACCTGCGTCGCGCGTGCGATAGATGTATGGTTCGTAGTCTTCCAGTTGATGGCGCTCGACGGCGGCGTAAGCTGTTTTCGCATCAAAATGCGATGCGTCCATCATCACCACCTTGCTCCAGGACGTAACTTCCGGAGGCGTCACATTTTGCCACGTCTTGCCATCATCGTTGGTTAATTGAAAGTAACCGTCGTCAGTGCCAATCCAGATCATGGATGCCTTTAACGGAGAGGGAGCGATTGTATAGATCACTCCTCGCCGTTTATCCGCCGGTGCATTAGCTGCAGCAGCCTCGTTCATGTTAGACGGAACACCCGGATCCTCGCGCGTCAGGTCCTGACTTATTTGAGTCCAACTTTCGCCACTATTCGTGGTTTTGTAAAGGAATTGGTTGCCGTAATAGAGCGCCCGCTGGTCTGCCTGCGAAAAAACAAGTGGCTGAGTCCACGCGTGACGAAATGGACCAGCACCTCTTTCTGGAGTCACATTTTGGGAAGCGCCGGTGATCACGTTGCAGCGCGTGACTGTGCCTCCAAAGAGGATCTCTGGATGCAGTGGGTCCGGAGCCGTGTAACCTGCTTCACCGCCTGCACAAACGCCCGTCCAGTCATGGTTGGAGATTTCAGAATGATTACTGCGGGTGGGAACCCCTACCGCGCCACTGTCTTGTTGCGCGCCAGTGACCCAATAGGGAAAACGGTTGTCGGCGGCCACATGATAAAGCTGCGCCGTTGACTGGTTGTACCATGAGCTCCATGTCGTCGCATTGTCCTCGGTGACAATCGCTCCCTGATCGCTGGCAACTATCATTCGTTTGGGATCGTCGGGATTGATCCAGAGTTGGTGATAGTCGTCACCGCCTGGTGCTCCCTTAATCGCCGTCCAGTTTTTTCCACCATTTGTTGATTTATAGATGGATGTATTCTGCACATAGACGGTTTCAGGTTCCTTTGGATCTGCGGTTACCTTGTTGAAATACCAGCCTCGACCCCAGATTCGCATATCGCCCGATAACTTCGTCCAGCTTTCACCGGCATCGTTGGACGAGTAGAGACCGCCTTCCTTTGCATCTACGATTGCATAGACCCGATTTCGATTCGCCGCCACAGCGAGACCAATGCGACCAACTCCTTCGGTGGGCAACCCATTTGCAAGCGGTTGCCACGTAGTCCCGCCATTAGTCGACTTGTAGATGCCACTCCCGGGACCATTTGCAGGTGCGTAGATAAACCAGGGTGGCCGTCTCACATTCCACATACTCGCATACACAATTTGCGAGTTTGTTGGATCAAACGCGAGATCGATGGCACCGACATCGTCGTTTTTAAAAAGGACTTTTTGCCATGTAACGCCACCATCACGCGTTCGATAGACACCACGGTCGGGATGAGGACCATAAACATGCCCTAGCACGGCCACCAATACAACTTCAGGGTCCTTTGGATCGACCAGTACGCGACTAATCTGACGTGTCTGGTCGAGGCCCGAATGTTTCCAGGTTTTTCCAGCATCGACGGATTTGTAAATTCCGTTGCCGAATGAAATTGAATCCCGCAAGTCCGCTTCGCCTGTACCTACATAAACGATATTGGGATTGGAGGGTGCTACGCCAATTCCACCAATCGACGCGACCGGTTGAGAGTCAAAAATAGGTGTCCAGGTTCGTCCTGAGTTCATCGACTTCCAGACACCGCCGCCAACAGAGCCGAAGTAGTACGCGCCTGGCTGGCCAATCACGCCACTAACTGCATTAACGCGGCCGCCGCGGAATGGTCCAATGTTGCGCCAACGCAAACCAGAATAGAGGTTTGTTGCATACTTCTCTTGAGCGCTGGTCACAGAAGAAGCCGGCGAAAGCTGAGTAAAGGCCAGCAGATCCAACAGAATTGCTGACGTTATAACAATCGCAATCGACAGGCGCAGAATTCTCCGGCCGTATTCAGACATCAGTTCATCTCCTGAGGCTCGACTCGACGAAACAGTTGATTAACGTAAGGCTGGACCGCAATCATACAACGAATTGACTATCGGGTTGCGGCATAACGAGAGTTGGGGGTTAAATATACCGCCGAGAAATACGACAGGTTATTCCCGCAAACTACAGTAATACCGTCGTGCTTTCATGAACGGTACCCTGTCGGCAAGTTGGTTTCTGAGTTTCAATCGCAACTCAGAAGCCGTGATGTAAAGGAGAAGTCAGTCCTTTGTCGGACGCGACAGCACGAATGATCGGCTCGACGCTGGGGAATTATAAGATCCTCGAAAAGATCGGCGAGGGCGGTCAGGGAACGGTCTATAAAGCCATCGATTCAAAACTTGGACGCACTGTTGTTATTAAGGTTCTGCCTGGCGAGTTGACTGCCAAAGAAGCCAATCTAAAGCGTTTCGAGCGCGAAGCACGTTTGGCATCGGCGCTCGATCATCCCAACATCTGCACGATCTTTGATCTGAACGAGATCAATGGGATCCACTTCATTGTGATGCAGTACATCGAAGGTCGCAATGTAAGACAGCTGGTAAACGGTCGCCCATTGTCGCTCGACAGTGCTCTGTCTATCGCGTTACAAACGGCCGATGCACTAGCGGCGGCTCATGCGCGCGGCATCATCCATCGCGACATCAAAGCCGGCAATGTCATGGTCACACCCACGGGACAGGTTAAGGTCCTGGACTTTGGTCTCGCGAAACTTCTCGATGACGAAGCTGCTCGAACATCCGGCATTCACCACACCGAATTAACGGAAGTCGGCATTCCCTATGGTACGGCTACGTATGCCGCGCCGGAGCAGGCCCGTGGAGATCGCGTCGATTCTCGCGCCGATGTTTTCTCAACCGGTGTTTTGCTATACGAGATGTTAACTGGATCGTGGCCCTTCCGCGGCCAGACGGCGGTCGATGTTCGACACGCGGTACTAAATGATGAACCTGCACCAATTTCAAAAGTTAGACCTGGCCAGGTGCCTGCACGCTTGCAACAGATTATCGACAAAGCGCTTGCGAAGGATCCTCGCAATCGATATCAGAAGATATCGTACTTCGCCGATGACCTTCGCGCCCTGACTCGCGAGCTGGGCTCTGAAGCGTTGCCCGGGATTAACGACACTAGCATCCCTGTGGCCCCTAAACACTTAAGTCCGGGAAGTCCTGTTACTCGCGCGCTGCGTTGGTTGACTGGTGTCAGGAGTGCTGAATCTTCATCGTCAGGCTCAAGACGGACCGGACAAAGTTCCGATGCACAGGAAAGTCCCATCACAAGTCTGGCTGACGGTGATCGAAAGAGCGTCGCAATCCTTCCGTTCAAGAATATCGGTAATGATCGCGAGACTGATTTCTACCAGTTCTCTCTTGCGGACGCCGCAATTACCGAGTTGGCGCGCGTTCGTTCCCTGGTAGTGCGCCCCTCTTCAGTAATAGTGAAGTATCAAAACAAGCAGGTAGATGCCGCTGACGTCGGACGCGAATTGAGTGTTGATGCTATTCTTACCGCCGCCTTCCTACGCGCGGGCGAACGACTCCGAGTCACGGCTCAATTACTCGACGTGAGAACGAGTGAGATCCTTTGGAGCGAACGAATCGATGCGGATGCGAGCGACATCATCGGCGTGCAGGACACAATTGTGCAACGCATAGTGGAGGGCCTGCGTCTGGAATTGAGCCCTGACGAAAAAGGAGAGCTACGAAAAGGAGCAACGGCGGATGCGGCCGCTTCAGAAGAGTACTTGAGGGGCCGCGACTCTCTCGCGACATTCATTTATCACACTATTGAGCGCGAACATCTAGACGCTGCAATCGAACATTTCCGCCGCGCTATTGAAATCGATCCAAACTTTGCATTGGCGCATTCCGCACTGGGCAGTTGCTACGTCAATCGCGTGCTGAAAGGCCTTGGGCAGGCTGGCGATCACGAAAAAGCAAAGAATGCCTTTCGCAAGGCTTTAGCGCTGGATCCCAAGTTGCTCGAAGCGCGTATGCATATGGTCTTCATCTACCTTACTGGAGGTCATAAACAAAAAGCGCGGGCAGAAGTGGAGCTGTTGCGTGAGGAGTACCCGAATGATCCAGGTGTTCAGTTTGTTCGTGGTGTAGTAGCCCGACTCGACGGGGATTATGACAAGGCGTTGCGCAGTTACAATCGCATGGTCCGGTTGAACCCCGGCGAACGCGTATTGGCCAGCTATAACCGCGCGCGAATCTTCATGTATCAGCGCCAGTATGAAGAGGCTTTACGCGAACTTGATGCCGGCGCGGCGCTGGAACCTGAACATCCAATGATCAAAGTTTTTCGAGCCCGGGTCCTCTATTACCGGGGCGAGGTGGACGCGGCAGCGAGAATTCTTCAACAAGTGTTCCAAAGGCACCCTCAAATGGACGGCATGAGACCGATCCTTGCAATCTGCCTGAGTGCTCAGGGCCAGCATACGAAAGCCAATGAACAGTTGACTCACAAAGTAAGACTGGTAGCTGAAGCCGATTACGATATATCTTACTGGCTCGCGTCTGCTTATCTGTTGCAGGGGCGTCAGGTTGAAGCACTGAGATGGTTGGAGACCGCCATTCGTTTGGGAAACGAAAACTATAAGTGGTTTGAATCTGATCCCAACTGGACAGACATGCATGAAGATCCACGTTTCGCGGAGTTGATGAAGGGCATCAAGGACCAACGCGAAAAATCCGGGGACCACTCTGAATGAAAACGTTTGTGGTTGGCGACATACACGGCCGCTGTGCGCAGCTTCTCAACCTCCTCGACATGCTGCCGCGGGATCCAGAATCGGACACGCTTGTTTTTCTTGGTGACCTAATCGATCGCGGGGCCGACGCTCCCGGTTGTGTCGATCACATCGTCAAGCTAAGTCGCGAGAATCCGGAACGAGTGATCTGCTTGCGAGGAAATCATGAGCAGATGCTGATGGACTTTCTTGAGGGACACAGCAGTATCTGGCTTACACCAGTTACAGGCGGGGAACGCACGTTTGAGCAGTACACCGGACAGCCTGTGCGCGTGCAAAACGAGAACGATCTCGAAGAAATGAGACTAGTGCTGGCTCGGGCAATACCGTCTGTGCATCTCGACTTCATGCAGCAAACACCTTTCTATTACGAAGACGATCATGCGATTTATGTTCATGCCGGATTAGATGAGGGTAAACATCCAAGCGAAAGTTCGCCGGTATCGTTGTTGTGGATGCGAGACATGGATTTCTATAAGAACTACCACGGCAAGCCTTGCGTGTTTGGACATACGCCAACGCCTTTGTTGCCGTTGCGAGGCCGGCTCGGTCGTCACGGTATTTACATCTCTCACAGTGCTGTAGGACTGGATACCGGCTACAACCACCAGTCACCGCTCAGTTGTCTCTCCTTGCCTGACTTCAATCTTTACCAGACCTTTGCCGACGGCCGCGAAGAGAGCCATCAGATTACTTCCTTTATTCCGGAGACGTTGAAGGAGATGCAACGAAATGCTGGGCTCGTTGGGTGAGTGGGACTGCTAAATTGAAGGATACCCCGTCCGGTTCTTATCCCCGGAGGGGATAAATTCAATAGCCGTGGGCAGCGCCCACGGATCAGTAACAAAAAGGCCGACCCTGAAAGGGTCGAACCGATCTACCTCCAAAGGTACCGCTCGTCGTATTCGATTCCACTTTCCTCAAGGAGCCGAATCAACTCCTCCTGAAAAGGTTCTTTCTTATGATGTTCCTTCTGGGTTGCAACATAGCGCTTCAACGCGGGCAGATCGTGATTTCCGAACGAAAAGGCTCCATAGCCATCCTGCCAATGAAAGTCTCTGAATTCTCGTCCCTGGGTTTTGATCCAGGACGAACTATCTTTCTTTACGTCCTTCAGTAATTCACTCACAGCAATGTTCTTTGATTGAGAGACCAACAAGTGTACGTGGTCGCTAGTCCCTCCGGCGTCCAGCAATCGCGATTGATTGTTCTTGAGTATTCCACCAATGTAAGCGAACAACTCGGGTTCGACTTCAGGAGTAATCAATCGAGCTCGATTTTTTGTGGAGAAGATGAGGTGAACTAGTAGACTTGTGAGGGTCTGTGCCATTTGATTTCCTTTCGTGAGGTTCGACCCTTTCAGGGTCGGACGGGTTGTGAGATTTCCGGGGACGCTGTCCCCGGCTATTAAATTTCACGCTTTCAGCGTGAAGAGTAAACTACCGCGGTAAGAATTCCAAAATGTTAGCGTTGGGAATTGGTTGAGATTCTTTATCGCATCGGCGAGGTATCTCTAACCAGTGCGATTCAAAATGAAATTGGCAATTTGGCGCAGGACGTCGGTGGGTTGGTTGATTCTGTTTAGCGCGTCGCACGCAGCCCGGTGAGCCTTAACAGCAGCCTCCCGAGTTTCTTCGATTCCGTATAAACCTGGATACGTCGCCTTAAGAGATCGAGCGTCTTTGCCAGGCGTCTTACCTAAATCTTCTGCCGTTGCCGTTACATCGAGTAGATCGTCTGTGATCTGAAACAGCAAACCAAGTTGCCCCCCATAACTCGTTACGGCGTCAAGTTCATCCTGGTTGGCGTGTGCGATGATCGCACCTGCGCGAGCCGCTGCTACAATCAACGCTCCGGTTTTAAGCCGGTGAATCGCCTCCAGATCCGAGCCAATCACCTGTCGTGCTTCGGCCTCCATATCAAGAGCCTGACCGGCAACCATTCCATCTGGAGTCGCAGCCGCGCGAGCCAATTCCGCGATCAACGCAACACGGGTCTCAGCCTTCAAACCCGCATCCTCCGCAATCGTCCGGAACGCCAACGTCTGAAGTGCGTCGCCGGCGAGTATTGCTGTGGCCTCACCAAACCGCACGTGACAGGTTGGCCTACCGCGCCTCAGGTCGTCGTTATCCATAGCCGGCAAGTCGTCGTGAATAAGGGAATACGTATGAATCATCTCAAACGCGCAAGCGGTTTTAAGCAAAAGATCAATCTCAGCGTTGAAAGCTCTCCCGGTAGCCAGTAGGAGCGCGGGTCGAAAGCGCTTGCCCCCAGCAAACACACTCCAGCGAATGGCTTGATGGACTTTTTCTGGCGCGGAAGCAGCCGACGGTAGAAGATTATTGAGCTCTACGTCCACTAGAGCACGGCTGCCGGCGAGGAGGCTGTCCAGCTCAAGCGTGTTTTGAATCACGATGTCAGAAGACATTTTCGTCCTCGGCTTCGTTTGCATCCGCCACCTCATTGGGTTCCTTGAATGCACTCACAACGGGGCGGCCCTGATTGTCGCGTAATAAGATCTCGATTCGTCGTTCAGCCTGGCTTAACCGCTCCTGGCATTCCCGCGAAAGTCGAATTCCCTGCTCGAACAACTCAAGGCTCTTCTCAAGGGGCAGGTCACCGCTTTCGAGCTGCTGCACGATCTGTTCAAGGGCTTCAAGCGAGGCTTCAAACGTGCGGCTCTGTTCTTCAATATTTTTCATTTGTCAAACTTGCCCAGCGAGACTCCTTTTGCGCTTTATCTAGTTCTGCGAGTTGAGTGCTTGCGACCAGTTTTCAATAACGGAATGTTCAAGTCAATTCCGCCAATTGCAGGAAACTCCTTCATCACGCTGTCGACGACACGTTGGATGAGAACGTCATCATTGAATGCAGTCACCTTCCATCGCTGTGCATCACGTCGCATCGTAAGCTCGAGCGCGCGCTCTTGCAGTAGTGCCGACGCTTTGGCGGTGTCGCCTTGACTCGTTATCGTTACGAAGGAAGGTACAGCAAGCGCGACGACGATGAATGGCTTCGGTTGTGTCTTTCCGGCGAACTCTTTGAGCTCTTTCAGGACTTCTTCATGAATAGTCTGCTTTACACGAGGAAGTAATGAGGGCATCAACTTGTCTATTTGCTGTTGCACAGATCCACTCATTGCAAGGCCGTAACGCCCAGCCGCCTTCTGGCTCACCGCGGCCATCATATTCTTGGCGATTTCATCCTCATCGAATCGCTTCTGGAACTCCGTCATGTCGTCTCGTTGCGCCGCATCGATAATAAGCGCCAACGAATATGCCGGGGTCGATTGATAATGTCGCCACCAGAGGTAACCACCCGCTGCGAGCCCCACAACGATAACAAGAACAAAAGCCGCCAGGATCGCCAACACCTTGGGCCAGCGTCGCGTCCGATGGGCTGGCGATTGCCTGCGTGCTGATGGACTCGCAGGGGAATCAAGGTTGATCACAATACGATTACGCATCGGCGCATTTTCGCTCATATAAATGTCCGACGAACTTTAGTTTGTCGGAGACCTTCGATTAGAACCTCTCCGCAGGACCTTATTATCGTCGCAGTCAAGTGGTCACCACGCGACAAACTAAAGTTTATCGGACATTTGGGTCGAACTTTCTACCTCTTCGACGCGGGCGTTCAGCTTTCCCTTAGCTAGTCGAACACTAACCTCATCACCGACAGCGACTGATTCGGCATCCCGTAAGAGCTTTCCCGACGCATCCTGCGCTATTGCGTAGCCACGCTGCAACACTGCCAGAGGAGAGAGTGCGTCGAGCGACGCCGCGGCAAGTCCCAACCGTTCCCGGCCCAGTTGCAGACTAGTATCGATAGCTCCATTGCAGGCAGTCGACGCGATCTCAAATCTTCGGCGCGCCTTTGCGACACATGTTTGTAATTGAGCCGGTGAGATTTTCCTCATGACGGAGTTGGCCCTCGACTGTGCGCGTCGCAACGTCTGGCTCATAAGAATCTGTAGCTGATGTGTTGCTGAGTTTGCTTCCACGCGAGCATCTCGCAAGCGCGCTTTCACTTCATCGAATGCCTGAGAGAACGCTTGTTCATGGATCCTCGATCGCGCATCGACAATCCTAAACTGCATCAACCGCACAAGTTGTCTGCCCAGGTGCTCCAAAGCCGAGCAAATTTGGTCCTCACGTGCTGCGACTATCTCCGCTGCCGCTGAAGGCGTTGCGGCGCGATAGTCAGCGGCGAAGTCGGCAATTGTGAAATCCGTCTCGTGTCCAACAGCGGAAATTACCGGAATAACGGAGTTGCGTATTGCGCGTGCCACCTCCTCCTGATTAAACGCCCAAAGATCTTCAGTTGAGCCGCCGCCGCGACCGACGATGAGCACGTCAACCATATCGGCGAGACGACCATCATGCAGAGCTCGTTGGTGATATTGATTGATGAAACGGATCGCCCGTGCGATGTCTGGGCCAGCCGATTCGCCCTGAACTCGCGCGGGAGAAAAGAGGACGTGAACTGTCCGCGTGCGTCGCGAGATGACGTTGAGAATGTCGCGAATTGCCGCACCGGTTGGAGACGTAACAATACCGACGCGCCGCGGAAACACAGGCAAAGGCCGCTTTAACTCTTTGGCAAACAATCCTTCAGCTTGCAGTCGATCGCGTAACTGCTCAAAGGCGATTCGCAACGCTCCTGCACCAACCGGATCAAGCGTTTCGACTACGAGCTCGTACTCGCCGCTTGGCGCATAGATCGAAAGCTTTCCCCGAGCGCGAACGTGCAGACCATCAGCAGGCCGAAAACGGATGCGGGTGTTAGTCGAACGAAAGCACTTAGCCCGCAACTGTGCGCCTTCATCTTTCAGTGTGAAATACCAGTGGCCGGATGAATGGGCTTTGAAGTTTGAGATTTCCCCTTCCACCCACACGGACGTAAAGCGCGATTCGATTGCGATTCTGACGGAGTTCGTGAGCTGCGAGACGGTCAATGGCCGTCGTTCCGATTCATCGAAGAGAGCGCTGAAGAGAGGCTGGTTCATGTTGGAGTTGAAGGATGAGCGATGAATAGAGAAAAGGCAACTGAAAGTGAGGAACTGCCTGGTTACTACGGCCGGATCACGATAGTCAATGGGTTCAGAGTGAACGCATTAGGCCGAATTATCATTTGTTTCGCTTGGCCTCATGGCGTATTCAACCCCACGACCGGGCTCAATCGAATCGACGCACCGTCGCGGTTCGTACGCACACGCACTCTTGGTGCAGAAGACGAGACTGAGTTTGACGCGTACGTAATTGTGTATGCTGAACGCAACTGGGCCACTACTTCGTTATATGCTTTTTGCAGGTCTTCCAACCGCCGAATCGGATAGTAAATGCCACCGGAGGAAGCAGCGAGTTTCTTACCCTCGTCCTCAGCGCGTGTGGTGAGTGTGAGATAGCGAGTCCGCAAGGGGTCGATCGTTATCTCAGGTTTCGGAACACTCGATTCCGGAATCAAACCAGATGGAACATACAACGGGTAAACCAGCGCACCTGATTCCATCAACGCTTCGAGAATAGCCGGAAATGGAACAAACGATTTGTTATCGTCGCCGTCAGACATCACCACAATAGCTGTACGTTCTCCCCGAAGCTGTTTAAGCATGCTGCTCAAAACGTATCCCAGAGCGTCGTAAAGTGCAGTGCCACCGCCGGCATCGATCTCGTCCAGTTTCCGCGAGAGCATCGTTCGGTCAGTGCTGAAATCCGAAATAACCTTAATGTCGTCGCGAAAACTGATTATGGCGATTCGATCCTGAGGGCTCGTGGTACGCAAGAAATCACGCGCGGCCTTACGAATAAAGTCCATTCGCTCCTCGACGCTGCCCGACACGTCCAACAGCAGTACAAGGTTGAAAGGCTCATTCGCGGGTGCGACGTTTGTGACCCGACGTTCGACTCCATTTTCAAAGACGGTGAAGTCTGACTCCCGCATGCCTCCGATCGCGCGTCCGTTTCGATCGGTTACGCTGGCGTTGAACCGCAGCAATTGTGGCGCAACAGTGCTCACTATTTGTCCGGGTGGCAGGACTCGGCGCAGCGTCGGCTCCTTCTCTGGCGGGGGCAATGTCTTTGCGTAATCGCCAAACATCTTAGGTGAAACCTTACGAATAGCTTCGACAAGCTGACTGTCGCCGCTCCGCACTATCGCGCGTGCTGCTTCGGTAAGTGGCCGTTCACGCAGATCGCTCGGCGCCATTGCTGGATCGACATTCAACAAAACCACGCCGCGTTGCGTACGAAAATCCAGAGCAATGCGCTCTTCTTTCCTGGCATCCTTTTCGCCAAGCTTTCCCGAAAGCCTGAAGACTCCGCCCGCCTTTTCTTTGACAGACGGCAACTCGACGTCGCTCATATAGCGCGGTCTACTTGCCTCCCAAACGAAGTCAAACTTCACCGCATCAAGTGGCACATCGGCGTGAATAGTTCCGGTGTCGGTTTTTACCAGCGCCGATTCAAGGTTGCCAATTACGTCCACTGCGCCTGCGTCACTCTCAACTTGAACCTTCGAGCGCAGCGGAACCCGCACTATTAGATCTATTCGATTCTTTTCCCCACGCCCGCTTACATTAATCGTAATATTCTCTCCCTTTGACTCCACCTTCACGTCGCTGGGATCAATCGTCAGGCCGCTTGAATTAGCTTCGAGGGAAATTTTCTTTTGTTGTTCGTCCGCAGCAATGATCGTCACCCGTCCGTCTGGATTCTTTATGGAGACAGATACTTTCTCCGGAGTCTCGAGTTCTTGTTTGTAACTTTGACCGATGGCAGAAGGGCCAAAGCCGGCAACGAGTGCCAACGTCGTTAAAAATAAAAGGAATTGCATGAATAATGGAATGCGCCTTGAAAACTGGGCGGGGTATTCAGCCGACAACATACAGCGACCGATCTTGCCCGCCAAAGCGCAAGTGGTCAAGCCGAGTCGAAGCCTTGCAACACAAGTAAGCGTCAACTCATTGGAGCACTCGCCTCGTGATCGGCTATCATGGCCAGACCCATTCAACCCCAGGAATTATTGTGCAGCCATCACTGCTTAGAATTCAGGAGGCATAGTTGGCACAAAGGGAACCGGCCAGGGACCAGCGACTGTTTATTCATAACCTCGTCAAGCGTGATCCGCTAACGGGATTGGCTGAAGATGTTCGTAAGGGCTTAACTGCGCACCCAAAGCGATTCTTGCCAAAATACTTCTATGACGAACTTGGCTCGCAACTCTTTGAGGCTATCTGCCTGTTACCCGAATACTATCTGACGCGCGCTGAGAACGAGATACTCGAGCGTTATGCCGATGAGATTGCAGCGTCGGTTGGGGGACACAAGACTTTGGTTGAAATGGGGAGCGGAAGTGCGTCTAAAACTCGTCTCGTCATCGAAGCGCTTCTAAGAACTCAGGCCGATTTGCTGTTCATGCCTGTAGACATATCCGCCTCAGCGCTGGAAAGCAGTTCCCGGATTCTCTTGCAATCCTATCCGAGACTTCGAATCGAGGCTTACGCAGCAGACTACTTCGATGGACTTACTGAAATTGGCAAGAAGCCTCGACGTCGGACCATGGCCTTGTTCCTGGGTTCCAATATCAGCAATTTCAATCTCGAAGGAGCATTGCGGTTTCTAAGAGCACTTCGGAGTGTGCTCTCGGAAGGCGATGCGTTATTGCTCGGTGCTGATCTAAAAAAGGATCCGGAAATTTTGGAAGCCGCTTACAATGACGCGCTCGGTGTCACGTCTGCCTTTAACCTCAACGTGCTGGCAAGAATCAATCGCGAACTTGGTGGCAATTTCAACCTTCGCGGTTTCCGGCATCGGGCTTTTTATAATGAATCGATGGGCCGTATCGAGATCTATATCGAAAGCCTTTGTGAGCAGAAAGTGCGAATCGACAAGCTCGATCTTGAAGTAGAGTTTGGCCTGGGAGAGTTGATTCATACTGAAAACTCCTACAAGTACGACACGGCTGGAATAGCCCAATTGGCCTCAGCTACCGGCTTCGAATGCTCACGCGTCTGGCTCGATTCGCAGGAACGCTTTAGCAGTAATCTGTTGCTGGCAAACTGACTCAACGGATGAAAGATGTCGTCGCCGATAATGTTCTGGTCCAGTTTCACCAGGTCAGCTTCTCCCTTCCGTCTGCCACCACTCCCATAATTTCTGATTTAAACCTGACTGTAGGCAAAGGCGAGACTCTTGTCTTGCTTGGCGAGTCAGGCTGCGGCAAGACGACCACTTTGAAACTCACCAACCGCTTGTTAGTCCCAACCGCAGGTGAAGTGCTGGTCGAAGGAAAAGCCACGACGAAGTGGAACCCGATCGACTTGCGTCGACACATTGGTTATGTGATTCAAGAAGGAGGACTCTTTCCTCACTTCACAATCCAGAGAAATATCGCTCTCGTACCGGCGCTGTTAGGCTGGGATGAAGTACGCACGAGAGAGCGTGTGCGCGAGTTGCTCAGTCTCGTCGGACTCGAGCCGGACCGATTTGCAGAGCGTTATCCACGTGAACTATCCGGCGGACAACGACAGCGTGTCGGCGTCGCTCGTGCACTCGCAGCCGATCCGCCGCTATTGTTGCTCGATGAACCGTTCGGCGCACTTGACCCGCTAACTCGTGCAGATCTGCAACGGGAGTTTGCCGATCTATCCAGGCGTTTGGATAAGACCGCAATCCTCGTCACTCACGATGTACGCGAAGCGCTAATACTAGGTAGTAGGATCGGCCTAATGCACGCGGGACATCTTTTATTACTCGAACCGCCTGACCGTTTTCTTGCCTCAGACAATCCGCAAGTCCGCGCGTATCTTGAGACGCTTGAAGTCGTCGCCGGTGCGCACAATCCAACTTGAGAAGACGGATGAACTTCTGGCAGTTTCTTCAACAGAATTGGGGCGAGTTGCTGATACTGATTTGGCAACATCTTGGTCTTGTGCTGGTCTCGATCTTGTTGGCCGTGAGCATCGGTGTTCCTACCGGCATTCTCCTTACGCGCCATCGTGCATTACGTGGCCCAGTACTGGGTCTGGCAAATGTAATGCAGACAATCCCGAGCCTCGCGTTGTTTGGCTTTCTTATTCCGCTTCCACTCATAGGGGGAATAGGACAACGCACGGCACTCGTAGCCCTCGTGCTCTATTCCCTTTTGCCCATAATTCGAAATACGGTCACCGGCATTCTTGGCGTTGAGCCAAGTGTGAGAGAAGCGGCTGTGGCGATGGGAATGACTGACGGACAAGTCCTGCGGCAAGTAGAACTACCTTTGGCGATGGGAGTAATCGTAACTGGGATTCGTGTAGCCACTGTCATTGCGGTTGGAGTTACCACTATCGCTGCAGCAGTCGGAGCCGGTGGCTTAGGTGTCTATATCTTTCGTGGTTTAAGACAGTATGACAACAATCTCCTAATCTCGGGCGCACTGGCCGCGGCCATGCTCGCGCTGGCAGCTGACTTCTCTTTAGGCCTTCTCGAGCAGCGCTTCAGTTTCGATGGCAAGGCACAACGTATATCCGCTATTCAAAAAATCATTCTCGCGTTCATCGCTATCCTCGTACTGCTTGGGATTTATGGCAACTGGCGTGTGTCGCAAGCCGGAACGGAAAAGTCTTCGACCAGCGGCCATGTTGTTATCGGCTCAAAGGACTTCACGGAGTCGTCGCTTCTCGCGGAGATGATTGCGCAATTGCTTGAAGCGCGGGGGGTCTCAGTGGAACGACAATTTGAGTTAGGAGGAAATCTTCCGCATGAAGCGCTGGTCAGTGGAAAGTTGGATCTCTACCCGGAGTACACTGGCACTTCCTATACGGCAATTCTTCATCACACGCCGATTAGCGATGCTCGAAAGGTGTACCAGGAGGTCAAACAGGAATATGCCGCCAAGTTTGGTGTTGAGATCAGTGAGCCACTTGGTTTTGAAAACACCTTCGCGATCCTGGTACGCGGCGCCGATGCCCGCCAACTTAATCTAAAAACAATTTCAGACTCTGTTCCCTATACACCAAAGTGGCGCGCAGGTTTCGGTCAGGATTTCATGTCTCGCGCAGATGGCTATCCGGGTTTTTCATCAGCCTACGCGTTAAGGTTCGCCCAAGTACGCGAGATGGATCTGTCGCTGACTTACATCGCACTTGCTGCACATCAGATCGACTTGATCGCGGGCAACTCAACTGAAGGTCGGATCGCCAAGCTTGATCTCTTTCAGCTTGCTGACGACCGTCACTATTTCCCCCCATACGAAGCAGTTTATCTCGTAAGACGAGACTCTTTGACGCGAATACCGGTTCTAAAAGACGTCCTGGAGAAGCTTGATAACGCCATCTCCACGGAAGATATGAGGCGGCTCAATTACGAAATTGATGGCAACAAGCGCGACCCGAAGCAGGTTGTGACCGAGTGGATTGCTGGAAATGCAAAGCTCAGGTAGGAGGGTGAAAAATGACGATTCTTGATGTGATCATATTGTTGGTAGTAGCGGGAGTTTGTGGTGCGTTGGGCCAAGCGATTGCGGGGTACTCAAGAGGAGGATGTTTGGTGTCGATTGCGCTGGGCTTCGTAGGAGCTCTACTGGGATTGTGGCTGGCGCGTTTGATGCACTTGCCCGAACTATTTCCTGTGCAGATTGGAGACCGAAGTTTTCCGATACTCTGGTCAATCATCGGTTCAGCTTTGTTTGTGGCAGTAATTACATTGCTGACACGACGTCGGCTCTAATTGTCTGCTGGTCTTCGTCGCAGAGCGACGTTTGAGTTTAGCCCGGCGTTTCAACGTCGAGAACGCAAGTAAGAATGTACCGTCGCGTAGCGACAATTGAATTTCAACCATCGTTGCGCGACGAGGGACAGACAAGAACCTTGTTCCGTTAAAACGCCAGGCTAAACTCAAACGTCGCTCTGCGACGAAGAAAGACATGCGCCACCCGGCGAATCATATGAAGATCTACCAAGTGGCGCATGTGAAGGTTTATTAGCCACCACCCTGATTGTCTGGTGGATCAACAGCTTTTCCGCCGCCCTGATTTTCAGGCGGATCGACGGCGTTAGTAGAAACACCATCGCCTGCAATTGATTGATTGCCGCCGCCGCCACTACCGCCGCCAGTTGGTGGATCTGATGCGGTGGCTACTCCGCCCAGTGCCATAGCGAGAGTAAGCAAAATCCCTAACATAGTTGTCTCCTTTCAGGGGTGAAGAAATCATCTGCGCGAGGACAAACGACTTCGATGAAGTTCTGAAAACAAATGCGCGGGCTTCTCGGCATCCAAAGCGCGCGCAGTATATGAGCAAGTGTAGTTAGGCGCAATGGAGTTTTGGAAAAACAGTCAAAAATCCCCAGGTAGGCAGAAGCTTTTGAATATCTGTCTTTCCTATAGAAAAAAGCGTCGCAGGCACACTAAGAGTTGTCCCCCAAGTGACGCAGTTCGTGCGACAAGAGCCGTAGATCGCTCCTGTCAGTTAAGAGCGCCAATTAGGTTCCACCATCGCTGGACGGTGGGTCAATAGCTTTCTCTGCACCTGCTTCGTCATTCGGAGCATCGATTCTCACTGCAGCCTTGGTACCACCACCATCAGTTACCGGCGGATCGATGGCTTCTTCAGAATTTGGTTCTCTCTCTTCGTTCATCTTCAATTACCTCCTTGGTGTTGTTTTGGAGTTAGCTAAGTCTTTCGACCCAGCTCTTAGTAGCCTGAATGTCAGGCCGCGAATCGTAACCATCAAAAGCTTCCTTACCCCACTTTTCGCGTAGTTGTGAGCGTGCGTCCTTGGCTCGATTCAATTGTTCGAAAGCCTTGTCCCTATCACCTAACTGAGAACTGGCGCGAGCCGCGATTAGCCAGGCGCGCCATTCGGATTCGAGTTGTACGCCATTCGCAAATCTTTCCTGGGCCTGCGTCGCGAGGCTCGACGCTGACCGGGGATCGTGCTGTAAAGTCGCCTCAGCCTGGGCCAACATTGCGCGTGAAATCAGCGCAACATCACCGGCTGCCTTTGCTGCGCGGACAGCGTCTTCGCAAAGCTTTTCTCCACCTCTGCCGTTGCCCGAAAGCGCCTTTGATAAACCCAGAATCAATGTCGCTTCGATAGCAACATCGGGATAGTCTTTGCCTGCCATGTTAATCGCTTCAGTGCTTTTCGCTTTTGCTTCCGCGAAGTTTCGTTCGCTCAGTGCGATCTGGGCTGACACGAGTCGAAGCGCTGGGATTAGTTGTTTGAACTGGGTTTCAGGTTGACTGGCAACCGTGGAGACTTCAGTCAATGTTTTTCGGGCCTCATCGTAGCGACCCAGGCGCCACAAGATATTTGCCTGATTTGCTTCGGTATAGGCCGATAGCAGTTTGTTTCCAACAGAGACGTAGATGTCATGTGCTTTGGTGTAGCAGTCCTGGGCCTCGATCAGATTCTCCTGCTCAAACAATAACCCTCCTGTTTCTACATAAGAGTCTGCAATTGCTGGCTGGTTACCACTCTGCCGTGCAATTTCCAGCTTCTGGTTTAAGGCTTGCAGCGCGGCGCTAAAATCACCCTTGCGCCGGTTCGCACGTGCGATCTGCGTCAAGCAAAAGGACGCATTACGTGGATAGTTATTCTGCTGGAAGTAGCTCAGCGCTTGCTGAACCAGTGCCAGACCTTCATCGATGCGCAGTGTTTGAATATACAAACCGCCGAGGTTTGAGAGTGCCTGGTTCTCTTGACGTCGTCCTTTGTTGGCCCGCGCGAACTCAATTGCCTGCTTATAGTACTTCTCGGCGTTTCCATAATCGCCCCGCTTCAAAAACGAATTGCCCAGTTCGCGGAGACCACCGGCAGCAAGGTTCTCGAGATTTTTCGACTGAGCAAGATTGACGGCCTGTTCAGCATACTTTTCGCTTTCAGCTGTCGACCCTCGAGTCGACTCGAGGTAGCTCAACTCGATCAAGGCGTTGATTTGTTGTGCCTCGTTACCGAGCGCGCGGGCTAAATCGAGCGACTGCTGAAACTGAGTTTTGGCCTCGTCATATTTGCCTTTCTCTCTAAAGAGAACGCCGCGTTGACGACGAACTTCGTTCACCCCTTCGTTATTGGACTCAGCCGTAAACAACTGTTCTGCCCTGCTAAAAAAGTCAGTCGCCTTCGCCGTATCCTGCTTGCGGTTGTAAACAATGCCGGCACGAAGGTAAGCAGTTGCGTATGTTCCCTGATTAGTCGAGATGGATTTGAGATAGTTTTCCAGTGCCTTATCGACATCGCCGTTGTTCTCATAGGCGTACCCCAGGTCGATGTAAACCTGCGGATCATCCGGCGAGAAGTTTGCGATATTGGTATAAGCTTTGACAGCGTTATTAAAGTCGCGCCGCACAGTTGCAGTGATGGCGTCGAGATAAAGCGAATCGACAGGTGAAAGTGAGGATCGGTCTGTGGCCAACAGCTCGTCTTTTGCTTTTTCCGTGTAATCCAATTCGCCCCACGCTTGTGCGAGACGCGCGTGGGCGAGGGCGTAGTTACCGTCTATCGCAATAGCCTGTTCCAGAGCTTTACTTGCCTGGTAATAAGCACCATTTCGCAGTCCTTCCGTTCCTCGCTGATACCAACCAAGAGCTGCCTGAGACGGTTGGTAATAAGAACGTGGCCACCAGTGGACAACAGCCCAAATAGTCAGGACGGTAAACACAATAACCGCGATTACTGCGTTCAGTGAAAAGCGTTCTCGCCGAAGTGAAGTAGTTAGAGTTGCAATTGCACCAGTAGGTCTTGTCCAATCTGGCGGAGTCTTCTTCGCGGTCTTACTTGAGACGGGCGTTCCATTGTCACTGAGCGCTGATCCAACAACTTTCAAATCTCTCAGCAAATCTGCGGCAGACTGATAGCGTGTCTCAACTTTCTTCTCCAGCGCTTTGAGCGTAATTCGATCTAGTTCGGGTGTTACCTGCGGATTTATGTGAGACGGCGGTGGCGGAGAAACGTGAATGATCTGAGCACCTATTTCTAGAAGGCTCGATCCTGAAAATGCCGACTGACCTGTCAGGCATTCATAGAGTAACGCGCCAAGTGCAAACAGGTCGCTGCGCCCGTCGATCTCCTTTCCTGTCGCCTGCTCCGGTGAGAGATAAAGTGGGGTTCCGACAATGACATTGCTACGAGTATGAGTTGAGTAAATTGTTTCCGCGTCGAGATCTACACCTGTCGTGGGTGGCTCAAAAAGGTGTTTGACCAAACCAAAGTCGAGTACTTTTACCTGGCCGCGCTCGTTGACAAGAATGTTCGAAGGTTTGATGTCGCGATGTACAATCCCTTGCTCATGGGCCTCTCGCAATGCATCGGCTATCGAGGAGACGATTTCGACTGATCTCCGAAGCGTGAGACCTTCTTCCAGTAGTTCGCTCAGTGACTTCCCTTTAACAAACTCCATCACGATAAACGGCTGTCCGGAGTCTGATTCACCGTAATCGTGAACCGTGGCAATGTTTGGATGATTGAGAGCCGAAACCGCCCGAGCTTCGCGAATAAAGCGGGCTCGATAGTGGCGATCGGTAGACGTGAGGAACTTGATTGCAACTCGTCTACCGAGATGCTTGTCTTCGGCCAGGTAGACGATACCCATGCCGCCTTCGCCCAGTGTTTCGATAATTCGATAATGAGAAACCGTCTGGCCGATCATGTTCAATGGAGTCCTTCGAGTCTGCGGGAAAGGAAGAAACTTGAAACAGAGAGGCTCCCGGATACGGGACGTGCTCTGGGCAGCGCATTACATTGAAGGCATTGTCCTCTAAAGGGTTTGTAAATTCAAGACAACGAAGGGCGTGGACTTAAGTGAGCATCGTTTCCCGGATCTTGGTCTCCTGCGCTTCCCGAAACTCGTGCAGCTTTTTGCGTAAGGCAGGTCGACTGTTGGCGAGGATTGCGACCGCGAAGAGAGCAGCGTTGACTGCGCCAGGCTTGCCAATGGCCAACGTCCCCACGGGAATACCACCCGGCATCTGGACCGTAGCAAGAAGTGAATCGAGGCCATTTAGCGCATCACTGCGCATTGGTACGCCCAGGACCGGCAATGTCGTATGTGCAGCGAGTACACCTGCAAGGTGAGCAGCACCGCCCGCGGCAGCTATAACTACTTCAAGACCGCGTGATTCGGCGGCCGACCCGAACTCGGCTGCCAGCGAAGGAGATCTATGGGCTGAGATAACACGACATTCATGGGCGACGCCAAATTGAGTAAGCGTTTCGTCAGCGTACCGCATAGTGTCCCAATCTGATTGACTGCCCATAATCACGGCAACAAGAGTATTGCTTATTGCCGATTGCGAATTGCGAGATTGGGAATTGCGGATTGCGGATTGCGGATTGCGAATTTTAGAACCTTTAGTACTTTTTAAGTTTACTGCTTTCTTCGCCATTAATATTCCTCTCCTGCGACACTCGTGTTAAGCAATTCGAAATTCGCAATTCTACTCCCCCTGGTCCAGCGAAAACCCTCGCTCACCATCAAAGTTATACAGGTTCTCAGTCTTGATGAAATCGTAGCCAGCACCGGCAACGCGACCGAGCAACGCAATTACCTGCGCATGTGAGACTGCACCACTGTCCTGGGCGAGAAAACGACAACGCCAATGATCGGAACAAAAAGTTTCAGCGTGACCGCCCGGCCAAACTTTCACACCTCGATTGCTGATCATGGTTAGCTTGACTCCATCTCCGCTGAGCTTGCTAAGTGTGTCGCCAAGATCATTTGGGGAGCCTTTTGTCCAGTCCAGAAAGACGTCAACGCCAACGAGTTCCTTCTGCGGCGCCGGTTTGCTAACGCTCCTACTCGCACCTGCTGCGCGGGCATCGTCTGCTTTCTTGTATTTCCGAGGCTTGAGAATTTGCGGCATCTGGCCCAAACGTTCAATGACCGCGTCGGAGAATTCTTTGGTTCCGACTTTTTGTTTGCTGACTCCCTCGTCGTAGACGTCGTACGTGTGGATGCCGTCCTCGAGTGTTCGCAGCCATGCGTTGTGAACGCGTTCCGCTGTGTCGCTTAGCCCAAGGTGAACAAGCATCATTACGGCACCCAGAAGTAATCCTGATGGATTGGCGAGATTCTGTCCGGCACGTCGAGGAGCAGAACCGTGGATCGCTTCAAACATCGAAACATGCTCCCCGATGTTTGCTGAACCTGCCAGTCCAACTGAGCCGGCAATCTGTGCTGCTACATCGGAAAGGACATCACCGTATAAGTTCGGCATCACTACTACGTCGAAAGCCTCCGGCGTGTCAGCCAATTTCGCAGCCCCGATGTCGACAATCCAATGCTCGTTTTCGATGTCTGTATACTCCTTTGCGATCTCGTCAAAGACTTTGTGAAACAGACCATCAGTCAGCTTCATTATGTTGTCTTTGGTGAAGCAGGTGACTTTCTTACGATTGTTGCGACGGGCATATTCAAAGGCGTAGCGAACGATCTTTTCTGAACCAGGCCGCGAAATGAGTTTCAGACACTGAACGACTTGATTGGTCTGTCTATGCTCAATACCCGCGTAGAGGTCCTCCTCATTTTCGCGCACCACAACAACGTCCATCACCGGATGCTTTGTCTCGACAAATGGATGATACGAAACGCAAGGACGCACGTTGGCGTAAAGGCCCAGCACCTTCCTAACCGTCACGTTCAGGCTCTTGTAGCCGCCGCCTTGTGGCGTTGTAATCGGCGCCTTTAGAAAGACCTTGGTTCGTCGCAACGACTCCCAACTACTCGGTTCGATACCTGATGAGTTTCCGGCGAGATAGACCTTCTCACCAATATCAATAGTCTCGATTTCGAGTGGGGCCGCGGCAGCTTCCAGAATGCGGAGTGTAGCCGCCATGATTTCGGGCCCAATGCCGTCGCCATTCGCGACAGTGATAGGGATACGATTCGACATTATTCCGTGCCTTTCAGAATGATTTTTGTTGAACAAGAGAAGCAGGGAATAGTAAGGCAAAGCACGAAAACGGGCAATCGACTATGGCTTTAAGTGGTAGTCGTTTTTTCAAAACACCACCACCCGTGGACAGTGTGTTGGAACGGGAAAAGGTGTCTTTTGCTTCGCAGGTTTCTTTCTTTTGGGTCTCGAGTTGAATACGCTGCGGGCCAGGATCGTTATTACTGCACATACTACCGACTCACGTTGTTTGTGGCCTGTGGGCGACTTGTTGAGGACTCAAAGGGTTTTCCCGTGCATTTTCGGCAACTAAGCTTAGGTCCCCGTAACCACACTAATTTATCCGAAATTGTCCTTGACGCGTTTCAAAGCGCTCCTGCATACTTTTCCTAACAGATACCTGCTCTCCGCGCATCAATGGTGATTGCGCCTGTCCGTGATCGTAAAGCGACGAGGTTCGGCTGAATAGAGAGTGAGGCAGTTGTCAACTTGTTAGAAGCCGCTCTCGAGATTTAGAGCACCGGGTGCGTCGCAGCTCGCAGAAAGTATCGGTAGTCTCCCCCGAACTAGATCAGCGAATTCCAGCAAGCCCGCGCTTCCCTTCAACCCTTAAGGATAGTTAAGAATGGCTACAAAACTTTACGTTGGAAATCTCTCGTTTCGTACTACAAGCGAGGAACTGCGCGAGGCTTTCGCGGCAGTAGGAACAGTGGAATCAGCTTCGGTGATTGAAGATCGAGAAACAGGGCGATCACGCGGCTTTGCTTTTGTGGAAATGGCAACCCCCGAGGAGGCAGCAGCAGCGATCGAGGCTTTCAATGGCAAGGATTTTGGCGGCCGCAATTTAACCGTCAATGAAGCTAAACCCAGAACGGACCGTGGCGGCGGAGGACGCGGCGGTTATGGTGGAGGACGTGGTGGCGGTCGGGGCGGTTACGGCGGAGGTGGCCGTGATCGTGACAACGATCGTTTTGAACGCGAACCTCGCTGGTAATAAACATTCTGATGAGTGATGACTGATAAGTGAAGGATATTGACGCGCAGGACGCCAATCTCGATCACCGATCTCATCACTCATCTTTATCACTTATCACTATTTTCTCGCTTCAGGCTTGATCTTTAGAGAAAGCCTGTCTGTCCCACGCATAATTTCAATTACGTATTCCTCACCGGCCTTCATTTCACCCAGCGCGTACGTATAGTCATAGACGTTTTTCACGTCGCGCGTTCCTATCTTCACGATCTTATCGCCAGCCCTCAAACCTGCTCTTGCTGCCGGAGAATCATCACGCACTCCATCAAGCAATAAACCGTCGTTACTATCGGCAGAGTTGGGTATCGTTCCCAGGTAAACACGAAAACCGCCGGTCCGCGGAGTAGCATCACTTTTTGCGGTCGTGTAGGAGAGTCGCTGGTCGTTTCCGTCGATGCCGCGCACGATTCGCGCAATCAGACCGAGTATGCGCGCCTCGTCCTCATAGTTAATCTTATCGAACGTGTCGGAGGGTTTGTGATAATCGCCGTGCGTTCCGGTCCAGAAAAATAGGACTGGAATCCGCTTGGCATAAAACGAAGAGTGATCACTTGGCCCAAAGCCGTCTTCAGTCAGCGTCAGCTCGAAGGTTTTCGTCGAATCCACAGTAACGATCGGTCTTCCGTTGGCTGAGACGACTATAGGTAGTCCATTGCCTGGTGCTTTCCCCGCGTTAGCTGTGACTGTCAGGGCCTGTGCAGCATTGCCCGACTGGATTATTTGACGCCATTCCATCGCAGTACCCACGCCGCCAATAATCAATCGACGATCCTTCATCCTCCCAATCATGTCCATATTAATCATTGCGACAGTGTTCGCGAGTGGCGTTAGTGGATGGTTGACGTAGTAATTTGAGCCGAGCAGGCCCTCTTCTTCACCACTGAAAGCCATGAAGATGATCGTGCGCTTCGGTCTGGGCCGTTGCTGAGTTAAGACTCGAGCCAATTCGAGTACTCCTGCAGTCCCGGAGGCGTTATCGTCCGCACCGTGATGTATCTCGCCCGAACGTGGAGCGAGGCTTCCTTCGCCACCGCGACCGAGATGATCGTAGTGTGCGCCGATGATGATGGCTTCGTTCTTAAGTTTTGTATCGGAACCCTCGAGTACACCAATCACGTTGTAGGCAGGTACTTCCTTGCGAACAACGTCGATTTCTATTCCGAAAGGACCAGCGATCGTGGCCACAGTCGATTGTTGCCTGGCGACGGCAAGCCGCTGCATATCGGTCAAGGTCGGTTGAACCACCAGTTTGTTTAATGCCTGTTGTGACACGACAACGACCGGCACGCCGGTATCACCGGAAAGATTGTCATAGCGAAGAGTGGAAAGACGGGTCTCCTTGAAGTTCGACTCCCGCGCAATAACTACGAGAGCTTTAGCGCCCGCATTCCGCGCGGCTATGGCTTTCCATCGCACATCGTCATAACGCGTAAACTGTCCATGCGGATTATCGCCATCAGGCGTTCCGGACAGTGCGAGCACAATTTGTCCAGACGCGTTAAGGCCAGCGTAGTCGTTGTAGTTCAACTCGGCTGCGGTGATACCAAACCCAACAAAGATCATCGAACCACTTACTTGCCCATTTGAGGCAAAACCAAGTGGCATCCATTCTTCACCCAGGGTCAACTTCTCAATACTCGCGCGCTGTGTAGTTGAACCGGTGAAGTCGAATCTGTTTTTCTCACCGAGGTCAACTCCTGAGACGTAAGGGAATGATTGGAGGTATTGCGACATCGCCACGCTCAGTTTTCTCGACGCACCCGCCTTTTGAATCGCTGGACGTAGACCGATGCGCGAGAACTCGCCTGCTATGTAGCGTGCGGCGTCGTTGGCGCCAGCAGTTCCTGTGCGTCGGCCGTCAAGAGCGTCGGAAGCGAGATAAGTGATGTGTTGTCGGAGTCGCGCGGCGCTGGGCTCGACCTGCGTCGCAGCTTGTTGCTGCGCGATCACAACGATCGCGAGGAAAAGGGTGATGAGTATGGAAGGTATTCGCTTGATTTTCATGGTTGGCGCCATTGAGATTGATTCGATAAAGCATATCGGAGATCAATCCACCCAATCGGCGATGAAGATATTTGTGTCTCCTTGTTTGGCTGCGTTGCGATTGGACGCAAACGCAATCTTCTTTCCGTCAGGCGAGAACATCGGGAATCCATCAAACGTTTCGTTAAAAGTGATTCGCTCCAGTCCTGTACCGTCGATGTTGATTTTGTAGAGATCGAAATTCCTGCCCTTTGGATCGTCCATGTTGGAAGCAAAGATTATTCGTTTGCCGTCAGGAAAAAAGTAAGGACCAAAATTCGCCTTGCCGTTGCGGGTCACTGGCCGTTTGTTTGAACCATCGGCATTCATAACCCAGATCTCGAGCGTCGTTGGGCGAATCAGGTTTTGCTTTAACAGGTTCAGATAGTCAGCTTTCAGTTTGTCAGTTTCCGGGTGGTATGCACGATAGACGATCTGCTTGCCGTCGTAGGACCAAAACGGACCGCCATCGTAGCCCAACTCCTTTGTTAATTGTCGTACGTTCTTACCGTCGGCATCCATTGTGTAGATATCCAGGTCGCCGCCTCGCATCGAAGTAAATACAAGTTTCTTACCATCCAGGGTAATTGTTGTTTCAGCGTCGTAGCCAGGTGTGTCAGTAAGCTGCTTTAGATCACTGCCATCCGGCTTCGCAGTAAAAATGTCGAAGCTTGGATAAACAGCCCAAACGTAGCCTTGCGAAAAGTCTGGCCGTGGTGGGCATTCTTTGTTGCCCAAGTGTGTTGAGGAATAAAGAACCCGCTTTGCGCCGGGGAAAATGTACGAACAGGTGGTACGACCATCACCAGTGGAGATCATCTTAACCTTCGACCCGTCGACGTTCATCGTATAGATCTGATCGCAACCACGGCCGTCGCGAGTCGACTGAAAGATCAATTGCTTGCCGTCGGCTGAAAAGTAAGCCTCAGCATTTTCACCGCCGAAGGTCAATTGTTTCAGATTCCGTAAGTGTTTTTCGGCATTGAGAAGCAACGAACCGTCGCCAGTCTGAGAATTGGATAAAGGCGGGTTATCCAGTCCCACCAGGAGCAACACGACAGCACTAAATAATGAAGCAAGAATCCTCATAACACTAAGAAAGTAACGGAATCGATTCTGGTCCCCAGTGCGTGCTATGCTCGTGCGCCCGAGGCTATGAAACCTTCGGCTTTCTCGCTTACTTGAGCCCGTCGCCAACGAACTATCAATAAGATTAGTGCGCCCACGCCCACCACTAAGCTAATCAGCTGCGACGTCGAAAGACCTGTCAAGGTAGTCAAACCAAGGATGTCTCCGCGCGGATCATCGCGGACAAACTCGATCGCAAATCGAACGACCGAATACAGCAAAGCGTACGCTAGAATCACTTGTCCACTAAATCGTTTGCGCTTGTGTAGCCAGAGCAGAAACACGAACGCGATCAGCATCGCGAACGATTCGTAAAGCTGTGTTGGGTGCAAATAGGTGTTAGTAGGCACGCCCGTGATTTCATGACCTAACTCAGTAAACTTCACGCCCCAGGGAAGCGAAGTCGGCTTGCCCCAGCAACAGCCAGCAGCAAAACATCCTTGCCTTCCAAAGAAATTACCGATCGCGATTCCAGGCGCGCAGGCATCGGCGGTTTTCCACCATGGCAGCTGATAGCGTTTCATGAGGAAATAGCCGGTCACTACGGCCCCGATGAGTCCACCGTAAAAGACTCCGCCGGAGCGCAAGAAATCCAGCGAAAGCAACTGTAATGGGTGATCGCGATACTCGGGCTCAGTGAAGAGCATCAAGATCTTCGAGCCAATCAGCGATGAGAGTAACATCCACAAACTGAGGTCATAGATTCTTTCGGAAGGCAGGCCATCGCGCGCGGCGAGTTTTACAGTAATCAGAATCGCGCACAGAAATGCGACTGCGAGGAACACTCCGTAGGTGTTAACTGGGAAGTTGCCGATGTGGAAAAGTTCTGGGTACATGTGGAAGTGGTCTTTGGCTTTAGGTCTTGGTCTTTGTGTTTGTGCTTACTTAGTACTTAAAGCACAAAGTACAAAGCAAGCACTAAGAACTTTCCTGCTTCCTGCGACTAAAAACCAAATCGTACGCTAACAATAACGCTCCTATAGTGATACTTGCATCAGCGATATTGAACGTGGGCCAATGATACTTACCTGCATGCAACACAATAAAGTCGACGACGTAACCGAGCCGTGCACGGTCTGTAAGATTGCCGAAAATACCCGCAAGGAGCAGCGCACAGGCCCCAAGAACGCGATCGTCATTGCGCGGCGTGCGCAGGAAGTAATAGAGCACCGCTATCGCTGCTGTGGCGGCAAGTATTACGAAGAACCAACGTCCGAAAGCTCCACCTTCCTGCAACTGACCAAATGCGACACCCGAATTCTCGGTATAAATGAAATCGAGAATCCCCGGAATTAACACGCGGTCATCGCCAAGACGAAGTGCTTTAACTGCCCACGCCTTAGAAGCCTGGTCAGCCATATAAAGTCCGAAAGCAGCCAGCAAATAGCCGGCCCGCCAAGCGAAACGCGATCTTAGATTGTTTATCGGCTGAACTTCGTCCATCTCATAAATCGTGGCAGCTTTAATGCGCCGGCCATTGGATGCTCAATGTCATGATGACGCTTGGCGCTCAATTTCCTCCAGAGCCGCGACACAACGCTCGCATATGGTTGGATAAAGCGCCGACGCACCAACCAGCGTAGAATAGTTCCAACATCGTTCGCACTTCTCGCCGTCAGCCGGTGATACGGTAATCGAAACGGCTGTGTTTCCTTCTGCTTCAACGAGCTCCACCTGCGACACAATGAACAGGTAGCGCAGGTCATTGCGGTGGTTTTGGAGCAACTTCAACGTGTCGCCTGACGCCTCCAGCGTTACCTTTGCTTCAAGAGAGCTGCCAATCTGCTTGGCAATCCGGGCTTCCTCCAGTGCCCGCAGCACTTCATCCCGAATCTCAAACAGTCGACCCCAATTCGCGAGCAAATCGTCTTGCTTATCGACACTCGCGGCTGGGAATTCAGCCAGGTGAACTGAGGTAGACTCCGGTCTACCAGGCAGGTTTTCCCAGATTTCGTCCGCTGTAAACACGAGTATCGGAGCCAACATGCGTGCGAGCGCATCTCCAATAGTTAACAGTGCCGTCTGAGCTGAACGACGCGCTTTATTGCGCGGCGCGTAGGTGTAAAGTCGATCTTTGATGATGTCAAAGTAACGCGCAGAGAGCGTTATCGTCGCAAAGCTATACAAAGCATGGAACACGGAGTGAAACTCGAACGTTTCGTAAGCCTTCAGCACTTTGTCGATGACAACGTTAAGTTCGGCGAGGGCCCAACGATCAATCTCCTCCATCTCTCCATAATGAACGGTATCATTAACCGGATCGAAGCCATAAAGATTTCCGAGCGCAAACCGCGCCGTATTACGAAGCTTGCGATATCCGTCCGTCACGCGCTGGAGTATTTCGTCTGAAGCGCGCATATCGTCGAAGTAATTTGAGGATGCACACCACAGTCGAATGATCTCGGCACCCGATTGCTTTATTACCTTTTCTGGTTCGACGGCGTTTCCGGCAGACTTGTGCATCGCTCGGCCCTGCGCGTCAAGCGTCCAGCCGTGCGTGATCACATTTTTATAGGGCGCCCGATCATGGGCCGCCACACCAACCATCAACGACGAATTGAACCACCCGCGGAACTGATCGCCACCTTCCAGGTAAACATCGGCCGGCCAGTGCAAGCCCTCACGATTTTCCAATACAGCAATTGACGAGACGCCGCTGTCGAACCACACGTCGAGAATGTCAGTTTCTTTTGTCCAGTCGCTCGCTCCGCAGCCTTTGCATGTGTATCCCGGCGGCAATAAGTCGCGAGCATCGCGGGTGTACCAGGCGTCGCCGGATTCGCGTTCGAAAATATCGGCGACATGATTGATCACTGCAGGATCGGCAACAGCCTCATTGCATTTGGCACAGTAGAAGACAGGAATAGAAACTCCCCAAACGCGCTGCCGCGAGACACACCAATCAGGACGACCTTTCAGCATGTTGCGCATGCGATCGAACCCCCACGACGGTATCCAGTTGACACGCTCTATCTCCTGCAGCGCCGCTCCTCGCAACGACGCAGTCTCCGGTAAGTTATCTGTGAAGTTGGTTCGATCGCGGCCGTCTTCATCTTTCTCCACCAAATCCCTGTGTGCCTGGTCCATCGCAATGAACCATTGAGGTGTGGCTCGAAAAATCACCGGATTCTTACAACGCCAACAGTGTGGATAGCGATGCTCGTACCTTTCAGTGAAAAGCAGCACACCACGTTCGCGCATGAATTCAACAATTTCATCATTCGCTTCGAACACGCGTTGGCCGGCGAAGTATTCTACGTCCGGTGTAAAGCGTCCTGCGTTGTCGACTGGACAATAGATCTCCAGGCCATAGCGCTTTCCGATCACGAAGTCGTCGTGACCATGGCCCGGCGCCGTGTGAACTGCGCCAGTTCCGGCTTTGCTATCAGCCGGTTTTTTCTCAGCGTCTTTGACATCAAGTTCAGTCTCCGCATCCGCTTCGCCGCCAAGTGTGACGTGCTCACCAACCATTATCAGCGATGTGCGATTGAGCCAGGCATGACCGCACTCGAGCCGGTCTAATTTTGAACCCGCAAAACGGGCGAGAACTTTCGGTGTTACTCTTTCGCCGTTAGCGTCGCGCCCACCTAAGTCGCACTTTGCCGCCACAGCCTCTACCAACTCGCTTGCGACTATGTAAACCTCATCTCCGTGTTCAAATGCCGAATACTCAAAGTCAGGATGAACTGCGATACCTAAATTTGCCGGCAGCGTCCATGGCGTCGTTGTCCAGATCAGTACGAACACTTTGCGTCCCGCTAGTGCCGGGTCGATCGTTGCGGGGTCGCTTCGCAGCGGAAACTTGACGTAGACCGAAGGACTCGTGTGCTGATGATATTCAACCTCAGCTTCTGCAAGTGCAGTTTGATCTTTGATGCACCAGTAAACAGGTCTAGCGCCTTTGTAGACGAAACCCCGCTCGACGAAGCGGGCAAACATACGTGCCGTCTCCGCTTCGTAGTGGTTCGACATTGTGAGGTAAGGATCGTCCCACTCACCGAGTATCCCGAGTCGTTTGAAGTCGCGCGTTTGACTCTTGAGAGCATTCTCAGCGTGTTCGCGACAAGCCCTGCGGAAACTTTCGACGCTAAGGTCGCTCTTCTTCTTTCCCTGTTTCTCGAGTGCTCTTTCAACGTGCTGCTCGATTGGCAAACCATGGCAGTCGTACCCGGGAACGTAAGGCGCGTCGTAGCCCATCATGGTGCGAGATTTGACGATAAAGTCCTTCAGGATCTTATTCATCGCCGTGCCCAGATGGATATCGGCATTAGCGTAGGGTGGGCCATCGTGAAGGATGAACTTCTGTGCGCCCGCCCGTGCGCGACGGATTAAGTTGTACAGATCAAGATCAGCCCATTTCTGCAAACGATTAGGCTCGCTTTGCGTCAGGTTTGCCTTCTGAGAAAAGCCTGTCTTCGGCAGATTGACGGTCTTCTTCAGGTCAAGTGGGGTTTCTGTGGACATAGGTTTATTCCATAGTAACAAGGGAATCGCGAATTACGAATTCGAGGTCTTTGGTCTTCGGCCTTTCGTCTTTAATCGTTAAATTTTTCCACGACTTGTGTTTTTCAATCGTAGTTATCAATCAAAGCATTAAGGCGAAAAACCTGGAATAGAAAAAACCCGAACCATTTAGGATGCGATGGTTCGGGTCCTTCAATTCCGCTCTTTGCGTTTTAGATCAACCGATAAACATCTCATCCTCAGCGTAAGTCTGGTTTATGGGCTTCGGCACTGGCGCAACAAGGACCTCGAGGCCGCGGCGGAAGCCCGCCATAATCGCTGCCAACTCCCTGGCGGGCTCTATGACTTTCGTCTGAATGAAGTCGGTTGTTAAAGCCACCTGCTTGTTGGTTCGATCAATAGTGCGGCTGACCAACTCGACTTTGTCGCGAGCCTCCACTGCAGTATCGCTCACTAGCGCTTTCAGTTCACTAACTTCACTCTTAATGATTGCGAGCGAGTCTGAGAAATGAAGCGTAGCAGTGGAAAGGTGGCCCGAAACGGCATTGAACTGTTCTGCAATCAGTCTACCCTGAACGGCGATCTGCTTGCCCTGCTCGCTCATTACGGTAAGTCGTTCGATCAGCGGTTCTGTCTTCTGCTCCAATCGTCCAACCGACGTCACAGCGCGATTCACGTAAATAGCTATCGCGACCATGGCGATCGCAATCACGATAAAGGAGACCGCGATAACGACCATAACCCAGAACATCGGATCGTTGGGACTCATTTGCAGCGCGGGAAAAGTCATGCAATGCTCAATTGCCGATTTCCGATTGCCAATTGCCAATTAGAAAAGTGTTCCAAAATCGCCAATCGCCAATCAACAATTTGGCAATGTCTCAGTTCGCTTTCTCGCCATAGTTGGGCGCAGCTTCAATACGGCCGGACATTTCCGTCTTCCGTTTCTCTTCCTGGTAAGCCTTCTTACCAGCGTCGATCGCTGCTGCAACAGTTCCAGTTTGCCGCGACGCTGCTTCACGTGCTGTTTGGGCCACCTCGCTCACTTTTCCGGCTGCTTGGGAATAGAGCTCAGAGGCGCGCTCACGAGTGGCTTCGTAGTATTCGCCGGCGCGGTCGCCCAGTTGTTGAGCCGCTTCACGCGAGCGGTCTATTCCTTTTCGTGTTGCATCGGCGATGTCGCCACGAAGCTCCTCACCTGACTTGGGAGCAAAAAGGAGGGCTAGAATAGCCCCAATGCCGCCGCCAATAAGCAGATAAGTTAGTCGAGTCGAGATGCTGTCTCCGCTGTCTCTCCGATAATCGTCGTGTCCCATTTTCTGGGTCCTTTCTTTTTGAGAGCGAAGCCCCATTACTTCGCTGGTTTGGTAAAAATTACGAGGGAATATTACGACCTTGGACTATAGCAAATGCCCGAGAGGGGAGGCAATGAAGCCAGGCGCAGGACCACAATGTAGGAGCAGGAGGCAGACAGCAGCAGGCCGCAGGAAGACAATCATTGGTCATATATCATTTGACATTTCTCATTTGTCATTTGAGGAAAGGTCTTGGGACTTTGGCCTTTGAACCTACCCTAGCGGCGACTCTTCTGTTCCAAGACCTAAGCCTGAACCGAAGCCCCGAAGACCAATGACCCTTTCTCAAAATGACAAATGAAAAATGTCAAATGATATATGACAAATGATTGTCTTACCCTGCCACCTGCTCCTGCCGCCTGCCTACTGCTCCGGCTTAGGGTTGCCGTTGTACTGCTCGAGCTTCCGATAAAGGGTTTTTCGACCAATGCCCAGTGCACGAGCTGCGTGAGACTTGTCTCCGTCCGTGTAATCAAGCGTCGCCTCTATTGCCTGGCGCTCAATCTCTTCCATCGACGAAGGAACAGTGACCTCAAAAGTCGTGGTGCGACCTTCGCTGGCCGCCTTAGCACGCTCGACCTTAATTCGATCACGTTCCAGAAGCGCAACCTTGCTAATCGCCTCAGGCAAATCCTCCAACTCGATCTGACGTCCGGAAGCAATGATCACAGCACGCTCGACAGCATTCTCGAGTTCTCGCACATTGCCGGGCCAGTCGTAAGTAATCAACGCCTGCAGCGCGTCTTTGGAGATGCCAGAAATGTAGCGGCCGGTTTTCTGCTTATAGTGTTCAAGGAAGTGAATCACTAATGGATGGATATCCTCAGGACGCTCGCGCAGTGGCGGAAGCGTAATCGGAAATACTGAGAGCCGGTAGAAAAGGTCTTGTCTGAAACCCCCGAGTTCCACTGCGCGTTTCAAGTCGACATTTGATGCAGCTACGACCCGAACGTCAGTTTTTATCACTTCGCTACCTCCGACGCGTGTGAATTCACCATCCTGCAAGACTCGCAGCAGTCGAACCTGGGCCGACAGACTCATTTCTCCGACTTCATCTAGAAACAGCGTGCCGCCATTCGCCTCTTCGAACCTCCCGCGACGTAGTGCTCGCGCATCCGTAAAGGCGCCCTTTTCGTGACCGAACAGTTCCGATTCGAGGAGCGTCTCTGGAATAGCACCGCAATTCAGTTTTACATATGGTTGATCTTCTCTTCCTGAATTGTAGTGAATGAGGTTCGCAAGCAACTCTTTACCCGTGCCCGACTCGCCCTCGAGGAGCACCGTAGTTTGCGTATCAGCAACGCTCAAAGCAAGCTCGATCGCCCGACGGATAGCGGGTGTTTGACCGATGATTCTCTCTTCACCATACCGTTCGTGAAGAGCGCTGCGCAGATGCATAATTTCGGCCGACAACTGATCACGTTCGAGTGCAGTACCAATCTGATCCGCGATGCCCTCGACCAGGGCCACTTCATGATCCTGAAAACCCTCTCGTGCTTCACTCCAAACTAAACCAAGTAGACCAAACGTCTGGCCGCCAACGCGTACGGGAGAGACTAGCGCGGCGCGCCCGCCAAGTACGGAGTTGAACATAAGCCGGAATGGAAATGGCAGGTCGGTCTCTAGAAGCCGCAAGGTTTTTCCCTGGGCGAGAACCTCAACCATCGCTGGGAAGGCCGTAACGTCCAGCGACTGGCCGTGGGTGTCGAATAGGCCGCGGACAGAATCGATTGCCGCATGCGGTGCAGCCTTGAACGCGGCCAAACTAATACGACTGCCGGCGGGATCGAGTACGCCGAGCGCAGAATAGTCTGCACCGACGAGCGCTATAGCGCGTTCCAGGACGAGCGACGAGACCTCGCGAAAATCTGAACGAGCATTCAACGCATTGGCGATCGACAGCAGTGCACGCTTTGTCTCAGCTTCGCGTTCTTTGTCTGTGTAGAGACGCGTGTATTGATAGCCGATCGCTATCTGTCCTGCGATTGATTGGAGAAACGAAACTTCGTCGTCAAGCCACTCACGTGGAGTGCGTGTTGTATGCAGCCCAACCAACCCCAGAACGTCGTCACTTAGGGTTACTGGCACCACGAGTAATGAGCGAGTGCCGAGACTAGCGGCGAGAAATCGTACTTTCTGGTCGAGACCTGCGGCGGCAGTATCATCCAGTCGAATCGGTTTCCTTATGTCGACGTGCTCTGAGAGTTGTTTTAGGTCGAGCGGAATGACGGTTCCGAGGCTGGAGGGCACATCGTGTGACGCTCGCCACTCGTGACTGATGCGTAACTCGCTGGCCGATGTTAGCTGAATAACGTCACAGCGATCGACGTTCATCATACGCCCCAGCTCGGAAACTATTACGTTCAAAAAGCGGTCGAGATTGATAGCGCGGGGCAGCGTCATTGCGAGGCGATTGATGATCCCTTCGCGCGCTTCGTGCATTTTGATCTTGCGTTCTAATGAAAGAGATTGAGCGGTGTTAGACATTGTTCGGCAAAGAGAAACCTTCGTGGCGGAGACTGAGCTCTGCTCTCAGGTGCCACCGATCATAGTCGAAGCCTGACGGAATTGCGAATTGCGGAATTGCGAAAATCCGGAATTTTCGTTTGATCCGACAGCCAAGAGTCCAAGTGAAATTTCGCAATTCCGTCACTGGCCCTTATAATCAAAACTGGTAATCCCGAGAACGGAGCTGAACTGATAAATGCCCATTTACGAATATGAATGTCGAAAGTGCAAATCACACATTGAGGTCTTTCAAAAGGTAAGTGACAAGCCTCCATCGAAGTGCCGTAAGTGCGGCGGACGCTTAGAGAGGAAGATTTCGGCACCGGCAATTCAATTCAAAGGCTCCGGCTGGTATGTGACCGATTACGCAGGGAAGGCAACGAAAGGCGAAAAGTCGGAATCCGAACCAGCACCCGAAAAGAAAACTGAGAAGAAAGCTAAGGACAGCTCGCCGGCTAAAAAAACCTCCGAGAAGGCTTCACCTCCTAAAACATCCGGCGGCGATTGAGCTGCAGTTCGAAAATGCGCGCCTTAAGGTCGTTAGAACCAGCGGTCATCGGACGAAAAATCTACTTTCAACTGCTACTCACTGTGCTTGTATTGTCGTTCCTGGCAGGAGCGATCATCGGTCAGTCAGGCAATCGGCCACACGCCAGCAGCACTGGGGGCGTGATGGTAGGTGTTGTCGCAAAGCGCGACGACAATCGAACCTCACCAATTACGAGTAAGGAAGTTGCGGTCTACGACAATGGCGTTGAGCAATTGATTCGCAACTTCACCCTTGACCCTTCACCAGCCCGTATCGTATTGCTCGTCGACAATTCACTAACAATTCGAGCCGACGTCGACAAGCTCGAACAAGCGGCGCGCGAGTTTGCTTACGAAATCTACGAAGGTGACAAACTACTCATCGTCGGCTATGACGAGCAGGCGGAAATAGTTTCGGATTGGACCGACGATGCCAAATCAATTGAGTCGTCGCTTAAGTTGTTTCGAAAAAAGGGACAACCGCACCTCTTTGACGCAATCCGGGCCGTGGTTGAAGAGGCGCTCCGCCCTTTACAGGGACAGAAGCGGATCATCGTGGTGATAAGTGATGGCTTGGACCGTGGAAGTAAGGCGACATTCGATCGGACTCTCGCTGAACTGCAGACCGAGAACATAATGGTCTATGCCGTGCAGGCAGTAGATCGAACGCGGGGTGCGATTCGTAGAGACGTACCCAAACCGAAAGTTGTGATCGACAAGTTGGCTGAGGGGACAGGCGGGCAGATTTTCTCAATCGAGCAAACTTCAGAAGCGGCCAAGGGAATCTGCGACGAACTGCGAAAGAATCGTTACGTTCTTTCCTACGTTCCGTCGAACGCGCCTTTTGGCCAGGCGAGAAGTTTGCTTGTCCTGGGGAATCAGGGAATCACAGTACGAGCAAAATCGATGCAACAGCCTAATTAGAATTGCGGAATTGCGAATTGCGAATTTTGCTTTGATGGTCGCGGCTCTAAATTTCGCAATTCCGGATTTCCGCATTTCCGCAATTCTCCCCCTCACTTACGCGAGTAGAAATAAAACAGTCCTGCCATGATCAAAAGAACCAAACTCTCCATGAAAATAAAGAAGCTCGGAACAAACGTGCCGTCATCCAGACGCGCGTCGGAATAGGCGATGTAAGTGCCGATAATGAGCCCTCCTGCCATCCAGATTAATTGACGTTTCTTATCCCACAAGAGAAATGGTCTCACAGCCTAGTGTTACCGAGAATACGACACCCCTTCTTGATGAAACCGACCAGATCTAAGCCTTCGCTATTTCAACACGCCCGACAACCAGTGCATGATATTCAATGTCAACTGCTTGTTGTCGACGCCAGGATAGTTCATGCCGATCGGCTCTTTTTCGGGAGGGTTACCGAGAAGTGCGGAAAGCATATCCGCTTCGGCCAGCACCACCACTCGTCCGCCGCCAAATCTCAGGGCAATACCCTGCGCCAACCCGTTTGCTGAGACTCGGTCCGATGTGTTTGAGAAATCGGCGGTAAGCGAGTCAGTCGCTGAGTCTGAAAGTTTCAAGAACGCGACGCTCTCTTGTGGCCCTTTTAGCGATTGGCCCGAGAAGACAATTACTCGCTTTATCTTTTCACTATTGTCGCGTCCTTGAAGTATGGGATGGTCCTGTAGCAAGTGGTTCTCTTCGGAGTAAACAATACGACTCGAATGAAATTTCTCCGCGGAGTTCGCATCGTCCTGAGCGAAGTGTCCCGTCATCTCCACTCCGAACTGCTTTGCCAGCATTGTCGCCGCTGCGCCGAAGGGTTTAGGGTCGGCAATAAGAAGTAATGCTCCGCCGCCGCGAACCCAATCGCGCACAGCATTCGATTCTTCGTCTGTAAAAGCTGGTTGGTCGGCGCCCTCCTCGTCTATGTCCTCCGCTAACGCGTTGACAATGACAAGGACCTTGAAGCTTTCAAGCGATTTCTTTGTGAACGGCTGGTGGTTAACAACAAGGTGATAGCCGTCGTTCGCCAGAAGATCGGCGAAAGGTTTGTAACGACCTGAAGTCGTGTGGAAGTTATTGTGCGCTTCATCAAACATAACGCGAGGCGCGGTTTTAGAATAGGCTGGACGTTCGACTTTGGTATTGAATTCGGGATCGGCCAGGTGCTGGGCGTAGGCAACAATAGTTGAAAAGAAAAAAACGAGAGCGCAGATCAATATCGGTGCGGAGCGTCTGTTCATTTCGCCGGAGTCAAAATGTTAATAACCTAAAGGCGTGATTGTAACTTCCCCAAGCGCTCCGCCGCCTGATTAAGCGTCTCATCCCTCTTGCAGAAGCAAAACCTGACCTGTTGTGCCCCACGCGATGGAACACTGTAAAAACTCGAACCCGGTACGCACGCGACACCGACATCTCGAATTAGATGCCGCGTAAACTCGACATCGTCGGAGAATCCAAAAGCCGAAATGTCGGTCATGATGTAGTAGGCGCCGTCAGGAACAAATGTTTGGAACCCGGTCTCTTGCAACACTGGCAATAGCAGATCCCGACGCGCACGATAGTCGGCTTGCAACTTATCGTAATACTCCTGACTAAGCGACAAAGCGTAGGCACCGGCAGCCTGAAGGGGAGCTGCTGCGCCGACGGTCAGAAAGTCGTGGACTTTGCGAATGCCGCTGGTAATTTCCGGCGGGGCAATGCAGTAGCCGACGCGCCAGCCAGTTACGGAGTAAGTCTTTGACATTGAATTGACCACCACGGTGCGTTCTCTCATGCCGTGGATTTGGGCCATCGAAATGTGTCGGATGTCGGCGCCGTCTTTTGGATAAACAATGTGCTCGTAAATTTCATCAGTGAAGCAAAGCGCATCGAACTCCTGGCAGAGGCCCGCAATGAACTCCATCTCGTCGCGGCTGAAAACTTTGCCCGTAGGGTTATTGGGATTGCAAACGATGATTGCTTTAGTCCTCTCGTTGAAGGTTGCTCTCAATTCGTCGCGATTGAAATTCCATTCCGGAGCGCGAAGTGGAACATATCGCGGCCGCGCATCAGAAAGGATTGCGTCAGGAGCATAGTTCTCATAATACGGTTCGAAAACGATGACCTCGTCTCCGGGGTCAACCGTGGCCATCATCGCGGCGATCATGCCTTCGGTGGAACCGCAAGTAACTGTGATTTCGGTTTCCGGATCAACGTCGAGTCCCAAATAGCTTCGCGTCTTTAAAGCAATCGCATCTCGAAATTCCTTTGAACCCCATGTGATTGCGTATTGATTTATGTCTTTCTGAATCGCCTCGATCGCCTTCTGCTTGATATCGTCAGGTGCGGGAAAATCCGGGAAGCCTTGCGACAAATTCACGGCTCCATACTTCAATGCCTCGCGAGTCATCTCCCGAATTACGGACTCAGTAAACGAGCTCGCCTTCTGAGACACATGACGACTTTTTGAAATGGAAGGTGTGGTCATCGAGTGTTGAGACTAATCATCAGTTTTGAATTCGCCGCGAAAAGGTTCAGAGCTCACAAAACAATTAGAAGAGCCAAAAACCTCACTTCCGAACCCTATCTCTTGTGCTCTTTGTGCTTCTTGTGACTCGGTATTGGACTAATCATTTTTTGAATTCGCCGGGAAAAGGTTCAGAGCTCACAAAACAATTAGAAGAGCCAAAAACCTCACTTCCGGACCCTATCTCTTGTGCTCTTTGTGCTTCTTGTGACTCGGAAATGTATGCTCTCACAGGGATAATCTTGTAGCAAGGATGGTCGACTGAAAGCTATTGGCCCACGAATAAACCGTCACCAACACCGAATCCCGGTTTCCTTCTCGAGAAAGTCTTCAAGTTGTTCGGTCGAAGGTAAGCCGGATCGCGCACCCAACGCACTACACTTCATTGCTGCTACGGCATTACCAAACTTCATGCTTGTTTCAATGTCTTTGCCCGCCAGCAATCCATATAAAAAGCCACCGCGAAATGCGTCGCCGGCGCCAGTCGTGTCGCGACAACCTCCGGGTGCTCGAAAGGCCGTTGATTCAAGAAAGACACCTTTGCAATAGACCAAAGCTCCGGCAACACCCATGGTCATGCCAACCAGCGCACAACCAAATCGAGCTTTTAACTCGACGAGCGACGCACGCTCATCAGCAATGCCAGTTACACGGTGCGGAAATTCCTTTGAACCTATCAAGATATCGATGTGAGGAAGCAGGTTGGGCAGTCCCTCGTAGATGTTGTCGATATCAGCGGACACAACGGTGCCGGTCGCTTTTGCCGCCTCGGCGACGCGGGCGCACGCGGGTGGATCATGAGCGTCCAGGTGCAGCACGCGACCCATTGAGCCGAATTTAACGGGAGCATCTTCCGGTTTGTAAGCAAGTCGATCGTCACGATCCCAGACTATGGTGCGCTCGCCGCTAGCAGCGTCGATAGTGATGAAAGCTATCTGATTTGTGGCCTCTTCAACGACCTCTGCAAAGTCAACATTGACTCCATCCTCTTTTAGCGTGGCCAAACCGAAGTGACCTTCCGCATCTGATCCGAAACGACCAGCGTAAGCTGTTTTCAGACCAAGCCTGCGTAATGCGACCATTGCTGTCGCCGTTTGACCACCAGCGGACTGCTTGTGTTCGAGCAGCCGCATTTTCGTATCAAAAGGAGGATATTCCGGAACAACGATCAGGTGATCAACAGCATTCAGGCCGAAGCCGACTGCGTCGAACGGCTTGTTTGTAGGCAGAGTAAAAGGAAACTCCATCGGGAACGCGTTATAAGCAAACAGGGATCCGCGAGCAAAGTGAGTTTAGCATTCGAGCATCTGAAGTGTTCACGGTAGATTTGACAGAACAGTGTGGGACAGTTGGAAGTGGCGAGCATTTCAAGAACCTCACAAGGATAGGACAGTTTGGAAGGGGGCACTTCAAGAACCTCACAAGGATAGGACAGTTTGGAAGGGGGCAAGCGCCGCACAGAAGAATCATTTTCCATATGACATTTGACATTTGAGATTTTTCATTAAAGCCAAGGCGGAATCATGCTCCAGGAAAGTAGCAACGACCCTTCTTCAAAATAACAAATGAAAAACGTCAAATGTCATATGGAAAATGATTCTTCTGTGCCGTCCTTGCCCCTTCCCAACTGTCCTATTCTGGTGAGAGATCCCTGTATGGTCCGCTTGCGCCCTTCCCAACTGTCCTATTCTGGTGAGATCCCTGTATGGGCCGCTTGCCTCCTCTCCGGGGCTGAAGGTTCCCAAAGTTCCTGCAGATTCGGTTTCGCTTTTGCGGTAGGCTAAAATTGACTAGGAGCTCCCAGAACTGTGCCCTTAGAGGAAAAACTCAAAGAAGTCCCCCCCTCGCCCGGCGTCTATATGCACAAAGATGTCGCGGGAAAGGTGATCTACGTCGGTAAGGCGAAGAACCTTCGTAGTCGCGTCCGTTCTTACTTTAGAGCTCGACCGTTTGACCGAAAGACAGATGCGTTAGTAGGACAGATCGCTGACCTGGAGTTCATCGTAACTGACAATGAGGTCGAGGCCTTAATTCTTGAGGCGACCCTCGTCAAACAGCACAAGCCGCGCTACAACATTAAACTGCAGGACGATAAGTCATATCCTCACCTGAAATTAACGATCAATGAGCCGTTTCCGAAAGTAGTTATTACTCGCAGGATTCAAAAGGACGGTGCACTCTATTTTGGTCCCTTTCTGCCGGCCAGCCTGGCGCGCCGAACGATCGACGTCATTAACCGCACCTTTCAGTTGCGCACTTGTGATATCGAGATTGATGGCAAGGCGCCCCGCCCGTGCCTTGAGTATCACATCAAACGCTGTCTTGGACCATGCGTGAAGGGACTCTGTACTCCCGAACAGTATCAGGAAGCAGTGCGCGATGTACGCTTGCTTCTCGAAGGTCGTAATCGAGAACTTGCAGACACGCTCGAGCAACGTATGGTCGAGGCTTCCGACGATCAGCGTTACGAATTGGCAGCCAAGTATCGAGACCTTCGCAAAACTGTAGTCCGACTCTCCGAACAACAGAAGATGGCGACTACTTCCGAAAGCGATGTGGATATTTTTGGCTACTACCGGGAAGGACAGCGACTGGCTCTGCAGCTCTTTACGATGCGCGAAGGGAACATTGTCGGCCGACGAGAGTTTTTCTGGGAGGACCTGCCGCACGATGGATTTGATCCTGCTGAGTTTCTCAGTGATGTGCTCGCTCAGTATTACGCTTCAGATTATGTGCCACGGGAAATTTATGTGCCGGTTGATTTCGCGGACCGCGAACTACTTGAGAAAGCGTTAACCAAGCGTAAGGGCCGGCGAGTAAAGATTTGCGATCCACAGCGCGGCGAGAAGCGAGACATGATTGACCTGGTCGACAAAAACGCCAAGCTTGCATTCGAGCAGAGATTCCGCGTTCTGAAGCCTGACATGAAACGAGTGCTCGAAGAGTTGCAGGAAACTTTAGAGCTGCCACACTTTCCTTCACGTATCGAATCTTTCGACATCTCGCATATCCAAGGCGCCGAGAACGTCGCGGGCATGGTTGTGTGCGACAACGGCAAGATGAATCGTTCTGAATACCGTAAATTCCGAATTAGAAGTGTCGAAGGAGCAAACGATGTTGCTTCAATGCGCGAAGTTGTGACTCGACGCTACAAGAGGTTGCTCGAGGAAGGAAAGCCGCTACCGGATTTGATAATGATCGACGGCGGGAAGGCCCAACTGAATGCCGCGGCAGAGTCGATGAGTGAGATAGGTTTGGAAGCAATACCGATGGTTGGTATCGTCAAACCGCCTCAACGTCATAACGAAGTTGCGTATCTCCTAATGAAGGGGCGCGAGGATGATCCCATTTATCTTGACTCTCACTCGCTAATTCTTCGCTTATTGCAGATGGTTCGCGACGAGACGCATCGTTATGCGGTCACGTATCATCGTAAACGTCGTGAGTTACGCGACTTCACTTCAGAACTTACAGCCATCCCCGGAGTTGGTGACAAACGCAAGGGCAGATTGTTGCGACACTTTGGATCCATACAACGAATCTCGCGAGCCAGCGTCTCGGAGTTGACGCCGTTTGTTGGTCGCAAAACTGCGGAAGAAATTGCAGAGCATTTCGCGCGTCAACGGGCACTCGCAGAGGTTTCGGGGGTGGCCTCTGCGCCGGGTTAATGCGAAGATTCATTGGGCCATAACGTAGAATCATTGGTCATATATCATTTGTCATTTGAAGCAGAACATTAATGTCTTTCTGTCTGCGGCAACTAATTCAGAACTGAAACCAAAGACTACAAAACTGATACTGCCTGGTCCTCGTTAGAATACCAGATCGGTCCATGAGTCTTGACCATCCCACCGATCGCGAGCAGAATACGGAACAGATCAATACCAAACAGCAATCCCCACTTTGAGTTAGGCATCATTCAACCAAACCCGCGACTCTCGAAAGGGGTGTTTTATGGCTAGCAATGCCAGCATCGGCGGCCATCCGATCCATCCGATGCTCATTCCGTTTCCGCTTGCCCTTTGGTCCACCTCATTTGCAGTTGATCTCTTGTTTTATTTCATTCGATATCCGACTCTGCTGGTGATCTCGAAGTTCATGCTTGCGGCCGGCTGTTTGGGAGCCGTTGCGGCAGCAATTCCCGGCATCATCGACTGGCTCTCGATCAAAAATGGTGAAGTTAAGAAGGTTGCAAACTGGCATGCTCGCCTTAACATCGCAGCGCTCGTAGTGTTTGCCATTAGCCTTTTCTTACGACTGGAAAATTACAGTCACCTGGTTGGCCGGCGCCTGACGATCCCTTTCCTGATATCGTTGGTAGGCGTGATCTTGATTAGTATTTCAGGTTGGCTCGGTGGCGAGCTAACTTTTCGCTATGGCGTTGGGCATACAGACGTCGGAATGAAAAGCTGAGGCGGAAAATCGAATCATTAGTCATATATCATTTGTCATTTGTCATTTTTCAAACCTTCTAGCTCGTCGAATCCCGGAGGGGCCCAAATGAAAAATGGAAAATGTCAAATGATATATGACCAATGATTCTGCTTTTGACCGAACGATTCTCTCGCCTTCAGTTTACCCCGCTGGAGCAGCCTCGCCTCTTACCCCACTGAATTCATAAGTCAGATGCAGCTTTAACGAGCCGTCGAGTACTTCCGCGCGCACATCTTTCGCTCTTGCCTTCACAGTTCCATTACTTGCTTTAACCGGAATCATCAACGATAGTTGCTGCTCACTAACGAGAATCAGCGGGTTCACGCGCTGATTAATTGCGCCTTGCACAAAGACAGTGACGAAGTTGTTCGCAATCGGATTCACGCCTTCGAGGTTTACGCCCTCTACGTTGACGTGACCGTATACCGTTTGCTTGTCTTGATCGAACGACAGAGTAATGCTGGTTTGTGCCCACCCTTTGAACTGGATACAGCCACCTAGATTGTAGCTACCGGTAAACGCCATCGGAGCAGAAACGCTGCCATTGCGAAATTGCACGCCCGTCTTAACGCCACTTCCTTCAGGGAGAAGGGTGATCGTGTTTGAACAACCACCCTGAAGAGCAGCAGGCATCACTTGATTGGTCCCTTCTCCGGTCGTGCTTCCCAAATGAAACGTGGGAGTTCCTAACCCGGAGAACGTTGTTGCCAGCACGGCATCTACAAAACCTTGCTCAAGAGCGATGACTACCGTTGCTGGCGGATCTCCCCCTTTGTCAGGCGCTTGAACGGTCACGCCGGGAGCCAATCTCGCTCGGGGCGCGCCTAAGAAAAACACTGCGGCTCCACCGCCAAGAAGTGCTCCCAGGAGGAGTATGACAACGTATTTCATTTCTGCTCCTTCATTTTGTTGGGCTCGGCAAAGGCGAACTGGTCGCTGTCGAACTTGGTGACGGCGACGTTGCGCTGGATGCGGAGTTCATGTTCATCAAGAGCGTTCTCAATACGGCTGCGACTGTATTTGTGACCGCGTTGACTTGTGCTCTCACCTGAGCTTCCGGAACCTTGTTCAGACCTGCCGGCACTTCGAACATGCTCGGATCCACATTTGTAGTTATGTCGCGCATCTCGGCGATAATCTTGGCGCCCTTTACGCCTTGAACATTACCACTAGCCTCACCGAAAAGCTCAGCTCGCAGTGGCAGGCCGGTTTCCTTATCAACGAAGACAAACGATTCGGTTTTCACTTCCCCTGCGGAAGTTGTTGTCTTATCCGTTCGCGAGTAGCGGTATTTCAGAGCTGTTCTGCCATTGACTGACTCCTCGCCGACCAACTCGATGCCCTGCAGTTTGTCTAAATAGGAAACCAATTGGCCCGGCGTCATTAGCTTGTGAATTTGAAACCCAGTGGCCTCTGGAGTCAGCTCTGCATACTGCTTCCGAGCTGGAGCGATAGCATAGGGAGTGCCTGCGTGATCGAGATAGATTAAATCCGATCCGTCCGGCAGCTTAAACGAAAGACGTCTGTCATCACCATTACGCGCTACTTCGGCGGACAACGTCGGAATCCCAATCGCCTTGTCTCCGCCTTCGGTCTCCGCGGTGAAAACAAGAGTGGCTTTATACTTCTCAGGTTCTTTTGCGGCGATCGTCGAAATGGGCACATTTGATAGATTGGTGTTTGCAACGGCAACGTTGGCATTGGTACTGATATTGGTGTTCAGATTGGCATTAGCCTCTGGCGCACGTGCGCAACCACCCATTAGTGCAGCCAGGATTGATGTAACTAACACAAGGATAAGGACCGGCGGTGTTACGTCGGCAGTTTTCATATTAGACACTCCCCAAAAGGTTCGCTCTGTTGCAGCGAGTTAAACTGAGAGGGGGTTAAGAGGGAAGTGCAATAGGATAGCACGGACCGGCGGTAGTTAGTAATAATTGGTCGGCCTTGGTCTGATCAAAATCATTGGTCATATATCATTTGACATTTATCATTTATCATTTTTGGGAGGGATGGGCTCACTTAGTGTTTAAGACCAAAGGCGCAAGACCAAAGACTATGCCCCCAAAAATGACAAATGAAAAATGTCAAATGATATATGACCAATGATTTGACTTGCCGGGTGCTTTTGGCATAGAAGCGCCTCGGTTCTGTCAAACATTTTTACGGGGTTTGTCTATGAAACACATTTTGGTTGTACTCGTTATTGGATTTGCTTTGTCGCTATGTAACCTTTCAAACAGATTCAAGCAGGGAAAGTCGACTTCCAATTCCCCGGGTTCAAGCTCGAGTTCAACGGACAGTGGAGCCTCAGCAGAACATGGTGCGCCGACTGCTGCCCAAACTGCTGCGCTAGCTGGCGGCCAGGAGATAAAGTGGGACCAACAGGGCATGTCCTGGACTGTCCCGCCGAAGTGGACTGAGGCTTCAAACGAATCGAAGATGTTTGTGTGGCGCTCGCCAGGCGGCTCAGACGCAGCCACTCTGATCGTCAATATCTCGCCAATGGATGAGAACTTTCCGACAGATGCAAGCATCAAGGCCTTTTACGATGGCGCGAAAACCAGAGCCAAGAATGGCGAGGTTGACGAATTGAAGTGGGTAGAGATTGACGGGCTAAAGGGCGTTCAGTTCCGCGAGTCAAACCCTGAGAAGCCTGACGACAGTCGGCGACTGCAGTGGATGGCTTACCGAAAGTTTGCTGGCCAAGTGCAATTCGTCAACTTAATGCTCGCGACTCAAGGCAAAGACTTTGAGCGTCACAAAGATGCTATGTACGGCATCCTCTATTCGACGAAACTTGTGCATTGATCGAACCACTAAGTCGTCACAAATTTTCAAACTGCGCAGTTTGTGGTTGACAACACTTCGCTGGATACGCTAACTCTCTCCGCGTCATGAGGTTTATCTGACGTCCTTACGACCCTTCGGAGTTTTCTCGCTATATACCTGATCTGAACTCAAAACCAAGGTAGATTCCGAGGATAGTTTCCAGTTGTTTCGCCTCAGTTTTTTCGAGGCTCTCTTCCAGCAATAGCATTCAGACCCCAGGTTCTGAAAGTACTCAGTTCCGCTCCCAATGGAGGTCAGTTGTATGGCAAAGAAAAAAGCTGCATGGACAGTAATGGTTTACCTCGCGGGCGACAACAATCTCACCACAGAATGTATGTTCGCCTTGACGGAGATGAAGAAGGCGGCACCAGGTAAACAAATCAACGTTATTGCGCAGTTTGATCCAAGCGATCCGTATTTACCAACGCATCGCTATGTAATTAACAGGAACGGTCGCAACAGCACGCTGTTTGACGACATCATTGACCAGGCCAGCTATGACAAAAAAGTTGGTGAAGTGCACTTCAAGGAGGAGAGCCAGAATGCAAGCCGACTCGCTACAGAGCGAAGAGTTGGTAGAAAATTTAGAAATATCGCACTGGAGAATGCGAATTTGACTGGGTCGTCGAGGTTGGATGAAGTAATCACTGACGATACTGACACTGGTTCGCCGATCACGTTATATAACTTCATCAGTTTTTGCCTCGAGGAATACCCCGCAGACCACTATGTGGTTGTTCTCTCAGGACACGCGGGAGGAACCGAACGCGATTACTTGCTAAAGGACGCAAGCTCCGCCGGCTCGTTGACGTTCAATGAACTAAAGCAGGTGTTCAAGCGAGTGCGACAAGACCGCAATGGCCAGCCGATCGATATCGTGGGAATGGACAATTGCCTGATGAGCATGGGCGAAATATGTTACGAGATGAGAGGATTGGCGGAAATAGTTGTAGGGTGTGAAAGCTTTAGTCCGGCTTCAGGTTGGCCCTACCGGCAGATTCTCGAGCGACTGCGCAAAGACTTTGTTGCACCAAAAGGTCGTAAGAGAAAAACTCTGGCGGCCGAAGCGGCCGCGGCTATTGTGGAGGAATACGTCAACTACTACTCAAATTATTGGATCGCAGGATTGTCGGTGTCCCAGTCGGCGTTGAATGTGAACAAAGTTGAAGAGCTCCGTAGGTTAGTCGACAAGTTCGCGCGAGTTATGGAGAAAGAGTTGGCTGCGGAGTTTGAAAACAGAAAGTCCAAAGGCGATTCTCATTCTTATAGGAGTGGTCCGTTTCAGGATTCACTAGTCTTAGCTCACTGGGAAGCTCAATCCTACAATGGAGAACAATTCGTCGACCTTTATGACTTTTGCGATTGTTTGGAGAGTCGCGTACGAACAGGTGCAGTTGCCAGGCAGTGTCGCCAAGTAAAGGAATTTGTTAGTTCTGAGTTTGTACTGAAGTCATGTTATTACGGCGCTGCTTATCAGTATTCGTACGGAGTGTCGCTGTATTTCCCATGGTCGCAAGTTGCGGGCAGTTACTGGAATCTCGATTTCATAAGAGATTCACCCAGTGGCGGATGGGGCAGTTTTCTTAGAACCTACACGCTTTTGACACGTCGCTACCCGCGCGGTTTCGATGGCAAGGGCAAATTGAGCGCGGCCATCAACGCCGCCGTCGAAACAAGGTTGACGTCAATCCGTATGACTGATGAGCGTATGACCGACGAGCGCATGACCGACGAACGCATGACTGACGAACGTATGACCGACGAACGCATGACTGACGAACGTATGACCGACGAACGCATGACCGACGAACGGATGACCGACGAGCGCATGACCGACGAACGCATGACCGACGAGCGCATGACCGACGAGCGGATGACTGACGAACGCATGACTGACGAGCGGATGACTGATGAGCGCATGGGTTCGACGTCGTCTCGAAATCCCATACACAGTATGCGAAATCCACCCAATGTTTTCTTTCCGGATGAGTGTATTCGTGATCGTCGTAATGCGCTGGCGACTCAGGAAATACTTCGTCTAGGATGAATTTGCGGCGTAATGAATTCGAAGCATTTTGACTTAATGAAGTTAGTCCAATCCTTATTTAGGAGCACCAGCGTATGTGTCCAATGTTTTTATTTTATGCTCCTGGCGGTGGTCTCACTTGAAGTAATTAAAGCCTGGAACTCTCAACCCATTCAGGTCAAACCGAATCCGATAACCCTCTCCAGCAGTTTCCACAACCTCATCCAGAACGCTTCAAGTGTAGATGCAACCGCAGTAGGTCCTGAAAAAAGCTTTGCCGAAGCCGGCAAACTAAAATTAGAGCAACGTGAAGAGACCAACCGCAAAGCGGTTGCTGAATATCTGGAAGCAGCTTACCTCTGGCGAAGTGCGGGAAAACTCCAAGAGGCTGCCATTGCATTTAGAAATGCGGGCGAAGTTCTCCAGGTATTGGGCAATACATCCAGCGCTTTGTTTCACTACCAGGAGGCGCTCGGCTTAACAAGGAAAGGTAAGAGTGCCTTGGAGGAAGCTAAAGTACTCAACGACCTCGCCTATCTCCACTTCATTGCCGGCAATGCCAAAGAGGCTCAAAGGAATGCGCTGCGAGCACTCAAAATTGGAAAGGCCCTTAACGCCCGAGAAATCGAGGCAGGGGCACTCAGCAATCTGGGCGAAACGTTTTATAGTCTCGGGGACCTCGCGATGGCCCTGGAAAACCAGCAACAATCGCTCACCATCTGGCGCGAGTTGGGTAATCAGCGCGGACAGGCGATCGCGCTGGTTGCGCTCGGCTATTGTTACGCCAACCTCGCGGCGCCCGAACAAGCACTTAACTCCTATCACGACGGTGTTGCACTTGCGCGAGACGCGCAGGATTTTGGAGTTGAAGCTTTGGCCCTTACCGCGATCGGCAATATCAAAAGAAAGTTTGGAGAGAACCAGGAAGCACTCGAATCCTATCGAGCAGCAAGGGTGCTGGCCGAGCGCGTCGGCGACAAGACTACTCAAGCAATTGTGTTTGGGGGTATGGGCACCGTCTACTTTGATATGGGAGACAAACAAAAGGCACTCGAGTTTATGGAGGAGGCGACAAAACTCTTCGAACTCAACGACAAGAAATGGGGTACCGCTGAAGGAAAGTTGGACCTCGGCAGAATTCACCATTCTTTAGGTAACG
>JBKOYD010000125.1:0-5444 GCA_046725195.1 Acidobacteriota bacterium | reverse complement strand
AGGGCTTCGACCGTAAGATTTCACGCCACCAGGCTGGATCACTGAGCAGTTTTCTCACACTCTATTCGGTCTGATATAGTGATTGTTTCATCAAGTCGTGGAGGTGCTCACCAGCGCTTCAGACCTTATTGGATTTGCCATCATGTACGAATTTGCAGTTAGTCCCGCAGTCACAAGTATCCGCCGGCGCGGAGTCGAAATCTTTGAAGTTGTCCCCGATAGTCTTGGCGCCGAAATGGATCTTGAGCCAGGAGACAGAATAATAAAGGTGAACGGCCGCACCGTTCGCGATTACCTTGATTTCCGTTTTCAGACAGCCGGAGAAACCGAACTTGTTCTGGAGGTGCGCAAGAAAAGTGGCGAGGATTGGGAAGTTGAATTGGAACGAGCGGAAGGCGAAGACTTCGGCTTCACCTTCGAACAGATTGTTCCGCGACAGTGTGCAAACGAATGTATTTTCTGTTTCTGTAACGGCAATCCTTCCGATGCCAGGCCCTCGCTCTTCATCAAAGACGAAGACATTCGCCTGTCATTTCTTTATGGCAACTACACGACATTGACTTCTATTACAGAAGACGAGATTCGACGGATCATAGAACAGCGACTCTCTCCCCAGTACGTTTCGGTACACTCAACCGACCTTGACGTTCGCGCATATTTATTGGGAATCGACAAGGCAAGAGCTGACATATCAAAAAAACTACAGCGACTGCTCGATGCCGGAATCGAAGTGCATGCTCAGGTTGTGCTTTGTCCAGGAATTAACGATGGCGACGTGTTGCAGAAAACGATTCTGGATCTAGCTGCAGAGTATCCGCGAGTAACAAGCGTGGCGATCGTTCCTCTTGGTCTTACTCGTTACAACACTGACACGCGTCTCATACAAGTAACTCCCGATTTCTGTAGGAAGGTAATTGATCAAGTAACTCAAATCCAAAAACAATTGCATTTGCAGTTGGGCACAAACTTCGCACTTTTGGGTGATGAAATCTACCTCCGAGCAGGACGAACGATTCCTGCAAAAACTCACTATGGTGACTATCCGCAAATTGAAGACGGAGTCGGTATGGTCCGCGCGTTCTCCAATGAGTTTTTGAGATTCACAAAACGACTTGAGCGCACAGGAGTGACGCACCTGAGGAACACGCCCGGTACAATCTTCACCGGTACTCTCTTCGCTCCCACACTTCAGAAGATGATCGAGAAACTGAATAGGCGATTCGGGACAAAACTTCTCGTCCTGCCAGTCGAGAACGGCTACTTTGGAGGAGATGTCTCTGTCGCTGGATTGCTCACGGGCCGGGATCTGCTGGCTGCACGTGATCGAATTGCAGGTGAGTTTGTGTTGATACCCAGGCAAATGCTTAAGAGTGATGAAGCAATCATGCTCGACGGCATGAGAATCGAAGAAGTAGCGAAAGGTCTCGGCGCATCAATTTATGCAGTCAATCTGGAAGAGCTCACCACATTGCTCTTGAACAAAAACTAAGCATGCTCGACGGCAACTCGCCTGCCACTTCCGAACGACGAATTCTGGATGTCGGTTGTGGTCAAAACAAACTTCCCGGGGCAATCGGCATCGACGCAAATCCACGAAGTCATGCTGACATCATTCACGATCTCGGCGTCTTCCCATATCCCTTCTCGAACGACGAATTTGAGGAGATCGTGTGCCGTCATGTCATAGAGCACGTTCCTGATGTTCTCCGCTTTGTAACAGAATTACATCGCATCGCGAAGCCCGGCGCAATATTAAAGATTGTTACTCCCCACTATTCCAATCCAGATTGGCCCACTGATCCGACGCACCGAAATCATTTCAACAGTTACTCCTTCACGTGCTTTGTTCCTTCACGAACGCCTTTTCCGTTTTACACGGAAGCTGAACTCAGACCAATCACTACTCATGTGAGTCTTGCAAACCTCTGGCGCGCGCTCGGGTTCGAGTTATTAGTAAATCTGGACCAACGATGGCCGGCATTTCGTTTCACCCGGAAGTTCTGGGAGTTCTATCTGTCAACTATTCTTCGGGGCAAAGAACTCTACTTTGAGCTCGAAGTCGTGAAGTAGTATCAGGTCGCGAAACCAATTGCTGTTATCCGACCATGCCTCATCTTCAGCTCCTCAGATGGCCTCAGTACCACCTTTACAACGTCGTCCTTTCGCGTCCTTTTGTCCATTCCGAAAGGAATTATCCTCCAATAATTTGTATACAAATCCAGAAAACTGTAAGCTGTGCCGCGCGGCAACTAAGATGGAGCGAAAACTCGTAGTTTTCATATACGAGTTAGACGGCTCAACAATTGCCTAGAGTACAGCACACACGCCCGTTGAGTAGCGGGCACCCCTACACACAAGTCATAGAAGTTGGTTCGGTTCTAGGTACACACTGCTTCAGCAAAGTCCCTCTATGCTGAGCAAGGTCTAAAACCATTTTGGAGGATTACGTGATGAGAAACGGTGCTTGTAGAGTCAACTCCAGTGAGAACAAAATGAAGAGGAGATTACGATTGCTCATAAGTGTGGTCATCTCTTCTCTGTTCTGCGCCCTTGATGTATCGGCGCAGATAACCACGACAGGATCGATCTCAGGATCCGTCACAGATCCGACTGGCGCGGTGGTCGCGAATGCCACCATTACGGCGAAAAACGAGGAGACGGCTATTGAGAACACCGCTACCACGTCTGAGAGTGGCACGTTCACTGTTCCGCAACTTCAACGTGGTACATACAAAGTCACCGTACAGGCCACTTCCGGGTTCAAAAAGGCCGAGATAACAAATGTGAAGGTGAACGTGGGCACACCCACGACTGTTAACGTCACCCTTGAGCTGGGAACGCCGCAGGAAATCGTGACTATTGTCGGTGGGGGCGAGGTCCTTCAAACTCAGACCGCGAACGTGGGCAACACGATAGTTGGACGTCAGATTACGGACTTGCCATTTACTTCGCGTGACGCTCTTGACCTGGTGCTAACACTGCCGGGCACTCAGACGCCAGCACGGCCACGCTCATCTACGATAAATGGTCTTCCGAAGGGCGCGCTAAATATCACCATGGACGGTTTGCCTGATCAGTCTGAGGACTCAAAATCTAGTGATGGCTTCTTTGCGTTCGTGCGACCCCGCATCGATGCTATAGAGGAAGTTTCGCTTTCGAGTGCGGTGCCAGGTGCAGAAAGTTCCGGCGATGGCGCTATTCAAATCAAATTCAGCACCAGAAGCGGTACCAACGAGTATCATGGAAGCGCTTATTGGTATCACCGCAACACGTCGCTTAATGCGAATTACTACTTTAATAACATAGCCGGACAACCGCGCCAGGCAATGATACTTAATCAACCAGGGGGGCGCGTCGGTGGGCCAATACTGATCCCCAAACTGCTTAAAAGTCGCGATAAGGCCTTCTTTTTTGTTAACTATGAAGAATTTCGCCTGCCAGGTTCAACTGCGCGCCAAAGGAATGTACTGACACCCGACGCCGAAAAGGGGATCTTCAGATACGGCAACACGTCGGTAAATCTCTTGACTTTGGCGGCGTCAAAGGGACAAACCTCCACAATTGACCCGACGATCGCTTCGTCCCTGGCTGCAATTCGTGCAAGTTTGAGTCAGGGTGGATTGACGGCGCTGGGCGACAATCAACAGCGGTTCACCTGGAATAGCCCGGCGGCTCAAGTTCGCAAGTTCACGACTGTTCGGCTTGACTTCAATCTCGGCACCAAACACCATCTGGATAACATCTGGAACTATAACGTATTTAGATCCTCGCCAGACCAATTGAATAGTAGAGACGCCATTTTCCCCGGCATAGAGATTGGAACCGGTGGGCAATATTCGCTTCGTTTCTCTGATTCACTCGGCCTGCGATCAACGTTTAAAGCGAATCTAGTAAACGAATTTCGCGTAGGCATCGGTACCGGTGGAACAGTGCAGTTCTTCCCTGAGACCAACGCGGGTGCGTTTGCACCGTTGGGCGGATTTGCGCCGTCGTTTACTGTTTTCAATCCTGGTGGTAACAACACGAGCAGTCCATTCTCCGGCAGCAGTTCGTCGAGAAACAATGCACCCTCCAAAGTATTCTCCGACAACGTGTCTTACGTCCGTGGCGATCACGCGTTCAATTTCGGAGTAGATTACGCACAGTTCAAGCCCTGGAGCCAAAACGTGGCTCGTGTCGTGCCGGGTATTACCTTTGGTCTGAACAGCAACGACCCCGCCCAAAGTAGCGGCATGTTTGCGGCAGCAAACTTTCCTGGTGCTTCCGGTACCGACATCACAAATGCTCAGAACCTGTACGCGCTCTTGACGGGTCGAGTGATTACGATTACGGCCAGCGCATTTACGAGCGAGGATACAGGGAAATACACCTACCTTGGCGACTTAATACAACGCGTTCGTCAGCGAAGAATGGGATATTACGCCCAGGACGCATGGCGATTCAGACCCAATCTAGCAATCAATGCCGGGGTGCGATGGGAAGTTCAGTTTCCATTCACAGTTTTGAACGACAACTATACCGATGCTGGATATGCGGGCGTATGGGGTGTCTCAGGCGTGGGGAATCTCTTCAAACCCGGCACGCTAACGGGAAGCGTTACGCAGTTCAATCAGTTTCCGCAAAAGACGCACGCATATGCAACCGACTGGAACAACTTTGGTCCAAGTTTCGGTTTTGCCTGGAGTCCAAACAGCAGGGGCGGCTTCTTGCGGCATTTGATCGGCGAGTCAGGCCAGACAGTGCTTCGAGGCGGCTACTCGATTGCCTTTGTCCGAGAGGGCACTGATGTGATGAACGCCATCATTGGAGGTAATCCCGGCGGTACTCTTAGTGCGACTCGCAGCGTTGCCCTCGGTAATCTGACGGCAGGAACACTGTTCCGCAATCGCGCGGATCTGGCGCCGCCCCCTATTCCCACTTCACCTGCGTTCCCAATAACTCCGACGTCGGTTCCTGCGTATTCTCCGAATGACTCTGTGAACGCATTCGACCCAAACCTTAGGATCGGCTACGTTCAATCATGGTCTGCAGGCATCCAGCGCGAGCTGACTAAAGACACTGTAATAGAGGTGCGTTATGTTGGTAATCGCGGTATTAAGCTCTGGAGACAGTTTGACATCAACGAAACAAACATAACTGAAAATGGGTTCATTAATGAGTTCAAGCTAGCTCAACAAAACCTGCAACTGAATATTCAGCACGGTTGCGGTGCCACTTTCCGTTACTTTGGGGCTGCACCCACGGGTACCAATGCTGCATGCACGGGTACCTCTCCGTTGCCCACAATCGTTCGTTACTTCAGCGGGAACGTTAATCCTAACAATGCCGCGAGCTACACATCGTCGAATTTCACCAGCACAACGTTTGTGAATCCGCTGTTCCCCAACAACGCTAACGCTCGCGCTTTTGCCCAAAGCCTCTATGGTGATGCAGGACGTCGGGCA
>JBKOYD010000069.1:0-44625 GCA_046725195.1 Acidobacteriota bacterium | reverse complement strand
TCCTTTTTCTCTTCGACCCGTTGACAAATCTTAAGGCAGAGAACAAAATCCTGTTCGACCTTAAAAGTTCGGAACTATAAGCATCCGATAGCTTTATGTGATCTGTCCTTTGCCGCGGTTCCAAGCACTCTACCTGTCTGGTTCTGTGGACTCATACTCTGACGACCCGGACAGCAATCGGATTTCCCAGGGAAAAATGATCGACACCTACGGTCGCGCGCAACAGGGCTCGCTTTCCGGTAAAAGCCTTTCCGACCTTCCCGACAAAATCATTTCCGCCGCTCGGGCGGCCCGTCGGACCATAGACCAGGAGAAAACAAACAGGTAATGGCCCGCTATCGCAAAATTGTGTGGAACGAGGGCATGCTCCTTACGCCCCATCACTTCCAGCAATGGGACAACTATTATGAGGAACTGCTGAGTTCCCGTTTTGCCGCGATGGCGCCGTTTGAGTGGGGTGTGCTCGATCTGCAAGCCAACAGCGAAGCGGTTGCGAACGGCAATTTTGATCTCATTCGTTGCCGCGCAGTGATGCCCGACGGGCTGTCGATAAATATTCCAGACACTGATCCGGCTCCTCCACCTCGGCCGATTGAAGAACACTTCGATCCGGATGCGGAACGTTTGGACGTGCATCTGGCAATTCCTGCAAAGCGCGCCGGCGCGGCAAATTTCCAGCGTAATGGCGGTGTACCGGATGCAAACCTTCGTTACTTGCAAACTGCGAACACTTTTCCCGATGAGACGACGGGAGACAATGAACAGCAGCTGGCGTTTGCACAGGGCAATCTTCGCATTCTATTTGCCGATGAGATTACTGAAGGTTATAGCGCAATAAAGGTCGCAGAGCTTGAGCGAACGACGACAGGCCAGATCAAACTCGCCGAGAATTACATTCCGCCAGTGCTCAACATTCGGGCTTCGCCATGGATGGAGAACATGCTCCGGCAGTTGGTAGAGATCCTGATCACGAAGAGTAGTTCCCTTGGTGAGCAACGCCGGCAGCGAACGACTTCGCTTGCTGACTTTACGAGTTCGGAAGTCGCAGTTTTCTGGTTACTGCACACTGTCAATTCAACCATACCCAATCTGGCGCACTTGTTTCGCACTCCTGTGTTGCACCCGGAGAGACTTTACTTCGAAATGGCTGAGCTGGCGGGCAAACTGATGACCTTCACTCCAGACCGCCATCCAAAAGATATCGTTCGCTACGAACACGAGGACTTGTACTTTACTTTCAGCCAGCTGGCCCAGGATATCCGCGACATGCTTGAGACAGTCATACCTACGCGGTGCGTGCCAATTCCACTAGAGAAAGTGCGCGAGTCGCTTTACGCTGGCCGCGTACTTGATGATCAGTTACTCAAAGAAGCAGGCTTCTATCTGGGTGTGCGGGCGAACATTCCCGAAGGTCAATTGATCGAGCGTGTGCCGCGCGTAATCAAGGTAGCATCTCGCGACACAATTGATGTCGTGATTGGTTCGGCGCTGCCGGGCGTCACGCTTTCACACGCGTCGCCGCCACCGGCTCCTATTCCGACGCGGCCAAAGTTTCACTACTTTCACCTGGATTCGAGTGGAATGTTCTGGGAGCGAATAGCTGGCTCGAAAGCCGTTGCTGTGTATGTTCCCGAAGAGTTCAAGGATGAGATGGTTGAGATGTATGCGGTGAAACCCTAAGGAAATGCGAAATTGCGAAATTGCGAATTGCGGAATTTAGTTTCGGTTCTGCTGAGTGAACGATTCCCGCGACCATTCGTGCAAATTTCGCAATTCCTCAATTTCGCAATTTCGCAATTCTTCTATGAGTGCAGTTGCTGAACAGCCACAAAGTGCCGGTAGACGACGCACAAGATCGGGCGGCGACTTAGTAAGCCTTGCTGGCCCAGTGTTCGAGCTGGTCCTGCGACTTCGAGCAGGAACGTTCCCGTCATCGACTAATCCGAGACCGGTCGTTGAACGGTTGCTACAGGAGATGGAGCAGCGAGGTGCGACTCTCCGTCATAGCGAACGCCAGGTCAAAGAGGTCAAGTTTGCTTTAGCAGCATTCGTTGATGAAACAGTGATGAGCACAAATCTTCCGCTTCGAGAAGAGTGGGAGAAATATCCTCTGCAACTCGAATACTTCGGTGAGCAGCTTGCGGGAATCAAGTTCTTTGAAAGGCTTGAAGAATTAGTGAAGCACATCGACACGGAAGCCGACGTGGTCGAAGTTTATTACATGTGCTTACTGCTGGGCTTTAAAGGCAAGTACAAGGTTTACATGGAGGACCAACTGCAGGGGTTAATTGATAGCACAGCGGCACAGCTTAAACGAGTTGGCAGATTGCAAGACACTGAATTATCCCCGCACTGGAAGGTGAGAGATCAACCTGAGCCTCCGCGCAATCCGGGCTTGCCCCTGTGGACAAAAATCGGTGCCGCCGCAGGATTTTTGATTATCTTGTTCATCTATTTGATCCTGTTTGTGCTGCTCAAGTCCGAGGTGTGGAGCGCACAGGAGCAGCTGTTGCGTTGAGTGGAGCGGAGCGTTCGTCTCTCCGCAATCTCACTCATTATCTTCCCTGGCCCGTTTCCGACTGTTTTTGCGCGTTAGGGAATGAAGAGTTATGCGCCACACATCGCAGCACATACGGCTCTTGCAGAGGTCGTCACAGAAAACCGACTTGGAAGCCACTGCAACACGGATACTCTTGACAGGCAAGTTAGTTAGCGGTAAATGAATGTCACACAAATCCCCCGGCGCGACTAGACTCTCGATACCGCCGTCCAAAGCGTGTCGCTTGAGCGGATGCAGGGTTTTTCGGGATGCCTGCTAACGATTCGCTTGAAAATAGCGACCACGTCAATCAAAGCGCCCGTTTTCACACGGAGACAGATGCTAAATCCAAATCAGTTCTGGTGTCGTCGTCAAGCGGAGCTGAGAGTTCTGGCGAGTCGATGGGCGCACCCGATTAGTAATTTCGGATAGACGAGTCCCTGAGAATCATGATCCGAATCGAATTTCAAACGATTCGGCCGGACGTTCCCCAATGTCTTCCCAGGCAAGTCAGCTGAAATCGATCCTCGGTATCTCGGCACTGGTGTCGTTTTACGGAATTGCCAGCCTGCTCATCCTCTTTCTCGGTCCTTCAATCGGCATTCCATTCATTTGGGAAATCGTCATCATTGCGCTGCTCTTGTTGACATGGCCGTTTGCGATCTTGATCAGCTACCTCATCAAGCGAAGAGCAAGGAAGCGCGAAGCTGCTCAGGCTGCGCTTGAAGCAGGTGGTAGCCCGCAGCAGTCGGTTAAGCCGGGGGCGGCGCCCAAACGAATCTACGAGGAGATGACTCGTGGAGCCGAGGAAGTCGTTCAGTGGTTGAGAAGCACGCGACTTGGTGGCGCGAAGACTAGTGAAGCGCTTTACGCATTACCGTGGTACGTGGTCGCCGGCCCTCCGGCGAGTGGCAAGACATCGCTTGTTTTGTCCTCCGGTCTGGACTTTCACGCACTCCCGAGCCAGCGCCGGGCGGAAATGAAAATAGTGCGTCCGACTCATCACTGCGAGTGGCGCGTTACTGACTCGGCTGTGCTTGTTGATACTTCCGGTCGTTATCAGGGCGACGGTCCATCGCGCGATGAATGGATAGCATTAACCGAGACGATCAAGAAGCATCGAAACCTTCGGGCCCTTGATGGGTTCGTCATTGCCGTCAACGCCGCACGGCTTCTACAAGCAAGCGAGACGGAGATCGAGCAGCAGGCCAAAACGCTGCGCGCTCGTCTGGACGAAATGATTCAGTTGGTCCGTGCTCGTTTCCCTGTGTACCTCGTCTTCACGCACATCGACGCGCTCGACGGCTTCCAGGAATTTTTCAAGAACGGAAAGAACGCCGGAGAAGTCTGGGGCGCCACGATTCCCCTTGAGAAGTCGGCAAATGCTCACGCGTTATTTGATGTGGAATTTGACCATCTGTACGAATCACTGCTGCGCCACCGGCTGCTTCGTTTGCGTGTACCAGTAGCGCCTTTGACTCAGTTGCAGATCTTTGATTTTCCCGTGCGATTCGCTGAGAAGCGTCAGAAGCTTGGCCTGTTTGCTTCAGCTCTCTTCAGACCAAATCCATTTAGCGAGAGCCCGCTGCTGCGCGGGTTTTACTTTACGGCCAATGTGACTTCGAGTGGGGCGCAACCGTCGCAAGCAGTTCCTGAAGACGGGGAACGCGCTGCTCAGGCAGTTGGTACTGGCTTCTTCACAGATCGCTTCTTTAAAGAAGTGGTCTTGAGCGACAAGGATCTGGCGGCTTCGTTTCAGGCCAGTCAAAAAAAGCCGCCGCGCAAGGGAGCTATCCTGCTCATCATCGGCACTATTCTGCTTTTGATCTTACTCGCCGGGTCCATGGTCTCTTTCGTAGCCAACAGGAAACTGGTCGCTGATGCGACTGAGCGCGGGATGCGAGTCGACGAGATCACTCGCGCAGATTTTGGCAAAGACGTCACTAAGAAGGACCCCACCGCCGCACGCGTCGAGGTTGAAACACTCGATGCTTTGCGTGAGCAATTGGCAGAGTTGGATGAGAGTCCGCCTTTGTATATGCGGTTCGGACTCTACTCTGGAAACGATATTGCTCCGAACCTGCGCACAATTTACTTCGAGGCTGTTGAGGAGCGATTCAAGAAACCAACGGTCGCCGCTTTGGAAAACGACTTACGCAGCTTCGCTGCAGGCCAACCTTCAGCATCCACAACAACGACGGTCCCCACAGGTGTTTCAGAACAAGCGGCAGCAATTTCCGAGGAAGATCTTCTGGGACGGAATTATGACCTCTTAAAGGCTTATCTAATGCTGTCTGACTACACCCGAGTGGAACCGACCTTCCTCGCAAGCACGCTGGCGGACTATTGGAAACGGACAGCGCCACCCGACACTGAAATTCTTTCGTTGCAGGAATTGGATTTTTACGCGCGCCAGTTGGTTCGAGAAGAAGCTCCGCATATCAAAGTTGACGATCGGCTGGTCAGCGATGCACGGCGAAAACTTGTTGCGTACCCGGCAGTGAACCGTTTTTACAAACGGATTGTTACTGAAATCAACGCGAAGGCGTCACCGGTGAATATCGATTCTGTACTCGAAGGCAGTGGCCGCGGAGTTCTGAATGGTACATACACCGTGCCCGGCAGTTATACGATCGACGGATACCGTAACTACATGAAGTCGAGTATCGAAAATGCCGGCGAGGAGATAAGCAAAGACGACTGGGTGATGGGTACAGCAGCAACAAATGGCAACCAGGCTCAGAGCACGGATATTAGTAAGCTGCAGGCACTTTACTTGCGCGACTATACAGATCAGTGGCGAAAGTTTATTCGAGGCATCAGCTTGCGTCCATTCAAGACGAAAGACGACGCCGTTGAGTCGCTACGGGCGCTATCCGCGACAAACTCGCCGATGGAGCGAGTAATGGTCGAAGTAGCACGCAATACCAATCTTTCGAAAAAGCCGGAAAGCACCGGTATTTGGGGATGGATCAAAAGCTGGTTCTCAACCAGTGACGATAACGAGCTCGGTGGGAGCACGGAAGTTGAAAAGGAATTCAGACCCTTATTTCAATTCGTGTCGTCGGGAGATAAGAAAGATAGTTCTCCTATGTCGCAATACCGCGCAGAGTTGCGCCGGGTATTGGATCCACTAGAGTCATCTTCTGAAAGCCAGTTGCAGCAAACGTCGCAAGCTTTGCTAACCGGGAAAGATGAACTCGGTGTGCAGAAGGCAGAGCAGGCGATTTCTGCTCTCCTCGAAGGATTCAAGACAGCGGCTGCTACCGATACGGCCAACCTCTTGAAGCAGCCGATGGCAAGTATGCGCGTCCTGCTTTACGGAGGTGGCTATGAGCAGATCGTAAAGACATGGAACGAACAGATCTTTCCAAAAGCGCGCTCTATCGAAGCAGGCTATCCTTTCACCGATAGTGGCGAAGCGTCTTTAGGCGATCTGTCCAGTTTCCTCAATCCGGTGAACGGGCAGTTTTCTACCTTCTTCAACCAAAAACTTGCAAGTTCATTTGATGATGCCCAGGGACAATGGCGCTTGAAAGAGTCAGGTGCATTTAAGTTCTCCGACGATTTTGTTAAGTACCTGAATAGTGCGCGCAAGCTGCGAGAAGCTCTGTTTGCGAGCGGTGGCCAACAACCCGAAGTCGGCTACGACCTGACCCTTCAGCCGGTGCCGAACTCAGACGTTGTGATCGAGATTGATGGGACCAAAGTTGAAACCCGCGGCAACTCACCTCAATCAGCAAAGTTCATCTGGCCGGCACGTTCGGGAGCTTCAGGAGTCAGAATCACGGTAGTAGCCAGCGGTAGCCAGGCAGCAGAAAAGACATTTCCTGGCACGTGGGGATTGTTCAAGATGGTCGATGCGGGATCCCGCCTGTTAGCCAGCAGCGATCAATATGATCTAACGTGGGATGTTGGTGGTGTTCAAGTGCACGCTACCCTTCGACCAGCAAGCGCGAATAATCCGTTCCAACGCGCTCTGTTTAGAAACCTACGTGCCCCACAAAATGTGCAGAGATGAACCGTTGTCGTAACGAAATGGGAGCGAGGACCTGTTTATGATGCGAGCCAAAGAGTTGTTCCAGGCCGGCAAGCTTAATGAAGCAATTGAAGAATTGCTGCGCGAGGTAAAGGCTAACCCGAACGACGAAGGGAGAAGGACCTTTCTCTTCGAGCTGTCATGCTTCGTAGGCGATTGGGAAAGAGCGGAAAGACAACTCGACGTTATCGGCCATCAGAGTGCACAGGCGGAATTAGGCGTGATGGTCTACCGCGCCAATATGAACGCTGAACAAGAGCGACGTCGGGTATTTGCGGAAGGGGTCCAGCCTCACTTTTTGCGAGAGCCGCCGGGCTACATCGATTTGCACGTCGCTGCTCTTGGACAAATAAGCCGGGGACAATTGGCTGAAGCACGCGCCACGCTTGATCGCGCCGAAGAAGAACGACCAGCAATTGCGGGTAAGTTTGATGGTCAGGACTTTCAGGATTTTCGCGACTATGATGATCGCCTCGGGCCGGTATTGGAGTTAATCGTTAAAGACAAGTACGCTTGGCTGCCCTTTGAACAGATCAAACTTTTAGAGATCTCACCACCCAAGCAATTGCGTGACATGATATGGGCCAGTGCGCGCATCGAGGCTTTAGACGGAACGGTTGGCGAGGTCTATGTGCCTACTCTGTACCCGGGCACGAGCGACTCCGAAAACGATCAGATAAGACTGGGACGAATGACGGATTGGAAGAAGGTCAGCGAAGATCTATATAGCGCCGTCGGACAGCGCCTATTCCTGATCGATGGTGGGGATAGAAGTTTATTTGAAGCTAAACAGATACAATTTGGCGCCGCCGGCCAACCTCAGGGAGAACAAACACAAGCTGCTTTATCTTGAGGTTCTGGCGAAGACGTATCTGTTGTGAGGTGGCAGGGCCTTGTGATTAAGACAGCACCGGACGGCGTAATCCAAAAAGTCTGACGATCAGAACTTTGAATTGCGATTGTTTTCGGCCTCAGTATCAAACGAAGAAAGGAAAGAATTCACGATGTCAGCAGTTTTAGAGACGTCGTCAGGGATGGATGTGATAGCTCCACCTGTGCCGCCTGCCGTGGTCGATGTCGAGGCGCTCCTGGCCCCAATTCCCGGCGACAACCCTGTGGGCGAAAGCCTGCAATACTCTGGGCTTTACGACGAGATACGCGAGGCGCGGCGTTCGGACGACAATCTGGAGCAAGGCGATTGGCAGCATGAGATAAAAACCGCTGAGTGGCCCAAGGTGGTTGAGCTTGCAACCGGAGCGCTCGCTACGAAAACGAAAGACCTTCAAGTTTGCTCATGGTTGGTTGAAGCGCTCGTCGAATTGTATGGTTTTGCGGGCATGCGCGACGGGCTAAAAGTAATGCGCGGTTTACACGAGCAGTATTGGGATCGCGTCTACCCTGAGATGGAGGATGGTGACCTGGATGCTCGGGCTAACGCGCTTTCGTTCATGGATAGTCGTGTGGAACTCCCACTCAAGAAGGTGCGGCTTACTAAAAGCGCAGGCGGAGTCGATTATCCCTATCTGGAGTGGGAGGTCTCCACGAAGTTTGATATACCGGAAAATCTCGAGTCCCTCGATCCGGACGCCTTAAACCGAGCCTCGGAATTGAGAGCGCAGGCTGAAGCGGAAGGCAAGACGACGGGGGAAGACTGGCGTAAAGCGAAGAATACGACGCGACGCGCGTTTTACGAAGATACGCACGTACTGATCAATCAATGCTGGGAGGAGTTTCAAGCACTCGATCGCGTGATGGATGAAAAATTCGGAAAGCACACGCCGGGTCTGGGAATAATCAAGAAGACACTTGAGGCTATTCGCAGTTTGATTGAAAAGGTGGTTAAGGAAAAAAGAATCCTTGAACCGGATCCCGTGGCCGATGGCGCTACCGATTCGGCCGACGTAAGTGGTGACGGGAGTTCGCTAGCCTCAGGTGGCCCGCTTCGTTCCCGCGCTGACGCGCTCCGACAACTAGCTGAGGTGGCACAGTATTTTCAAAGGACTGAACCGCACAGCCCGGTTGCTTACCTGGTGCAGCGGGCAATCAAGTGGGGGCAGATGCCGCTGGAGGCCTGGCTGGAGGATGTGATCAAAGACGGTGCTGTCCTGGGACATTTGAAAGAAACACTCGGGTTGGATACCCCATTAACCATAACTGAGCAGAATACTTAGATGATCTTAGGATTGTGAGAGGTAACTAGCGCAGGAATCTGTTCTAACGGTCAATAAACCAACGGATGATTGGTACATTTAGTCCAAACGGTCGAGTTCAAACCTCGTCTGCGGACTTCAGAAAAAGGAGCACTATCGATGCCAAAGAAGGAAAGCATACAACACAAAATCGACCGAGTGCGGCCACCGCGCGTTCATATCACCTATGACGTGGAGGTTGGCGGCGCCATCGAAAACAAAGAGTTACCCTTCGTGCTCGGCGTATTGGGCGACTTTTCCGGCCAGCCTGACGAGCTGCTGCCGCGCGTCAAGGATCGTAAGCTTGTTGAAGTTGATCGCGACAACTTTGATCAGGTGCTTGCGGCCATGAAACCGCGCTTGGCTTACCGAGTCGACAACAAGCTTACCAATGACGGCAGCAAGATGGGCGTAGAGTTGCGCTTCAAAAGCATAGACGACTTTCACCCTGACAACGTCGCGCAACAGGTTGAGCCGCTGCGGAAACTGATAAGTGCGCGTCAGCGACTATCGGACCTGTTGTCGAAGATGGACGGTAACGACAAGTTGGAAACCATATTGAACGAAATCGCTTCCGACACGAACGCACAGGCGCAGTTGAGTTCTGCTTTAGGTCTCGACAAGGCGACAGGCGACGAGTCTGCGGCGAAGGAGGAGTCAAATGAGTAGCGACGCTAGTAAAGAGAAAAGCGTGGTAACAGTGGAGCAACAGGGAGAGGGCGATCTGCTCACTCGCATTCTGGAGAAAGGACGTTTGGCGCGCACGGAAGTCCAGGCTCAACAGGCCAAGGACATGATCGGTGAATTCGTCCAGGAAGTGATGCAGGGACAACTTGTCGTAACCAAAGACATGGAGTCGGCGATCAATGCTCGCATTGCCGAGATCGACCGACTGGTCTCAGCACAACTGAACGAGATAATGCACACCGAGGACTTCCAGAAGCTGGAAGGCTCGTGGCGGGGCCTGAATCACCTTGTGATGAATAGCGAGACCGGCACGATGCTCAAGATCCGGGTTTTCAATTGTTCCAAGAAGGATCTGTTGAAAGATCTCGAGCGCGCGGCCGAATTCGATCAATCGGCACTCTTCAAGAAGGTTTACGAGGAAGAGTTTGGCACCTTTGGTGGTCAACCTTTCGGGGCGATGATCGGAGATTACGAGTTCAGCAATCACCCGCAGGACATGGCGCTGCTCGAAAAAATCTCGGGAGTTGCTGCCGCAGCGAACGCGCCCTTCATATCCGCGGCCAGCCCCCAACTCTTTGGCTGGGACAGCTATCAGGATCTTACCGAGGTGCGCGACCTGGCGAAGATTTTCGATCGCACGGAGTTTGCAAAATGGCGTTCATTCCGTGAATCCGAAGACTCGCGCTATGTTGGCCTTACTCTGCCGCGGACCCTGGCGCGTCTGCCCTATGGCAAAGAAACCGTGCCCACCGAGACGTTTAATTTTCAGGAGGACGTTACCGGGCGGGACCACAACAAGTACTTGTGGAGCAACGCGGCTTACTCATTCGGAACGCGTCTTACAGAGTCGTTCGCGATGTATCAGTGGTGTGCAGCGATTCGCGGTGTTGAAGGCGGAGGTCTCGTTCAAGGACTGCCTACTCATACCTTTCAAACCGATGAAGGCGATGTGGCTTTGAAATGTCCAACCGAGATCTCGATCACGGACCGGCGCGAGAAGGAGTTTTCCGATCTCGGCTTTATCCCGCTGGTTCATTGCAAGAACACGGACTATGCAGCGTTCTTCGGTGCCCAGTCAGCCCAGAAAGCCAAGAAATACGACCAGGACGCTGCCAATGCCAACGCTCGGCTGTCGACGCAGTTGCAGTACATCATGGCGGTCTCGCGCTTCGCGCATTATATAAAGGCGATGATGCGCGACAAAATTGGCAGCTTCGTGTCACGCAGCGAGTGTGAGCACTTCCTTAACCAATGGATTCTGCAGTATGTCGTCACCAACGACGATGTCGGTCAGCAGGTCAAGGCGTCGAGACCTTTGAAAGAAGCCCGCATTGAGGTCATGGAAGTGCCGGGCAAGCCCGGCGCCTACAAAGCAGTGGCGTTTTTGCGACCACACTTTCAACTCGATGAGCTGACCGTATCCTTACGGTTGGTAGCAGAGCTGCCACCGTCAGCAAGGTAGGAATTCGAGTATTACTTTTGCTCCCACGCCTGCATCTTGGAACGTGGGGAGAGGTTGAACAGCACAAAACAAGCGGACCGCATCGCTGAAAACTTAACTGAGGAGGATAAGGTTATGGCAGTTGATATGTTCCTGAAGCTCGACGGAATTAAAGGTGAAAGCAAGGACCATAAGCACCCGGATGAGATTCAGATCGAGAGTTTTAGCTGGGGTATGAACCAGACTGGTACTTTCGGAGCGGGTGGGGGTGGGGGCGCCGGAAAAGTAGCCATCCAAGACATAAGTATCACAAAGTATGTTGATAAATCGTCCCCGGTACTGATGGCCCACTGCGCTAATGGCAAACACATCAAGGAGGCTCTCGTGACTTTTCGCAAGGCAGGCGAAAAGCCGCTTGAGTATTTGAAGATCAAGCTGTCAGACCTGTTAGTGAGCAGTGTTCAGGAATCCGGCCATGGAGGAGGTGACCTGCTCCTGGAAAGCGCGACCTTCAACTTTGGAACAGTTCGCGTGGAATATCTGGAACAGGCTAGAACCGGAGGAGCCCAGGGCGGACCTGTGATGTTCGGCTGGGACGTAAAGAAGAACGAGAAGGTCTGACGAGGGCTGCAGTTGTTTTATCAGCTCCCGATTCGAGTTCGACCTTTAGGAGTATGTTGAGATTTGAGGGGTGAGCGTTGGCTTTTGCGGCCTGGAGGAGCGTTCCTGAATCAGCCGTGCCCGGGCCTGTTGGTTGCTGCCCGTATTGATCTGATTTCCCTGGGCATGGCTTAGCATGTGTGTCCGACGCCTCCCATTGGTGGCGGCGTCGGTCACTAGTCTGGAGACCGGAAGAAAGCAGGACAATGGCGAGAACTGATAATGAGGTTCGGGTCACCACCTCCGTGCTGGATCGTCTGATCGACTATGAACCGGACGTAACGCGCGAGCCGATTGGAACACGGTCAAAGAACCTGCGTCAATTGAAGCAATCAGTGAGGCGCGATCTCGAATGGTTGCTCAATACCAGACAGATAGCTAGTGGAGTGCCTTCCGAACTAAAAGAGACGAATAACTCAGTCGCATCATATGGTTTGCCAGACTTTACACACCTCACCATTGACAGTGGCGATCATCAAAAGCTCATAAAGCGCGAGATCGAAGAAACGATACGTCGCTTTGAGCCAAGACTGGAAAACGTCGTCGTCTTGATTGAACCGGTACGATCCACTGAGCGCCTCTTGCGATTTCGCATTGACGCGCGTTTGAAGGTTGACCCGGCGCCGGAACCGATAATCTTCGACACCGTACTCCAACTCGGCAGTGGAGAATACTCGGTGAGGACGGAATGAGAAGCGTCAACTGTTTCTGCTGCGCCGGCGGCACAAGACTTCGGCGACAATACTTTACTCCAAATCTAAACCTCAACTACTAATATGCGCGACGAGCTGCTTGGTTACTATGAGCGTGAATTGGTGTTCCTGCGGCAAATGGGGACGGAGTTTGCCAGGAAGTATCCGAAGATAGCCTCTCGTCTGTTACTGGAAAGCGACAGATGTGAAGACCCACACGTAGAACGCCTCATCGAAGCGGTTGCGTTTCTTGCCGGACGTGTACATCTCAAGGTAGATGACGAATTCCCGGAGATTACAGAATCCTTTCTAAATATTCTCTATCCCCACTACCTAACGCCCATCCCGTCCATGTCGATTGTTCAATTCACACCCAAGGAAGGCATCCTAACGAGCGGACATCCAATCCCGAAAGGCACTGGTCTCTATTCACGACCAATCCAGGGAAGTCCTTGCCGTTTCCGCACCGGCTATGACACCACTCTTTGGCCAATCGCCGTCGAATCCGCATCTCTGGAGTCGCTGGATCCGGTCGACACACGCGGCCGCTGGGGAGAGGCCGTCATCAAGCTCACGCTTTCCTGCATGAACGATACCTCGCTTAAAACACTGAAGACTGGTGATACGCAACAGCCAATTTCCAGCTTGCGCTTCTTTCTTGCTGGTGAACCACAGGTTGTTCATCCGTTGTATGAGATGATTTTCAACCACGTGGCGAGGATCGAGATCAGGCCCGGGGCGCCGACTGCGTCGCGCCGCACGAAAAAACTGGCGTTGGCTAAACTGGCGCCGATAGTCTTGCCGCCCTCGGCTATTAGCCAGGTAGGTTTTGGCCTAGACGAAGGACTGCTGCAATATACGCCCCGCTCATTTCCCGGCTATCGGTTGCTTTCCGAGTACTTTGCCTTGCCGGAGAAATTTCTCTTTTTTGATCTGAGCGGTCTTGATAAAGCAGCGGGCGCGGGTTTTGAGAGCAGATTCGATCTCCATATTTATCTGCGCGATGTCAGCCCACTACGTGGCCTGGTAGACGCAAGCACGTTTAGGCTTGGGTGTACGCCGGTAATCAATCTGTTTCATGACCTGTCTGAGCCCATTCGCCTAAGTGGCAAACAGCATGAATACCAGGTGGTGCCGGACGTTCGCCGGCAGATGGCAATGGAGATCTACTCGATCGATTCCGTTGTGGCGGACGATCCCCAACAAGGTAAGTCGCGCGAATTTAAACCGTTCTACTCGTTTCATCATTTCGATAGCGTCGGAGAAGACGCGACGTTCTGGTACTCCACGCGCCGCCCCTCGCAACGACCTGACGACCCGGGCACTGAGCTTTTCATCACTCTGGTTGACCTGGGCTTTAACCCGCATGTGCCCGCGACCAACATTCTTAGCGTGCATACCACCTGCACTAATCGTGATTTGCCGTCCAAACTTCCCTTCGGCGGCGCCGAAGGGGATTTGGAATCCGAAGGTGCACTGCCGCTATCGCGCGTGCGTTGTCTGACAAAACCAACGCCGACGATGAGGCCGCCCCTGGGGAAGGGAATGCAGTGGCGGTTGATTTCACATTTGTCGCTCAACCATCTGTCGTTGGTTAAAACGGGAGCGAACGGTCAGCCTGACGCGCTCCAGGAGATTCTGTTTCTTTATGATCTTCTAGATTCTTCCGCAACGCGGAAACAAATCAGGGGTCTAAAACGATTAAGGAGCCGTCCCGCAGTGCGGCAAACGGGTACGAGAATCGGAGCTGGTTTCGTTCGCGGCATTGAAACGACAATAGAGTTTGACGAGGAGCAGTATGTAGGTAGTGGTCTGTTTTTGTTTGCCTCTGTGCTGGAAAGATTTTTGGGGCTTTACGCCTCAGTAAATTCCTTCAATCAGCTCGTCGCTACAACAAGCCAACGAGAGGGGATACTAAAACGATGGCCACCGAGAGCCGGCGAACAGATCCTCCTTTAGCGCAGGAGCTTTTTGACGAACCATACAGGTTTGAATTCTTTCAAGCTGTTCGCTTGCTTGAACGGATGTATCCGGACCGCAACCCCGTAGGGCGCGATACTGACGCCAAGCGCGAAGTGGTGCGCTTTAGGACCAGGCAGACGTTCTCGTTCCCGCCTTGTGAGATTTACGACCTGTTGCACGACAGTGTCGACGCCCAACAGCCGCCTGAGATGACGGTGGCGTTTATGGGCATCACCGGCCCCGTTGGAATACTTCCATACCAGTACATGGAACTAGTGATGGAGCGCGCCCGCTACAAGGATACTGCGCTCTGGAATTTTCTCGATATTTTCAACCACCGAATGATCTCGCTCTTCTATCGGGTGTGGGAAAAGTATCATTTCCCCATCGCATATGAGCGAAACGGTGCAGACCAGTTCACATCCCATATGTTTGGGCTAATAGGGATGGGAACGAACGGTTTACGCGGGCAGCTATCCTTTCGGGATCAGGCCCTGTTGCCTTACGGCGGTCTGGTCGTTCAGCGGCCTCACTCGGCAACTGCTATGGCGGGAGCAATCGCCGACTACTTTGACGTACCTGCCCAGGTAGTGCAATTTCCGGGCGAGTGGTTGAAGCTCGATGATAATGTTACCAGGTTGGGCGGCGAAAATAGCGAACTAGGCACAAGCAGTATTGCCGGCACACGGGTTTGGAGCGACCAGTCGAAGTTTCGTATTAGGCTTGGCTCGATGAGTTTGAACAAGTTCAGGGCGTTTATTCCTGTCGGATCGGCTCATAAGCCGCTGTCTGAATTTGCGCGTTTGTTTGCAGGGCTCGAATTCGAATTTGATGTACAGCTAGTGCTCGATGCGAAAGAGATTCCGTTCGCGGTGCTGTCGGGAAATGTTGACGATGGGCCAAGGCTCGGCTGGACCAGTTGGCTCAAGACTTGCGAGTTTGCGAACGACGACGACCAGGTTGTGATTAAGCAAAATAACTGAAACGCGAGCAGCTGGCGAGCGCCAGGCTGTTTAAAAGAAAGGGTCGGATCATGACTGTGAACCTAAAATCGTTGATTGCCAGACTCAATAGAACCTGCCGTGGCGCGCTTGAGGGTGCTGCCGGGCTATGTCTATCGCGCACGAATTACGAGGTGGAGCCGGAACACTTCCTCCTTAAGCTGATTGAAAACTCAGATACAGATATCGGTTGTATTTTTCGCCACTTCGAGGTGAGCCAGGCGCGCATCTCGAAGGATTTGACAACGGCGATGGACAGACTGAAGACAGGCAACGCGCGCACGCCGGGCCTTTCCCCGCGACTGCCACAATGGATTCAGGAGGCCTGGTTGCTTGCCTCAGTTGATTATGGCGCGGCGCAAGTTCGAAGCGGACATCTGCTTCTGGCCTTACTTGCCACCGATGATTTGGCGCGTCTGGCCCGCGATATCTCGAGAGAGTTTGGCTCAATTTCCGTCGAGTCACTCAAGAAGAACCTTATTGATATTACGGCCGGCTCCGCGGAGGCCAAGGAAGCAACCAGTCTCGGGTCTCAATCCGAAATGACTGGAGCCGCTGGCGGTGAGGCGGTCATGGCCGGAAAGACGAAGGCGCTTGATCAGTTCACAGTTGATCTGACCGCTAGAGCTCGGGCTGGCCAGATCGATCCGGTGCTCGGCCGTGACTTCGAGATTCGGCAGGTGGTTGACATTCTTACGCGGCGGCGTCAGAACAATCCGATCCTCACCGGTGAGGCCGGCGTTGGAAAGACCGCAGTAGTCGAAGGATTTGCACTGCGTATCGCCGCGGGCGACGTGCCAGATCCGCTGAAGAACGTCGCAGTGCGGACACTCGATCTGGGCTTGTTACAAGCTGGGGCGGGGATCAAAGGTGAATTTGAGAATCGCCTAAAGTCCGTGATCGAAGAGGTCAAAGGCTCTTCCCAGCCAATTATCATTTTCATCGATGAAGCACACACAATGATCGGAGCAGGTGGCCAGGCGGGCCAGAACGATGCGGCCAATCTTCTCAAGCCGGCGTTGGCGCGGGGTGAATTACGCACAATCGCTGCCACCACCTGGGCCGAGTATAAGAAGTATTTCGAAAAGGATGCGGCGCTGGCGCGACGCTTTCAAGTCGTAAAGGTTGAGGAGCCGGATGAAGAGAAGGCAATCAACATGATGCGTGGCCTGGCCGAGTCGTTGGAGCACCACCACAGAGTGCGCATCCTGGCTGAAGCGGTCGAGGATGCGGTGAGGCTTTCGCATCGTTATATTTCAGGGCGGCAACTCCCGGATAAGTCAGTTAGCGTACTTGATACTGCTTGTGCGCGCGTGGCTATAGGTCAGGGAGCGACGCCGGCATCTGTCGAAGACGCACAACGCCGCATAGACCAGGCGACGACGGAAATTGGGGCGTTGGAGCGGGAAGCGATCACGGGAGTGGATCACAGCGAGCGCATTGGGGAATTGCGCGCGACAAAGACGGCAGAAGAAACGCGCTTGGGCAATTTGAAAGCGCAGTGGGACAAGGAACGGGAGATCATTGCGCAGATTCGTGAGATTCATGGTCAGCTTGAAGAGGCGAGGGCGCGTACAGCGGCCACGGGTAGCACCAAGGGCAGCGGAGCGTCAGTTCCCTCCGCCGCGGCTGCAGGTGCAACACCAGGCCCGCTTGCCGAGACTGGCACGGAAGGAACGGCGGCAACGGCTTCGGCTCCAGATTTAGCGGCGGCCGTACCAGGCCCCCCCATTGACGTGGAGGGCTTGCGGGTGAAACTTTCCCAACTCAATGAGGAGTTGGAGAAAGTGCAGGGCGAGACACCTTTGATGCAAGCTTGCGTCGATTCGCAGACGATTGGCGATGTTATTTCCGGCTGGACGGGAATTCCGGTTGGGAAGATGTTGACCGACGAGATTCAGACCGTATTAGCTCTTCGGGATCGATTGGAGCAGCGCGTGATCGGTCAGTCGCACGCACTTGAAGCGATCGCCCAACGAATACGCACGGCACGCGCACAACTCACCGACCCGCGACGGCCGGTGGGCGTGTTTTTGCTGGTAGGGCCAAGCGGTGTGGGTAAAACGGAAACCGCGTTGAGCCTGGCCGACACCTTGTATGGAGGTGAGAAGAACCTTGTCACTATCAATATGAGCGAGTATCAGGAAGCTCACACCGTTTCCTCGCTAAAGGGTTCGCCCCCAGGATATGTCGGTTATGGCGAAGGCGGAGTGCTGACGGAAGCAGTGCGGCGCAAGCCTTACTCAGTCGTGCTGCTTGATGAGGTCGAAAAGGCCCATCCTGACGTAATGGAGCTTTTCTATCAGGTCTTTGACAAAGGAATGCTCGAAGACGGGGAAGGGCGCGAGATCGACTTCAAGAACACGGTGATTCTTCTGACCTCAAACACTGCAACCGACACCATCATGAAATTGTGTGCCGATCCTGAAACTATGCCAGAACCCGAAACTCTTGTTGAGTCTATACGACCCGAGCTCATTAAAGTATTTAAACCCGCGTTGCTGGGGCGCATGGTCGTCGTTCCTTACTATCCCATTTCCGATGAAGTCATGAAGCAGATCATAAGATTGCAGTTGGGACGGATCGAGGAGCGGCTCCAAGAAAACCATGGCGCCAGATTCAGCTACGACGACGGCGTCATTAAGGAGATTGCGAACCGTTGCAAAGAGGTGGAAAGTGGCGCGCGCAATGTTGATCACATTCTGACCCGCACATTGCTGCCTGAAATGTCCGGAGAGTTTCTATCTCGTATGGCCGCAGGTGCCACAGTCTCTGAGGTCCGGGTGTCAGTGGGTGATGGCGGGAAGTTTCAATACGCGATTGCCTAAGGGTCTTCCCTTGCGTTAAGACCGGAGAAAAATGCCAGGCTACACTCAAGCAAACAGACCACTGTCGGTCAATACCCCTTTGGGCGAGGATGTCTTGTTGCTCGTCGGGTTTTCCGGCCATGAAGCCATTTCGCAGCTCTTCCGTTTTCAACTCGATCTATTGGCCGAAGACTCGACTAAAATCAAATTCGAGAAACTCCTGGGCCAGAAAATCACCGTCAAACTCGAGCTACCGAACAATAACGAACGCTTTTTCAATGGGATCTGCAACCGTGTTAGCCAGGGCGGACGCGACGAGATATTCACTTCTTATCGCATGGAGATTGTTCCGCAGTTTTGGTTTCTGACAAAGACTGCGCGCAGCAGGATCTTTCAACACCTGACGGTCCCAGATATTCTGAAACAGGTGCTTGAGGGATTGGATGTTGCCTTTGAGCTCCAGGGTGAATTTCACCCTCGCGATTTCTGCGTTCAGTACCGTGAGACCGATTTCAACTTTGCCAGTCGCCTGATGGAAGAAGAGGGCATTTATTACTTCTTCAAGCATGAAGCCGACGGTCATAAGCTGGTAGTTGCAAACACACCGTCGAGCCACACTGCGTATCAAGAAAAAGATCAGAAGACGCTAATTTATGAGGAAGTCTCCGGTGGCTATCGCGAGGAAGCTCGCATTCTGTCGTGGGAGAAGATCCAGGAGCTTCGTTCGGGGATGTACACGCTGTGGGACCACTGTTTCGAGTTGCCCTACAAGGACCTGCAATCGCAAATACATATCCTCGACAAAGTAGCCGTTGGCACTGTGGAACATCAGCTCAAACTAAACGTCAACGAGAATTTTGAGATCTACGATTATCCCGGGGCCTACGCCCAGCGTTTTGACGGTGTGGACAAGGGAGGGGGCGATCAAGCGGGGGATCTCCCAAAGATATTCGAGGATAACGAACGGACGACGAAGCTTCGCATGGAGCAGGAGACGCTGCCTGGTCTTGTCATCCTGGCAACCAGCAACTGCCGGCACTTGTGTGCCGGATATAAAATCACCTTGGATCGACACTTCGATGCTAACGGAGACTATGTGTTGACCGACGTAACCCATTCGGCGCGACTACAGGGTCATGCCTATCGGTCAGGGGATGTGGAAGAGTTCGCCTATGAGAACCACCTGACCTGTATCCCGTTTGATCTTCCCTTTATTCCTCCTCAGATAGCTATTAAACCGACCGTTCAGGGAACGCAGACAGCAGAGGTCGTAGGACCGCCCGGCGAAGAGATCTTTACTGACAAGTATGGGCGGGTGAAAGTTCAGTTTCACTGGGATCGCCAGGGCAAGAAGGACGCTGATAGTTCTTGTTGGATCCGTGTGGCGCAAACGTGGGCCGGAAAAAAATGGGGCGCAATATTTATCCCGCGGATTGGTATGGAGGTTATCGTGGATTTTCTGGAAGGTGATCCCGATCAGCCGCTAATCGTGGGATGCGTTTATAACGCTGACATGATGCCCCCGTATGATCTCCCAGGGGAAAAAACCAAGAGTACAATCAAAAGCATGTCGTCAAAAACTGGCGGTGGGTTTAACGAGTTTCGTCTCGAAGATAAGAAAGGACAAGAGCAAATCTTTATTCATGGGGAAAAAGATCAGGATATACGGATCAAGAATGATCGCCGTGAGTGGATAGGAAACGACCGTCACTTAGTCGTCAAACGTGATAAGCGGGAACACATCGAACGTGACGAGGAAAATGTTATCGACCGTGATCAGATCGAAGAAATAGGTCGTGATCACCACCTGCTCATAAAAGGCAAAGAGGCCATCGAGGTTCGGGAGACTCACTCGTTTACAGTAGAGAGGGACGTAAACGAGAAGTTCGGTATGAACCATAATGAAGAGACGGGAATGTCCATTCACCTCAAAGCGGGGATGACTCTTATTCTCGAGGCTGGGACGCAAATAAGCCTTAAGGTGGGTGGCAATTTCATTGATATCGGTCCCGCGGGCGTGTTTATTCAGGGGACGATGGTCATGATCAATAGTGGCGGCTCGCCGGGAAGCGGCCCTGGCGCTAGCCCTGTTCGGCCTAAAGAGATAAAACAAGCGGAAATAGCCGACAACGCTAAGCCTGGCAGCTTGGCTGAAAGCTATAAGAGTCAACGCGCCGCGATGTCGCCCGCAGCGGCTGCCGCGGCTAGCGCGCCATGGCACGATCCTAAGGCGGAGGAGAATAAGGACAAAAAATCCTGGATCGAGATCGAACTGGTGGATCAAGACGATAAGCCTGTACCCGGCGAAGGATACCGGGTCACACTCCCTGACGGCACAACGCTCGCCGAAGGGACGCTCGATGAAAAGGGCTTTGCGCGCGTAGATGGCATTGACCCTGGAACATGTAAGGTTACGTTCCCCAATTTGGATAAGAGTTCTTGGGATTCGAAATAGCCGAGCTGATAATCCCGGATAAGGCGTAAGGACATAATCTAGGAGCACCGACAACGACCATGGTCGAGTTCTATTTCAAGTGGCATGACGGGTTATGTAACAGGAAAGTGAGGTACCTGCTTGCCAACCCAGTCGATCGGAATAAGGGAATAGGAACTTCTATAGTATGCCAAGTGTCGTGATTGCTCGCAGTGGCGATACGCTCTGTGGCCTGGCGATAGATGCAGGTTTTGTAGACTGTGCCCCATTACGTGCCGAGGCTGCTAACAGCGCGTTGCTTGCAGGCCCCCTTAAGACTGGCGACCTGGTCACCATTCCGGATCTAGCGCCCAAGGATGTAAGCAAGGCAACAGAGAAACGGCATCGCTTTATCAAAAAGAATGCACCGCCGGTTGCGATCCGTTTTGTACACGGCTCACCCGACAAGAAGTACTTCGACGACTTTACGCTAACCATTCTTAATGTAAGCAACTTTGTGACGAATACAGGGGGAAACGACGGCTCGAAGAAGTTTCCCGCTGGTTTTGGCTTCAATGCAAATGGCCACGCTGATGTTGACGCATTTAAAGTAGAGGTGGCAGACCCTGCGGCAGGTGGTTCGGTCACGGTCCTTCTCGAAGCTCTCAAACCGGCAGGTTTGAATCCGGATGGAACACCCAGACACATCCCGATTACCGGCGTCGCTGATGCGGCTCAACGCAAAATCGAAGCGCTTGAATGTCCGAAAGTCAGTCCTGGTCACGTGGCATTTCGTTCTCGTTACATGCGCCTCGTCGTGGACGGAGATGACTTCACTGCCGCACCTGGACAGACCTTGTTAACTACTGACCTGGTAGACGGGGGTGAAGAAGATGTTGAGGTACTCGACCAAAAGGTTCGCGCCACCTACGTTGTTCAACGTTGTCCCGGGACTGGTGGTAAAAAATGTGAAGTAACCGCCGAGTTGGACGTTGGGGAAGACGAGAAGCGCGTCAAGGTAGCCGTTCACATTCTCCAGGATCCTGTTACCAATGTTCCAGTCGCGACCCCCGATCAAGTGAGAAAGCGTTCTCTTCAATTCGTCCGGCAACTCTATGCGCAAGGGAATATGAGTCTAAAACTCATCGCTCCCATTCGACAGATTCCTGCACCGGCGAATATGTTTGCCATTGCTAACGGGAATGGACAGGTCGCCGTTGGCGGCCAATCGATAAGCGTACGTGTCCAGATTGATGCCACTTTCGATCAAACCATTGGCCTCACAACTGTTGCGGGCGAGCAGCCGTCGCAAACAGCAGACAGACTCGCAAATGCGATCACAGATGCGCTATCTAAGGCGACGCCTCCTGTTGTAGCTCGCGTAACACCAACTACAAACCCGCCGCTTGTGGGACAGGCTATTGGGAGTGCCGATGTCATAGTGGGAGATCCCTTAACTCAGACCGTTCGGCTGACCGTGTTGACGAGTAATGATATTGGGCATCCGGTTCAGGTGGGGAGAATTGTAAGCACAACAATCCCTGATTTTGCCGCTGCAGAGGCCCATGTTGGTACGATTGAGGAGCGGGTCTTGATCAAGAACTACGATACCGGCACAGATCGAGTAGATATATTTGTGGTGGGAGCACTCGTCGGCGCTCTAGGTGAAGCGTTTACACCTCGTTTGACTGCGGCTGTAACTGGTCAGCCTATAAAGGAAGTCGCCAACTCAGCACTGGTGTTTGCGGCCACTGTCTCTTCAGCGAACAATTTCCATACGACGATTCCCCATGAGATCGGTCATTTACTAATGGACCAGGGGGCGCATAGCGCTCCCGTCACCGAGATGATGACCAACGGGTCACCGGTTGGTGCGGGTGAAAGAGTGGTGAATGGACCTAAACGGATAAGTGACCGCGTGATTAATGTCGGTGGCGGAAGAAATGAGAATCCGGTCAACCTTCTGCGCAACGCGAATACGACCTTGATTGAGTGATCGTGAGAAAAGCAATAATGCAAGTAGTGCTGCTAATCGTGAGCACTGCTCTTTGGTATTGGTGCGTTGTTGTCAACGTGGCCGGAGGTGTTAGCCTACCTAAGAGGAATACTACGATGACTCAAGTGATTGACGAGCAGAGATTGACCGCCTACCTCAATGCCGAATCGAAATACAAAATCGCTCCAATACCGACTCCAATAGATCTGGCGGTAGCCACAAGGTTTGTCAACAATAGAGTAAGCGATCGACTGTCTCCGGAGAGAATGTCCAAGTTAGCTCGGCTTGCAATATTGTATGACCTTAAAGCTACAGCCCCGGCATTTTTGGGTGTTCTTAAGAGCACTGAAAAAAGCATAGCTGACTATCACCGTTCGGCCTGGGCCTTGATAGCGCTTGCCTGGATTGGGAGTCAGGATGATTTGAGACGTTCGCAAGCCTACTTACATCAACTTCAGAGTCGTGCCAGCGTTTGGGAAAACAGACTGATAATGCTCGATGCCACTGAGGCGTTTGGACCTACTGAGGGAACGGATAAGCACCGGTCATGGGTGCAGGAAGAGATCGGACGGCGCAAATCTCTAATCAGTCAGTATCAGACTCAAAACAAACAAAACGAGGCGCGAGGTGTCCAAAACCAGATTGATGAATTGGAAGAACATTTGAACGTGCGAGTCGCGACAGTGGATCGATCTAATGCAATTCGAAGTTCGGTTTTAGGTTTACCCATCGAAGCGCGGATTTCTCGGCTCGCCGCCATATATGTGGGAACAGAACCTTCGACTCCGGCGCTTTCCTCATGGTCGGCTTTCACGCTGGTGCGAGTAGCGAAGCAGGACATGGCCAACTCGTCAAAAATTGCGTCGCAATTTGCGACCTTGGCCAAGCAACACCAACGATCCGAAAGCGATCGAAATGCCCAATCTGATTTAATCGGCGCGCGATCTTTACGCGCTGTCGAATACTTTGGCCAGCCATTGAACGAGCCCGATCGCCTGTGGCTGAAGAACCAGGAAGATACCGGGTTTGATTTGCTCGCTCTAAGACCCGTCTGGATTTATCAATGAGCTCTGGGAGCTCAATCATTCAAAGTGATGCCCACGCCGATATGATTAACGGTTAAGCGAGGAGATTTGTCAGCCAAAATTTTTCCACGAATCGTCGCGTGTCGTAAGGTAAGGAGAAGAAAATGTCTCTAGCCGCCAGACTTACAGATCAAGTTGTTCATCCTTTGCCGGGGATATTGGTGCCGGGGCCTGGTAGCCCTAATGTGTTTATCGGCTACTTACCCGCATGGCGCGGTGTGTCGCTGGCAGCAGCGGCTTCACTGATGGCTGCTAAAACAGCGTCGGAAGTTAAGATCAAAGTGGCGGAAGCAGCGACAATTGCCGCAGCAGGCACTCCAGGAGCACCCGCGGCAAAAGCTGCTGAAGAAACTCTTAAAGCCGCTGAAGCCGCGTCAATGGCCGCTTCGATCACCGCCGCTGCTGGCGGTGCGGACATAATTGCCTGCTTGACGCCCTTGCCTATACCGCCTCATGGACCAGGAGTAGTAATTACGCCCTCAACGACCGTAATGATTAATAACCTCGGCGCTTGTCGCGTTGGCGACACAATCCTTGAAGCCATCGGACCACCCAACACAATCGCTATGGGTTGTCCTACTGTAATTATCGGATAAAGTCATTACTCCATTATGATTCAGGCCTTACGAGAGATACGTTGAGGCAATTGTTTAGCTTTAAGGTACTGGGTTCTACTGATCTTATCCGGTTTTTCATAGATGCAGGCGAAATCCCTCTAGCACAACGCGGCCCTTACTTTCATTCACGGCTGCCAGCCTGCTACCCAACCTACTCCAAACGCTTTTCACGACGGCCTGTTTCTGCTAGAAGAATAAGCAGAGTGTGAGTTATGCGGCTAATCTTGGAAGTAATCTCAGGGCCTTTCCAGGGCAAGCAGATTGAAGCCAAAGTTGGCGAAAAAGTGCGCATTGGGCGTACCACAAAAGCCGACGTTGCCATGGAAGACAATTTTATGTCTGGCGAGCATTTCGCCATCGAGTGCAATATGCGCAGTTGTCGCGTGAGGGATCTCAACAGCCGAAACGGGACTCAACTGAACGGTAAGATGATCTCGGAGAGTTACCTAACGGACGGCGACCAGGTTCACGCTGGAAGAACGGATTTCAAAGTTCGAATCGAAGATCTTTTGAAAACGGTTGAGGTTTCACCCGCTGAGCAAGAGGCGATGAGAAGTGAACTGGCCAAGCCTGCGACCCCTCCACCACCAAAGCGGAGACAATCGAAGAAGCTCCCACCCGTCTCGATTCCTGAGACTCCCCCCTCGTCAGCGACTTCACCCGACCGTTCAACTGCACCGCAGGAAGGAGTGCGGGTTCCTGCTGCACACACCGATAGAGAACTCGACGACGAACGCCCTGCGCAACAAGCACGGCAAGGCGAGGCGAGTGAGCCAGTGGTCCAAGCCAAGTCAGGAGTGAAGCCGGCGCTTCCTTCGCGAACACCTGCGAGTTCGCCGGCCCCACCCGTAGATGTTTCTCAGAAAGCGCTTGAAAGTTACGAAGCCGCGACACCTGAGGGCCGCCTTATACATATCTTGTCTAGTCAACCTGGGTCACTGATGGCACTGGTTGATGCCATACATGACGGGACGGTGCTCGAGCTTCTCCACGGCTCCACCGAGACCTTTCATTCGCTTTATCGCAACCAACAAAACGCGGCGATTGCTCCCTATCTCGTTGCGCTGCCGCCACGATCGGAGCTGCTCAAACTGATGGTCCAACAGGGATGGGGACACGAGTGGGGTGTTTACCTGACCTGTCCGCTTTCGCTGCTTGAGTTGCGCGAATTCTTCAGGACCTCGCTGATGGTTACAATGCCGGATGGAGTGGAGCTATTTTCGCGGTTCTATGATCCTCGATTCTTTCGCTCTTTTCTCGAAACGTGTAGCGCTCCGGAAGCGGATAAGTTCTTTGGTCCGGTCACTTCCTATTTCATGGAAGACGAACGGCCTGAGATTCTTTTGCAGTTTCGTCGGAGTAAGAGAGGAGCGGAAAAAAAGGGGCACTTGCTTTCGGTCTTGTAGTGATTAAGTTTCCAAACTGAATTGATCCGCTAGTTAATTTTCTCCCACGAACCAGCGAGTGGCGTGCCGGCGATTGATTGGATCATCCCGAGACGGACGGTGTCCGACTCTTTCATGGAAAGCAGAGGCATTAGGCCGCGCTTGATTATCTTCGCAGCGGCGCGGACGGTCAGCAAAACTTCGGCGCAGGGCTTTATCTCGGTTTCACCATCATCACCTTTGAAAACGTGTAGTGGCAGACCTTCGATCTCCAACGAATCGCTGGGTCGAAACTCCCAACGGTTTTCGCTAAATCCTTTGGCCAGGAGAAATGCGACTGCGAAAGCGGGATTGGCCCATAGGTAAGACTCGTGTTGATCACGGCGGCTTAGGAGCGCTTCATTGCTGTCAGGTATCTCTTCGAAAGCAAACTCCTCTGTAGGTTCGGTGTTCTTGCCGTAGGGAAGGCGCAGCAAAAAACGGGGCAGCGCGAAGCCCACATAGGTGGCGGAAGGAAGGTTGGTGATGCTTCGCCACCGCTCCTCAACTTGAGGATCCAGCGGTGCCCGCCAATCGTCTGGGTCTGGCGTCTCAAACAGCGACGCACAGCCCAGCAAGTGTGCAGTAGCGCCCCCAATGAATGGCGCACGAGCTTCTTTAGCGATCTTAGAAATCCTTTCAATCAATCCCGGATCACCGCCTGCGAAGTCAAATATGTAGTTGCCGACCATTACTGCCCACGGAATTCCCCCTGAGGTGCCCACAGTTTGTTCGACTAGAAGTTTGTAAATTGCGGTGTCGCGGAAGTTTTCCGAGCGGAGGTCGGCTCGAAGTTCTTCGAAAGAGATATCGAGCAGATAGAGCTTCAGTTCGGTTCCCGTGTCAAGTCGTGTGACCAGAAAATCCAACCCCCGCCAGGACGACTCGAGTGCCTGAAAATGCGGATGATGCAGAATGATTCGCATGGTTTCGGCGATACGGGCATCCACGGCCGCAACCAGATGTTCCCGTTCCTCCTCGGTATCCGGAACGAGATGGTTCTTCACAGCCGCTTTTGCAAGTTCAAAAATCTCGGGCGAAACTTCTGGACCGGGCGTCATCGGTGAGGAGACTGAGGAGGCATCAGCTCCTCCTGCAAGAATCTGGTCCAGTAGACTGCCTTTAGACTCCGGACCCGGCGTCAGCAGTGGCAGTTCATCAGATACAGGAGCTGGAGTACGCTCTGCATGAAAGGGCTCGCTTGCAGCCAATCGGTTCCATCCGCGCACTTCGGCGGCAGCTTCTTGAAACGCTTTTGGGTTGTTCAGCTTCGCACGCGTGCGGCCCAGGGCTTCGAAGATCTCGAGTCGGTTGAAGAGTTGGTCGGGATGAAAGTCTTCGAGTTGATTGAAGGTGATAGTTATCGAGCTGTTGCCTTGGTTTACCAACGGAATATGAAGCTCTACGCCGAGCCTGGACATCACCTGATCTAGATTGTCGCGATCTACTATCCTGGGCTGCCAGCCGGCGAGTTCCTCGCTCGAAACATGCAACCCACGATTCTTGCGACCGCTCCAGTCGCCCAGTAGAAGCACTTGAAAGGGTGTCTCATCCGACAAACCAGCCTGAAGTTGCTCCATCGTTGCGAGGAGCTCGCCTTCAACGTCGGTTAAGGAGAACGTGTCCTCCATTTTCTCAACCCACTTTCGTCGGTAGAGCTAGTGCTTGTCGAAGAGTCGTTGTCGTTGGGAAGATTCAGACGACGCAAGGCTCCTTATGATCATTGCCTCTCTCGAACGTAGCTGCTCTTAATCTCGAGTAGTTGTTCTTTTAGAGGATCGCGAAGCTTCTCGACATCCTCAAGTTGAGCAATTTCCTCGAACACACTCATGCCAGAAACCTCAGTGCTTTCGACAATCACGTCGTCGGGCGGTCGCATTGTGGAGACAGCCGAAGAGACATAGGTGATTGGCAGGTCGCCAAACTCCGGAGAACGTTCGCTGCTAAGAGGAAAGTGCAGGTCTTTGAGAATCTGCGACACGCCGACTTGTTTTGAAACAACAATATGCATCATGAGATAGTGCAAAACGAATTGTTGAAGTTCATCGCCAGTGCGCTTGCGTTCCGCCAAGAGCGTCTTTAATCGTCCGGGGGAAAAGCCGCCGTAGGTAAGCACCCACTTCAGTGGGGACGTAACCGTGATCGTTTTGCTTTCATTTCCGATCGTCGCAACATGTGTATATTCAAGCGGTGTCATCTCCAGTTGAGGATTGATGACCTCTAGCGGACTCTTAAACTCCAGAGGCAGGTTGTAGGGCCTCGACTGGGCAACAGTGTGATAGAGTTCGCGAAACTCTTTGAAGGCTTTTTCCCCAGTTCTGGATGAGCCGTAGCTTTCACTATCGACGTAGTTACCGAAGACTACTTTTGGGTGAAACAGCGGCGCGAGCGTCGAAAGCAGTTCCTTCATCTGACCGCGCAGCAGATCGGCCATCCCACGCGTCAATTTTCGCAGGGCCAACAAGTTCTGAATACTGTATCGTTCGTCCATGAAACGTTTGTTCTCTTTATGAGGACCGCTCAAAGTGGTCAAGAGAGTAGCGATACACTTGGATTCCCGAAGCCTACAGGGCCACGTAAGTCCTTGTCAACAACGGTAAAACGGAACGAGCGGAAGCCATCGACGCCATTCAACGAAAATAAACTCAATAAGGAGCTCTCTGATGAGCAAGTCGTTCACGTACGAACCGCCGATACGCACCGGCACGGCGAAGGAGTTTGAGCATGTTAGGGCTGCATTGAAAAATGCCCATTTCGATGAAGAGACGATCTGTCGCACGCTCAAGATCGAAACTATGTCTGACGTGGGTTCAGTCAAAAGCGATATGCTTGATTCTATGGATATTTCTGATGCCTTAAGGATTCTAATTCGCCTTTTTCTGTTTCAGCGACTAGTGCCGCGCTCAGAAGCTGAGAGAGTTCTCAACACTGTGACTTGCGATGCCTTTCTCTCACTTGGGATTTTGGGTGTAGGAGAGTTTGGTGATGATCAATTCTATGCAACAGTCTTGCTCTACCCAGTCGGAGGATTTTGGATCGCCTCCGACCGGCATAGCAACCCCGATGGGAGTGAGTTTACCGCACCGCCGGATATAGTGTTTCCAGCAATTTATGGAGGCACGCTCCGTTTTCTGCAGCTGCTGCCACAAAGCGTCGCCGAAGACGCTCTCGATCTCTGTGCGGGTTCAGGCATAGGGGCGTTTGTCTTGAGTCGACATAGCAAGCGCGTTGTCTCTTCGGATCTCACCGAGCGTGCTACCAAATTTGTGGCCTTCAACTCTGCTCTCAACAACCGCGACAATGTGGAGGCAGTTTGTAGCGACCTATACGACGCGCTGGAAGGTCGAACCTTCGACCTTATCGTGGCCCATCCACCCTATGTGCCGTCCCTGAAGATCGGAACGATCTGGCGCGATGGTGGGATGACTGGCGAACTCGTCGTGAAGCGCATCATCGAAGGATTGCCCCACCACCTGCGGGAGGGTGGCAGGTTCTTCGTCCTGTCCATTGGTCTGGATACAAGTGAAGGGCCCTTTGAGGAGCGGGCCAGAAAGTGGTTGGGAGAAACAGGCGATGTGTTCGATATCATCTTCGCTTACTTTGAGGAGTCAACTCCTGTCGAGATGCTCAAAAGGCTAGCAGCCCGGGAACATAACCTGGGGATAGAGGAACTGCATGAATTGGGAGAAGCGTTCCGAGCTGAAGGGACTATTAAAATGCCCTACGGCGCTCTACTCATGCGGCGACATGCGAAGAATGAACACTCGAAGCGGTGGACTGCTCGCATGAAACTTAATGAAGAGACAGATGGGCGGGATTGGGAGGGCGCATTTGCGTTGCATCGGTGGCTTTCACAGCCTGGCTTTTTTGAAGAGCTGCAACAGGCTCGGCCTGCGCTGGCGCCGGGTCTGCTGGTGCGCGTCACCCATGTGGTGCACGAAGGCTCGCTCGTCCCTGCTGAGTTTCTCTTTGAAACCGATAAGCCCTTTACTGCCGTCGGGCGACTAGATCCATGGATGGTACCTTTGATCGCTCGTTTCGATGGCACGAAGACGCCTGGCCAGATTTACAACGATGCTAAACCAGGCTCGGAGTTACCTGAGGATTTTGGGCTGCGAGACTTTACGGAGCTCGTGGCACAACTGATCGAGCGTGGATATCTGATTCTGCAGGACTCTTGAAACGAGTGCGAGTCGGAGAGCCAAGCCCTCCATACTGCGAGTGCCCAGGGACGATGTTGACTGCGCAACAAGTAACAGCACCAAGTGATACGGTGGGCTTCTTTGCCCGACGCTTGAGAGGCCGTTGATTTCCGATGCTCAAGCGAGCAGCAAGCCGAGACGTCCCAAGTGATTGAGTTGATTTTCCAGTTCATCTGGCAGGATTTCCAGCAACCTCTTTCTCTCTGTACGTGCTTGCTCATCATCGTTCGATTGATCGACGTTTGACTCAACCATTTTTCTTAGTTCATCAACGACGGCGGCGCGATCCCGCGTACCGTCCAGGAGAACAAGCAAGTGTCTGCCAAGAGCGTCATCGAGACCAATAGTGTTGGGTAACAGCGACGTAATGATTGTTCCCTGCTGAGCTTGCAAGCGCGCAAGCGGACTGGCTTGTGGATATTCGCTGGGCTCAACCACGAATTGGGGCTCGTGAAGGTGCAGTTCTATGACTCCTGCGGCGTATGTCTTCAGCATTACTTCGGCAAAGGTTTGTGCGTTTTCGACTGAAGCAGAATCCTCAGCTGAAATTGTTTCGCCGATAAGCGAGCGAGCCTTTGCCAGCAGAACGTCGAAGTGTGCTGATCGGGGAAAAATTTCGCCCAGGTAAACCATAGCCGCTTTGGCTAGGGGAAAGTCGGTCGAGATTGCACCTTCTTTTGGCCGACGAAACTCCTCGACTGAGTTCGATTTAATGTCAGGGGCGTCAGACACCGGGCGAGCCTCTGATTTAACGTAAAACCTGCGGACGAGCGCAGGCTTCACAGAACGTTCCAGCGATATCTCATGATGACAGAGCAGCGTCTGTCGAAAGGCTCTGCCCTTCAAGAAGTCAAGATACTGCTCCTTGGTAAGCGGATCTTGTTCGCCCAGGCGGCGCAGCTGCTCGGCCACTTCGGTTGGAAAGTCATAGTCCTGACTCTCGAAGAAGTCTGCCTCTGACAGAAACTGAAGGCCATGTGCCGCTGCATGGCTGGCGAACTGGTGAAAATACACCGGGGTGTTTATTTCGGCGAGGTCGTCGTGAAACACAGCACCGTGACTCTTTGTCTGGAATCGATCGTTCACCTCGCGAAGAAACGTATGGTATGCGCTCGATTGAGTTTGCCCATTCACGAGCCATTGAATCAAAGCGCGCCCTTGCGCGACGCGCTCCTGAGAGTCTTTCAGGTCCTTTGTGTGAAAGAGCATCATCTGACGAGTGATTTCGCGCAGATGGCAGCCAGGGTAAGCGTTGTAGGAAATGTAAGCGACGCCCTGAGGATTAAGAGAAGAGCGGCAAATGGCGAGAATCTTATCCCGGGCAGCAGGCGGTATCCAGGAATACAGCCCATGAACGATGACGTAATCGAATTGTCCTATCTCCGTCCTGATCTCCATCAGATCACGCCTGCGTAAATCGATATTCTTCAGCCCCAGCGCCGCAATCCTCGCATTGCCATTGACTATCGGCTGTGCCGCCAAGTCGATTCCCACGAACTCACTGTCCGGGAGACCAAACGCCATCGGCAGCAGATTACTTCCATCACCACACCCCATTTCTAAGACTCGACAATGTTCGACCGGAGCAGGGCGCATTCCAAACAGCGTTGCCAATGTTGCCAGACGATCAGGATGCGTTTGTGGGTACGTATAGTTAGGGTAGGTGACCTCATCATAAGAGGTTAATTCTGTCGCAACCATATTCCTCTTGTCTCCCCTGGGTGCATGAAGCTCGCGCTTTAGGCCTTCCTATATTCCATCACAATCCTGCTCTAACGATCACTTACCCGCAGGGCAACCATCGTTGTTCCGATCAGCCCAAATAGCATCACGCAGAGAACAGGCTGACATATTAAGACACTACTCAGCGGGTGTCGTGCGTCCTCAAAGCCACCACTGTCGCTATTACAAGTGTGAACAGCATGACTATTAGGATAGTTATGTTGAGGATATGCCCACCCCAGGGATGCATAAAGGCGACATAGCGGCTCAGATCTTCGCTGAGTTCGATAGCAGTGGGAACAGGAGGAGGCGCGTCAATCTTCGGCGCTGTTGTCGTTTGACGCGTAGCAACGTTGGCATTGCTACCTGGCTTTAGCTGACTCTCGATTTGACGCGTGTAGTCTTCCACCTTACGGCTGGTCTGGTTTCGATAATCCTCAAGTTGCCGGCGCGCCTTTTCGATGTTCTCGTTGTTGAGGTCCTTGATGTGGTTCTGGAGTCCACGTCCTTCATTTGGCCCGCCAGGATCCGATCCTTCCTCTTTCAGAGTATCCAGGGTTGAGAGTCGCTTGAGTTCGTCGAAGGACCAAGTTGCCGGCATTGCAGCGCCCACTAATCTGGAAAACCCAGTCGGTACTGCGACCAACCCCGCAAACAGAATCTGTGGTATGAGAATTAGTGGAATAAGGCTTGTAGCAACCTCGGAAGTTCTCACCACCGCCGATATTAAGAGACCAAGCGCGATACCAACGATACCCGTCAGACAGAGCACAAGTAGCTGAGGGACACCAAAAAGCAGACCGGGCAGGTACATTATTCCGGCAAAGTGCAGAATCTTGAGAGTTAGGAAGAGGAGGGCTGCTTGCAGAACTACGATGAAAGACAGCACCCATAACTTTGAAGCGACGTAAGGCAGTAGCCTTAGATTCACCATTCGTTCACGGCGGAAGATTGGTCTCTCCTTCACTAACTCGCGAGCCGCTACCGACGAACCAAACCATATGGCGACGAGCGCCAAAATAAAATAGGGAAAATCGCGAGGGTCATTCTTGCCCACAACGAGATATGTCAAAAGAGCAATGATTGGAGCCTGTCCGAGAAGAACAAAAAGGTTCCACTTGTCATGGGCAAGTACCTCGAAATACCGTCGCACAAGAGTGATCCACTGCAAAGCCGAATCTATGACACTTCGACGACGACGTGGGGCAGCAGCGCTCGTTGTTGCTTGCTGTACCTGGCTTAAGGGTGTCGAAACATACTGCTTATAAGATTCTGTCGCTATGAAACGCTGTCGCCAATCTTCGGCAACAACTTCGGCGATTTCGGCTCGTCGAGTTTCGTAAGTGCGCTGCTGGGCCCTGGTTACATTGGCGCTAATAGAACTCAGCTTGGCAGCCTCAATCTCAATCGGTTCTTCAATCTTATTGTAGAGGTCGATGAAATTGTTGACTCCAACAAATTTGAGCAGTTCCGAAGGTTTCCCGTAGAAGATCAGTTTGCCGCCCATTAACAACACGACCTTGTCGAATAAGCGCACGTTTTCCATCGCGTGTGTTGTGAGGATCACAGTGCGGCCCGACTCTGCTATCTGGCGAAAGAGCTTCATGATTCGCTCTTCTGCCCCAGGGTCGAGACCTGACGTTGGTTCATCCAGAAAGATGATTGACGGTTTGGTGATCAGTTCAACTGCGATTGAGACCCGTTTGCGTTGTCCACCGGATAGTTGAGAGACAAGTGTGTCACGTCTCGTCGTCAACCCCGTCACATCGAGTACTTCTCCGATTATTTGATCGATCTCATTCTTGGAAACGTCCCATGAGAGACGCAGCCTTGCGACGTAATAGAGCGTCCGATAGACAGTCAACTCACGGTGAATGATATCGTCCTGTGGAACATAACCAATCGACTGCTTTAGGGAATCGATGTGTTGGTAGAGTTCCAGATTGTTTATGAGAACGCGGCCACCACGGGTTCGACGCATTCCGTTGAGTGCCTGAATAAGCGTTGATTTGCCCGCGCCCGAAGGTCCGAGCACTCCCACAAACTCGTTGGCGTCAATTGCCAGACTAACTTGATCGAGCAGCTTTCTCGATCCCTGACCGCGCGGTACGATCTCCGAAATCTCTACTGCGTCGATTCGAGTTTTGGCCCTGGTATCAAAAACCGCGATTCCAGTTTCGACATCGGCCCTCAAAAGGAACGGTCCGATTTGGACGATATCCTCTTTTTGGATCAAGCGCCGACCGCTAACCCTTCCACCGTTCAAGTAGACGCCGTTCGTCGAACCGGCTTCTTCCACCATCACTCCCTGGGAAGTCTTGAAGAAACGCGCGTGATGTTTGGAAATGAGGAGACCATCCAGGCGAATGTCGTTGTCGGCTCCTCGCCCGACTGAAAGTTTTTCTTTTCCGTTGAAGCTGTGTTCGAAAAGGAAGACTTCAGTTGAAGTTTCTGGTCTTACTGGCGCTAGTTGGTCCGTACCGGCCCGGTAAACAATCGTGCGTTCTAAGCCGCGACCAAGGGAAGGATTAGAGACGCGGTTGACAAAATTCGAACCCGATATAGCCATCGAGGGAGTTGCGTCCGTCCGTGGAACCGGATTGGCTGGATTGATAAAGCGGAGAATTGGGCCACCACCTCCCAATTGAACGCGATCGCCGTGATGTAGTACTTCCGGCTGCGAAATCAATTGTTGGTTGAGCAGTGTTCCGTTAAAACTTTTAAGATCAAGCAGAAGATAACTACCGTCGGGCTGGCGTCGAATCTCAGCATGGCGTCGCGAGACGACTGCGGCGGCAGCGTCGATCTCAATATCAGCGGAATTATCACGACCCAGCAACGTGGCATCATTCCTCAACGTAAACTCGCGGCCCAGTTGGGAGGGAGAGCCACTCTCACACAGCAGCAGTGCGGGCGACTTTGGAAAGGTGCGCGCAGCAGAACCTTCCGGCGAGTGAGTCGGTGGTTCGCTACTTGGCGGCGACGTTGGGACGTGAACGTCATCGACGAGAGTTTTGGAAATAGCCCTCTGCGGTGGAACCGGCGCATGCGCTACCTTTTCACGTAGTGCGGCCTGTTGTTCGGCCGCGGCTACATCGACGAGGGTCTCGGAAAATTTAGGTGGCGATGGTGGGGCCCCAATGAATTCCAAGCTGAGAACAGGACCGTAAGCGCCCAATTGGAAGCGGGATCCTATTTGAATCTCAGTTCTGCCAGAGATGCGTTGGCCGTTGATGAGAGTTCCGTGAGTAGAGTCGTTGTCGGTAAGGTAACAACGCCCTCCTTCAATATGAAGTAACGCGTGTAGGCGCGAAACCATCGGCCACTGTGCTTGCTCGAAGATCAGATCGCATCGTTGTTTGTCGCGTCCGATCTTGAGATCCGTTTTATCGAATTCGCGGCTGGCCACTTTTTGGTCATCGCGAATTTCGGCCAGGACTATTTTCATGAAGATTCAGAATAACGATAAGCCGGAGGGCTCAGAAGCTTACGGGTCAGCAATATGCTAGCACAGAAGCGACGCTCTAGAATTCGTCCAACCGGAACATTCAATCTCGGCGCGGTATCGTCACTCATCGAAGAAGTTTGAGAAGCGACTTCTCCGCCGGGTGTAGCCTCAAACCTCGGTAGGTGGCAAATTCCAACGGAGTCGAAAAGTAGTGTTCCATAGTAGTTCCTTTTTGGAACCGCTCGATCACCTCCGGGCAAATGTAAGAACTGCGACAAACCGCAGCTGTATTCCCAAGAGTCTGGGCTGTCTCTTTGATTGCGGTTGTAATCTTTTGCTTTCGCAAAGCAGCGTTTTCAGTTTGATCAGTGCCCGCCTTCGCCAGTGCACATGCACACACAAGCGTACCCGCCCAAGTGCGAAAATCTTTAGCCGTAAACCTCTCGCCCATCACTTCTTTGATGTATTCGTTAATGTGCCGCCGCTTGATATCAACGAACTCGCCCTCTTCATTCTGGTACTTGAACACTTCTGACTTTTTGCACTTGAGTAAGCTCCTGATGACTTTCGCAACCTGCCGATCACACAGTTCACGGCATTGGCGAACTCCTGACTTTCCAGGGAAGTCGAACCGTATCACGTCCCCCTGGACTGACACGTGGCAAGGCTTCAACGTCGCAATACCATAACTCCCATTTTCGCTTGCATAGACTTCGCTTCCGGGTCGAAGAAAACAACTCGACAGCACTCGCAAAATGCATGCGAGTATGCGTTCTTTACCGAGACCGGGCTGCCTGAGATCGCGAGCCACTTTTGTACGCATTCTTGGAAGATCGTCGATGAAGTGGGTCAAGCGCTTGAATTTTCTGTTTCCTTGGATCCGATGGTGGTTCTGGTGATAAAGGTATTGCCATCGCCCAGCCGCGTCCTGCCCGACTACTTGTATCTTTCCATTAGCTGAAGGGTTGATAGCAACATTGGTCCAGGCTGGAGGGATTCTGAGACTCTTTATACGGGTCAGGTCCACCGCATCTACCTTTTTTCCATTATTGCTACGGTACCTAAATCCGCGTTTTGGATTGCCGGTTCGTATTATCCCGGTCAGTTGTAGCCGTTCGATGCCGGTCATGAGGGGACTCCTCTTCGAATTCGTAGCGACGTAGTTTAGCTTGCCTGTGAAGTCTATGAAAGACCGGCAGGGAAGTGGCCCGAATGTCGGCAGGGCAGTAGCCCGACTGTCAAGGAGGGCTCAAGTAAACGACCTCTCAAGGTCCGCCCCTCCTGACAGTCGGGCTACTGCCCCCGCCGCTTTTCACGCAACCCTGGTAGAAAGCAGTGGTGTCCTAATCTGAAAAACCAAATTAGGACTCTCCCCAGAAAACTGACTGCCTGCGTTCTGTGCCGCTTCGTGATAAATTTGCGCGACCCATGCTGGCTCACATTCGCATCGACGTCCTTCCTGTTGCGTAGCCGGTAGGTGCTGCGATCGGTTTCTCATGTTCGGTCGCTTTGCCGGTTCGTTGTTTGAGCCATCGTTCTTAGGTCTGCTTGCACTACTGTAGCCGCAGACAAGAATATCGCTAACGCGTCGATTTGATCTGTCTAAGTCTGAGATGGCCGGAGACCTCATGAGCACAAGCAGCGCCAGAGTCGAACCACAGGTTCAGCAACCAGAAGCACGCTCCGGCCTCGATCCTTGGAGAATCGGCGAATTGCCACCTGCGCCGCGCCCGCATGGACTCGGGTGGTTTAGCGCGATTGGTCCGGGCGTGATCGCACTTGGCGTTTCCATCGGGAGTGGTGAATTCCTTCTTGGACCAGCAGCATTCGTTAAGTATGGACTTTCCTTGTTATGGGTTGTGGGCGTTGCCGCGTTGTTGCAAACGCTGCTTAACGTGGAGTTAATGCGCTACACGTTGGCAACTGGGGAACCTGTGTTCACGGGCTTCATGCGCACTCGCCCACACTCGACTTTTTGGGCCTGGTTCTACTCGATACTCTACTTTCTGCAGATGGGTTGGCCGGGTTGGGCGGGCGCTGCAGCGGGTGCCGTGTTCTTTCTATTTGCTAAGCGGCTCCCGGTGTCAATAGAAGCAAATCTGGTCTATGGCATTGGTGTGGGACTCTTTTTGCTGTGTGGATTGATCCTGCTCGTTGGCAGGCGCATCGAACGCACTTTGGAGTACTTGAATTGGATCATGGTTGTGCTGATCATCGGCGGCCTTGGTTCGCTGGCATTACTCTTCGTCCCCGCAACTACCTGGGTAGCTGCGGTCGCAGGCTTCGGTGCATTCGATGTGAAAACAGGATCGTTTCAATTAGTTCCTGTAGGCGCTGACTTCTTTCTGCTCGGAGCATTCGCGGCATATGCTGGCGGCGGCGGCGTTGCCAATCTCACGTTGAGCAACTGGGCCAGGGACAAAGGGTACGGCATGAGTAGCGTAGTCGGATTTATTCCAGCGGCAGTTGGCGGGACGAAGGTTGCACTGGCCCACTCGGGAAGCACCTTCGAACCCAGTCCGTCCGCACTCGAGCGCTGGAAGGGCTGGTGGCGAATTGTGCGCGTCGATCAGTGGGCCGTGTACTTCGTGGGCGCAATTCTGGGAATGGCATTGCCTGCATTGCTGTACGTCACATTTGTCCCGGCAGGCAGTGATATCCGAGGCCTCGGCATTGCCGCCGCCTTAGCACAGGCAGTGGCAACACAGAAGGGCGCAATCTTCGGTGGCATCATCGCAATTCTCGGTGTGTGGATTCTGTTTAAGACCCAGCTCGATATTCTCGAAGGAATGACGCGCGCTATTACGGACATTTTGTGGACAGGTAGCAAGCGAATTCGTGCATGGCGCGGTGGCGACGTGCGTGTAATCTACTACGCAGTCCTTGCTGTGGTTTCTCTGTGGGGTATCATGGCGCTGCGGCTAACCCAACCAATCATCCTGCTATCGCTCAGCGCGAACATGGCGGGCATTGTCTTTATCATCAGCTCAATTCATTTGCTTTACGTAAACACGCGCTTGCTTCCGCTTGAGTTAAGACCGCCAATGTGGCGACGACTGGCGCTGGTCGCACTGGCTCTGTTTTACGGGTTGTTTCTGACACTTTGGCTATGGAACATGCTGTGAGGGGACTCTCAAATCTGGCATCTTTTTGCTCTGCACGCTTCGCATGAACGCATTGCATGGCGCTACTCACAACGTTCTCGACACAAAAAGGATGGCGAGCCAAAAGGCGGCCACGAACGTCGCGAGCAATCTGTCGATCACACTAGACGACAATCTCTTAAATACGAGCCGACTATTTCTCAAGGCATCAGCTTGGCGGCTGAAGGTGTTGAAACGTACGCTCGGTTCAAGGTCCCGCAGCCGGTCGCGATGAAACTGTACGTAGGCTGAGTTTCTCGATACCAAGAGGAACCATAGAAGTGAGACCAGGATGCCCAGAACTGAAACGAGCAGGACGAGCATTGAGGGCCCTGATGTTCGATCACGCAAAGCAAACCCTACCGCTGCAACCAGAATCGTATTGACCGTAAGGAAAGTTCTGTTCTTCTCCTGCCGCAGCCTGTCATAGTGCCGCCACATCTCAAGGTTCATTTCGTACTCTTTGAGAAGGTTAGGTTCTTGCTGCTGAGTACTCACCTCTTGCCTCCGGATTCGCCATTGTCCGTTTTGCGAGAGACATATTAGCCAAAGTCGTCCCCAATCAACATCGAGTTCCGTAGTGCTTCTTGAAAATACCTCTTTGGTGGGTGGGTTTTGTGCGAAGCACGACTTATGGAAGTGACGCACGTCGTCTCATCTTTTCTCGATAAACGGCGAAATCCGCAGCAAGGATCCTTGCCATCCCCAAGTCCCTACTTATCGAAGTGAAACTCGACTAGACTTATGATAAGTTTCCAACCGGTCCAAAGTTAAGCCCAGGACGGTCAACCGCGGCAGACCGGTGGACTCGCACTACTTCATTGGGTTGATGGAATAGAAAATTAAGTATCTAACAGGCCTGACAGCAGAGGAGCGCGGATGGCTGGAGCCCTGTGCCTGCGCGTGTCTTAACCCTGATAAGCCGAAGAGACAATGACACCTGAGCGATTTCAACAGATCTCGCAGATTTACCAGGCAGCGTTGGAGCGTGAACCGGAGCTGCGTGTTGCTTTTCTTGAGCAATCGTGCGGCCGAGACGGAGACTTGCGTCATGAGGTTGAGGCACTGCTCTCCGGCGGTAAAAGTGCGGAAGCAGTGTTGCTCTCAAAGGCGATGAACGAAGCGGCGAAGAAGTTGACTGGTGACCCACCTCCCTCGTTAGTCGGTAAGACGCTTGACCACTATCAAGTGGTCGCATTGCTCGGATCTGGTGGAATGGGTGATGTCTATCGAGCGCGCGATATCAATCTTGGCCGTGAGGTAGCCATCAAAGTGCTGCCGGCAAGTTTTCCGACAGGTGGGGATCGTTTGCGTCTTGAGAGGGAAGCGCGGGCTGCTTCCGCTTTGAATCATCCCAACATTCTGACTATCTATGAAATCGAACAGGTAGACGAACACCGCTTCATTGCCGCGGAGTTTATTGATGGCGAAACTCTGCGGCAACGCCTTCTGCGAGGGCGCATGAAACTCGCAGAGGTGCTCGACATAGCAATACAAGTTGCGAGTGCGCTCTCGGCCGCGCATGCTGCCGGAATTGTTCATCGGGACATTAAGCCCGAGAACATCATGCTCAGACGCGATACGTTGGTGAAAGTTTTGGATTTTGGATTGGCAAAGGTCACTGAACCGCAAACTACCCTCACTAGTCCGGAACAATCTACTCTCGAATGGTTCCATACCGATGCAGGCGTCGTGTTGGGCACTTCAGCGTACATGTCACCGGAGCAAACACGAGGTTTCCCTGTTGACGCACGTACAGATATCTGGAGTTTGGGAGTGGTTTTGTACGAGATGGTAGCCGGCCATGTACCGTTTGCGGGTGCGACCAGGAGCGACGTGATTGCTTCAATACTAGAGAGGGAACCGCCAGATTTCACCGATGAGCCAGAACACGCAACAGCACTGAAATGGATACTTCACAAGGCTCTGAGAAAAGACAGAGATGAGCGATATCAAACAGCAAGAGAATTACTTGGTGACTTAAAAAATCTCAGGCAGGAATTAGACTCGCACAAGAGAAGTGGAAAGGCGATTCAACAAGCAACTCTCAAGCCGGGGAAGCAGGGAAGGCAAAGAGCAGTGCTCGCGTTGGTCTTAGGAACCATAATCCTCGCCGCCCTCGCATTCGCTTTATACAAATTTGTCGGACGACACCAGCCACTGGCCGGACAACCCGCCGCGAAGATAGTACCGTTCACGACTCTCTCTGGTCGCGAACTTCAGCCGAGTTTTTCGCCAGACGGGAATCAGATTGCCTTTGCGTGGAACGGCGAAAACGGCAAGAACTTCGACATCTATATCAAGTTGGTTAACACTGCCACGCGACCACTGCAACTCACTTTCAACGAGGCTGACGATCTATATCCAGCATGGTCGCCTGACGGTAAACAGATTGCCTTTGTCCGACAGTCGGGTACGGATACGAGCATCATGGTGGTTCCTGCCCTGGGAGGCCCTGAGCGTAAGTTGTACTCGGGCACATCCGCGTTTTTCTCTTTGTATGAATACGGCAATGCTCTCTCCTGGTCCCCAGACGGGAAACACCTTGCCTTTTCAGGACAACGCTCGCATCGAGAGCCGAACGCCATTTTCCTACTCTCGCTCGATACATTTGAAAAGAAGCAAGTAACGACGCCGCCTCAGGGATTTCTCGGTGATTCAAATCCAGCATTCTCTCCTGACGGGAAGCTGCTGGCTTTCGTTCGCGGAGCCTCAAGTCGTGATATTGAGATCTACATAATGCCCGCGAACGGCGGTGAACCTAAGCGTCTAACATTTGACAGTCGCAGCGGTAGAAGCCTTGCTTGGACTGCGGACAGCACTGAGATCGTCTTCTCACTGTGGTATTACGGCGCCTTGAGGCTTTGGAGAGTCCCTGCAAGTGGTGGCACGCCGGTACAGTTGTCTGTCGGTGCGGAGGGAGCTTCAACAGTCGCCATCTCGCGACAGGGGAATCGACTGGCGTATTCACAGGAGTTCAGAGACACGAACGTTTGGAAAATTGGTATCGACGGAATCGCAAACAAGAGTGGTCCTACACGTTTAATCAGTTCTACACGACAGGATTATGGTCCCCAATACTCGCCAGACGGCAAGAAGATAGCTTTTACGTCAGGGCGCTCCGGCAGCAACGAGATCTGGGTGAGCGATGCTGATGGACTGAATCCTGTGCAGCTGACCTCTTTCGGTGGTCCCGATGTGGGTTCGCCTCGCTGGTCGCCTGACAGCCGACAGATCGCTTTCGACGCGATACCGGAAGGTCATCGAGATATCTATGTGGTCAGTGCCGAGGGAGGCAAACCTCGCCGTCTCACAGAAAATACATCGGAAGACGTGAGGCCGAGCTGGTCGAGAGATGGACAGTCGATCTACTTCGGGTCTAACCGTTCTGGAGATTGGCAGGTTTGGAAGGCGCCCGCTGATGGAGGTCAGCCTGTACAAGTGACCCGGCAAGGTGGACGCGAAGCATTTGAATCTTTTGATGGCAAGCTCGTTTATTACACCAAGGGATTTGGTATCCCGGGAATTTGGAAGGTGCCACCAACAGGCGGTGATGAAGTACTGTTCCTGGAAGAGCCCATCCAGGGATTCTGGGCGCTCGCCGAAAAGGGCATCTACTACGTTAATCCAATGGCGAGTCCTCGCCCGATCATCGAGTTCACACCTTTCAACTCAACTCGTTCGACGCCAGTGGCAACGATTGAGAAAGAACTTCAATTGGTCTACCCGAGTCTCGCAGTCTCACCCGATGGTCACACACTTCTCTATGTGCAGGTCGACAGTTTCGAGAGCGACATCATGATCGCCGAGAACTTCCGCTGATGCTTTGTTAAAGCAATCCTCCGCAATGTGATTCCCCCTGGAGTGCCGCGACTTGTCGCCGCTTTGTTATTAAGCCAACTAAAAGAATGCGTTTGTTCTTGGTCGCTTGTGATCACCTCAATTCCCGCGGAAAACCTGTCAGTCTAATTCCGCGACAAGATCAACTCACTGAATCTTTGACTTGAACCTAGACCAGAATCCCATTGCATGGAACCCACCAGTGAAGAATTCTGGAAGTGAATAATGCCCCTTAATCGAAGGAAGCTTCACCCCTTTGCGCTTTTCGTGATTATTCCGTTGTGTGCGCTTAACGTCTTTGCCCAGACCCAAACGGGCAACGAGTCGGGAACGACAGGAAATAGCAAGTTAACAAGTGAGAAATCAAGTTCTAAAACTTTGTTACACCGGTAACTCAAAAAATGAATACACCTTGGAGTGCGGCGACTCTCGCTTTTTTATCGGGCGCCGTCTTGGTCTAAGAGCGCCGCCAAGATTCATCGCTGCTTTTTCATGGGGCGCGGTCAGGGCCGCTTGGGGACACTTTGGTTGATCCTCCGAGCTCGGATCTCCATCACCATCTGGTCGGCGCCGTTGCGAGTCTCGTACGCGGTCTCCACCCACTCGTTATCAGAGAGCATCATGCGAACGGTTCGCCTGTTCACCGTTGCGCCGGTGGCCTGATCCTGGTAGCTCAAGTGGAGGACGATATCACCGGCGTCGTTCCTCTCGCCGACGTGCAGAGATATGCTTGTCCCCATGTTGTCAAAGCTGGCGGCTTGGTACTGGCTGGTCGCGTTGTCGTAGCCGATCACGCCGATTGCCTCAACGGGCTGGCCCATACACTGCCCCTTGACCTTCTGGAACAGGAAGCGGCCGCCCATGATCATGGAGGCGTCGACGGTTGCCGTGCACTCCGTTGGCGGTGCCGATGGATCCGTCGACATCCAAAACCGAGCCTGCGCCTCCCAATTGCCGGCCAGCCGAGCGAGCGCCGCGTGAGCTTTACGCGGGGCGCTGGCCGGAAGCGGCTTCTGAGCAGCGACGGGATTCACCCACACCAAAAGAAGCAGACTTGTGAGCAGCATTCTCATTTGCGTCTCCGGGAGCGCCATCGCAGTTTCAAATGCGCGGCCGAACGCTGCGTTTCAGCCGCGAGCTTACGCAACTCACCAAAGAAGCCCGCTCCTGGCGAGTCCGCTGCAAGCGCTTAGGACGCCTCCCGCTTGATGCTATGAGGCGGCGCGCCGCGCGTTTTGACCGCATCTTGCTGCTTCCGAAGCTTGCGCCAAAGAAGAAACGAGATGATCACTAGAATAAGAGATGGGATTAAGCCGACTAACAGTCCCTTTAGGAACAGGATGTTTCCCCAGGCGAAGTCAATATCGTGCCGGTGGTTCCAAATCTCGACAATCTTGCCGTCGCGAAATCGGAATACATTAATGATCGGGAGGGGAGTCCGTGCGCCAAGAGCAAGAGCCTTCATCCACCAGGTGGTCGGCTGGAATTTCCACTGCCAGCGGGTGGCAACCAAGTCATCTTCAGCGATCTGATAGTCGATTGTTCCCGTCATCGTCCCGTTTTGCCAGAAGAACTCGGCAGTCTTCTTCTGTTCGTCCGCAGGCTCGGTAACTGCTTTACGGTCGCCGATATCGTGGACTAGGTACGTGGGTTCAAACAAGTCATGAACGACCGACGGATTTCGCGAAAACCATACCTGCTCATAGAACCGACGCGCCAAGACTTTGTTTGTCTCCTGCAGTTCACCTCGACAGGGCGCAGGGACGGGACTTTGCTGTTGCTGCGCGTTTATGGATTGGGCGACCGCGGAGACATGGCCCAAGAAGAAGCTGAGCGTGAGAAATACGAACGAGCCAAATTTCATCACTGACCTCCTCGACTCTGAGCTTTGAGAACTAAAGGTTCATACTATAGCGCCTAATTATCTGTCACGCGCTCGATAACCACGCCGCGTTCCGTATCTACAGACGGTGCGGATAACAACGGCATTTTCGTGTGTGGAGTCTTAAAAGTGAGCGGTGATCGTAGTCAATTCAAACGGCGTCGACGCGATTCCGCACGCGGCATTCTGCTATCATCTCTCGTGCGCAAAGCCTTGCGCAATGAATGAGCATCAGCACGACACTCATAGAACGCGCAGAGATTCGATTCCAAGAAGCGGCAGACGAGCTGCGCCGCTATGTCGGATGCTTTTGGGTTGTCACAGCGGAGTGTGACGCGACAATCCGCGTTGTGCCGGACGGCACAACCGCCATTTCCATCCAGCGGCAGAACAGCGGGTTTTCCGAATGGTTGTTGCGCGGTCCGCTGCTTCGGCCGGATGAACGACGATTCACGGCACCGACGACGTTGGTCGGTGTGCGACTTCGTCCGGGCGTTGCGTTCATGCTGAGCGGGATTCCCGCGAATTCGACGGTGGATCGCCGGATCCGTCTGAGCCAGTGCGCGGCGTTCCGCGAGCTCGTGTCGATTGACCCTTCAGAACACACATCCGCGCAGTGCATCGACGCGCTCCAGCGCTTTCTCATCAATCGGCTCGAGAACTCGAACGTTCATGACGTAGTCGCCACAGCACTCGCTGAGATTGACCGAGAGCATGGCTGTCTGCCGGTGGCAGATGTCGCCGCCCGCTGCGGCGTCAGCCCACGTCACCTCAACCGTCTGATGCGCCTCTGGTTGGGTTATGGACCGAAACGCTATGCAGGCATCGTCAGATTC
>JBKOYD010000124.1:0-58387 GCA_046725195.1 Acidobacteriota bacterium | reverse complement strand
AATCAAGGCAGCGTTGGAAAGCCAACGAAAAATGTTTTTGGTTACCGTACTTGAGTCAGCGCAGTCCACACGACTCGATGGTGACGAACTCCACATCGAGTTTTCGCCCGAGTCGCGTCACTTTCGCGACACCTTGTCTAAGCCCGAGAACATCAAGATTCTTCGAGACGCCTGCAAGGAAGTCACGGGCAAGGAGACCGGCGTGCGTATCGCTGTAAAGGATCCTCAAGCTGAAAGTCAGCCTCTCACCAAAGATGAAGAGGAGCGCCTCGAAAAGCAACGTTTACGCGCGAGTGCTGAAAACAATCCCATCGTTCAGGAGATGTTGAAGACTTTTCGCGGCGAGATAGTGGACGTACGTCGAGTGGACGGAGATGGATAAACCCATTCTTCCAGGCGATCTCCGAGCACTAAGGTGACGACAGCGCCACCATCCTCACCTCCAACAAAGCCTTCAGCAACGCAACTACGTACCCTTTAGTAGCTACTTTCAAATTCACCCACGTTCTCTCTTGTCGGACCGCGGGCGTCCCGCCCGCCAACCTCACGCTACAAGTTCGATCAGAATCGCGGGCGGCAACCCTAAAAGCCCGTAACGTGTCTGCTCCGAACCGTGGCGGGCGAGACGCCCGCGGTCCCAGTTCCGCGTCTTTAGAACAACGGAAGGTACGACTACTTTCCAGTTCACCTCGTGCTCTTTTGTCGGACCGCGGGCGTCCGCCCGCCAACCTCACGCTACAAGTTCGATCAGAATCGCGGGCGGCATCCTATAAAGCCCGTGACGTGTCTGCTCCGAACCGGGGCGGGCGAGACGCCCGCGGTCCCAGTTCCGCGTCTTTAGAACAAACGGAAGGTACGACTACTTTCCAGTTCACCTCGTGCTCTTTTGTCGGACCGCGGGCGTCCCGCCCGCCAACCTCACGCTACAAGTTCGATCAGAATCGCGGGCGGCACCCTAAGAAGCCCGTAACCTCTCTGCTCCGGACCGGGGCGGGCGAGACGCCCGCGGTCCCAGTTCCGCGTCTTTAGAACAAACGGAAGGTTAAGAAGGGAACTACCTTAATCCACGCAAAACTATCTCCTCAGGCAATGGCTTGCCGGGCAAGTAAACTGATTTGTCAGTCGTGGAATTCATGTCACCTTGGACGATTAGATAACCGTGAGGTCCAACGTCGACGCCATGCACGTTTAACGATTGAGGAGAGGACCGATTGCCCGTCGAATGAGAGAAGCTCTGATCGTCCTGATGGGGAAAGTTATGTATCCTTCGTCATCAGTAATAGATTCCGCGTGATGACTTAATTACCTTGCGTTGGGGAACTAGACTCGGCGGCGATAGGTGTCCGGGTGAGGGCCACCGGTGTGGCGATTAGGATTAGGCTGGACTATCAAGCTTGGAAATACGGCCATTCTTTCACCTCTTCAGAATCCAAGGTCATGGCAAAACAGCCTTCTGGGATCAATAGGTCAATCACTATTATGTCATTCGCTGCGGTACTTTCCGGACAATGCAAAAGGTTCCTTAACGAAAGAACTAAACCAACACTGCGTTCGTATGAGCTTCAGTTACGGAGGTAAGAGACAACGATGCGCGATCCAGTTTTAGCAGGTGTTCTGAGTTTGATCGTTCCGGGAGTAGGCCAGCTTTACAACGGCCGGATTCTGGCCGGAATTCTCTGGTTAATCTTTACTCCCGGTTTCTGGATAGGTACTGGCGGCACGCTTGGCTGGATCTGTCATCTCGTCGCTGCTTACACAGCTTACTCCTATGCCAAGGAGCACCCCGTCCGAGTGTGAAGGGCATTCAGCGGCAGGATTAGAACCAATCATTTGCCATATATCATTTGACATTTCTCATTTGTGATTTTCGAGATGGTGTTGGTCTTAGGTTCAAGATGAGATTTCAAAGGCCAAAGACCGAAGTCCAAAGACCATCTGTCAAAAATGACAAATGAAAAATGTCAAATGATATATGACCAATGATTTTGTTTTGCTTTCGCCAGTCCTACCTCTTAGCTTCAGGGTCTAACGGGCTTCTTCGGCGGAACAGCGCGAGGAATGTCGCCGTCGTCAATTACTTCGCCCTCCGTATCCAACTTCGCTGATCCTCCCTTCAAAAGCGGCGGCAACTTCGAAACAGGAATGCGCACAGTAGCTATCGGTTCAACGCGGCGCAGAATTGCGCCACCGCGACCTGCTACCCAAACATTCGTTCCGCCGCGATAGGCAATCGAGAATAGAGATGAACTTGTTATTGATGGCTGGAGTTCCCAGGTCTGACCCCCATCCTTACTGTGAATTATTTTTCCTTGCTCACCAACGACCAACACATCGTCACGACTAGCGACGGCCACTCCAAATAAGTTGCCGCCAGCTCCCGCCTCGAGATCTTTCCAGCTAGCGCCTCCGTCGTCAGTCCGCAAAACTATTCCATGCGCACCAACGACATATCCACGTTGCTGATCTGCGAAAGTCAACGCGTAGAGCCACTCCTTCAAATTACGATCGACCCGTTTCCAGTTTTCGCCACCGTCCTCGGTACGCAAGATCGTTCCACTTGAACCAACGGCGACACCATGAAGCTCATCAACGAACTTTACGTCCTCGAGCCAATTGAGAGAGTTGGTACGCTGGAATTGCCAAGTCGCCCCTTCGTCCTTCGTATGCCACACCGCTCCGCGTGCACCAACCACCCAGCCTTTTGTTGGTGAAATGAACGATACGCCAAAGAGATCTTCCTTAGCTGGACTTGCGATCGACGTCCAGGTTACTCCTCCACTTACCGAGTGCAGGATCGTTCCCTTGTCGCCGACGATCCAACCGGATCGTTCGCTCACGAAACTGATTGCGTTGAGGGCCGCGGTTGATCCGGATGGTCGGATGGTCCAACTCTTCCCACCGGAACTTGTAAACAGGATTTTGCCGCGCTCGCCTACTGCCCAGCCGTGAGAGTTGTCGATGAAGAAGATGTTGGCCAGATCATCGCGTCCGCCTTCGGTGAGCCGGCGCCACGACAGTCCTCCGTCATCCGTGCGCACTACAAGACCGTCAGCGCCTGCAGCCCAGCCCAGTGTTTCGTCGGCAAAGTAAACCGTAGCCAAACGTGGATTCGTACGGACATTAACTGGAAGCCAGATGTTGCCGCCGTCGCCTGTGGTCAATACCACACCGCTATCGCCCGCTGCCCAGCCATGCAGGTCGTCGGTAAAGAAGACAGAATAGAGGTCAGTGGTCACGAGCGTGTTTATCGCTGTCCACGTTTCGCCACCGTCTTTGGTTTGCAGAACTGTGCCTCGATAACCTACAACTGTGGCCTTCTTATCCGATGTGAATGTGACACCCGTTAGAACTGATTCCGTGAGGTCCCGCTGCAGTTTCCATTCGGCTCCGCCAGTCGACGTGACAAGGAGTGTTCCTCGAGCACCAACTGCAATCCCGTTCTTCGCGTTTGCAAACGCAACCGAAAACAAATGCGATGACGTGCGACTCGATTGAGTTTTCCAGGTCTTGCCGCCGTCAGTAGTTGCAATGATTGATCCGAACGTACCCACCGCCCAGCCGTGCATTGGATTCTCGGGTGCGAAGGTAATTGCGAAGAGATGATCACGAACTCCGCTTGCACGCGGAACCCACTTGCGTCCGCCATTCGACGTTGTCATAACGACGCCGCGCGCTCCGGTCACTACTGCGCTCGAGCGATCCTTAACGTAGATTGCATACAGGGTCGTGTTGGCCGGGGTCTCCTGCTCCTCCCATTCAAAACCGCCGTTGTCAGTGGTTAATACGACTCCGTTTGCACCAACCGCAAAGCCGTGTCTTTTGTCGCTGACAAATCTGATAGCGTTGATGGAATTTCCCTGCGGCAGCGGATTTTGCCACTGCCAGCCGCGAAACGGATCTTGAGCCTGACAAATTAGTGGGAAAACAAACCCGGCGAGAATGAGACACACAGCCCTCGTGAGGTCAGCGGGGCGCAAACCACAGTCGAAGAGGAAGAAAGTCGTTTCTCTACCCAGCGTGAGAGACACTATCGCCAATCCCGGTCCCGATTTCCGTAGGGGAAGAAAATTATAGAGATCAAAGAGTCCGAAAGCTAATGCACTAGTAGCTCTGTTCAGCTTCCACTGTTCCAATTTTATCTATAGCGTCGCGCAGAATTGTCTCGTCGACGAAACCAGCGGCAGCAATTCGTCTCGCGGCGTTGTCGGCGGTTTCTTGAAGGAGATGACCGACATGTCCTCGAGTCCATTCCCAATTAACCACGTGCCTGGTCGCCGCACGATCGAGGCGTTGCCAATACTCCAGATTGGCTTTACGACGGAAACGTCCACTCATCGTTTCCACAACGTAACGCGAATCTGTAAATAGTGTCACCTGACAGGGTTCGCGCAAAGCCTCCAGTCCAATGGCTGCTGCCACTATTTCGGCTTGCTGATTAGTTGCCCTGCCCAGATACTCCCCGACCGCACGCCAAATACTCTTATATCCAAGCAGTGCCACAGCGGCCGCGCGCGCGGCGATTTGTCCATTACCGAGGCTTGAACCGTCGCAGTAGATAGTTACGCGTTTGCGTGTTGTGTTCCCTGGTGTCACTGTGGTCTGTGGATGTCCCTGATGATTAGGCCTAAGCCTATCACGCAATGGAATGAAATGCAGATAGCTAGTCGAGTTCGGTAAGTGTCCTAATTTGGTTTTTCTCAGATTAGGACACTACATCGAGTTCGCAGCGTCGCCATAAGATCAGCTAGAATCAAATGGTCGATCGGACATGATAACGACACTGACTAAAACTGTAGCGAAAACGAAACTGCTGATTCCACGCATTGCGCGAAAAGTTGTGACGCACCCTGGTGAGGCTTTGCTACTGTGCCGGATGGCGTGGTGGGTCAGCGTCCTCTCTGTGGTGGCCCGCTGCTATTCGCTGCCTCGCGCACTGCGGCTTGTAGCTGGTCGGGCATCGCATAGACAGATCGCCGCTGACGGTGTTCAAGATCAATTGGCTCGAGCCATAGATTTATTACTTTCCGCAGATGTACTTGTATTCAAGCCAGTCTGCTGGAAGCGCGCCGCTGTACTCCACAGATACCTTTTGAAAAATGGAATTGCGACAAGGATTATTTTTGGTGTTCGCAATAATGGAGAAGGGAACATTGACGGCCATGCCTGGCTGGAGCTGAGGGGCCAACCAATCTTTGAAAACCCCGCACCAGAATATGTAGTGACGTATAGTTTTCCCTCAAACCAGCGGTTCGATTCACAGCTCCCTATCTTTTCACACGAATAGAAGCGAGGCGCCCTACGGTCCGCCTCCGTGGGCCCAAAAACGAAAAGGGAGGTGATTCCTCACCTCCCTTTTCTATACCTGCAGAGACTTCTTACTAAGGCAAGGCTTCCACATTTAGATAAATCTTAAATAGGCCAGTCTGTTGAATGCCGAGCAAGAACCTCACGTCGATGCTCGCCCCATTAGCAAGTGGTGTCGCCAACGTAACTGTGCCGGCGCCTAGCACTGAGTTGAAAGCACCACCGTTTGGTTGTTGACCGGGATTTGACAGCTCGAGATTCGTACCCCGAACAGTAACGTTACTCGTGCCGCTGCCACACGGTGGCCGATCTACTGTGACGACGACGTCCGTGGATGTCCTGGCCCGTAAATCAGCTATTCCTGATGGTGCGGGAAAAGTAGTGATATCGACTATGTTAAAACGCAACCTCGTAACGTTTCCTCCGGTACTGTTGGTGATAGTCCGGCGAATATCGAGAGTGCCAAAGGTCGAGCTGTTGGGAGGATCGGAGGTAAAATCGCGAACCCGATTGGGCGGAGACGGCCCACCGACGCATGGATCAAGCAAGGTAACTGGAATCACAGCATTTCGTTGTATCGGAGAGCTTAGGTTCTCGGGACTCGGAGCGCCGAGCCGCTGCCCGGCACCAGCTGAGGTGCCGTTGGTGTCAACGAAGACGAAGTTTGCCGCGTTGTTGTCAGTGTCAACCAGATTACCACCTGATGGACATTGCCCAAACGTTGTAATGGAGCCTTGCTTGCCGCAACTGTCACGATAAAAGGCGTAGTCGATGGAGAACGGAGTTAAGGCTGGGTATCCTGTGCCTTCTTTATACAGCGTGTTTGCTTCCGACGTCGAGCCGACCGCGTCGAGCCTGGTGGCTAAAGCGAAATCAGCAGGGACATTGGTAGTGAATAGCGCGATTCCCGCGTTGTCCGGTATATCAGTGGTGTAGGTAGCATCGCCGGTCGCCGTCGTACCGTTGCCCGCAGGAAAAGCGGCCAGACTATATCCAACGCTGTTCACACACAGATAATGGCCGCGATTGGGAATAACTGTTCCGTTAGGAATGGAGCAGCGCACAACTCCGTTGGATGCCGCAACGCCGTAACCTGTCCCCGACGATGCTAGAACGGTATGGTCGGCGCCACTGGCATTATAGATTTCAATGAATTCGTCGTTCGCGCCACTCGGGCCACGTAGTCGAAATTCCGAGATAACTAGCTGCCCTGCCGTGGCGGTGGCCAGAAGCTGAACCGCGCCGGTGGGTAATATGTGTACACCAGGTGCCTTCGCGGCGCCTGTTCCTCCCTTAGCGGATGACACCGGAGGCTGAGGTGTCGCAACCAGATCCAAATTGCCTGCCAGTGTTGTCGTCACCGGTGCCGGCGCAACACTCGGTGGCGCGACTGGGAAAATTGTCGCAATTGGACCGATCATCACCAGCGCTGGGGAAGCCATTTTCTTTTTGCGCTTCCTTGAACCTTTCCCTGTGGTTACCACGTCTTTGGGCGTATCGGGATTGTTTGCAGCTGGTCCAGGATCTTGATTAATAGCGCCAGCGGCAGACGCGACTTGCGACAAGGCGAGCACCAAACCACCCACTAAAGTAAGGGGTACGAAGGGAAGCCGTAGCGACTTTGGCATCAGTAATCTCCTTTAATTGACCGGCCCACGAACACTCGTTGGGAGTTGAAAAACTAACATGCTTGCTTTACATGCGTCAACGAGTTTTAACCTTCTCAGCTCCTAAGAACCCGAGGAAACGACCGTTTCTGCGAAGGAAATCGAACTTTCGACACCCGGAGGGCCAAAGCATCCCAATCAACGAATATCAAGTACATCGCCAGATGGTGGGGGAAGAAGATGTTCATGAAAAAGAGCGTCGCCAAATGAAAGGCTATGCCAAAGCCCAAAATCCACCATCGCAGGCGTCTTGAAACTATAGCGAGCGGAAAAAGAAGCTCCCACAGCAGAACCACGCCGACCACGAATGGCAAGTAGACCCGTACTTGCGGTAACCAGAAGGCGAACTGGAAATGCGTGTCATGCAAATTGTCGAGGGAATGAAAGATCGCAAGCGTTGGAAGATTGTCAGCGCTGAAGTACTCGAGCCCCGCGACACGAAGCTTTATCAAGGCAGAGCTGAAATAAGCCCAACCCATCAGTACCTGCATCAGCAGAATTGGATACGCATAAGCAAACGCAGGACTTTCCTTTTTAGTGTTCCTCACCCAGTTGTCGAGTGAGAACCTGTCGCCGCAAGGCGTGAAAGCCAAAACAAAGAGGTAGTAGACGCCAAGCATTTCGTCATGATTGAAATGCCCAAAACTCCGCACCAGACCCTGGTAAAAGACGACAAGCAATAGCGAAATTTTTGTCGACCAGGAAGTGAGAAAGCCAACGGTGCCCAGTACTAGCGATAACACCATTCCAGCTTTGAGAGCATTCATTCCGCGGCTGGTCAGTAAGCTGTCATAGAACCCCCAGGGTAAGGCCTTCATTGCGCCCGTCGGACGCAGGATTGTGGGAGGAAGCTCACCGAGCGCGGAGAACGAAGTGATCATTACTGAAACGAGAAACGTTCCATGAACGACCGAACGCATTACGCCTAACGAGAAAGCGCTTGCAGGGACGACACGATTTACAATTCCTTTCGCCACGATTCTATGAATGTGTCGTAGTCGGAATAACGACCGCTGCCCCACCGATACATGTCGAGGCGTATCGCCTTCAGCCGTCCTGGCGAAGACGCAGGTTGTTTGCTGTTGTAAAGATGGCCCCACACCAGAAGCAGGTCAGGCAATCGTGCGCCGGGCGGAAGGTTTTCCAGTCCACCGATATGGCGCAATAGATCAGCGTTCTCAGGATGAATGGACTTGAGCTTGAAGCTTTGATTGTCGAAGGTGGCATTGACCATGGTCCAGTTGCGGCTATAAAGAGCATTGGTTAACGCGATGGGCCGGATCTCGATTGTCTCTCCCGAAACAGTTTCACCTCGCAAAATAAAATAGTTACGGCCACGCTTCAAATCGCCTCCTGCCATCATCACGTTCCAGGTTGTAATCGGGTAAAGATTTCGCACGAAGAGAAAGGACCATAGAAGTGGCAAGAAAATCGCCAACGTGAGAATGGCGTATTTGATGATTAGACGTCGGTAGGACAAAGGTTTTGGAGAGAGCACAATTCTGTTGCGTTCAAGTAGAGTTCTGGTTCAATGCTTGCACTCAAGCACTGACAAAGTTGATTTAGAAGATGTCGTTAATTCTCCACGACATCACTAATCAATTTGTAGTTTTCAAAATTATTGACTACTCGGTGGACGCTTCGTGTAGCTTTATCGCTGGTTACTTCATAATGTGTGGTCATATCTTCAACGATCTGGTTGAGGGTCTTGCCCTGCTCCAAACCTTTCCAGACGAACATCGCAGTCTCGTTTAACTGGTAGTACCTCTTCGTATTCAGATCTACCAAAATCCCCTCGCCCCCGTCGAAATCCGTGACGACGACGTGTTTACCCGGCACCAGATTATTTGAACTCATGATTGTCCCTCAAAGTGCTTATACAATTTGACTACAACGTCGCTGAGTTTGCGAGTCCACCCATTTCTAATCTCGTCTTTTCCAATAAACGATAGGGCCCCGCAGCCCACCTTTCCGCCATTCTGCAGACTACTTCAGGGGCGCCCTGCACTTTGGCATTAGTGTCAGGAACAAATTGACGAGAAGGAAAACGATCCTTCGAGTACATTCGGCTTGCGATTGTTATGGCGTTAGCTTCTTCAGGCGTAGTTGTTACTTTGAAAAAGTGCAAGATGCTTAACAGCACAGCTACTGAGAGCTGATCGTAATTGAGCAACATACACTTGTCGTTCGCAAGGCGATTTGCCGTCGAATAAAAACTCCCGATTGCCCGAGCACAAAGCTCTTCTCCACTCATCTCCGCGATAGACGTTGCTGAAGTGCCGATTATGCTGGCCAGGACGCGGTGGTCATTATCCAGCATCCACTCAGGCAGCGTTGTCAAATTCGAAACGATAGTCTTGGACGGGTCGCGGTATAGAAAAATCCATGGGACAGTGGGCCAAATTCGTCTGATTCGATCCAGTTCAAAGACGCTGCAACAGGAGAACTTCACGAAAAGGTGGCGCTCGTTTCCAGTTCTCCTTTGAGCCAACACATTAACCGCTGCACGCAAGAAGACAGAATACAGCATCTCCTTAATTGTTCCTTCGGATGTGTCAGTGATAAACCTTGCTATCAACTTGTCCACCGCGTACGGCTCGGAAAGAACTATAGAATCAGCTACGGCTCGACAGGCATTAGCTACCAACGTCGACCCGCTGCGAGAAGAGTGGAATATAAAACCGGTGGGCTGCACGCTATCGAGGACTTTTTCCAACTGCAACAACGCGTCAAACTCGGTGAATAGCTCACCACGAGCGGGTCTTTCCATTCTCACTCGCTCAACTGTTTGCTGGAAAAATGGCTCACTAAAACAAACGCCTTCCATGTTCATCCAGGAAAGACCTGGACGACCTTCCACGACAACGGCATCGACTGGCAGCCAACCTTTCAGCCCGCGAATATCAGATAAACCACTTTCGAATTCAGTAGTCACGAAAGTCCCTTCAGCTTGAAACTGTGGGCGAGAATGCGACGGTCATTCAAAGGTCAAAGCAAGACCATCTGATGCGCCTGCCCGGGCCAGGCTAAGACGGTGTGGCCCATGGTCAAAATGTAGCGTCGCTCCGCATCAGTTCGATCCCACGCAAGAAGTCAGTAGGGCTGAGGCGCAAAGAGGCTCAAGCAGATCTTTTCCCGCCAAAACATCAAACCCTTTACATTGACGGCTCAGTCGAGAAAAGAGATGGAGATTCGCCGCGGCGATGGCTCTATCGTACGTGGCCCAAGGGCAAGCTCTAATCAACCGCGCCATTGTCCTGGCTTGCGTCAACTCAGTCAGTTTTGTTCCCGCTTCACCGCTAACAGTGGTGAAAAGCAGGACGCTGGGTGCAATCCGTTCGGTATATCCGGAAGGAAAAAGGACAGTGGGCTCGAAGCAGGTTTTTACGGCATCATTTGGTTGAGCGGGTGACTTCTTCAGATCTGTAATGTCACTATTAGCCGCGGTGTCAGCGCTTACTGCAAAGAACCGGCGAAAGCCTCGCGCTTCAACTTCACCCTCCACAATCCCCAACAGCATTCCATCATCCGACAGGTAACCCCAACCTGCTTTTGCCAATTGCAGGGTTAACGTCGACTTGCCACTACCCGACGCACCGATGATCAGAACACCGCGGCGACAGTCTGGATGGACCACTCCTGCACTATGAAGCTCGAACAGTCCACAGCGTCGCAGCCCCGCACATACGGCAGAAGAGGTTGCGCGAGCGAGGGCAGCATCGGGAAAACCAGGAAGTTGCCTGATCCAAAGGGCCACGTCCACTGATTCACCGCCTTGAATGAACATCAGCGAGTTACTGAAGTCCAGGTAATAGGCATTGTCATTGGTATAGCAACGCCCACCTTTGGCAATTTCAAATTGGTCGAGGCTTTTGGGTATTTCGGGAATAAGTTCGTTGGAATAGAAATCGATTCTTAGATCCGGCCGTTGATCGATGATATCGATCGGTGTGAGAAGCCATCCGGCAAAAAGCCGTTCGATCAGGTTGCCCAATCGGAGATCGTCGCTGGTAATAAACAGCAACCGACCGGCGACCTCATAAAACCTCTGGTACGCCGGCCGGTCAGAGAGGTGAAAGCCTTTCATGCAGCCGGAATTTCTGATCTAGTTCGTCGCGCCGCTGGTGCCTGGTTGAAAGAATGTCGTAGCTTCAAGCACATCGACGGGATCCGAAATCTCTGGTTCAACAAACAGCTTCTTATTTCCGTTTAGTTCGCCGAGAACCTTTTCTGACTGCTTCATTCCTTCGTCCTGATTACTCTCGTTTTGTTTAGCCAAAGTAACTGCCTCCTCGCGTCGTTGGTGTTCATATTATGAGTTTACCAATTTCATGGCAACCAAAATTTGGACCACACATTGGTACAATTCTCTCCCGTTACGTCAGTCCTCTTGCGTTGTCTTCGCGGGCTCTGGCAGAACCAGCCGCATGGCGCGCCTCTCACTACGCGTTAAATCAACACGAATGAAGAGTCGAATATTCGGCGACAGTTGCCGAACAGCATCCTCCACCGAAAGCTTTGAGATCTCTATATCAACCATCTCTGTAGCTTCGTATTGAATGTCAACGGGAATACCGAGCTCCTCGCCAATCTTGAGAAGAACCAAAGCCAAAGGTTGCTTCTTCGCCTTAATGCTCAAAGTGTTACTTTGAAAAAGTATGCGAAGCGGTTGTTCCTCGAGTTTCTTTTGCTCCTCTTCGGTAGTCGGTTCGACTCCGTCTTCAGTATTGCCTTCGATCAATAACGATTGAGACGAACCGGCGATTACAGCTGTCAGCGGAGGCTCCCCCTGATTGGTATCGTAAAAAAAGATCCCCAGAGCGCGAGGCGATGAAGAACCAGTGTTAATCTCGTAGTCTACGTAAACCTGTGGCGCCATTAGTTGCAACGCCGGTTCTAAGGTTAGTTGGCTAAACTCAATCGAGATTAGTTCCTTTTGAAGAGTCGGACCTACTAAAACCGGAGTCTTCAGCTTTGTCGACAATTCCGCAGCCACCTCAGACAGTTTGGCTTTTTCGGCCTTAAGGGTCAGGTTCAGAATTGGCTTTGTCTTGACACTAAGTGTGAACGTGGGGTGCGGCGCGCTCTTATCACCGTCTGGTTTTATTTCCTTCGTGGCATGCTTCGCATCCTGGTCAAGCTTTACCGGTTGTTGCGATGATGTATCGACGCAAGGCAGCAGCAACGTCAACGCAACCAGAGCCAGGCGTCTCGCATTCAAGCGGCCACGTCCACAGATTTCTCTCAATCTTATCTTCCTTGTCTGTTGAGATAATTTGGGGCGGCTAATGAAATTGACTGACTTTAGTCAACACGATGGAGCTGAAAACTAGCACGTGTAAAAAAATCCGTCAAATTTTCATATTAAACGGTATGGCGAGGCAAAGACGCCCTAGCTGAGACTGTGTCAGAAAGAACAAGTCGTGAAGGCCTGACCGGTGCAGTAGCCCGACTGTCAGGAGGGCTAGGTCTATCTTCGAGGTGTCTGAAGAGCCAGAAGCCCTGCTTGACAGTCGGGCTACTGCACCTCTTCATTCGTCTTGAAGATCAAACGGAAAGGACGCATGAGGTAATAGACGAAACTAAAGCCACGTGGCAGAGAGTGCCGTTCAAGATCACTATCAGTCGGCCGAAGCATGTAGCGAACGTAGCGTGCTCTCGCGGCCCAACCCTTCCGCACTCCTATGTTGTATCTGAGAATTTCCCTCGAGGATGCGGGTGTCTGCTCGGGGCCACTGAAAAGTTGCTGAATGACGTTCCTCGCGAGAATCGGCAAACGCTCATCAGAATCGCATCTTCGTTTTACTTCGGAGGGCAACTGAGTTCCGAAAAGCTTTTCAGCCAAATACAATCCAAGCAGGAACATCCTTTCACTATCCGCCAGCTCAGCTCTTTCCATTAACGCGGTCCAGTTCAAACTTCGTCGAGAAATTAGCTCTGCTACATCGCAGATCCATGCGAGACGCTCCCATAAATGGCGCGACCCATGAACGCATAAGGAGAAGAGAAGATCATCCGGCGACAGCGTTTTTATCGTCGTCGAGTTGAAATCGACGGTTACGAGGTTTTGCCAAAGGTCGGCAGCTTGCACTGATGAGGCAAATAAGTGAGATGCAACTTCCCAGTGCAACTCAACAATGAGCTGCCTGTTGTTGCGCGTGAACTGCAGGTTGTGTTGGGTATACATCAGGACATCCTGCTGATAGCGCGACAACGACTTTGCTGGTGCATACCCTTCGGCTAAAAGTAAATCACGAGCATTTGACACATCCTCCTTCCTTACCATGATGTCAAGATCGACGAAGCGACGTAGCGAAAGGTCGTCGTATGCAACCAACGCCAGCAAAGGTCCTTTGTAGGGAACCGCTTCAATGCCGGATTCGGCAAAAAGTCTGATGAGACGACACAACTCGGCAGACAGCACGACGTTGCGCGCCGAATTTGACTGATATTCCTGTTTCAGGTGACGAAGGATACTGTCGGGAACGAGGTTTGAAGCATGTCGTTTTAGTTGAAGGTAAACGAGGGGAGCCACCGAATGGCGACGGGCCAGAAGAAAAAGGTATTCCCAGTCGACAGTCGCCGAGGAAAGATCCTGCATTCGGTCGACAATTTGAGGCGTTGCCTCGGTTCGTGCGCAACAAAGCAACAACTCATGCTCAGATCGATATTCAAAATTCGACAGTGATCCTACCGAAGTCATTCGCTTTGCTCGTCCGACTCAAACCTAGCTGCAAGCTAGCGTTTGCGGTTTCAGTCGTTGAAGAACTACTCGTTTACTTTCAAAACTGCGAGGAAAGCCTCCTGCGGAATCTCGACACGTCCAACCTTCTTCATTCGCTTCTTGCCTTCTTTTTGCTTTTCGAGCAGCTTGCGTTTGCGCGTGATATCACCACCGTAACATTTTGCAATAACGTTCTTGCCGAGAGCTTTCACGGTTTCACGCGCAATCACTTTGTTTCCAATGGCTGCCTGAATCGGAACTTCAAAAAGTTGCCGTGGAATCAACTGCTTCATCTTTTCTGCCAGCGCACGACCCTTCGGTTGGGATGTGCTGCGATGTAGAATCAGCGACAATGCATCTACCGGTTCACCAGCAACCAGCACATCAAGTTTTACCAGATCACTCTCCCAGTAGCCGGCGAGGTTGTAATCTAACGACGCGTAGCCACGCGATACTGACTTCAATCGATCGTAAAAGTCGAGCACGATCTCATTGAGTGGTAGCTCATAAGTCAACATTACGCGATTCGAAGTGATGTACTCGAAGCCCTTCTGCATCCCACGCTTTTCTTCGAGCAACGGCAAGATACCACCAAGATATTCATCAGGAGTGAGAATGACCGCACGAATCACCGGCTCTTCAATCTTCGCAATACGGCCCGAATCAGGCATTTTAGCCGGAGAATCGATCTCCTCGACCTGCCCATCGGTTGTGGTCACTATGTAACGTACGCTGGGCGCGGTAGTGATCAGGTCGAGATTGAACTCACGCTCCAGACGTTCCTGCACAATCTCCATGTGAAGCAATCCGAGAAATCCACAGCGGAATCCAAACCCGAGCGCCGTCGACGACTCAGGCTCGTAAAAGAAGGACGCATCATTCAAGCGCAGTTTATCCAGAGCGTCGCGCAACTCTTCGTACTGATTCGTGTCTACCGGATATAGACCGGCAAACACCATTGGCTTGATCTCCTGGTAACCTGGAAACGGCTCCTTCGTCGGCCGCGCCGCCTCTGTCACGGTGTCGCCGATCTGGACGTCGGCAACTGCCTTTATTGATGCTGTCAGAAAGCCAACCTCGCCAACACCCAGTTCGCCGATAGGCGTCGGCGTGGGTCGATTTACGCCGAGCGTCTCGACTTGATAATCCCGGCCCGCATTGAAAAATCTGATTTTCATTCCAGGGCGGATTACGCCGTCGATGACGCGGAAGAGTACGATCACGCCTCGATAAGAGTCGTACCAGGAATCAAAGATGAGAGCTTTAAGCGGTGCAGTCCGATCGCCTTTTGGAGAGGGCACATCGCGGACAATGGCTTCAAGAACTTCGCCGACTCCTTCACCTGTTTTGGCGCTAGTGAAGATTGCGTTGTGTGTTTCGAGACCGATAAAGTGCTCGATCTGTTCGATAGCCTTGTCCGGCTCAGCACCCGGCAAATCGATCTTATTTATGACGGGGATCAGTTCCAGATTGTTTTCAATGGCAAGATAAGTGTTAGCCAATGTCTGCGCTTCAACACCTTGCGACGCATCCACAATCAGCAACGCGCCTTCGCAAGCAGACAGCGAACGTGAAACTTCATACGAGAAGTCGACGTGGCCGGGCGTATCGATCAGATTGAGTACATACGACTGTCCGTCCTTCGCCCTGTAATCAAGTCTGACTGCGTGGGCTTTAATCGTAATTCCACGCTCGCGTTCCAGGTCCATATTGTCGAGCACCTGGTTTTCCATCTCACGTTCGGAAAGGGCACCCGTAAGCTCAAGCAAACGGTCAGCGAGCGTGGACTTGCCATGATCGATGTGGGCGATGATCGAAAAATTGCGAATGCGCGACGAGTCCATCTTTGTGCTTCGTACCTGGTCTTTGCGCTTAGTGCTTAGTGCTTGAGGTTAGGAAGAGCCAGGTACTGGCAGCCAAGCGCAAAGTTCCAAGCACAAAGCTCCAATAGTAAACTCAATCGTCAATGTGCGCGTCGACATACGCCCGGGCCTTGTCGGGGGTACTGATCTCCTGGAGAAAGTCCGTATTTCTGAAGACCCATCCAATGTGGTCTTTTGTAAATTCGGCGTAGTTATCATTTGGTACGTTATCGGCGTCCGTCAGGCCAAGCTTTTTCCAAACCTTATGAATCAATTCGGTATCGCTCGTCACATTTGCCGCGTGGAAAAGTTTGTGCTTGTCATCATCTGACATGGATGTGGCTGAAGACGACGAGCTCGTCGAATTATCGTTCTCATTGGCGTTTGAGCTGGAATCACTTCGATTTGAGTTTACGTTGAAATTGTGGTTGCCGTCGGAGATCTCAGAAAGGCGGCCTGCGCGAAAGAAAACAAACAACCCAATACCAATTATTACGACGATCAGGCCCAAACAACCGGCCCCGCCGCATCCAAGAGCGATCTTCTGATTACGATTCATTGGTTCCTCTTTTCGAATTTGGATTGAGTATTCCGCATATTAATTCCGGGACTTCATCCATGAGACACAACCTTCTAAATGATGATGCATACTTTTGGTATCGGCATGATGAATATCGCCGTGACCCGGTAGAACCCACTCAAAACCGTAACCCAATAATTTCTCCATCGAACGAATTTGCTCGGACCACGAATACCACGCAACACTTCGAAAAGCCGTCAACGTTTGCCTTCCAGGAGACCAAGCCAGGTGATCCCCTGTAAACAAAAACTTGTTTCGATAAAGAAAGACAACGTGTCCGCGAGTATGGCCGGGGGTTGGTATCACCAGCAAATCTCTATCAAATGAGACTGCTTCCTCACCCTTAATGATATGTTCAATCCCCAGGCGAGCTGCTCCGTCATCCGCGTGCATGAGCCTTTCGCAACCAAATTTCTTTCGAAACAACTCGTGATCGGCGACGTCGTCCTTATGAGTCAAGACCATTTGACGGACGCCTCCCAGAGCTTCGAGTCGTTTTATGAGTTGACTTGCAAAACGCGGTGAGTCGACTAGCAGATTCCCGCCGTCACTATCTGGACGGGTGACAAGATAACTCCAGCCTCCAAAACTTGACTCGGAGGTAAAACCGCAGAAGTAGACGTTCTCCGCCAACAGTAGCGGAAAGGCGTCAATGCCGATGTGCGGGTCGTGTCTTTGTGTGGAGCCGATAGAGCCGGTGGGACACGCCACCAATGCCATCATTGCACTTTTAGTCTCATCAACAGTCTCGGGTTGATGATAGACGCTGCATTGATCACCATGATCTCGAAAGATGCCCGGCGATAGTTGGCTGCAGGTGTCGCAGTCAATGCAGGTAGAATCAACAAAGAAATCTCCAGGCACATTTTCCGGTAAACGTTGTTGCAGATTGGCCATAACGGGAAATAGCAAAATGCATGATGGCGTAAGGGAGGGAAAGGTTCAAGCTGAGGGTTGGATTAGTCGCGCGGAAAGAATCATTTTCCATCGTTCATTTGAAATTTTTCATTTGTCATTTAAAAACTACGGCCCCCTAATCAGGAGGCTAGATCCAGCAATTCGCCAATCTCGCACGTAACTATTTTTTCTATTCTGTCTGCTCCTCAGATATTAAACTCGTTAATAAGACGGTGCAGATATGAGCGGCTAATCCCAAGTCGCTTCGCCGCCGCTACTTTGTTTCCACCCTCCGTCTGTAACGCACTCACAATCATCCGGCGTTTCACAGCGTCTACTGCACCCTCCAAAGTTGATTCATCTCCAGACTTCGCTCCCGGAAGTACGCGCAACATCTTCTCCGGTACAAACTCCAGTCCCAGCACCGGGTTGTTACTGAGCACGACCAGTCGCTCAATCAAATTTTCCAACTCGCGCACATTGCCGGGCCACTCATACTCATTCAGTACCTCAATGAGCGCCGGATCTAATTCAGGCGTAGGTTGACCGTATTTTTCGGCGGACTTTGCCGCGAAGTGTGCGGCGAGGAACGCAATGTCGTCCTGCCGTTCGCGAAGTGGTGGCAACACCAATGGAACAACGTTGAGTCGAAAAAAGAGATCCTGTCGAAACCGTCCTTCGGCAACTTCTTTCTCGAGATCTCGATTCGTGGCGGCGATAAGTCTGATGTCTACTGTTACGGTCTTGACGCCACCGACCCGCTCAAATTCTCTTTCCTGCAAGACTCGTAACAATTTCACTTGCACTGCGGCACTGAGGTCGCCAATCTCATCAAGAAACAGGGTGCCGCCACTCGCCAATTCGAAGCGTCCCTTTCGAGTTTGAGTTGCGGATGTGAAGGCGCCTTTCTCATGTCCGAACAATTCAGACTCAATTAGCGTTTCGGGAAGGGCGGCGCAACTTACAGCCACAAAAGGTCCGTTTGCTCGTGGGCTTTCCTGATGGATGGCTCGCGCCAGCATCTCTTTGCCCGTGCCGTTTTCACCAGTCAGCAAGACTGTGGCACTTGTAGCGGCCACCGAACGCGCTTGCTTCAACACTCGCTCCAAAGCCTGACTTGTTCCCAGCAAATGAATGAATCCGGGTGGGCGCGGCAACTCATCACGCAGGCGACGATTCTCAATCTCAAGCTGCCGCATTCGCGCAGCCTGACTCACAATGTGCAAGAGTTCAGCCGGGTCGAGCGGTTTTTCAAAGAATCCGTAAGCCCCGCGTCTTACAGCCTCGAGAGCAGCGCGCTTCGAGTTACTACCGGTGATCACAACGACCTGCAGCGGTGGATCATGAGTTCTTGCGACGTCGATCAGTGCAAGCCCTTCAACAATGTCGTCCACGTTCGGCGGAAGATGAAGGTCACTCACCACTACTTCAATCTCTTCATCATTTATTAACGAACATGCCTGTTCTCTGGATGACGCCTGCAAAACCTGATAGTCGGAAGTCAACGCCCAATAGAGCCCACTACGCACAGCGTCGTCGTCGTCAACAACGAGCACCGTGCCTTTAGGCTGCGTTTGATTGCTCATATCGCGAAGATCCGATTTCCCACACTGAACGACCGAAGCCCACATCTGGGCTCCCGCGGAAAAGTCTGGGCTGTTCTGCACGAGGAAACGGACGTAACGGGAATGCAAATTGAAGGAGGGCCTTGCCGCGCCCTTCTTAGTCACGCCTGTCGTTTGAAGGCGATGGTAGCACGACGCGAAAAGTCGTACCAGCACCTTCGACGGACTCGACTTCGATGGATCCCGCGCCGGCCTGTACAACTTCGCGACAAGTATAAAGTCCCAGGCCAATGCCGGTTTTTTTTGTCGTAGAAAATGGGCGAAATAGCCGCGTTTCTATGAAACTCGGACTCATGCCCGGTCCGGTATCGCTAACGGAGAACATTGGTGCGCCGCTCTCAGTGTGACCTGCCTCAATAGTAAGTGTGCCGCCCTTGTTGGCCATTGCCTCGAGTGCGTTGAGAACCAAATTTTCGACGACTTCCTCGATACGGCTTGGATCAACCAGGGCGAAGAGGGTCCGAGGCAACTTCAATTCGATTTTGTGTTTCTCTCTCAGCGGTTCAGCAGTCATGGCCACGACACGTCTTAATACTGGAACCAAATCTACGTCTAAAGGCCGTTTGTGTTCGCCACTCAAGCTCGTGAGCGGCCGTGTCAGTCGAGCCACTATCGCTTTTAGTTTCTCTGTTGCGCTGGTGAGTGATTTGAGGGCATCGACGCGGAACTGCTCATTGTCGAAGTGACGTTCCATATTACCGACCGTTAATGACAATGCTTCGATGGAGTTCTTCAAATCATGCGTCAGCATTGCGGATAGTCTGAGGAACGACTCGAATTGCCGGGATTCCGCTTCTCGTGCAAGCTGAGCCCGCAAACGCTCCGTCACCACATTGATGTTGTCGGCTATTACGCGGGCGTCGTCGCTCGACTTTAGTTCAATACGCCGGTCGAGTTCGCCTTTTGCGATGGCTGAAAGGTCTTCCGTAACACGCTCCATGCCTCGCGATTTCCGTTGCACGTGCTGCTCAATCAATCTCGCGCCTGCTAGAGCAATCAATAGAGCTACTGCAAAGCCGGCAATACCCCAACGGCGAGCGCTGGATCGAAACTCCGATAGATCGCGTGCTACTGCGACTGAAAGGTTTAATCGCGGAATTGGCGAGAAGGCAGCCAAATAGTATGGACCTGACCCCGAGCGAAATTCGGCGAGCCCGCTTTGATTTGAAATCATCGCCTTTGCAATCGAACCGAAACCGGGCAGAGCACTGCTGGCTGAGCGAAGCTTCAACCAACGATCAGAGTGATACACGATCTGCTCAGCGTGATCCAAAATTATGACCATCGATGATTGAGTGGTCCCACGACTGGATCTGGCTTCCAATCCCCGCACCGTGCTGGAGAATACCGGTTCAAGATCGAGCACTCCAACTAACGCGCCTTGATTCACGATGCCACTCTCGTCGTGGATTGGCACCGTGTACTCGAGACTAGCATTCGAAGAAGTAGACGAGCCGGGTTTATCAAGCAAGACGCTTCCCTGAAGTCCCCAAACTCTGTCGTCTGGCTGGGGTAAATTCGACGGAAATGTGGTGTTACTGCCCCAACCCCACTCCTCCCAACGCGTGCTGTTTTTCCCGAACCACAGTGGCTGTCGGTTACGATCAAATAGAGCCACACTCTGGAAGTACCCACGTCGATCCAGAATAGACTTCAAACTCGAAACGGCGTTCCTTTGAAGCACCTCGTCGTTCTCTGTTACGGCCAGCGTCGTCGCTTGCGATCGCGTTGAGTTCGAGTCTACGCCCGTTCTGATCTCAAGAACGCGCTGAAGATCTCTCGTCATTGCCAGTCGTAGGATTGAACTCTCCTGATCGTGAAGGATATCGTCGACGCCTGCCGTAAAGGAGTTCAGGTCATCCTGCACGATTGCACTGACGGTTGAGTCGACAGCCCGCGTCGCATTCCAGTAGTTAAGGCCGGACAGTAATAGCAGCGGAGCCAGGCAGAACAGTAAATAGACGAGAAAGGGTTTTGGTCGAGTGGGCATAAGGAAGTGTCAATTGCCGATTGCCAATTTCCGGCTGACGAAGCTAACAAAACTCCCAGGCGTCAATTGACGATCGGTTTGACAATTGGCATTTTCAAACAGGTCTCCTCCCAAACTCAGAGAGTAGTGGCGCCAGCGTTGTGATGATCTGATCGTGCGACACGCCGTTGCTGGCAACAAGGCCGTTGCGATTCAAAACCTCCGGAACATTGTAATTGAGAGGCTGGCCAAAAAGATCGCTAAGACGACCGCCAGCCTCCGTCAGTATCAACTGAGGAGCGCAAGTATCCCACTGCTTCGTGCGTGGCGAAAGATGTATGTAAACATCACAATACCGTTCAACCAGCAAACCGATCTTTATTCCGACTGATCCACGTTGAACTTCCTCACGAAAACCAAGCCGGCTAACGACTTTACTCATACGCGCACTTCGGTGAGACCGGCTTGCCGCCAATCGCATACTTGCGAGCGATTGTTTGTCTGAAACGGTCGCTCTTTCAGGAGCAAGACCAGGCCGTTCTATCCAGCTCCCTTCTCCCCGCACGGCGCGGTAAAGAATGCCAGTTAAGGGTAAGTAAACGACTCCCACTGCGCATTCACCCTTCAGTGTAAGTCCGATCTGGACGGCGAAGTCTCCGTTGCCATCGATAAAACCGTTGGTGCCATCAAGCGGATCCACCATCCATACGCGGTTTTTGTTCAGGCGACGTTCGGTATCGATCGACTCTTCTGCAAGAATGCCATCATCAGGGAACTCGCGCCCAAGCCTTCCGACAATCATCTCGTTTGCAAGACGGTCGGCTTGCGTAACTGGTTCAACGTCGTCATCGTAGTTCTTTTGTTCGACATTGAGTGGGCCCTTGTAGTGGTCAAGAATGGCAGTGCCTGCCGCACGCGCGATGTCAACGGCGACGCGGAGTTCGCGATCGTAAGACCTTACTTCGGTACTCATGCTAAATATGTATGCCGAACCTCAGTTTGTCGTGTCTGGCGCTCATCTCGATCCAGGCTCGAATTTTCCCTTTACTGCTCGTTTCCGAACACGATTCTTCCCGCCTCGCGAACAACCTCCACCGTCTCCTCAATATCAGCCTTCGTTGTACGAAAGTTGGTAATACAGGCACGGAGAGCAAAGCGGCCTTTTACAGTGGCGTTTGATAGGTATGCGCGTCCTCCACCCTGCACCAGTCCCATGACTCGCTCATTGAGTCGATCAACTTCGGCGTCGATAGCGAGGCGCTCTGTTTCCGATGCCGACCTCAGTCGCAACTGTATCTTCGCGGGAACGTATCGAAAACAGCAAATACTCAATTCGCCCGCTGCAAGCAGTTCGAAGTCGTCCGCATTTTCAATAATGTCGGCGAGGTATCCTGCTAGTGAAATGTCTTCGGTGATTGCCTGGGCAATGCGACGAACGCCGTAATAGCGCAACGTGAGCCAGACCTTGAGCGCGCGAAACCGGCGCGACAACTCCACTCCATAGTCCCAAAACGCGAAAGCTTCGTCATCGCTATGACCGTGAATCTTGATGTAGTCAGCATCTTCTGTGCAGAATGCCGCCTTTGCTGTCACGCCGTCGCGGAACAAGAGACAACCGACGTCAACTGGAACGTAAAGCCACTTGTGTGGGTCAAGTGAAAGTGAATCGGCGCGCTCCAGGCCGGCAAAGAGTTGGATCTTGCGCGAATCCAGAACTCCCGGTGCTCCGTACGCTCCATCAACGTGGAACCAAAGGTCGAACTCTTTGGCGACGTTTGCAATTTCATCTAGTGGATCAATCGCACCTGTGTTTACGGTACCCGCACTGCCAACGATACAGAAAGGTCTCAATCCGTCGCGAACGTCATACTCGATGAGACGACGCAACGAAGTAACGCGCATTCGCTGACGGTCGTCGCACTCTATTATCCGCACGTGATCTCGTCCGAAGCCGAGAATGTCTGCGGCTTTAGCAATCGACATGTGGACTTCTTCTGACGCGTAAACTGTCATTGGTGGACCAGAGTTCCACAACCCCTTCCTCGACGCGTCCTGACCATATCTGCGGCTGGCGATCAGCAGCCCGATCATGTTCGCCATTGAGCCGCCGCTGGTTAATAGGCCCTGCGCATTCTTGTCGTAACCAATCAGCGAACCCAACCAACGTACTACCATGCGCTCGACCTCCGTCCCAGCTGGACCAGAACGCCAACATGTGATGTTTGCATTTAAAGCCGACGCAATCAGATCAGCATAAGTCCCAATTGGAGTGGAAGGAGAAGCAACGTAACCGAAGAAACGTGGATGGCCATTGTGCCGGCTGAGGTCCAGAATAGTACGGCACTCTGCGATGAGACTCTCGAGCGGCACGCCTTCGAAAGGAAGTTCGATCTTAATATTTTCGGTCGTCTTGCCTGCATAATTCTCTGCTCGAACAGGGCGCTCAGAAATTTGTGTTAGGTATTCGCGGACCAGCTTTGTGGCCTGCGAGGTGATCTCCTCCAGCGCCTCGGCGGAAACGTCAAGCGCGGATTGGCGTCGCAGTTTGGATTTGTCGACTTCCGTCATTTGATACCGGGAGCGATTGCTACCAGCAACGTCAATCTTTCGGCGCCGGTATTGGTTACGCCATGAGGAACACCTGCGGGTGCCACAACGATCGCTCCTGCATCGGCGCTTCTTTCATCGTCACCTACAGTGAACATGCCTCTGCCATTTAGGACCAAATAGAACTTGTCTGCGCCCGCGTGCGCATGGACCGGCTGTATCTGATTTGGGTCCAGACAATTCAGTCCAAGCATGACGTGTTCGCCCTGCCATAGGGTGGCCTTGTAAAACTTTTCCGGATTCGACCCTTCAAACTCGCGCCAGTTGAGAAAGTGAGACATGGGTTACTCTCGTTTGTTTTTCTCAAAACTAACATAGCGCCCACATTACATGCACCCCACAGAAATAGGACAACTCGGGAAGGGGCACCAGCGGACCATTTGAGGACTCTCTCCAGAATAGGACAGTTGGGAAGGGGGCAAGCGGACAATTCAGGAATCTCACCATTCAAATTCTGAGCGCGCCCCCGCCGGTTTCCCTGTACCGCCATCAATCTGAGGTTGGACCATTTCAGTTTGTTGAGGGCGTGGTAATGGAGTCAGCTCAGAACTTTCTATTGTAAGATCCTTGATGCTCCGTTTGCCCCCTTCCCAACTGTCCTATTCTGGTGAGATCCCTCAAATGATCCGCTTGCCCCCTTCCAACTTGTTCGATACTTGTGAGGTACCTGAACTCCCTCCGAACTTGTCCTAGTTTCGCGAGTCTTTCAATTGAGTGCTAACATCGGCCTTCCATATGACACTTTCAGGTCACGCCACGTTTGAGGGCACTGCGCGCTATCGCGACCGTTTCGCAAGCCGCGCCGCCAAAAATCATTTCCATAAGCAACAGAATTTATTACTTTCCTCGATCGGCATTGGCACTTATTTGGGAAACGCAGATAACGCCACGGATGCCGGCTATGAGACTGCCGTCATTCGCGCGGTTCAGCTCGGAGCGAATGTTATCGATTCGGCGGCGAACTATCGCTTCCAAAGAAGCGAACGTTCAATCGGGCGTGCCCTGAGAACTCTTACTGAGGAGGACGGCTTCTCGCGTGACGAACTGGTTATTTGCACCAAGGGCGGGTATCTGCCATTCGATGGCGCACCACCACGAAACCTTCGTGATTACATTGACGAGACATTCGTTACAACAGGCGTTTGTAAGTTCGACGATATTGTGGGTGGGAGTCATTCGATGACACCCGCATATTTGCAAAACCAACTCGATCAGTCGTTGAAGAATATGGAACTAGAGTGCGTGGACGTCTATTACGTCCACAATCCGGAATCGCAGTTGGGACATATCTCTGAGTCAGAGTTTTACAACCGGTTGCAGGCGGCGTTCGAACGTCTCGAGCAGAATCGTACCCAGGGCAAGCTTTCGATGTATGGCGTCGCTACCTGGAATGGTTTTCGAACGGCTCCAGAGTCGAGCCAGTATCATTCATTGGAGCGCCTGATTGAGTTGGCAAGAGGAGTAGGGGGAGACAATCACGGCTTTCGGTTTATCCAGTTACCTTTCAATCTGGCGATGCCGGAGGCGTTGACACTGCACAATCAAACAGTTAACGGCCAGCAGCTATCTGTGTTAGAAGCGGCTCAGGCATTAGGCGTAACAGTCGTGGCAAGTGCTTCGATTTTGCAAGGACGCGTCGCCAGGGAGTTACCCGACTCCGTTCGACAGCAACTCGGGTCATTATCAACCGACGCACAAACGGCAGTGCAGTTTGTTCGCTCCGCTCCCGGCATAACTACGGCGCTAGTCGGCATGAGTCGCGTCGAACACGTGGAAGAGAATCTGGAGTTAGTGAGTGTCGAACCGACTCGAGGGTCATTGGAATGAATAATCAACGCTATCAGTCCTTCTCCGAGTTTTGGCCATTCTACGTCTCGGAACACAGCAAGCCTGGTACACGTTTGCTTCATTTGATCGGTACGCTTCTCGGCGTGAGCACTATGGTCTATTTCATCACGACCGAAAGGTGGTGGCTGTCTCCGTTGGGTCTGATCCCGGGATACGCCTTCGCCTGGTTTGCGCACTTCGTAATCGAGAAAAATAAGCCTGCTACATTCAAGTATCCGCTGTGGTCTTTCATGGGCGATTACAAAATGATCGCGATGATGCTCTGCGGCCGGATGGGTGAGGAGCTGAATCAGGCGCGACGAAGTCAAAAAAATCATTTTCCATATGACATTTGAAAATTTTTCATTTGTCATTCTGGAAAGCGGTCTTGGGTCTTTGGTCTTTGGTCTTTGGTTTAGTGAGATTTCAAGGCCGAAGACCAAAGACGGCTTTGCAAAAGACTACAAATGAAAAATTTCAAATGTCATATGGAAAATGATTTTCTTAACCTGACGCCACCCTAACCAATCATGCGCGGAAACATTCCAATCCCCGACATCCCTGTCGGTGAGGATATCTGGCTGATCGTATTCATCACTTCCGTACGCGAGCGTCGCACGCAACAAGGGCGACTCTTTTCTGAGGGAATCGCTCGAAATGCCACAGGCGGAATCTCCTTGAAAATCTGGAACGAAGTTCTCCAAGCCCAAACAGAAATCGGGCCGGGACTCTGGGGCATCACGGGAAAACTTGAAACGTTTCAAGATCGATCGCAGTTCGTAGTCGCTGAGTATCGTCCAATCACTCTCGAGCAATACCTCGAACATCAAGGCGCCGCGCCGATACTGCCACGCGCGTATACATTCGACATCGAAACGCTGACGCTTACCGATTTTCGCCAACGAGTTGGATCACAACTCGAGCGGCGAATGCGTTTGGGAACCATGCGATTCGAGCAACAACAGCGGTATCTTGAAGACATTGCCGCCGAAGAGGAACGCTGTTACGAGCTCGGCTCACTCAGCGCAACGTCTGGGCGAGTGCTATCAATCGCGGTTCACGTGGGTCCTCTTCCAGGTTTGGAGTTTTCTGGAATAGTACAACAACAGTCCGAGCACGTATTTGGAATCGATGAGGATGGAAACGAGCAAGACGAGAAGAAAACGCTGCTGGAATTCCTCTCGTTCATGAAAGGCTTTGACCCACACACCGATGAACTTGTCGGACACAACATTATCGGTTTTGATCTTCCGTTCGTTTTTCAGCGCTGTTTGGCCCACGGAATTCGTGTTAGACCTTTTGTGAATTTAGGTGAGTTTGAGGTGCGTGGAGTGTTCGACACAATGCATCGCTGGTGGCTGGGTGCGAAACGAAACGTCAGCCTGGATGACATCGCATGGGCGTTGGGAATCGAGTCGAGTAAGACATCGGAAGTGGAAGGCAGCAAGGTGTTTGAACTTTATCAAGCCGGTAAGCTGGAACTGATTCGTGAATACAACCTCAACGACGTCCGTGTCACTCGAAAAGTATACGAGCGAATGGTTGGCAGCTTCGGAAGGTAACTCACTGGGACGGCAGGCGTTTCGCCTGCTGAAGCGGGTAAAGTGAGACGAATCGCTTCAGATCTCCGGAGCTACGAGTCGCGTCTGTGGCGCTCGGCGGCAGGCGAGACGCCTGCGGTCCCAGTAAAACGGTCCCAAAAGACGCGTTAGATAGCACGACTCGCGAATGATAGAATCCGGTCATGGAAATTTTGTTCCCTGTGGCGATGCTTAGCATCGGCCTCGTAATTGGCGCCCTCTCCCTCTGGTTCATAAGTCGCACAAAACTCAAGTACGAATACGATCGTGGCCGCGCTGAAGCCGACACTGAGCGGGCGACGCTCATAGAAAGATTAGCCGGAAAAGAAGATCAGCTCTGCGAGCTTCGCGAAGCCCTCGAACGTGAATCAGCGCAAAGCGAGGAGCTGAGAAACGTCAACGCCAACGGTTTGGCACGACTCTCGGCTCTTCAAACGTTGCTCGAGGAAGAACGAAAAGCCAACCAGGAAAAGCTGGAGCTGCTGAGCAACGCCGAAGACAAACTGGCGGATGCATTCAAAGCACTTTCGGCTGATGCGCTCAGAAATAACAACCAGTCGTTCCTCGCCCTCGCAAAGGAAAATCTCGAAAGGTTTCACGAGACCGCACGTGGAGATCTCGAGCTGCGCCGAAACGCTATCGATCAGCTGGTTAAGCCCTTGAAGGATTCGCTGGACAAAGTCGACACCAAGATAGGTGAACTGGAGAAGACTCGCGCAGGCGCCTACTCTGAATTGCGCGAACAAGTAAAAGCACTAGCGACGTCTCAAACCTTGTTGCAGGCGGAAACCGGTAACCTCGTGCAAGCCCTGAGAACACCCCACATAAGAGGGCGTTGGGGGGAAATACAACTACGGCGTGTGGTCGAGTTGGCGGGGATGTTGCAGTACTGCGACTTCACCGAACAGGAAACGCTCGCGGGCGAAGACGGTCGAATCCGACCCGATCTCATCGTCAAGCTGCCAGGCAATCGCACAATAGTTGTGGACGCCAAAGTTCCTTTTGAGGCTTTCTATGAGTCGATTGCAACGAACGACGAAGAAGTTCGGTCAAGCAAGCTGAAAGATCACGCTCGCATTGTGCGGACACACATAACGTCGCTTAGCAGGAAATCTTACTGGGAAAGCGTGCAGCCAACTCCGGAGTTTGTCTTGTTGTTTCTTCCCGGCGAGACGTTCTATAGCGCAGCACTGGAAAATGACCCGAAGCTTATTGAAGACGGTGTGAGTCAGGGAGTGATCATTGCCACGCCTACAACCTTGATCGCGTTGCTGAAAGCCGTCTCATACGGTTGGCGCCAGGAACAAATGGCAGAGAACGCTCAGGAAGTCAGTAATCTTGCGAAAAAGCTCTACGATCGATTGCGAGTATTCACCAACCATTTCGACGACATCGGAAGAAATCTTGATCGAGCACTCGATTCCTACAACAAAGGTGTTCGGTCACTAGAAGCTCGCGTTTTGGTCACTGCAAGAAAGTTCAAGGAGCGTGGCGCAATTTCCGGCGATGAGATTGAAACACTCGAACCTATCGACAAGGCTGCCCGACCGCTAAGTCTTGATGAAGGTGGATTGTTTCCTGACTTGATTGCTGCGGAGGCAGAAGTTGCCGAGGAAGAACTGCCGCTGCTCAAGTCGCAAACGGCTATTAGCGGCGAAACCTAGAACAAACATCCACAGATTACGCAAATTACACAGAACAGGAAGAACGAAAACGGCGACAATATGTGTAACCATCAATCAACCGGAATGCCCTGCCTTTTGAATCCGTGTAATCTGTGGATAATCGCATGAATGAAATTTCGCTTGGTCCTCTGCTTGGCAACAATCGCGCATTGCTTGTCGAGCGTTGCGCCGAACTTGTCGCCAGCAATCGAAGCGACAACTTCCTCTATCTCGCCGCGTCCCACCCACTGCTCGAACTCGTCACTGGGCAAATTCTGGACGGCAATAGGAATCGAGGTGTTTGGGGCGAACTCCCCGTCTATCTTTTTCGCGGCTTCGTAAGACGTGTGCTAACAACTGCGATGGATGAAGCCGGTCAAAACCTGCCGCCAAGGATTCCCATAGATCGGGAAGAGTTGCCTCTTAAGCGCAGCTTAGTATCACAGATACTGACTCGTCTGCTGGCGGCGAATAAACTGAAGGCGCTCGCCCCGCTCGCTGGACGCGAAGGGTGCGTTAACACGATCGCCACATTGCTTGGCGAGATTGAGCGAGCGGCTAAGACTCCGGCTGAAGTCTCCGAAATCATAGCCGCCCGCACGCAGGACTTCGCTCCAAAAATAAGCAGCGCCAATGATGTAACGACAGCTTCGCAGATCGATTTCGATAACGAAATCGCGCTCATCTATGCCACATACTGTGATTTGCTGAACCGGCACCAACTCACCGAGGACGATGCTGATCAGTTAAGTGCACTTACAGTCTTACGCGGTGACAGTGAGGGGCTCGGCGTACGAGTTCCGTGGCTTTCGAACGTCCAGCTTCTGATCCTTGACGGATTCTTCGATTTCACTCCAGTGCAAGGAGAAATTCTGCGTCAACTGATTCCCAGGATGCCTCAGACGCTCGTCAATCTAAATCACGATGAGCGCAACCCCGAAATTTTCGTACCGTTCCAGGAAACAATAGGTCATCTTCGCGCGATTGCACCGTTTGAAATAAAACAGACAGTCGAACATCTGCCAGCCAATGGTGCTTTGTCAGGGCTGCGTGAGAAGCTCTTCAACCCACTGATGTCCGATAAACTTCAGTTTGTCGATGACGTCAGCCACAAAATACCTGCAACGGACTCCTCACCTTCGCCACTCCCCTCACTTGACGTCGGCATCGACAAACTAAAGTTTATCGGACAGGAGATCCGCTATCTCGAATGCAGCGATCGTGATACTGAAATCCGCACAATAGCTCGCGAAGTCAAAAAACTAATCTTTACTTCAAACTACAACCTTGCGGACATCGCGCTTGTCGTACGCCAACGCGCCTCATACGCGCAGACAATTGCTCGCGTCATGCGTGAAGAATCACTTCCGTGCAATCTGGAATTACGCGTCGATGCCGGCGACGTTCCAGCGAACCGCGCCGCACTTAAGCTTCTGACTCTTCTCGAACAAGTCTCATCCGAGGAGAATTCAATTCCACGAATCTCCGACCTCGCAGACCTGATCAAGTCAGAATACTTCCGTCTCAGTGACGACGAAATGGCGGCGCTGTCGTTGCGCTTTAACGCGGACCACCTCGATCTGTTGTGTGATACCGGTCAGCAACTCAACACGGAAACAGTCGAGCGTTTGAAGATTCGTCATCGGATAGGTTTCTGGGATGCTGACGCCCTTGAAAACACCTTCGCTTATGTCGGCAGTGAATTGCCACTGAGTGCCTGGTTGACACGTGCTCACAAGCTCATGAAAGAGCTCCCTTCTGCCGTTGCCACAAGAGAACTCCTGAATATCGATGCAGGTGCGCAGGACCGCGATCCTGATATCGCAGACAACGTGGAAAATGCTGAGACGGCAAAGCTGGAGGAGAAAGCTGCGGAAAAAAAGCGCCGGCCAGCTCGCGATATTCATCCGGCAGCGCTCGCATGGACATCGCTTGTTATCCAACGCTTCGCTGAGTTGATTCAGGCTGTACCTCGCGAAGGCGACCCCGTGAAGCTGCGTCTCGAGTTAATGCGACTGCTGGATCAACTGGGGTTTCGCGAACAGATTGCACGGCCGACGCGGCATTTGCCTGACGACCAGGAATTGCCTCAGGTCATGCTCAATTTCAACGCCTTAGAATCGTTACGACGAGCATTTATCGCCGCGATTAAGAGCATTGAAATCGCAAGTGGCGCTCTGTCAGTTCCGTCTATGTCCAATAGACTTCAGTTTGCCGCCGCCGCAAGCAAAGAAACGGTTAACTTGCATGAAATACCTTCAACACCATCCGGAAAAGTCACAAAACTTGGGACATTTATAGAGGAGGTTCGTCGGTCCCTGGGTTCTCAGTCGCAAGTTCTGGCGGCCTCTGATCGCGGTGGCTTGCGCGTTCTCGAAGCGACTGACGTACGTGGACTCAGGTTCAGAGCCATTTTTATCGCCGGGCTAGTTGAAGGCGGGTTTCCGCTGCGTGCCTCTCGCGACTGGATTTATCCGCACGAAGAACGCGACCGGCTAAAACAATATGGCCTGACTCTGGAAGACATCTCACCTGCGACGCTGCTAAAGGAAGAACACTATTTCTACCAGTCAGCCTGCCGAGCCACGGAGCGACTCTATCTCAGCCGGCCGCTCTTGTTGGAAGATGACTCCGAAACAGTCGCCTCTTATTACATCGACGAACTGAAACGCGCGGTAGCACCATTCAAGATAGAAACTGAAACCATTCGCCGTGATTACGAAGGTAATAACCTCGACGATGTATCAAACGCTGGTGAACTGGCGGTGGCTCTCGTACGCCAACAGGAGCGTCACATTCACCGTGGCGCCAAAGAGAAGTTATTACCTCAACCGCGAATCAAACGATTACTCACGCTCACTCGTAACGATGGTTACCTTAGTGACGCCGCGCTAAGACGCATCGAGATTGAACGCGAACGCTCAGGTCCGCTCTTTGGTCCTTACGACGGTGCGATTACTGACCCACATTTGAGCGATCTGCTAAAACAAAGCTTCGGGCCGGATTTCGTACATAGCGCCAGCAGTCTCAGCGTCTATGGAAATTGTGCATATCGCTTCTTCGCACAACGCGTACTTAAACTCGAGCCTCGTGGTGAAGCCGCACTCGACCTGCAAGCGATCGACGCCGGAAAGCTTCTGCACGACATTTTGCGACGCTTCTTCGAGCGGCATCGTCGCCAACCACTCAATAAACTCAATCGCGAGGAACTGAGTAAGGAGCTCGCTGAAATCGCCGATCGAGTATTTGATGAGCACGAACGAGTGGTGCCCCCGCTCAATAAGGAGATCTGGAAAATCGATCGTGAGATTCGCAAGATACTGCTGGACCAGGTGCTGTTGTATGAAGTTGGGATCCAGGAAGACGCCGAAGCCGAGGAGGTGTTGCCGGCATATTTCGAAGTCGCCTTTGGCGGCACACGATCCGCTGCGAAAGATCCTGATTCGAAAGATGAACCACTCCACCTAACTCGCGGAACGTTCGTCGGCGAGGAGTCGATCAAGATAAGCGGTCAAATCGACCGCGTGGATGTGGCGCGCGACAACACGATCGTGGCCTACGATTACAAGCTCTCGACTGGCGCGAGCAAGAGCGACATCACTTCAGGAAGAAGCCTGCAACTCCCGATCTATCTTGAAGCATTGGAGCGATTGATACTGCCTAATCAACCAATTGCGGGTGGTGGATACTACGTCATTCGTGGCAGTAATGACCGGCGTAATAAAGGCCTCTACCGCGCAAGCCGGTTAGATTATCTGAAGCTAAAGGCCAAGAACTCAGTGTTTTCAGATGAGGATTGGCGGCAGGTCCGCGAGGAAGTGATTAGCAAGATTTGGGACTTTCTCGACGGGATGCGCGCCGGTAAGTTTTTTGTCAATCCAGCTGAGGGAGAAAAGACGTGCCGCTTTTGCGACTTCGCTGCTGTATGTCGGTACAAACAAGATCGCATCCAGAGGAAGATTAGGTATCCACAAAGTCCACTAACGAGAAAACCAGGTGGCAGTAGCAGCAGGCAGGAGCAGGAACGTTGGAGACATTAGTTCGGCGTGCGGACTCCTGCCTGCTGCTCCTGTCACCTGGTTTTCAATCTCCGTAATCTGTGGATGGTCGTTATGTCTGAACAAGAGAAGCGTCAGCTACTACCAGAACAAGCAGCGGCCGCCTACGACCTCAAAAAGCACATTTCGGTGACCGCGGGACCGGGTTCTGGCAAGACCACAGTACTGGTCGAACGTTATCTCCACGTCCTTCGCGAACACAACCTGTCTATTGATCAGATCGTTGCAATCACTTTTACCAACCGCGCCGCCAACGAGATGCGCGAACGTCTTCGAGCCAGTTTGAATCTGATCCTTCGGACGGAAACAACAGAGAAGAGAAAGCGATGGCTAAATTACAAACGCACGCTCGACGGCGCCGTCATCACAACTATCCACGGCTTTTACGCCAGGCTTTTACGAGAGTTCCCAGTAGAAGCGCGCATCGATCCACAGTTTCTGCTACTCGACGAACATCGTGCCGCGATGTTGTTGGAATCGATCGTTGAGGAGGTTCTTTCTGAGTTCATTAGCGGCGGCCACGTCGAGATTTCCCGGCTGACGCTAGGCGTAGGACGGAGCAAGTTGGCCGCGGCACTGGCCCAGCTATATCGCGACGTTCGCGGCCAGGGCCTTACCCTCGAGAAACTTGCACTCCAAACCGCGCAGGTTCACGCGACGATGGAAGATCATGCGCGCGCCCTTTCCGATCTAAACGGGAGGATGTCCAGCTTTCTCGCTACGCGCAGAAATACTGCTGCCGCAAGGAACAATCACGATCAACTAAGCATTGCATGGGCTGACGTTCAGAAAACGCTTGAGACAATCCCATCGCACGAAAGCCTGGCAGACTACTGTCGTTCCGTTGAGGGCTTTCGCGACGTACGGCCCAGGGCACTCGCTCCTATCGCTGAACGCGTGAAAGAGCTCGACACACTTGTTTGGGGGAAGAATCTTTCTGGACGTGTGCCACAAGTTTGCCTGGATCTGTTTGCAAGTCAGTACGCGCTGGAGATTGTCAGTGTTCTGACGCGAATCGATCAACGTCTCAACGAAGAGAAGCAGAGACTTTCTGCGCTGGATTTTGATGATCTTGAAGTTCGCACGCTGGCGCTGTTGGAACGGCCGGAAGTGTTAACGCGAGCGACAGAGCGTTACAAGTTTTTTTTGGTCGATGAGTTTCAAGACACCAATGGATTGCAACGGCAACTGCTCGAACGCCTTGTCCTGTCAAAACAACGCAATGATGCCAACCTCTTTATTGTTGGTGATAGAAAACAGTCGATTTATGCTTTCAGGGGCGCGGATGTTGATGTCTTTCGCGAAATGACGGCGACGCTTGAAGCGGCTGGGGGAGAATCAAAGTCGCTGCCATTGAATTTTCGCAGCCAGCCTCCACTGATCAATTTCTTCAATCATCTCTTCTCTCGACTATTCCAGATACCTACCGAGGTTCCGCCTCGCCAAGTCGAGAAACTCGAACAGCTCGGATACGTTAACCACGAAAACAGCCAGGCCAGGCGAGAGTTGCGAGACAGCGGGCCATTAGTCGAGTTGTTGATCGCGACCAAAGCCTCCGCCCAGGATGATCCGCAGTTGGAACAAGAATCGCGCATGCTCGATGCGAAACAGCTGGCGCAGCGAATCACCACACTTACACAAACCTATCCCGATCTAAAGTTCAGCGATATCGCATTGTTGTTCCGGGCAATGACGCACACGTACATCTATGAATCTGTCTTTCGGCGAGCAAACATTCCCTATCAAACTGTGCTGGGGCGCGGCTTCTACGAACGCGAAGAGATCACCGATCTGATTCAGTTACTAAGATTTCTTGACAACAAGACCGACGAAATTGCGCTAGCGGCGGTTCTGCGCTCCCCGCTTTGCGGAATCTCCGACAATGCATTGCTCGCGCTGCGCGCTGCTCCGCGTTTGGATGAAGTCAATGGTTCAGATCCAGCGCGTTCGCTTTCTCTTACCCGCAAGCTCTACACAGCGTTGCGCCAGCATCGCGATATCGCATTCATCAACGAAGATGAGCACGAGCTTCTGGATCGCGCTGCCAATCTGATAAGTCGACTGATCTCCAGACGTCATCATTACTCTATCGAGGATCTCCTACGATTCGCCGTCGATCAGTCTGAATATATGACTGTAATTGCTGCCAATTTCGACGGCGCTCAACGGCTCGCAAACGTGCAGCGACTTTTCACCCTCGCTGGGCGATTTGAGCGATCCGGTAATCATCTCATTCGCGACTTTGTAAGGTACGTTGAAGAGTTTGAAGCGATTGGCAGTCGGGAGAGTGAAGGACAAATCGACGAATCGGCTAACGCTGTACGTTTGATGACCATTCACCAGGCAAAAGGTCTGGAGTTCCCAGTAGTTATAATTCCGGATCTTCAGCGTCTCTCAAGAGTTTCATCAGACAATTGGGTGCTACTAGATCGACATGAGGGTCTTACGCTTAAGGTGCCTGACGGACGAGGAAAATTGGTCGCAGGTTGCACGTTCAGCGAGTTTGAAAAACGAAACGCGTTGCGAGAACAATTTGAGAGCATGCGGCTGCTGTATGTTGCGGCAACGCGTGCGGAAGATAGGTTGATACTGTCGGGCGCTACTGATGAACTTACCGGCTTGAGCGGCAAGAACGATTCCTGGCTGAAATGGATCTGGCAATCGTTGGAGTTGGAGGATCAGTGGCATAGCGGCGTGGTAGATATTGCCGATGATGTCCAGCTACAACTCACGATAAATTTGGCCGATGAGCCCGTTCGTGAGGCTGACGAGGGGGGCAGCGAAGCGCAGTCCTTGAGTAACAACACCGGCGAATCGCTTAACGAGATTTTTCGGCTGTTGCGTCCGCTTGCGCCGCAACGTGATCGTACGATCCATCGCTTCAGTGTCACACAGCTCATCAATTACCAGCGTTGTCCTCGTCAGTACTATTTCGATCGCGTTCTGGACTTACCTACCGCGGATGAACTAAACGTATGGAACAACGCCGAAGCACCTGAGCCACCCGCGAATCTAACGGCAGCTTTGAAGGGAGCTGTGATTCATCGGTTCTGCGAACGATACATCGTCGACCAAAACGCTGAAGAATGTCTGCGGCGAAGTTTTGATGAAGTTGTGAGACTTCGTCAGGCACAACTTGCCGATCGGCTGATAGAGATCAATTCCGAGGCGGCGATCAAAGACCTCCTACCGCTGGCAAAAAACTACCTCGCAAGTAACGTTTATGCGCGTGTCGAAAAAGCTCGACAGGCTTCCGAACCGCAGTTAACACAACCATTAGGTGGAGCTGGCTTATGGAGTGAGCTAAGCTTTCGCTTGCGCCGTCCTCTGGGAGTTCTGAGCGGAATTATTGACAAGCTCCTGGTTACCAGTTCAGACGACGGGTTTGACGTCGAAATCATCGACTTTAAAACTAATCGCGTTACCGGCGCCGTTTCACTGGGACCGAAGGCTTCTCGCCTGCCGAGCGGTACCATCTCGGATCCAGCAACTAAAAACAAACGCTCAGCTTCCGCTGCTGCCCAGGTTCAGTTTGCTTTTGATTTTGAAGGTGCCCAGAGGACGACACACTTCGAAGTAGAATCCTCACTCGATAACTCGCTTCGGTCGACTGCCAGAGACTACCAACTACAAATGCAGGCGTACGCACTGGCGGTACGCGAACTGATCCCATCACTTGCCACGAGCAAGATTTGCGTGACACTGCACTTCCTGGAACCGAATCTCGAAGTTCACCTGCCGGATGAGCTGCTGGAACCTGTCGCTTGCAAACAAGCGATCGATCAAGCAATGTTACAAATCATTTCCTCTTCAGAACCCGTACAGTTTCCAGTCAAGACGGCGAGTCACTGTCGGATGTGTAACTTCCTGCGTGTTTGTTTCCCCGGCCGCGAGCATCTCCGACGGGATTCCGGACTCGTGGTCTAAAAACAAATCATTTTCCAGATGATATTTGAAATTTTTCATTTTTCATTTTTCATTTTGAGGAAGAGTCAGTGGTCCGTAGTTAGTTTTCCGTAAACAACGGCCACGAACAACTGAACGGACAACTGACCACGGACAACTGACCACGGATAAACTCCTCAAAATGAAAAATGGAAAATCTCAAATGTCATATGGAAAATGATTTTCTTTAAGACCGCCGGCATCCCAGCCCGCGGCTATTTACGATTCTGCCTTCCTCGATTTACCATCCAGCACCTATGGTCACAATCAAATCCTACGATGGCGGCGAATTTGACGCCTACCTGGCGTTGCCCGCCAGTGGCTATGGCCCGGGCATCGTGGTGCTTCAGGAGATTTTTGGCGTCAACAGCTTCCTGCGCAGTGTGTGTGATTGGTATGCGGGGCACGGGTTTGTCGCTATTTGTCCGGATCTCTTCTGGCGTCTTGAACGCGGAGTTCACCTAGCCGACAAAGGCGAGGACTACAACAAGGCGATCGCTTTTTATCAAGCGCTGGATGAAGCAAAGGCCGTTGAGGATTCAGCTGCAACCATGGACTTCCTACGTCGTCACGCCGCGTGCAGCGGTCAAGTTGGCGCTGTCGGGTTTTGCCTGGGTGGAAACCTGGCCTATCTTTTATCCGTGAGATTCAAGCCCGACTGTGCGGTCGGATACTACGGAGTCAGCATCGAGAAGACTTTGAGTGAAGCCGCGAACCTCACCAGTCCTTTGATGCTTCATATCGCTGGTGCCGACAAGTTCTGTCCACCCGAAGCACAGGCTCAGATTCATGCTGAATTCGATGCCAACCCACTCGTTATAATTCACGACTACTTGGAACAGGATCACGCTTTTGGCCGGCCCAGGGGTGAACACTACAATGCGGACGCCGCGGAACTCGCCAATCTTCGTAGTCTTGAGTTCTTTGTACACAATCTAGCCGGTGCCGGTGTCGCTCGCGCGCAGCAAATTCTCTCGTCCCGCTGGGACGACCATGTGAAGTATGAATTCGCAACGCGCGATACTGAAGATACCCTCAAGACAATGGTCGCCGACGCATACGTGAATCACGTTCCTGTTATGACGGGTGGAGTCGGACACGACGAACTGCGTGACTTCTATTCGAAGCGCTTCATTCCACAGATGCCTCCAGACACAGGTATGACTCCCGTCTCACGAACCATCGGCGTCGATCGAATTGTGGATGAGATGGTTTTTGAATTCACCCATACCATTAAAATGGACTGGATGTTGCCAGGCGTTGAACCGACCGGGAAACACGTGCGAGTTGCGCTGGTGGTAATCGTTCATTTTCGCGAAGGCAAACTCGCACATGAACACATCTATTGGGACCAGGCATCGGTATTGGCCCAGCTCGGGTTAATTGACACTAATAAATTTCCCGTTGTTGGTGTTGAGAGCGCCGAAAAAGTACTTAACCCGATGCTTCCGTCGAACGAGTTAATGGGGCGATAGTTGTATTTCAATCATTTTCCATATTTTCCATATGACATTTGAGATTTTTCATTTGCCATTTTTAAGAACTGTCAGTGGTCCGTGGTCCGTAGTCCGTTGTCGGCATCCGTACTGATATCGCATTTGGCCTTAACAACTGACTACGGACAACATACTACGGACCATCCCCAAAATGGCAAATGAAAAATTTCAAATATCATATGGAAAATGATTTAGCCAAACGTGACCAAACCCCTGGTACGGTGTCGCGTCTGCGGCGCGATCTCGGCACCGTGGAATCCTATGCGGCACTGATAGGCATTCTCATCGGCGCAGGGATATTTCAAGTCACCAGCCAGGCGTGGGCCCTTACCGGACCTAGCGTAATTCTCGGATACATAGTTCTCACTCCTGCCATTCTGGGTACCTCTATTCCGTATGCCGCTTATCTCTCAACACCACTAGGTCGCGAACCAGGCGGCGAGTATCTACACATCTCGAGGACTCTGAATGGGTATCGTCTTGCGTTTGTTGGCGCATGGCTAAAGATCATCTCGTACGTTGGGGCCGGTGCGTATCTCGCCAACGCAATGGCAGGCTATTTGATCGCTCTTAGTGGAGGTCGCATTGACCAAAGATTTCACCTACCCCTCGCGTTGGCGGCACTGGTGGTGTTCTACTTAATTCACGTGGTTGGTATCCGTTGGTTCGGGCGCATTCAGGTCGCGATGTCAGCGCTGAAATGCCTGGCGCTACTCGTCCTGATCGTGCCTGGTCTTTTTGTGCTTCAGCCTTCGAACTACCGTCCATTCCTAACGCATGGTTGGAGTGGTTTTGGTGCGAGCCTGCTTCCGCTCTTCTTCGCTTACGCCGGCTTCGAGTCACTCGCGCAAACCGCTGGTGAAGTAAAGGACAGCACGCGACGACTTCCGAAGATACTGATCAAGGGCATTACCATCACAGCTCTTATCTACGTATTTACTTCCGTCGTCTCGTTTGGTGTGTTGCCCGGCCAGCGACTGCAAGTAAGCAATGCGCCAATGGCGGAGGTGGCTTCGATCTACCTTCCTGCGGGAGCTGCGATGTTTGTTACGCTTGGGGCAATCGCGGCCATCATGACCGCACTTAACGGCACGATGCTCGTGCCCTCACGACTCGCCATCATGTTTGTTCAGGATGGCCTTGCTCCACGTTGGGTTGGGTTCATCAACCCAGCCACGGCTACACCCATTCGCGGCCTAACCCTGACGCTGATTGGTTGCATTGTCTTATTAGTCAGTCGGCAGCTATCACTCGCGCTAAATGTTGCAGTACTCGCACTCGTCGTGCTCTATTTTATTCATAGCCTCGTATTTCTTTTCTTGCCGCGACTGAACCCAGCTCTAGCGAGTGAGATTAAGATCGGCTTAGGGCACAGGTTACAACAAGGGGCGGCCGTACTTTCGCTCCTTTCAATGGGCCTGATGATTGTCATTCAATTGGTCCAGGATGCGCAGACTCTTCGAACACAGACATTGAGTCAACGACTCAGCGGTCACTCGCTGACAAGTCTTGAGTTGATCTTCGTATGGGGAATCATTGGTATCGCGCTATATCAGCTGGCCAGGTTGGGAAGTTCGAAACAAAAAAGATCAATCTCTCGGGTAGAAGGTGCTGACGTACATGGAGATTGAAGGAAAACGAGTACTGGTAACGGGTGCGGCCCGTGGCCTGGGCAGGGCACTTGTGTCTGCATTCGTCGAGGCAGGGGTCCGTGAAGTCATTGCCGGAACTAGAAGACAGCAGCATCGAGATAGTCTAAAGGCTGAATTTGTTAACGTTACGCCGGTACAGCTCGACGTCACGGTTGATGAGGATATCGATGCAATCAGGCAAATCGGTGGAGTCGATATCCTCGTTAATAACGCCGGCGTTGCCGCGTTTGGGAACCCACTCAAAATGACTTTTGAAGATATTCAGAATGAGCTGGCAGTGAATTATCTCGGCGTCTTACGCGTGACTCGCGCGATTGCTCCTGGAATGATCAAGCAACGCGACGGCATGATCGTCAATATTGCAACCGCGTTTGCCAAAATCAACCTACCGCTTATAGGCACCTACTGCGCAACTAAGGCAGCCCTGGTGTCTTTGGGTCAGGCTTTGCGGGCTTATTTGGCAGATCAAGGGGTGCGAGTAATTACAGTGCTCCCAACAACTATCGATACTGACATGAGCAAGGGTGCTGACGTCCCGAAAATGACGAAGGAGTTTGTGGCGGCGGAGATTCTCAATGCCATTCGCGAGGAACGGCACGATCCGCCAATCGGGGAGGAAGCGCGCGGCATCCTGGCCCAACTCGCGCAAGATCCATTGGGTTTGGAAAAAAGGTTGGCCCAGTACAAATGAACTGGGACCGCGGGCGTCTCGCCCGCCACGGTTCGGAGCAGACGCGCTACCACTTTAAATGGCGCGCCCGCAATTCTGATCGTACTTGTCGCGCAAGGTTGGCAGGCGGGACGCCCGCGGTCCGACTAGAGAGCGTGGTAAATTGGAAGTAGCCACTAGAGGGTACTGTTGTAATCGGAACTAACATACTGACTGTCAGGCTTAACACCAATTGGCAATCGGCAGTCGGCAATCTGCAATAACATGAATCGCCACCGAGACGAATTTCCCACTTTGGCCTCCGGCATCCATCTGCTTAGTCACAGCCTTGGACCTGTACCTCGCAAGGCGCGCGAGTCGATGCTTGCTTACTGCGACGCCTGGGAACACCACACAAGCGAGGACGCATGGGCCACCAGTTGGTGGGAACTGTCTCGACGCGTCGGCGATCGCATTGCTCGCATCCTGGGCGGCGTCGCTGGATCGGTTCAGATTCAACCCAATGCCTCGATCGGTCTGGCAACGGTAGCCTCTTGTTTTGATTTCAAGACTGCGCGCAGAAACAAAGTGATCACGACAGCACTCGACTTTCCTTCGATGGAATACATCTGGGATGCACAGAGACAAATGGGCGCCAGAGTCGACGTTGTTCCCTCTGCCGACGGCATTTCTGTTCCCCTGGAGAAAATACTCAGCGCGATTGACGACGAAACATGTCTTGTCGCTATCTCGCACACTTCATATCGAAGTTCTTATCGCGTTGACGCGGCCGCAATCGTTGAACGTGCACACGAGAAAGGTGCTCTTGTTTTGTTGGACGTCTACCAGTCAGCCGGCGTTGTGCCGCTCGACGCATCTGGCTGGAAAGTTGATTTCCTTATTGGCGGTACGATCAAATGGCTTTGTGGTGGTCCCTCATGTGGCTATTTGTACGTGCGGCCTGAGCTTCAGAGGGACCTTAGGCCGCGACTCACGGGTTGGGTAGCCCATCATTCGCCGTTCGATTTCGCACACGCACCGATGCGCTACGCAGGATCAGTAAGAAGGTTCGCACAGGGTACTCCCAGCATCCCTGCGCTTTACTCAGCGATACCGGGATTGGAGATTATTGAATCAGTTGGCATTCCTCAGATCGCAAGCGAATCCGAACGTCGAACTCAATGGATGATCGATTTTGCTTTCGATTGCGGCTGGACCATTAATACGCCGCCTGAAATAAACAGACGAGGCGGCTCGGTGATGATTGCAGTGGCAGATGCGCCGAGGATGGTGGAGCGTCTGGCAGCGAAACAAGTGTTTGTTGATTGTCGTCCCGGTGCGGGTTTACGAGTGTCGCCACATTTCTTCAATACAGATGACGAGGTGGAGGAAGCTATGACAGTTTTGAAAGGATTGATTGAAGTTTAGAGTTTTCTGAAATGACTGCAAACAACCTGGCAACCATTAACGCACCAGCTCCTGATTTTTCATTGAAGGACGGCAATGGACAGGAGTGGCGGTTGTCTGATCAGCGCGGGAAGGTCGTCGTGCTGCTTTTTTATCCTGGCGACGAAACGCCAATTTGCACAAGGCAACTCTGTTCCGTACGCGATCGTTGGCACGACTATATGGCAACAGGGGCTGAAGTAGTTGGAATCTCCTCAGATTCTGTGGAGTCGCACCAGAAGTTTGCGCAGCATCACAATCTGCCGTTACGTTTGCTTTCAGATTCGAATCGCACGGCTGCCACATTGTACGGCGCACGTTCGCTGATTCCTGGGAAAGTCGCGCGTTCTGTTTTTGTAATAGATGCGGAAGGAATACTCCGCTACAGCGACGTGCGGCCGCTCGGGTTGTTTAGACCAAAGGATGACGCAACCATCGCAGCTATTCGATCGGCGCAGCAGAAGTAGTGTCGAAACCCGTTTGACAATTGACGGTCGTCAATGACCCTCCCTTTGTAACGCACCTACCATTTCACACTGCCTTCTTTGGAGGTATCTATTTCTGCTACCTGGGGAACGTCCCCGAAGAGGAAGCCTTTGATGTTATCGAACAGAAAAGTTTGTGCGTCTGGGTTAGTCAGATCCAGACCGTAGTGATTGATTATCTGCGTCTGCTTCTGCAGCCATCCACTCCAGCAGGGTTGGCAAATCTCCTTTGCTATCCTTTGTCCGAGTGCGTTTGGAAATGGCGCAAAGCCAAGCGCCGGACGCTTTTCGCCACAGTGCGTGCATTTGATCATGTCAGCCATCGAATTTCTCCTTGATTCAAATTATAAGCGTTGATGCTTGATTAATCAGCCATTCCAAGGACAGTGCCTACAGCCACAAACCCCACAAGATTCACTATTGCAAAACGCCCGACTCAAAATGGAAAAACGATATCTTCCTCCTGCTCCCGGGGGCCTGTTCCTGCCGCCTCATCTCCGGCCCGGCGGTTGCTACTAAACTCCCGTCTGACGGCGTCTACCGGATTCTTGCCCTTATTCTTAACTTCAACCCCCAAAAGTAAGCCGTTTTCGATGAGTTCGAAATGTGCTCTGGCATATTTTGATGCGGCACGTATGTTTTCCGAACTTGACATTATCTCGATGAGGGAGGTTTCAGAATGACAAACAGAATCACAGGACTAATAGCAATAGCCGCACTGTCAGTGATATTCATCGGTTGTGAGCAGTCGGCTAATTACAATCAGACTGCCAATCGAAACGCGGCAGCGACCAACGCCAATACTCCAGTGCCGGTCGCAAACAGCAACGCAAACGCAAACACAAATTCAAGTTCCAGAACGGGCCCAACGCGCGAGGAGTACGAACGCGATAAAGAAAGATACCAGCGCGAGGCGAAGGGAGCCGGCCGCAAGATTGGCACCGGCATAAACGACGGTTGGCTTTGGGTGAAAACTCGTTTTGACTTGGCTGCTGCGGACGATCTGCGCGACTCAACCATTAACGTTGACGTCGATAACAACGTGGTAACACTCACCGGAACGGTTGCGAGCCCGGCTCAAAAAACCAGAGCCGAGGCCGTGGCGAAATCGGTAGAAGGCGTTAAGAGCGTGAAGAACCTCTTGAAGGTCTCAGCCGGCAATAGCAACGCCCCGAAGGCAAACGCCAATAGAAACGCCAATAGGTAGATCAGGAGAATTATTGGGATTTGGTCTTGGGTCTTACACCTGGGTCTGGCCTCTGGGGTCTTGGAAGGATTATGTAATTAGTCTGCGCTAAATCCAAAGTCCAAAGACCTAAGACCCAGGACCACGCTTCTACAAAATGACAAATGGCAAATGTCATATGACCAATGATTCCCTCTTCTGCCTCCGCCCGCAGCCACCATCCCGCCTACTTTCCCTTCTCGCCCTTCTTAAGTTAAGCTCTCGCTCTCTCTTTCCTAAACGAATGTTGCTGGTTGCTTCTTAGCCAGCGGTTAGCTTTCGCAACCAAATTGATAGGGGATCTGGTACCTATGCCAAAAGTACGCCCGTGCGTTATGGTCGCGTTCGTAGTTCTGTCTTTTATTCCAGTCTTCCTTCACAGATTCGCGAGTGCGCAACGCAGCGGTATCGACACGTACGCGATCACTAACGCCCGGATCGTGCCCGTATCGGGACCGACAATCGAGCGTGGCACAGTTGTCATTCGCAATGGGTTGATCGCTGCTGTTGGCACTAACGTCAGCCCTCCACCCGATGCACGGGTCATCGATGGCACCGGCCTCATTGTCTATCCCGGCTTGATCGACTCCTACACGAACCTCGCCCTTCCAGAAGCGTCTCCCTCGCCATCTCCCACAGCCGGAGGCGGGGGTGGCTTTTTTGCAGCACCGCCACGGCCGAGCCCAGGCGGACCAAACTCGACGCAGCCCGTAGGTCTTCAGCCGGAGGTTATGGTTGAAGACGTAATTCGGCCCGGCGGCAATGAGATCGAATCGTCGAGAAGCATCGGAATAACAACAGCGTTAACGTTGCCGCGTACGGGGATCTGGATGGGTCAATCGGCATTGATCAATCTGGCCGGCGATACTCCGCAGCAAATGATTGTGCGCTCGCCAGTGGCCATGCATGTCGGTTTCACACCCCTGCGAGGTACCTACCCCGGATCGCTCATGGGCGTCTTCGCAACTCTGCGCCAAATGATGCTTGACGCCCAACGCTATCGTGATTCAATGCAAATCTACGAACGCGCACCGCGCGGTACGCGACGACCGGAAACGGACAGGTCCCTCGCGGCGCTGGTCCCAGTAGTCAATGGCCAAATGCCTGTGGTTATGTACGCCAACAGTGAGCGAGAAATTTCGCGAGCTTTGGATTTAGCGGCCGAGTTTAAGCTGAAACTAATCATCGCCGGTGGTCGCGAGTCGGCGCGACTGACCGACCGATTGAAACAACAGAATGTTCCCGTGCTGCTCTCGCTCAACCTGCCGCGGCGAACGACGGCTGCGATTCCCGAAGCCGATCCCGAACCAATGCGCGTTCTTCGAGAACGAGTTGAGGCCCAGCAGACTGCCGGCAAACTCGCTAAAGCGCGAGTACGCTTCGCGTTTGAGTCGGGTTCGTTAACAAACATATCGGACTTGATTGTTAACGTGAGACGAACCCTTGAGAACGGATTGTCAGCTGAAGATGCCCTCCGAGCATTCACTATCTGGCCAGCTGAGATTCTGGGCGTAGCAGATCAACTCGGTTCGGTGGAGACAGGCAAGATCGCCAACCTGACTGTGATGCGTGGTGAGTTGTTTGATCGAAATAGTCGGGTCGCTCATGTCTTTATTGACGGTCGTCCAGTTGATCTCAAACCATCCACAAGTGGCGCGCCTTCGCGTACGAACCTCAGCGGCCTATGGTCACTTACCGTCAATCTCGGACTGGGGGACAAGGCGGCTACATTGAATTTTCAGCAGGAGGGCGACCGCCTTCGCGGATCTATTGAAGGCTCGCTCGGCGCGGGCGAAATCTCGAACGCCTCGATATCCTCTTCAAGTGAAGTGCGATTTACTGTTGCGATCAATATTGAAGGACAAACCAGGGAAGCAACATTCTCTGGGACGCTTTCCGGCAACGAGATCCGCGGAAGCGTCACGGTAGTAGGCGGGTCTCCGGGAACATTTACGGCAACGCGGTCCGGTCAACCAAACTGAATCTTGAGGCCTGTCCTAAAATGAAACTTGTCTCCGCCCCTCCTCTGCGCAGCAAGATCGTAACTTCTGGTTTTTTTGACAAAGTTTTTGCGCTGGGCCAGGCGCCCGCATCTGGAGAAGACGCTGTCGATTCGGCCATCACAGCTCGTAGCGGCATATGATTCGTAAGGCGTATCGATTTCGTCAATGTGTTTGGAATGCGACCTAGGCTGCACTGTGTTCTATGCGTCTCAGCGGTGAACTTTATTTTACGGACAAATCTACCGCTGAGACGCAGAGAACGCCGAGGCGGCGCAGAGAGTTCTTAACTTCAGAAACGGAGTAACTAATGAAACCATTCATCACCAGACTACCGTTTTTCGCAATCGTCAGCACACTGCTGGTAATTGCAGTGCGTGCGCAAAGTCCCCCTGAGACTCTTATCCGAAACGCAACCGTGCTTACTATTACGCGTGGCACGCTCTCCAACACGGATGTACTGATGCGTAACGGCAAGATTGCCGGAGTGGGCAAAAACCTTACGGCGGCCGCCAACGCGCGCATTATCGACGGCACAGGCAAATACGTGATGCCTGGCATCATTGACTGTCATTCCCACTCGATGCTGGACGCGATCAATGAGGGCACGCTGGCAGTTACTTCCATGGTACGGACACAGGACATGCTCAATCCAACTGACGTCGATCTTTATCGCGAGTTGGCGGGTGGCGTTACAACGTTAAATCTGCTTCATGGCTCGGCGAATCCAATTGGTGGATTGAACACAGTTGTGAAGATCAAATACGGTAGACCAGCAAGCGAGTTTATTTTTCCAGGCGCAATGCCGGGCATCAAATTTGCGCTTGGTGAAAATGTCAAACGGTCCAGCACTCCCAACCAACCAGGTGTCACACGTCGTTACCCAAACACACGCATGGGTGTCGAAGAGGTAATTCGCGACGCATTCATACGCGCTCGAGATTACAAAAAGACCTGGGACGAGTACCGGGCCGGGGTCGCAAAGGGCGACAAAAGCTTGATGGCGCCCCGTCGAGATCTACAGCTTGAACCACTCGTCGAAATCTTAGAGGGCAAACGGTACGTTCATGCGCACTGTTATATCGCCAGCGAAATATTGATGCTGATCAGCATCGCGGATGAGTTTGGCTTCAAGGTCAGAACCTTCCAACACGTCCTTGAGGGTTACAAAGTGGCAAAAGAAATCGCGCAGCATGGCGCAGGCGCTTCGATTTTTGCGGATTCGTGGGCTTACAAGATCGAGGCTTATGATGCCATACCTTACGCCGCAGCTATCATGACTCGCGCCGGAGTGGTTGTTTCCGTGAACTCCGACTCCGACGAGCGTGCGCGCAGGTTAAATATAGAAGCTGCCAAGGCAATGCACTGGGGCAACCTGACAGAAGAACAAGCACTCAAGCTTGTCACCATCAATCCAGCAATCCAACTTGGCATTCAAGACAGAGTTGGGTCGATCGAAGTCGGCAAGGATGCCGATCTCGCAATTTGGAATGGCCATCCATTCAGCGTCTATTCGCGGGTGGACACGACGTTCATCGACGGCGACGTCTTCTTTGACAGGCAACAGGACATCGCGCGACGCGCTGACCTTGCGAAGGAACGTGCGGCACTGGAGCAGGCTGATCCGAACAAGCCTCCTGCACAAGGTCAATCTCCGCAAACTCCTCGGAGGCGACCACGAGCACATGAGAATGACGACATGGACCAGGGGGAAAGACCATGAATAGACGGGGAGACATGAAGATGATGCGACATATGAACGCAACCTGCCTTGCGAAGATTGCAGCAGTAATCATGGCTTTTGCGTCAACGGTGATTGCGCAGCAGATTGGGAACCTAACGATGCAACAGGGCGTCCTTCCAGCAAGAGGTGTTTTCGCAATTCGTAACGCGAAGATAGTCACAGTAAGTGGCGCCGATATTGAGAATGGCACAATTGTGATCCGCGACGGGAAGATCGACGCGGTTGGCACTTCGGTTACCGTGCCGTCGGGCGCGCAATCAATCGACGGTCGTGGTCTGTCTGTCTATCCAGGAATGATTGACGCTGGAACAAATATGGGTCTCGTGGAGGTTCCACAGGGTGCGAACGGAACCGTCGATACCTCTGAAGTTGGCGACTTGAACCCTAACGCTAAAGCAATCGTAGCGATTAACCCGCACAGCGCACACATCGCCGTCACACGGGTGGATGGTGTGACAAACACGTTGAGTGCGCCGGCAGGCGGGTTAATATCGGGCCAGGCGGCGCTGATCAATCTTCTGGGGACGTCGCCGCGTGAAATGGCTGTTGTTCCCTATGTCGCACTCGTGATCAATTATCCGCGAATCGGTGGCGGCGGAGGTGGGTTTGGTGGAAACCAACAACCAGCCGCAAATTTGACTGAAACACTCACGGCAAATGAACGACAGCTGGAACAAGTCCGCAAGATGTTGCGAGATGCGGAAGCCTACGGACGTGCACAGGACGCGTATGCAAAAGACAGCGCACTTCCGCGACCCAATCGAGACGTTGTCCTTGAATCGCTTGTGCCATATGTGCGTGGCTCGCAGCCCATCATTCTGCGAGCAGATCGTGAGGCCGAGATTCGCGGCGCAATCAAGTTTGCCGAGGAGATGAAACTAAAACCAATAATCCTGGGCGGCGATGACGCGTGGAAAGTCCCAAGCTTGCTGAAAGAGAAAGACGTCCCGGTAATCCTGACCGGTATCTTCCAGTTACCAAATCGTGAAGACGATTCTTATGATGTCTTGTACGAAAATCCTGCCAAGCTCCAACAAGCGGGCGTGCGCTTTTGCATTTCTACTGGGGAGGCTGGTGCTGAAGTACGAAACCTTCCATCGTATGCCGGCATGGCCGCAGCATTCGGCCTCTCGAAATCAGATGCTCTGAAAGCGGTTACCCTTTATCCGGCCCAAATAATGAACGTGGCAGACCGCTTAGGATCGATCGAGGTCGGAAAGATGGCGAACCTCGTGGTAACGGACGGCGATCTACTCGAGATACGTACTGCGATTCGTTATCTGTTCATAGACGGAAGGCCAGTTCCGTTAACGAGTAGACATACCGAACTGAATGAAGCATTTAAGAATCGGAAGTAAGTCTTGGGTCTTGGGTCTTTGGTCTTGGGCCTTCAGTTTTTTGGGGATTACAGGTGGAATAGGCTTAGGGTCCAAATGCCAAAAGGGCCCAAGACCCAAGGTCCAAGACCCAAGGCCCAAGACCAAAGACCATCTCCCTGAAGATATAGTTTTAGAGGAGGCATTTCCCTTGCTTGGAAAATTTCTTTTCGTTTTCATTCGCGTCTCAGTGCTGCTTACTGTCGCGGTTACCTTCTCGAGCGCTCCGCAGGCGCAAACAAAGTTGTTGAGATTTCCAGATATCCGCGCCGACCGGGTCGTGTTCACCTACGGCGGTGACCTGTGGACCGCACCCTCGACGGGAGGATCCGCAACGCACTTAACGACTCACCCAGGTGTAGAACTATTTGGCAAATTCTCTCCCGACGGAAAATGGATCGCATTCACTGGCCAATACGACGGCGACGAGCAGGTATATGTAATCCCAACGACAGGTGGCGAACCTCGCCAACTTACGTTTTATCCCGCAAGGGGACCTTTAGCACCGCGCTGGGGATGGGACAACCAGGTTTTTGGCTGGAGCAAGGACGGCAAGCGAATCTTCTTCCGCTCCCTTCGTGACTCGTGGGCACTGCCCATCGCTCGCCTCTACTCTGTTTCAGTTGATGGTGGCCCAGCTGAAGCTTTACCGATGCCCACAGCGGGTTCTGGTGATTTTTCCCCGAGTGGCGAAGAAATCGTCTACTCGCCGCAGTCGCGTGACTTCAGATCGGAAAAGCGTTACAGCGGCGGTCAGGCAAACCAACTTTACATCTTCGACCTGAAGACCAACACAGCAAAGCGCATCACCGAAGGGCCAAGGCCAACTCGCGATGCGATGTGGATTGGTGACACGATCTTTTATAACTCAGACCGTGACGGTCATTTCAATCTCTATGCATATAGCGTCTCGAGCGGAAAGAGTACTCAGGTCACCAGCAACAGACCTTGGGACGTGCGTTGGCCAAGTTCTGACAACGAGGGCCAAATTGTCTACGAGTTAAATGGCGAGCTCCAGGTCCTTGACGCAAAGAGCCGGAAGAGTACACCCATCTCCATCAATGTTCCAGATGAAGGAAACGCTCGACGGCCAAGTAGAGTGCCGGCCGGTAATCTTATCGAGTCTGTCGGATTGAGTCCTAAAGGAGAGCGCGTACTTTTCGCGGCGCGCGGCGATGTTTTTAGTGCCCCTATTGAAAAGGGACCGACGCGAAACCTGACTCACTCGTCAGGAGCGCATGACAAATGGCCGAGCTGGTCGCCCGATGGCTCGCAAATCGCGTTCGTCTCAGATATTACCGGTGAGGAAGAAATCTATATCACGCCACAGGACGGTCTGAAGCCGGCTGAGCAGATAACTCGTGGTGGCGCTGCGATGCGTTACGCTCCTGAGTGGGCGCCAGACGGTAAACGAATCGCCTTTAGCGACAAAGACGGCAAGGTTTACGTGCTCACTCTTGCTGATCGCAAGCTGACCGAGATTGCGGATTCCCCTCGTGGTCAGATCCGCGACTATGTCTGGTCTCCCAGAGGAAACTTCCTGGCCTTCTCCATGGCGAATGCCAATCAGTTTTCGTCTGTTTACATTTGGAGTGCGGGCGATGGACAACTACGCCGTCTAACTGACGACTTCTTCAACTCCTACAATCCATCATGGGACCCGCAGGGTAACTACCTCTACTACCTCAGTGATCGAGAGTTTGCACCGCAGATTTCCAATATTGAATTCAATTACGCGACGAATCGTCCGACTTATATCTATGCGATGGCGCTCAGAAAAGACGTCAAACATCCTTTTCCTCCGGAAAGCGATGAGGTGACCGTTGCCAGACCGGATGAAACTCCCAGGCCGGCTGCCTCGCCCTCGCCGGCAGATAAACCTGCTGAGACTCCAGCTGCTGAACCAAAACCTGAAGCTGCGGCGAAGCTTCCCGCCAATCTGGTTATTGACTTCGATGGCATTTCGAACCGAGTGGCGCGAGTACCGCTCGGAGCAGATAACTACGGTGGTCTATCGGCAAAGACCGGACATTTGCTTTACATCGTCGGTGGGGCGGGATACTACGGTCGGCAAGGCGATCGCAATGCCTCCCTTCGAATCTACGCGCTCAAGGATCGAAAAGAAACTACACTTGCAGAAGATATTCGCGGATACGTTCTTTCTGACGATGGTTCGAAGGTGCTGGTGGCTCAGGGACCTAACTACAACCTGTACGATGCGACTCCGGCTGGAGAACGAACGCGCAAAGCTGTTGCTACTTCGGGACTCTTCGTCGATAGAGTTCCGGTTGAAGAGTGGAATCAAATTTTTAACGAGGTCTGGCGTCGATATCGCGACTGGTTTTACGTTTCGAATATGCACGGCTACGACTGGGTAGCGCTAGGAGAGCAATACAAACCGCTGCTGAAGTACGTCGCGCATCGTTCTGATCTCAATTATGTAATAAGCGAAATGATCGCGGAGTTGACAGTTCAACACGCTTACATTGACGGCGGTGATTTCCAGATTCCACCTCGACCGCGCTCAGGTCTACCGGGCGCTCGGTTTGAGCTGGACAAGCAAGCCGGTCGATATCGCATCTCGAAGATCTTCAGCGGTGAAAACGAGGAAGACATTTATCGCTCGCCTCTAAGAGAGGTTGGCGTGAACGCGAGCGTTGGCGACTATGTACTCGCTATCGACGGTGAGGAACTGAAGGCGACCGATGATCCTTACCGCTTGCTTAGAAACAAGGCCGACAATCCGGTGCAGCTCACACTAAATAGAACACCTTCACTTCAAGGTGCCCGTACGGTCTCTTATCGACCCGTCACTGATGAACAAAACCTGATCTATCTCGACTGGGTCGACAGTAATCGGGAAAAAGTAGCCAAGGCGACTGGCGGTCGAGTCGGATACCTCCATGTTCCGGACATGGGCGCCAACGGTATTCGGGAGTTTATAAAGTGGTTCTACCCTCAGTTAAGAAAGGAAGCGCTCATCGTCGACGTGCGTGCAAATGGTGGAGGCAACGTATCGCGCATGCTGATAGAGCGTTTGCGACGTAAGGTACTCGCACTTAACTACTCTCGTACCAACGACGACGCAAGTACTTATCCTGACGGAGCATTTATTGGTCCAATGGTAGCGCTATTGGATGAGAACTCCGCTTCTGACGGCGATATTTTTCCGGCTATGTTTCGCGAGGCAGGACTGGGGCCATTAATTGGTAAACGTTCGTGGGGAGGCGTGGTTGGTATCACTAACCGCGGGCAACTAATAGATGGCGGGGTCGTAAACGTTCCTGAGTCGGGGCTTGCCAGTAAGAACGGGGAGTGGATTATCGAAGGCTATGGCGTCGAGCCCGATATCGAGGTCGATAACGATCCGCAATCGGTTATCAGCGGAAAGGATCCACAATTGGAGCGAGCCATTGCTGAGGTCATGACGAAACTAAAACAGCCGGTTAAGCTCCCCCGCAAACCGGCGCCTCCTGTGAAGACGATCAATTCGACGACAACATCTCACAAGAGGTAAAGTTTGGACCGAAAGCCGACGGAATCAAATTCGGCAGGACAATTCAGTTATAAACGCAAAAGCCGTCGAGCGCATGTTGGCCGGTCTTACTACCGACGGTTTGCACCTGGAAATTTGTATCCTTGATTCTCAAAGGAGACGCAAACGCTGCATCTTGCCAATGCACGATCAAATCAGGTAGCTGATGGTCTAACTACTCTAATCGCCATTCGTAAGGTTTACCCTCTCTCACCCACAGCCCGCCAAGAAAGTCGCGCGCGCGAATAAGCGATCGAAGGACAAACCTTAAGCTGGTTGGGTGCACGCTGCCCCAACCCGCCGAAACTAAAGTCACAAGTGTTTGCACGTTCCATTTGCGGAACCCCTTCTCCACCAGAGGCCGTAGAATCGTTGGCTGATTGCCGGCCCACAGCTGCATCGCCCCAAGCATATAAAAGGCACTCAGGTTGTGCCCATTCTGGGAATAGTCATGTTTGACCGTTTCAGTGCTGATAGTAAGTGTTGCGTTGTTGGAATGATAACGATATCGATAAAGCATGTCAGGAAGCGTCGCCACTCGACCTTTCTTTGCCATTCTGAGAAACAGATCCTGGTCTTCGCCACCGTTAATGCCTTCATGATACCCGCCGACTGCATCGAAGGCGGTCTTACGAAACATGACTGAACCATGTGGAAAGGGAACATATGTAGACTTGCGTACAAGTCGCCAACGGTCTCTCGGTCGCACGGCCCGACCAGCGGTGTCAATTCCAATGCAAAGCGTGCCAAGCGCGACTATGTCTGAACGAACCCGCATGATCTGCCACTGCCGACGCAGTCTATCTCGATCCGAAATATCATCGGCGTCCATTCGAGCAATAATCTGTCCCCGACATTTAGAGACGACAAGATTCGAACTGCCTGACAGACCAAGTCTCTGCCTACTCTCATAGACTTGGATTCGCGAATCCTTCCTGGCCCACTGACGCACAACTTCGCTTGATCCATCAGTCGAACCGTCGTCGAGAATGACAAACTCGAAATCCGCTAGTGTTTGATTAAGAATGCTGCCGATGCTTTCCGCAAGAAAAGGACGCGCGTTGTGCACCGGCATCACCACACTGATCAAAGGGCTAGACATTTTGATTACAACTCAGGAGCAACGCTCTCAATTTTCACAACAGCCTTCACAAAAAGTCGAACACCCACCTGCTCCAGAGATGTGTAAAAGCTTAAACATCATCAATGGGTTTGACTAACATTAACCACAAAGGCACCAAGACACAAAAACTCCTCCTTCAACGCAGCTTCTTTTGGTGGCCTGTGTGGCTTTCGTGGTTAATGTTTCTCAACGCAGTGAAATTCAATCCTTAACGATCAATTTATCAATCGGCAACATTGCCGGCGCGCCCTTGTGTTGCCAGCAGCGCACTGGCGCTTGGACCCTGCGTGAACAAGGCGTGCCCTTCTTCGTTCGAGCCCCGCATATATATACCTGTTCGCCGGGACTGGGCGACTGGACCATTGGTGCACCCTGCGAGGGTTGCGATGAGAGACCAATATTTCGCTGAATCACCAACGGTGGCGTTTCACGTTTGAGTGCACGACCAATCAGCATCCCAAGAAGTAGAATGATGATCGCGCCAACGGCCGGCTGCACCCAACGCTCCTTAACAAAATCAGTAACACATTTATCGCAAAACTTTCGACTGGTCCAGAAATACCACCGTAGTCGAACAATTTTCTCGCCGCATTCAGAACAGAAATTTGGACGGTAAGTCGTGAGGAACAATACTAGTGAGGTCCTTTCACCTTAGTGATCGCATTATATGCCAGTGGAGGTTCACATCAAGTACCTCAAACTCAACTTTGAACTTCAAGCAGCACGAGTTGGGAAGGGGGCAAGCGGCATATCAAGAACGTCACAAGAATAGGACAGTTGGGAAGGGGGGCAAGCGGCGCATGAAGGATCTCACAAGAGAGGTTCTGAGCGCGCCCCCGCTTGATCCATTACCACGCCCCAACCAGGCTGAAAATAGTCCTCCTCAATTCGCAGGCTGGTACAGGGAAACCGCGGGGCGCGCTCAGAATTTCAATGGTGAGATATTTGATGTTCCGCTCGCCCCCTTCCCGACTTGTCCTATTTCTTACACCGGCCCTTTAGCACGTGGAACTTCACTTTGAACGTAGACCCAGGTATCGCTTTTCAAAGCAACTTAGTCCGCTTTCCATGCGTCCGACATTGCACCTGCCGAACAAGTTTTTGGGCGTTTGAAAAAACAAAGCTGGGCGGGCATACTCTGCGGACTAAATTTTCACATGCTATACGACATTCATCTTTTTCAGGTTTGTTGCCGGGTAATACTTCTTTCGGTTTTCGCTGCAATTGCGGTTGTTTCCGTCAGGGCACAGGACCCGGATGACGTGATACGGACTGATACATCGCTCGTCCAACTGAATGTAGGCGTAGTCGACAGGCAAGGCCGTGCTATTACTTATTTGACCAAAAATGATTTCGTCGTCTACGAAGACGGAGTCAAGCAGTCCATTCAACATTTCGAACCGGTCGACGCTCCTTTCAGTCTCGTTCTGATGCTGGATATGTCTGGTTCCACGATCAACTTTCGGCAGCAGTTGAAACTTGCGAGCCAACGTTTCCTCGACGCACTTGCCCCTGATGACCGCGTTGCAGTTATACAGTTCAACGCGAAAGTGAAAACGTTGAATGGTTTTTCGACTGACCGGCAGAAGACCGCTTATGCTATCGAGGTTCTCGCTCAAGGTGCCGGCGAAACCCATTTTTATGAAGCTTTGAAATATGCGCTGAGAGAATTGGACAAGGAAGGCAAGCGAAGAAAAGCGATCGTTGTACTTACTGATGGTCTGGACACCAATCTGCGAAAAGAAGATCGCGCTGCTGTCTCGACGGCGCAAACAGATGAAGAAGCACTTGGTGCGATCAAGCCGGATTCGAGTAGTGAACTGAACGCTGTGCTCGCGGCCGCTGATCGCCAGGGCGTTACAATCTTTCCACTCGCCCTACCATCAGGTGATCCGCGAAGGTTGCCTTTGCCGTCTCCCAACATCACTGGAATCTACGCGGCCGCTCGAGCGCGACTGCAAGCTCTGGCCGACCGCACCGGCGGACGCCTTAATGAAATTAACAGGCTGGAATACATGGCCCAGTTGTATCGGGAGGTGGCCGCAAATCTGCGCACGCTCTACACGGTCGCTTATCAGGCACAAGGCGAACGTCCTCGTGGCAAGTGGCACGAGATCCGTGTTGAGGTGACGAACGCCGACCTAACAGCGAGAACAAAGCCGGGCTATTACGCACGCTAGTGGACTTCGGCCTTTGATTGAATCCGCTAGAGAAACGAGCGCAAATCAAAGACCGAAGACCAAAAACCTAAGACCAACCGGCTCGTTTTACTATTTCGGCCTCACCATTTAATATTACGGTTCTTCGCACCCGTAGCTCAGTTGGATAGAGTACCTGACTACGAATCAGGGGGTCGCATGTTCGAATCATGCCGGGTGCACCATTTGGAATCAATAAGTTGGGGGCAGTTGCTTGATAACAAGGGCGCTGCCCTTTGCTTTTGGTATGCGAATAGGATGCGAGGCCGTGAGTAGCACGGGTTCAAGTGCTAGGAAGCCCCCTTGCCGGGAGTTCAGGGCTGCGGTTGACAAGGGCGGCGGCAGGGATGAACCAAACGAAGCCCTGATAGTTTAATGAATCCTTGAGAATAATTTGATCCGTTTATTGATTTTGACTTGGCGCGCAGTTCAACTAGAATGCGCAGTCAACAGGCGTCGTGATGGTGGGTGAGGACATTATCACAGTGAGGCTGAATGCCTCCGCCAATCTTGAGAGGCCGGTGTCAAGCATCGGCCTTTCGGTTTCTCTTTAAGACCCAGACAGTAGAGTGCATGCTGAGTTGTTAGGCGTGGGTGTTTCCGGTGACACTCTCCTCCTTGACTACAGTCACCTGTGTCGCAACACATTGCCAGTGATCGTTCCTCTTTACATAAACTCGTGTATAGCGCTGCTCAACGTAGAAGATGGCTTCGCTGCCTCGCCTAGTCCCGGACAAGCGCCCTGTTACGATTGCAGCATCCTTAAACATGCGTAAGGTAATCTCGTCAAACTTATATGGATCAAAGAAAGTGCTACTAGATTCTACTCTTTCCAGCAATTGCCTCTTTGTAATTACGAGCCCGGCACCATCGATACAGAGCCAATCGTCAGCAATGATGCGGTCAAGGGCGGTGACATCGAGCTTCGGATAAGCCTCATTCCACTCACGATCAAGTTTTAGTAGTTGTTCCTCTTGGCTCATGGGTGGGTCATAATGGCGAATTTATCAAACGTCCAACGTTGATGCGCTTCAGCGGCTCGCCCACGCAACTAACGATAAAGGCCGCTCACCGGTGAGTCCACTGCAAGCGCTCACTATATGCGTTCCTTCTCGAAAAGCAATTATTGGAGCGGGCTTAAGATCTTGACCAGATCAGACTTGTCAGTATAGACCACATTCTTTATTCTCCATCCTTCTTTACCATTGTGCATCTCAAACTTGACTCTCGTCCGCTTACCGAAGTTGCGAAAACTTACTAAAACGGTAGACTCATCACCCTCCACCACCGGCTTACCTATCCGGAAGTTCGTAATCCCCGTATCCTGCGCGTTGTAGAGCGGGTCAAAATCGAGTTTACCCACCTCCCCTTCCGGTGTCTCCGTGATGTCTTTCCAGATCAGGTCAGCAAGCTTCTGATCGAAGAATTTGTAGATGTACTTCTTTCCTTTGGCTTCAAAGATCCCGCCTTTCCCATTGTTGTGTACTCTGTATAATTCTCTGATGACACTGTCGGGGGAATTAGTCGGTCTTTGTGCAGCAGCGTAGGAGAAAAGGCTGCCTAAGATCACAAGCGGAGGGATTAGTGAAAAGCTTATTGTTCTCATAGTTTCTGTCCACAAAAGTTTGCAATATTAAGGAAAGCATATAACGCTGCGCTTCAGCGGCTCGCCCACGCAACTAACGATAAAGGCCGCTCACCGGCGAGTCCGCTGCAAGCGCTGGTTAGCCGGACCCCGCCTAACTTAACTTCATCTAGTTAGAATTAAGACTATTTCGACGACGACCTATCAAATAACCGATACCCGGAATTACTACAAATGACAGCAATATCAACCACCAAAAATAGAACAGAAGAGGGATTAAGATAAACCACAATTCCTGCCTAAGATATTCGAGAAAAGGACATGGCCGACCCTCACCGCCAAAGAACCAAAAAACTCCACATCGGCCCTTGTAGCTCAAGGCAATGGACACCAGCAAATATAAGCTAGCAACAAAGAGAATTACGACATTGATGATTAGACCTCTGACGAGTTCTTGAAAGGTTTTGTCAAAATATATTCCAAGTAAGCGCCGAACGACTGCTCTTCAGCGGCTCGCCCACGCAACTAACAACAAAGCCGCGAGGGGCCAAACTTAATCGCTTCGGTTAATGTACTGCCTTGGCGCCTGAATCAAATGGTGCTGCCGTTCCTTGTCGATTAGCCGCACGACAACATCAACAAGGACGCCTGGGCCCACTTAGGACCTTCCCGAGCGGTAGCTTCACACACAGGTGAGTCCGAGCAGTTTATCCACCCATCCCTATTGTGAGAGGGGGTTTTCACTTGGGCGCTAAAATCGGATGCCTCCCAAATCTCCTCGCCGAAAAGTACCCATGCTCGGTCCATCCGAACGCCGCTCGGAAATGCCTGCTTGTCAGAAGTGGCGACCTTGAGCGTCACGATCAGTGGACTGCCGTCAGAACCCCAGAAAGTGCCCGGCATAAAATCTCGCCACACATAGGTGGATAAAGATAATGATTTACCATTGAGCACGATCTCGGCCGGTGCGTTTCGCAAGTCTTTAATAGAGACCGGCAAGCTCTCTTTAGCTTGGTCCATCTGGGCGGGGATCTCTTTAAAAAGAAATGCCACCGACATTAACCCAAGCACTAATCTAAGAATCACCTTCATAGCATTATTCAAGAAAGTTATGCCCAACGCTGCGCTTTGCGGCTCGTCCACGCAACTTACCAAAGAAAGCCCGCTCATTGCGAGTCCGTGTAGTAAGAAAAGTTCGTGCGCTTATCTCCAATTTCTCTATTCGCTTCTGCATTTCAGCGCGCCCGGAGGCGGTTTTGACCTTGAGCCAGTGTCTGGACCGTCGCATTTCCGCGTCACACGCGACAACATAAAAAAGAGCAAAAGTTCCTGTCTGAGGCGCAGCCGTGGCCCAATTTCAGGATGCTGATAGGATGCGAACCACGCGCAACTACTAAAAACTAACTGTTGTCGAATGAAAGGGTTTTTGCAGGAAACACGCAACAAGCGGCAACTACATCCAACTACTGAAACCCAGCAAAACGGATTTATGACTGACTACGAATCAGGGGGTCGCATGTTCGAATCATGCCGGGTGCACCATTTGGATTCAATAAGTTGGGGC
>JBKOYD010000144.1:0-33497 GCA_046725195.1 Acidobacteriota bacterium | reverse complement strand
GATGTCTCCTTTCTTGTTCTATCGACACACACAGGTAAATCTTACCTGAGAAGACATCTGATCCTGAGCGCCTCGCTCTTTCTGAGAGCGAGGCCTCATGGCATTTCACTCGAGTCCGACTTTCATTCAACCAGGTGGGTCCTTTTGCAAACGCACGACCTTATTGTGAACAGATGACCCACCCGCTACCGCGAGGTGGTACTGACTTCATGCCCCTACGATTCGGTAGACTTTATCCATTTCGTCAACGTCGTTTGGTTGCGGCCTCGGCCGCGCTGCACTTGATTGCTTCGCCTTAACGGCGAACACCCATCGCGTTGGACTCCTCCTCGCGACAAGTGCCATCCACGAAGTTCTGAATCGCCTCAGCGACAACATCGGGAAGATACCATGCCATCCAATGCTCCGCCTCGGGAATGATCCGCAGACTTGAGCCCGGGATTGCGGCTTGAAGACGCCTTGCATGCTCCGGCGGAAAGTGCTGATCATGCTCGCCCCAAAGCACGAGCGTTGGGCACTTAATTGTCTTATAGAGTTTTGGTAATTGCTCCAGTGTGCCTTGATAGCCGGCGCAAAGGCGTGCAATAAATGAGCGAACCTGGGTTTGGGAAAAACTGCTCCAGAGATCGGCTCGCAACTCGGGAGTAAGTTTGCTTCCACGTGGCAGAAAAGTCTTCTCTGCACGCTTAAACACTACTCCAGGAAACTTGCGAAGTATGAAGCGATTCCAACCGTACTTCCGCAAGAGTTGAATTTCCCACGAGGTTTTTTCATCCCACAAAACCAAAGAGTTCATGACCACGAGATGACTAATCCGCTCAGGATGCTTTGCGGCAAAAGCGAGCGCCGGTTGGCCGCCCATGTCCATTCCCACCAGGTTCGCACAGTCGACACTGAGCTCATCGAGAATATTATGTAAACGCTCAGCCATGTGAAATGGAGTCGTACCGCCGGGCCACGGCTGGCTGTAACCCATTCCTGGCCAGTCGAAAGCTATCACTTCAAAATGATTGGCCAACCGTATGGCGAGCTCAGACCAGATCTGCAGGTTGTCAGGGTAACCGTGAAGTAAGACAAGAGGAGGGCCACTTCCTAACCGCGCGATTCGCAACAGTCGACCTGAAGAGGTCGTCTGAAGGTTTGTTGGCAGCATCAGTTCATGTCCTCGAGGAGATCATTCGCCGCCAGAATTCCTGAGATCGCACAGAAACTCACCCACTGCCCGGGATGTGTCGAACTACCAGCAAGGTAAAGCTGTTGCGTGTAGGGACTTTTGTGAGCCAAACGTCCAGCGCGCATGAAACCTGCGGTCATAACAGGATTCATGCTGTTTCTGTAGAGGTTAAACTGCGCGCCCCATTCTGACGGTACTCGGGTAGCAAGAACGCGAAATTCATCAACGCCTTTACGCCACCAACCCTCATCCAGCAACTTGTTAAGGTATTCGCGTTGTTCATCAAGCGACAGAGATTCCGCAACTTCATATTTCATCGGGCTGACAAGACGCGCAGGCGACCAGCCGTTCTTTTGTACTTCGGGAGCAACAACTGCGGGCGTTACCAGCAGACGACAAAGTTGTCCTTTATCCTGAAGCTTGAAGCGAAGGTAGGGCGGATTGGTATCACCGCGAATCGCAAGATAGGCGCACGCACCCGGGGATTGAAGTGGAAGCTTATTAAGTTTCTCTCGAGCGCGCGCTGGCGTTGCCAACATCTCCACATAAGTCCCGATGCCGTTATAATTTGAAACGATAGCATCGGCGGCAACAAACTCTTGTTCAAAAGTTTCAACTCCACTGACACGGCGCCCTTCGCACACGATCGCACGGACTTTTGTATTGTATTGGAATTCGACTCCTGCTTTGGTAGCCACATGAGCTAATGTACGCGGAATCGCTCCGATACCCTCAACAGGATAGAAGGCACCTACTGAATGAATCAGCGCCGGAACAAAAGCCAATGGACTCGGCGCCTCATCGATCCGCTGCCCCGCGACTTGTGTCCAGATTGCAATTGCATCTACCACGGGCCGTGGGAGATTTGTGCGTGCCAAAATCGAACCAAGCGACTGAAGCAGAAACGGAATACGAGTGAATGTTCGATTGTTTAGAAGGTTATACGGTCTTGGTCGAGATACATGAAGCAAAGGGCTCAGTCGCTTATGAGTCTCCTCCATTTCCGCTACGAATTGCTCATACCGTTTTCCGCTTCCAGGCCACTGGCCATCAAGAGCTGCGGCAGTTCTTTTCAAATCGGAGTAGAAACGAACTGTAAAGCCATCGCTTGATATGACCTGATAGACGTCATCTATCCTGCGAAGAGTGACGTGCTCTTCAAGTTCCAAACCGAGTGAACGAAAGGCCCATTCGAGCCCAGGACGGTCCAGCAGAATATACGGGCCTGCATCAAATACAAAACCATCTTTTTCGAAGCCCGATGCTAAGCCCCCAGCTTCGGCGCGAGCTTCGATCACGCGAACACTGAGTCCCCGCTGAGCCAGGCGTATTGCGGCAGTTAGTCCGCCCATTCCGGCGCCAATAATGACGACCCGGCGAGTCATTTTTAATGGCGCAGTCCCAGCAGACTTTGTACGCCGCGACGTCCTATTCGCAATGGGACACTTTCACGACCCAATGGCGGAAACGCCTTTGTATCCATTTCCGGGACGAAGAGAGCGCCTCGTCCGCTGCCCAGCACATAAACAGGCAAGGCAAGGAAACTGAGCATTGTTGAGATTTCGCTGTAGTAGGGACTTCGCCAGTTTTGTAACGGCTCGTCTGGACCATCAATCTCAATGTTATCGTCAGGGTCGCCAAACCAGTGGCAGGCTGCGCGCAAGCTGCTCGCGTCTCGAGGATCTTTCAGGCCCATATGACGGCTCGCTACCATGTCAACCGCAAGAGCATCGAACCCTGCATAGAACCGCAGTGGGGTTGCTGGTTGAGGGCAGCCCATCACGCCAACCAGGCCATCAGCGGCCTGTTCATAAGCATCGACAATTGAAATTTGGGGTGGAAACTCATCAAGTAACATCATGGTGGCTGTTTCGCGATCCGCTTGACGCTCAGCGAATAGAAACTGATCGCAACGCGCCCCAATGCCCTCCAGATTGCTGATGGTAAGGTGGGCCAACTCGACCGGATGACTTCTCATTTTGGCGAAAGATATGCGAAAGTCAGCATTCTTCCAAGTATGTCCGACTGAGTATTGAGCCATCCCGCGAAAGTAAGAATGCGGAACTTGCTCTTCCGAAAGATCTACAACTCGAAAATGCGGAGATGAGATATCGAAATATCTCGCCACATCCTTGACTGAACGATTCTCGTAGAATTGATCGTAGATATTGCGACCCTCAACAACTGCGACGTCTTTACATCCACACTCCCAAAGAAATTGAGCCAACTCCTCCAGGAGATCGCGGTCAGTAATCATTGACCGGTCTCGCCGATGATAGCCAAGCATGAACGCCGGTTTGATGGCTACCTGGAATTCAGTTAATGGTTTGCCGATAGTTCGCGCTTGCTCAGCAAGTCGATCCTTAAGACCTAAGTCTTCAAGGAGACCTCGGAAGAGCAACAACTTCTCCTCCAACGCTCTCCCTTGCACAATCGTCACTCGACCGCCGCTTCCAAGCGCGTTCTCAACAGACCGGCGGCTACGAAGTGAGCGTGGTACGAAAAACTCCCCAACGGCTCGGACCTTTTGCGCCAGGCGGTCGGCGGTTTCTTCCGGAACAAGCTGGTCGTTTTCATCAAGCGCTTCAGCCAATATTTCAAAGATCTGTCGGTGACGATCTTCGTCGTCCATGATGCGACGAAAATCGTCTATCAAGCTTGGCAGCATAAACGGTTGTTCACTTGTCAATTCGATTAAACGCTGCCAGCACAGCCACGCCGTCTTTTCTGCATCAACGTTAAAGAGACAAAAATCGCGGAAGGAACGATAGCGAAGATGTTGCCTGACATCTTGCGGAACCTTTCCAGTAATAAACCCTGCCCACGTAACGAGTGTGGCTACCGCTCGCGAGATAGGGGCATCTGACCAATGAACGTGCTGGCGAACGGAAGTTGACCAACCTCCAAGCGCACCGGCGATCTGCCGGAAGAACGCACGTGCGCGAAGATAAAGGTTTCCGACTTTGAAGATCGCACCGCGAATGTAGATCGCGTGCATCTCCTCGTCCTTCCATGTCCAAAGCAGGGCATGACGAATGAGCTCTCGCTCCTCATCCGGAATGGGCATACTTTTCAACCGTGCCTGGATCAAGTCCTCCCGGTATCCAACTGAGACGATCTCCTCGCGCTCAAGCGCAAGCAGGAAGAGTCGAATCATCTGCCGACGTGGACGTCCAGCGTACTTGGTGCTCCACCCAGCGAGTTCAGCTTGAAATTGATCGTAGACACTTCCCATAAGGATTTGGCGGCCGCCGCAAGCGTATCAACCATAGCAACATTGACACTGCTCTCAGGCCCCAGGCAACAACTAATTACTACAAAATCAATCTCTCAAAACCAAACGGTATTAATCGCCACTTCACTCTTTGCATATATTGGCCGTATGAAGTCTGTAAGAAAGAAGATTGCAATAAATAGGACAAGTTGGGAAGAACAAAGTTGGCAACATGAAGTCCTCTCCAGACAACTTTGAAGCGCGCTCGCTTCGATTCTTATCAATTACTTTCAACATTCAACATTGAGGGTTAAATAGGACAGTTGGGAAGGGGCAAGCGGCAATTTCAAGTACCTCACTAGAATAGGACAGTTGGGAAGGGGGCAAGCGGCAATGTCAGACACCCCACAATTAGAAACACGGAGCGCGCCCCCGCTCGATCCAATACAAGCCCCTCACTTTCCTCAGTACAACAACCAACTTGAAATACAGAATAATCGTTGCAGATGCGAAACGAAGCGGGGGCGCGCTCCGGGACTTTAATTGTGTGGTGCCTGACCTGCCGCTTGCCCCCTTCCCAACTGTCCTATTCTAGTGAGGTACATGATATTTGCCGCTTGCCCCTTCCCAACTGTCCTTTCAATGTCGAGGCTTGTTGCTATGCTATCTTTCCTTCCAACTTGTCCTGTTGCTCTGCATCCTAGCCTCAGCTGCCATGGAATTCTATGATGCTCGCCAACCTTCTTCATAAATGGAGCACGTAAGAATGAAGCTCGTAACCTCGTCACTTGTTCTCTTGGTTTATTTGGTGGCACTCCTTAGCGATGTTTCAGCGCAAGAAACGAAGTTGAAGTGGTTTGGAGGATGGAACCTAAAATGGCAGCGAAGGCTGCTTAGTCGCTACTCGCGAAGCTGGCGATTCCTCATCACTTTGGGACATTTCCCGGCATCGTCCAAAACGCCGATGGCTTCGCGACTGAACTGAAGAAGCTGAGGATTAAACTTTATGTGATGAAACCCGGAGAAACTATCGTGTTTCGTGGCAGCGCACTCAAGCCCTAGCATCTTAATAGCAAAATTTGTTAAGTCAGGAAGGTGGGCTTGCCCCGCTGTTGGGCTACAATTCACTGAAATTTTGAAAGAGAGATCTCCTGAATCCCTGAGGGTCATGTAGGGCCAGAGCGGGGGCAAGCCCACCTTCCTCACCTGAAAAGTTAGCAATGGAGATCCTTGCTCTAATCAAAGCTCATGGATCGCTCACGATTGGAGATTGGACTATCCATCTGCTCGATGATGTAGGCGTTTCAGTAAGCCATGAAACCTACTTGTCTCCGGCAGTCGAATGAGTCCTTCAGTGTCGGCAAGTTTGATTCGTGTCAACAAGCTCTCAATATCGATGGCACTAGTGTAACGCTCGCCGTTGATGTACAAGGTGGGCGTTCCAGTTACATGCTCATCGAAAAGGCTCCATTGATATTCGGCTTCGATTTGCTTCAAAAAGGTCGACCCCATCATGTCCCGGGTGAATTGCCCGATATCCAGCCCGATATGGTTCGCGTAGGTTGAAAGGTGATGATCGTCAAGAGCTTGTTGATGAGTGAATAATTGATCATGCATATCCCAGAATTTTCCTTGCGCGCCTGCTGCTTCCGATGCTTCAGCAGCACGTAAGGAATGAGGATGAGTGTGAACAGTTGGAAAATGACGGAACACAAAGCGCAAATTAATGCCCACAAGTTTTTGAGCCTCTTTGATAACGTGGAAAGCACGCCCGCACTGGATGCACTCGAAGTTGCCATATTCAACCAGCGTAACGGGGGCGTTAGGAGCACCCCATATATGGTCGCGCTCATCTACGGCGTTCCTTAGCCTAACAATATCTTCGCTATCCATCACGACTCCTTCCCCAGACTGGTCAATCTCCATGGCTATTCAAGTCGTGGCTTTGACGGGCGCGGTGCGGAACCTGATTGCGGCAGCAATGGATAGCACCACGAAAGCCAGCAGCGCAAAAACCTGGGTGATCACGAACGGCGGTTCTGATTGGGTCGGCGCCAACGCTTTCAGCGCGGGCACCTTCTGAAACAGCTGAACAATAAGGACAAAGAAATTGAGATAGAGAGCCACCATCGCGCTGACAACGTAAACCAAACGCCAGACTCCAACGAGGTGCCGGGCATAACGCGCAAATATCGCGACTCCCAATACGGCCATCGAGATGATGCCGACTCCAATCGCGGGCGTAAATCCATGAAACGGGAAGAAGAATCCAGTGACACTGGTCGCCACAGTGGTCGTCAAAAAGATCGCGGTCCAAGCATTAAGCCGGCGTCCGGTGAGCAACCCGATCATGACAACGAATCCTGAGGCGATTCCAATTAGACTGATTATTACGTGTACTTTGGTGAAGGTCTCCAGGTTGAACATGACTGTGTCTCCAGTAAAAGTCTGTGTGATTGCGTGTGCAGAAGATCTGTCGGTGATTGTGCAGTGTTTGTGATCTTGCTCGCGCTGGAGCAGCGGCCGTGGACTGCGGCGTGTGAAGGAACTTGTTCGAGCCTTCCATAACCAACAACCTGAATTTAGCGATGGAATGAGTATACGCCTATTTTTTGTCTATGTGGCGCGAAACACCAGTGCTTGCCTGTGTCGAGCCAGGACTAGTGTCTTATGGTCTGATGGTGACTGTGCGTGCGGTACCGTCGTCGCTGATCGTTACAACGTTATCAGCAGAGCGCTCTGACTTGATCACAAAACTCAATTTGCGCGCGCCGGGATTGTAGTTCCCTTTTGGCGCACCAATATTCACACGGTAGGCGCCCTCACGCTTCCCTGCATTAACTGTCGTTCGACGAAAAACATCCCTCTTGTATGCTGGACTGAGCCCATCATCCTCATAGAGTGTCGCGCTCGCTGAGCCTTTCTTATCCGGATAGATCGCGAACGTGATAGGATCAAACGGCTTCTCGCTTACATAGTTCATCTCTGGACCTAATGGAATAATCGCTCCGGCACGCACGAACATGGGCACAGTTTCCAGTGGGGCGTCGGCGGAGATCATCGTCCCTCCTTCATACTTCTTGTTTGTCCAATAGTCGTACCACGTGCCTTTGGGCAGATAGACCAAACGCCGTGTGACATCAGGTTTGAGCACTGGTGCAACCAATAGATCACTTCCAATCATGAACTGGTCATCCAGATTGTAGGTATTGGAGTCATCCTGATAGTTGAGAACAAGAGGACGAAACAGGGGAACGCCGGATCGCGCCGCCTCTTCCAGGGTCGTATACAAAAATGGAAGCAGCTGGTATCTCAGCTTGAGATATTTACGAATGATGTCCTGGTAGTACTTTCCAAAACGCCAGGGCTCTTGATCGTAACCATCAATTACTTTGTGGTTGCGGCAAAACGGAGCGAGGAAACTAACCTGATAAGAGCGAACCAATAGCTCGCCATTCCCTCGCCCCATGAATCCGCCAACGTCGCTTCCGACGAATGGTTCCCCTGAAAGACCAAGAGAAGTAAACATCGGAATATTTAGCGCCAGCGCGTCCCATGTACTATTTGTATCTCCTGTCCACATCGTTGCGTAGCGTTGAATGCCTGCGTAACCCGCACGCGTGATAACGTACGGTCGTCGATCGGGCTGGAGGCGTTGCAGGCCCTCATAAGTAGCGCGCGAATGCAGCAACGCAAAAACGTTTCGATTCTTAGCGTGAGTGGATTTTTCACCCTCGTCGTAGCTAACAACGTCCTTCTGGTTCTTGCCTGTCTGATCGACGAAATCAGAAGGTTCGTTCATGTCATTCCAGATTCCCGCGATGCCGTTGTCCGTGTAAGCTCGATGAAGGTCACCCCACCAGCGACGTGCGTCCGGCAAAGTGTAGTCAACGAACACACTCTCGCCGGGCCAGACCCTGGGAACAAACAGCTGTCCATTGCGTCGACGCTGGAAATAGTTCTTGCTGATTCCCTGTTCGAAGACGTAATAGTGCTTGCTTTGATCGTTAAGTTCCGGGTGAGCCTTGTCTGAAACCTGTGTGTTCGAACTGGAAGCAACTGGTTGATACTTAACTCCAGGGTCCACAATCGTTACTACTTTGACACCTTGCCGTCCGAGCTTTTCGGTTAACTTTTTGGGATCGGAAAACCGGTTGCGGTCAAACGTGAACACTCGATAACCGCTCATGTAATCAATATCGAGATGAATCACATCTAACGGCAGATCGCGCTCTCGATACTGCCGCACTACTTCTTCCACCATCGTGTCAGGATAGTAGCTCCAACGACTCTGCTGGTGGCCCAACGCCCACAGTGGCGGCAACTGCATATGCCCTGTTAGTTCGGCATAACGTCCCAGGATTTTCTTGATTGAAGGTCCATAGATGAAGTAGTAGTTCAGTTCCCCGCCCTCCGCACCGAACCAGACGCGCTGCTGTGACGAACGACCAAAGTCAAAATAACTTCGAAAGCTGTTATCAAAGAAAATTCCGTAAGCGACGTTATGCTGCAGTCCTATGTAGAACGGGATTGTCTGGTAGATTGGGTCTTTGCCCTCGGAGTAGCCCGGTGTGTCGGAGTTCTAGTTAACAAATGAGCTTCGTCGTTTGTCGAGTCTAGCTGCCTTTTCACCCAGACCATAGAAGTGTTCGTCGAACCCGAGCTTCTTTGCCGCAGCCACGAATACTCCTGCGTCGGGATCGAACATGATCTGTTTGAGTGATACTTTCGCGTCGTGGGCCATTGGTTGCTCGTCAGCGTTGACCACTGATCCTGTTTTCGCGTCGCGAAACTCAATCAGCAGGGGTGAACGGCGAATGGCTATTTCGACCTCATCTGTTTTGATCACGATTGAGTCCGGTCTTTCTGAAAAACTCCAACGAGGCGTTTGCCAGTCGGTCTTGTCTATCGCCCACGAGTGATCTCTGTCTGACAGCGGTTTTGCGAACGAAGCACGAACGCGAATTAGATCTGGAGCGAGCACCGTGATGCGAACTTGCGAATTGTCTCTGCACGTAAGGAGGATTGACGTTTCCGTGCGGGTGACCCCCAGCACATCGCCGATCTTCTTCAGACCAGTGATGTCCTGGGCAGCAGTCGTGGCAACGTAGCTGAGAATGCAGAGGAGTATTGAGAAATATTTTTTCATATTCTTCAAATAGACCAAGTTGAAAGGGACAAGCGTCAATATCAAGGACCTCACAAGAATAGAACAAGTTGAAGGATGCAAGCGGCAGTATCAAGGACCTCACAAGAATAGAACAAGTTGAAGGGTGCAAGCGGCAGTATCAAGGACCTCACAAGAATAGAACAAGTGGGGAAGGGGGCAAGCGGCAATATCAGTGATCTTACTTATAAAGATTCTGAGCGCGCCCCCGCTCGATCCAATTCGAGCCCCTTACTTTCCTCAGCTACAACCAACCAAGTTGAAATACTGAATAACCGTCGTGGATGCGAAACGAAGCGGGGGCGCGCTCGGTATTTCTATAGTGTGGTGCTTGATCTTGCCGCTTGCCCCCTTCCCAACTTGTTCTATTCCTGTGAGGCTCTTGATATGCCGCTTGCCCCTTCCCCACTTGTTCCATTCTTGTGAGGTTCTTGATATTGCTGCTTGTGCCCTTGCCCGACTTGTTCTATTTACACCGGCTGCTACCAACACATACTTATTGAAGTTTTCCGACTTTGGTGGTACTTATGCGTGTACGACAACTTCCCCCGAAAACGAGCCGTCCCTAACCATTGGACTTATAGTTTGAGTCTTACCCGCCCCCGACAGGCCCTAATGGTCCAGCATAATAACCGACCAAATTCTTCAAACCTCCCCAACGTCTTTGGCTTTTATATGTCTACTCTTTAGTTCCCCAGGACCAAGGAAGTCGACAAGGAGGAAAATTCAATGTTTCGGCTATTCTCTTTTTCAGCCCGCGCTGTCATTTGCGGGCTCTTTGTTTTGTTCACTTGTGTCAGCGCCAGCGCGCAGTTTAAAGCTGGGATTCAAGGAACGGTCTCCGACAGCACAGGAGCGCTGGTCCCCGAAGCAAAGATAACGCTGCAGAACACAGAAACTAGTAAGACGCAGGAGATCACATCAAGCGCGGAAGGGTTCTATCGATTCTCCGGCTTGCCGCCAGGTAAATACTCGCTTACCGCTGAGAAGACTGGCTTCAATAAACAGATCCTGGAGAATCTGGTAATCGGGGCCGAGACAGTTCAAGGCCTTGATATCGTTCTCACTGCTGGCCAAGTATCGGAGTCTGTTACGGTCACAACTGAAACTATGCAAACACTTCAAACCGAGAGCGCCAATGTCGACCGCACGCTCACGACGCTTGAGGTGCGCCAGTTGCCGCAGAACGGGCGCGACCCTTATGAGCTGTTGCGTCTGACGCCCGGCATCTTTGGCGACGGAGCGCGCGCGGGCAATGGTAATGCGGTAAACCTTCCAAACACGACCGGTCCAGGCGGCTCGAGCAACTCGATCTTCCAAACCGAGAACCAGGTCCCGATCTCAGCGAACGGCCAGCGTCTTTCTAATAACAACTTTCAGATCGATGGCGTGAGTGTCAACAGTTTAAACTGGGGCGGCGCAGCCATCGTTACGCCAAATCAGGAGGCGGTGAAAGAGATCAGCGTTCTATCAAGCACTTATTCAGCGGAAGATGGTCGTAATTCGGGCGCACAAATCAAGGTTGTTTCGCAGAACGGCACAAATGACTTTCACGGCTCGGCATTTTTCAAATACAACTCACCGAAATTTAATGCCTTTAACAAGTTTGGCGGACCCGGCGCGCGGCCCGTGCGCGTCAACGATTACATACGTCAGTTCGGGGGCAGCCTTGGTGGGCCGGTTTACTTGCCGCGGTTCGGCGAAGGTGGGCCCACTACCATCTCGGGAAAGAACAAAGCCTTCTTCTTCTTCTCTTACGAGGGTTTACGCAATAACTCGTCGAACACCGGCCAGGCGTACGTCGAGACCGCGCAATATCGCCAACTGGTCCAGCAGCTTCGCCCAAACAGCATAGCGGCAAAGATATTTTCGTCGTCGGGAATTGAGCCGCGCATCATCAGTGTGTTGAACCCCGGCTGTGTGGCTTTTAATAATAATGATCCGACTCTTTGTCGGGTCGTCGGTGGTGGCCTTGACATCGGTTCACCCACTGGCGCGCAAGGTCAGTATGTGGATATTGATCAGAAGACCGGCGGTGGCTTCGATGGTATTCCGGACCTTCAACAAGTACAGTTTGCCCTTCCCGCACGTAATCAGGGTAATCAATACAATTTGAGGTTTGACTTCACTCCAAGCGAAAAAAACAGCTTTACCTTCACCACATTCCTCACGCGGCTGGATAATCTTGGTAGCGATTCAGCGGCTCAGGGGCGGCCAATCGCGGATCTTCCATTCAAACCAAAAAATTCATCGGGGACTATTCTCTTCACACATGTCTTCTCACCAACCCTGCTCAATGAGGCTCGCTTTAATGTATCGCGCTTTTTTATCGACCAGGTGGCGGATGCGTCTGCGGCCGGTGTGAACTTCGCTATCCCACGCGTTGAAGTCGAAAACTTGCCGATCGGAGACCGCATCCGCTTCGGCGCGGGCCAAGGGGATGGAACACCTGCCAAGTTTGCGCAGAACACGTTCGAGTTCAGCGATACCCTGACCAAGACAAGGGGCAATCATGCCCTCCGATTCGGTGGCGCGTACCGCAAAGAGCAAGACAACAGCGACTTGACTACCGGCGCCACACGCCCGCTTTATTCCATTAACCAGTTGTGGAATGTTGCCAACGACACGCCGATTTTTGAGGCCATTCTCGCGGATCCACGTACGGGTGGCCAGGTCGCTAATCACCCATATTTCCGCACAACTTACTTCGCCGGGTTCGTGCAGGACGATTGGAAGACGCGTCCAAATCTGACGCTCAATCTGGGCCTCCGTTACGAATACTATTCGCCGCTCATGGAGAAATTTGACCGCTTGAGCAACCTTTTTCTCGGTTCACAAGGTTTGACTGATGCGCAAGTTCGCGTGGTGGATAAGTTCTATAAATCCGACAGAAACAACTTCGCACCGCGGATCGGCTTTGCTTATAGCCCCAGGATCGAGGGCTTTGGCGACTTCTTCAACGGCCAGCGCGCGGTCATTCGGGGCGGCTTTGGTATCGCCTACAACCGTATTCCCGTTGCTCCGCTGAATAACGCGCGAGCCAATCCGCCGTTTGTTTCGCGCAACGGCATCTGTTGTGGTACTGCGACCACCGACTTTGGATCACCGTTCGCTGGTGGCAGGATCCTGTACGCGGTCGGTTCAAGCAATTCCCCGCTCAGCTACCCAATAAATAGCGCGCTTGCCACCGGGATAAACCCGGCGACCGGTGCGCCGAATGTGACCGATAGCAGTATTGAGATCTACGGCTCGCCGCAGGATCTTCCGAACCCATATGTCTATACGTACTCGCTTGAAACGCAGCTGGAACTGCCGGCCGCTTTGGTCGCGACCATCGGTTATCAAGGAAGCGCCGGACACAAACTGATTCGTTTGGTAAACCAGAGATTCCTCTTTCCAGTAACCAGCACGAACCCTTATTCCGCAGTCTATTTCACGACGCCGGATGTGAATTCAAATTACAACGCACTGAACGCCAGTCTCGCGCGCCGTTTGTCCAAGGGCCTCCAGATGCAAGCGAACTACCGCTTCAGCAAGAGCATTGACCAACTTTCTTACGAAGGCCCCGGTGCCGTGACGAATCAAACCTTTCCCCAGGATAACCGCACCGAACGCGGTCCATCGGATTTTGACGTGAAGCATTACTTCAATCTGGCTGGACTATACGAACTACCGTTCTTCAACGGCCGCAACGACTTCGTCGGTAAAGCTCTGGGCGGGTTTTCGATCAGCGGCATTCTGACGGCGCGCACCGGCTTCCCGTTTACGCCTGTGATCGGCAACGACATCAGCACGCCAGGTGGGCCTAAGCTAAATCCTACGCGCCCGCAAGGCTACAGTGGACCGAGCTCCCTTCCCACGTCGAATGACGCTTTCATCAGCGGCATCTTTGGTCCCAATGGCCGGACTCTCTTTACCCTTATTCCAGGCAATCCACCCGGCATCGGTCGCAACTCGTTCCGAGGTCCCAAGTACTTCGACATTGACATGAGTCTGGTGAAGCAGGTACGGCTGAACGGCCTCCTGGGCCTGGCCGAGGGCACGAATTTTGAGTTTCGTGCTAACTTCTTCAACATCTTCAACCAACTCAACCTTGGGTCGTTTAACTTCAACAGTAACTCAACACGCATAGACAACGCCGACTTCGGCAAACCGACGACCGGCCTCGCTGGTCGGGTCGTCGAACTTCAGGGGCGCTTCCGTTTCTAGCTCTTCGGGACTCCAAATGGCGATGCCGGGGGATTTTTAACCGTACCAACATAATGTCTGCCGTGGCATCAATCACTTAAGCATGGAACTACTGACGCGAGAGAGTCTGTAAAAACTCGAATACCAGAGATACGAATGGAAGATTAACCACTAAGAAGACACTAAGCCACAAAAAGAGATTCTTAGAAAAGCTCAGCAATATTCTCTCTTTAGTGATTGGTTTTGGTGTCTTAGTGGTTCAATCTGCTCAACTGCTAGAGGCCTACAGATGAAACTCTCAAAATCCATCTCAGTCGCTTTAACCTTAGTTTTCCTATTAGCGCTGTCGCTATCAACGTCACCTGGCTCAACCCCACAGAACAGCGACATTGAAAATCGTATTGGCGCTCTGCTTGCCAGGATGACGCTTGCGGAAAAACTGGGCCAATTGCAACAACTCGATGGCGAGGGGAACGGCAACTTCCGTCCGGAACACGTCGAAATGGTTCGCAAAGGCCTGCTTGGTTCTACTCTGAACGTGCGGGGCGCTCAACGGACCAACCAACTTCAGCGTGTAGCCGTGGAAGAATCGCGTCTTAAAATTCCTTTGTTGTTCGGCTTCGACACCATCCACGGTTACCGCACAATCTTTCCCATACCTCTTGCTGAGGCAGCCAGTTGGGATCCATCGCTTGCTGAGCGTTCAAGCAGCATCGCCGCACAAGAGGCTTACGCTGTGGGCCTACGTTGGACGTTCGCGCCAATGGTCGACATCGCGCGCGACCCACGGTGGGGACGAATCACAGAAGGCGCCGGTGAGGATCCGTATCTGGGTGCGACATTCGCGCGGGCTCGTGTTCGTGGTTTTCAGGGAAATGACTACAGCAAGCCAGGCAAGATACTTGCTTGCGCGAAGCATTGGGTAGCCTACGGGGCTGCTGAAGGTGGACGCGACTACAACACTACTGAGATGTCGGAGAATACGTTGCGATCAATCTATTTCCCGCCTTTCAAAGCCGCAGTCGATGCCGGTGTCGGCACTCTCATGAGCGCATTCAACAGCCTGAATGGAATACCAACATCAGCGAACTCATTCACCTTGACTAAAGTTTTGCGCGATGAATGGAAGTTCGAGGGCTTTGTCGTCAGCGATTACACCGCTGTAAAGGAACTCATCAATCACGGCTACGCGGCGGATGACAAAGAAGCCGCGCGCCTGGCGTTGAGTGCGGGCGTCGATATGGAGATGGTCAGCCGACTTTTCAATCAGAACGCCCCGGCGCTTTTGCAGGAGGGTAAGTTGTCGCAAGCGAAAGTTGATGAAGCTGTCCGGCGAATTTTGCGGATCAAGTTTCGCCTCGGGCTCTTCGATCATCCATATGTAGACGAATCGCTTGAGAAGAGCGCACTGCTTAGTGCTGGAAACCGAGCGGTCGCTCGGGATATTGCCGGTCGCTCGATGGTGCTTTTGAAAAACGAACGCGACACGTTGCCACTTCAAAAAACGGTCAGCTCAATCGCCGTAATTGGACCTTTGGCAGACGATAGCCGTTCCCCCTTGGGTTGGTGGTCGGGCGACGGTCGCGATCAAGACACGGTGACGCCGTTAGCTGGAATCAGAAGCAAGGTTTCGCTGCAGACCAAAGTCATCTATGCAAAAGGCTGTGAGGTCACCGGTGATTCGACTGCGGGTTTTGCGGAAGCGACTACGGCGGCACGCAACTCCGACATCGCAATTGTCTTTGTGGGGGAGGCGAAGGAGATGGTGGGCGAAGCAGCCTCACGTGCCTCACTTGAACTACCTGGACGCCAGTTGGATCTCGTAAAGGAAGTTTCACGAGCGGGAAAACCAACTATTGTGGTGCTCGTAAATGGGCGGCCGCCAACAATCGGTTGGATCGTTGAAAACGTTCCCGCGATCCTCGAGTCATGGATGGGTGGCACCGAATCAGGAAATGCGATCGCCGACATACTCTTCGGTGATGTGAATCCCGGCGGCAAGTTGCCTGTGACCTTTCCGCGTCTTACGGGGCAGGTACCAATCTATTACAACCACTTGAACACCGGTCGGCCACCGGAGGCTAACAATCGTTACACTTCGAAATATTTCGACGCTCCCTGGACACCGCAGTTTCCTTTCGGCTACGGATTGAGCTACACGCAATTTAAGATTTCGAATCTACAGCTCAACTCGTCCCGAATTCGACCAGACGGTATGGTTCGGATGACCGCAGAGGTTGAAAATACGGGTAAGCGTGCTGGAGATGAAGTCGTGCAACTCTACATACGCGACGTTGCTGCGAGTATCAGCCGCCCTGTTAAAGAACTGAAAGGCTTTCAGCGAGTTTCGCTTCAGCCGGGCGAGAAGAGAAATGTGGAATTCGTGGTGGGACCAGAGCAACTCGGGTTCTACAATCACGAACTTAAATTTGTAGTTGAACCGGGTCAGTTCCGAGTGATGGTTGGTTCAAGTTCCGAGGACGTGATCGAGAAGAGCTTTGAAGTGACCGCGCCGTAAATGTCGACCGTGGACTCTTTTTAGGTCAAGAAGGGTGGCTCGTCCCTCTTGCGCTACAAGGATCTCAGTCCCCATTTGTCAGGTCAGGAAGGGTGGCTTGCCCCCGCTGTTGCGCTACAAGGATCTCAGTGCCAATTTGTCAGGTCAGGAAGGGTGGCTTGCCCCCGCTGTTGCGCTACAAGGATCTCAGTCCCCATTTGTCAGGTCAGGAAGGGTGGCTCGCCCCCGCTGTTGCGCTACAAGGATCTCAGTCTCCATTTGTCAGGTCAGGAAGGGTGGCTTGCCCCCGCTGTTGCGCTACAAGGATCTCAGTCTCCATTTGTCAGGTCAGGAAGGGTGGCTTGCCCCCGCTGTTGCGCTACAAGGATCTCAGTCACCATTTGTCAGGTCAGGAAGATTGGCTTGCCTCCGCTGTTGCGCTACAAGGATCTCAGTCTCCATTTGTCAGGTCAGGAAGGGTGGCTTGCCCCCGCTGTTTGCGCTACAAGGATCTCAGTCTCCATTTGTCAGGTCAGGAAGATTGGCTTGCTCCCGCTGTCGCCAAGAGTGCTCTTAGTTCCACACTGATCTCAAGTATCCATCATGACCGCCCACAACCTGTTAGCCAGTCGTGCAGTTGCAATCCGTTCACTCATCCTCGCATTACTGCTGTCTCTGGCCACGGTCACGGCAGAAGGCACACCAAATCGACCTCCCTTATTCTCACAACAGGACGAACTATTCCTTAATGATCTGCAACACCGGTTGTTTCTCTACTTCTGGGAACAAGCGGATCCTCAAACCGGACTCGTGGCGGATCGTGCTCGCACTGACTCCTCCAGGCTGGACGAAGATCATCGCAACGTCGGCAGCATAGCAGCCACCGGTTTTGGGTTAACCGCGCTTTGTATCGCAGCAGAGCGCAATTGGATCGATTCGACCGCAGCCACGCAGCGTACGCGTAACACGCTGCACTTCTTTGCTGAGCGAGCATTCCAGAAACACGGATGGTTCTATCACTGGTTGGATACAAAGACAGGCGAGCGCCGCTGGAACAGTGAAGTATCATCTATCGACACTGCACTACTTCTTGCCGGTGTGCTCACTGTTCGCCAATGCTTTCCGAAAGATCCGGCAGTAAACAAACTGGCTACGAAGATCTACGAGCGTGTCGACTTTCGCTGGATGCTCAACGGCCACCCGCTACTCCTATCACATGGTTGGAAACCGGAGACGGGATTCTTACGCTCGCGCTGGGACACGTACAGCGAAGATACGATTCTTTATTTGCTTGCCATTGGTTCACCTACTCACTCTATTTCACCTGCTTCATGGTCAGCTTTGTGGCGAGATCGATATCGATACGAGGGCCACAGTTATTTCACAACGATTGGCGTGCCCTTGTTCATGCACCAGTATTCGCAAGCCTGGGTTGATTATCGCGACCGCCGCGAAAGTAAGGGCGACCGTATCGATTACTTTCGTAATTCCGTCGAGGCAACTCTTGCTCATAGAGCGTTCTGTATAAACCTGTCACACGAGTTTCCTGCGTTTGGACCAGATGTTTGGGGCATCACGGCTTCGGATAGCGCCAAAGGTTATCTAGCATGGGGTGGCCCACCGCGTGATAAGGAGATCGATGGGACCCTGGTACCTTCAGCAGCGGGCGGTTCACTAATGTTTACTCCGGATCTTTCAATCAGCGCGTTACGCACGATGCAGAGTAAGTACGGCAATAAAATTTACGGCAAGTATGGATTTGTGGATGCGTTTAATCCTCAAACCGGCTGGATTGACAGTGATGTTATCGGAATCAACCAGGGCATAATTCTCTTGAGCGCGGAGAACATGCGTTCCGGAAATGTTTGGCGTTGGTTCATGCAGAATCAAGAGATTCCGCGAGCAATGCAGAGAATAGGACTGATCAAGTACAAGGGTCGCAGAGCTCCGCTTCGAAAAGCTGCCTAAACAAGCGGCATAAAGCCGGCGTGTCGAGGCTACATCTGCCGCGAGTTCTCGAGAGGCATCTGTTATCATCGCCGCGCATCGCTTTAGCAAATTCTCGCCTGGGAAATCAGATGAAATTTAAACTCCCGATTGTCCTGCTGTTCTGCGCTATCACCTCGTTTGCACAAGCTCCCGATCGACAACAGTTCATTCGCGTCGAAGCTCCCGTGGTCGCGCTGCTGCACGTGCGCGTAATTGATGGAACTGGTGCAGCACCACTTGATGAACAGACGATTGTGTTGAGTGGCGGAAAAATTCAGTCAGTCGCATCAAGCGCGACAGCGCAGGTCCCGGCGAACGCACAGACACTCGATCTGCAAGGTTACACCGTGCTGCCTGGTCTGGTAGGGATGCATAACCACATGTTCTTCCCGATGGGTGGCTCGCCTCCAATGTACTCCAACATGGGTACAAGCTTTCCTCGTCTCTACCTCGCTCTTGGGGTCACCACAATACGGACCACCGGCAGTGTCGCGCCGTATACCGATCTCGAGATCAAACGCTTGATTGATTCAGGTCGGATGATTGGGCCAAAGATGCACGTCACTGCGCCGTACCTCGAAGGACGCGGTTCATTCACGCCAGTAATGCACGAACTCACCGGCGCTGATGACGCGCGTCGCATGGTGAACTACTGGGCCGATTTGGGTGCAACGTCCTTCAAAGCTTACATGAACATCACACGCGAAGAACTGCGCGCCGCTGTCGAAGAGGCGCACAAACGCGGGTTGAAAGTGACAGGTCATCTCTGCTCGATTGGTTTTCGCGAAGCGGCGGAGATCGGCATCGACAATCTCGAACACGGGCTACTAGTCGATTCAGAGTTTGTAGCGGAGAAGAAACCGGATCAGTGTCCAGCTGGCACCGCAGTCAGTGCCAGCTTGCGACAACTCGATCTAAATGGTCCGGCGGCGCAGGAAACGATTCGCACATTGGTCGCAAAGAACGTAGCAATCACTTCAACTCTTCCCGTGTTCGAAGCGGGTGCTGTGCCATTGGCACAAACGGGGATCGGAGCTGCAAGCGCATTGCTAAATCCACGCGTACTTAATGTGATGTCAACGGATGCGCGTGTTCGTTATCTGCAGGCGCGCGCTCGTGTCTCACCTGAATTGAACTACCTTCCGCTGTTCCGCAAGGTGATGGATTTCGAGCGGGCGTTCGTCAAGGCGGGCGGTTTGCTGATCGCCGGACTGGACCCTACAGGTAACGGAGGCATTGTGGCGGGCTTTGGCGACCTGCGCGAAGTCGAGTTGCTGGTCGAGGCCGGTTTCACTCCAGTGGAGGCTATAAGGATTGCGAGCTTCAATGGCGCAAAATTTCTTGGCGAGGATGGGCGTATCGGTTCAATTGCGCCGGGCAAGCAGGCTGACTTAATGGTGGTGAAAGGAAATCCCGCTGCAAGCATCAACGATATTGAAAAAGTGGAAATCGTCTTCAAAGACGGAGTTGGATACGACTCAGAAAAGTTGATTCAATCCGTGCAAGGTCTGGTTGGAATTCGGTGAAACATCTCTGTAGCGCGTCGACTGGGACCGCAGGCGTCTCGCCTGCTACGGCCTCACCAGATCACGTTCGTTGCTCTCCTTTAAAGCTGGCCTTTGGACCATAACATCGGGCAGCATCTCGCCTGCTACGTCGGTACAGATCACGCTCGCTTCGCCCTGGCAGTTTCTGTATCGACACGGCAGGCGAGACGCCTGCGGTCCAAGTTAAGACAACTCACTTCTTAGTCACACGAATGTCGATTCTGCGATTGCGCTGCCTTCCCTCAGGCGTGCTGTTGTCAGCGACTGGAAACTGCTGTCCATACCCCTCAGCAGCGAGCCGCGACTTAGGGATGCCCAAAGCTACCAGTTCGTTCAGCGTGCTCGTTGCGCGGTCCTCAGAAAGCTTAAGGTTGTGAGCCGCATCGCCAGTGTTGTCTGTGTACCCGCCGATCTTCACCGCCACTTGCGGGTATGCCTTCAGTATCGAAGCTATGTTTGAAAGTTGCTCACTTGATGAAGGCTTGAGCTCTGCTGAGTCAGTCTCGAACTCTAAGCGATCGAAACTAAACCACGTTTCCTTGTCGACTGCCTTCGTCGGATCTGTGATGAACGTCAACAGTTTACTCTCTACGCCATTTGAAGGAATGCGAAGACTCCTCCCACCATTTGGCAACTTCGTTTCGACAAATGCGCCGAGATCGCTAGTGGAGGTGACAGGTGGTGCCGGCGCAGGTGCAACTGGAGCTGGCGCAGTTCGCGTCGCAGGTTGTGTTGCAACTGGGGTCGGCGGTTCTTGTCTCCGCGATAACAGGTAGGCGAGCAGTGCAATAGCACCAACACCTAAGAGTAGCGGCAGAAGCCACTTCCACGGTGAGCTGGCCGCTTTAGCTGCGTAAGCGCGAGCGGAGGGTAGGTTCTGTAATTTTCAGTGGAACATTGAGTAGGATCGCGCGGCTAGTCTACTGAAATGGTCCCACCCTCCATCTCGAATCACAGTGGCATAAGCTCGCGGGTAGTGGGTGGGTTGTGGCAATACACTAATGTCAGTCCTGAAAGAGTATCTGCCTAATTCAAATCAATTAAATCATTATCCACAGATTACGCCGATGGCACAGATTGCTATTTGTAATCGGCGCAATCTGCAGAATCGGATTATTTCGACTTATCGAACACTACCTGGTCGTACCGCCAGAGCTTCTCGAAGAAGGTGCGCGCGGGCGGCAACGCTTGGTCCAATCGCGCTTCATCGACAATCTCCGTGATGCTGCGGTGTCCGTCTATGCGAATCGTCCAAATCTCAAGTCATTGCGCTCGATGAAGTCGAAACAACTGCGGTACCGAGTACGAACGATCGCGCGGGTTCAGTAGTGCATCGGCCAAAGCACCCGCGTCGAACGATTACCGCGATCCTCGCAATGTCGGGACAAACGGGTGATGCTCCGGCAACACTTTCAACATCGCGATGAGATCGTTGATCTCCTGCTCGGAAGTTCCGATACCGAGTCTCCGGCAACGGATCCGCGCTCATATCTGACGTGCGAGTGCCTCCAGTGTTTTCGACCGGATCAAGCAAATGAGTGTTTGGTATCGAGTTTGATTTTTCTCCGCGCAAACTCCGCGTTCTCTGCGTCTCGGCGGTGAAAAAAGCCCAAAAGCATTCACCGCAGAGCCGCAGAGGGTCGCAGAGCTTGCGCAGAGAATTTCAAACCAGCAGCTATTCCCATTAGCCACCGCCGGCGGCCTTGGCCATTGCTTTCTGATTCTGCTGCGCTTTCTCGAGAGCATCGTCGATGCTGAAGCTGGCCGGCTTCTGGCGCGGCGGGAACTGCTTGAAGGTCTTGAGGAACTCGCCAACGATGGCCTGGGCCGGCACGAGCAGAAACGTTCGGTCCGCCATCCATTTGCCATAGAACATTGTCGCGTCTTCGCTGGCCCTCTCAAATGGATCGCTCCTCAGATTGTAGATGTCTGGGGCACGCAAGGCTTCGAACGGCTTCTTCCACACATCAAAACCGTGGCCATGCTGCACCATGAAATGCACCTTCCAGTTGTTAACTCGCAACGCCATAAGATCTCCATCGTCGCTCCAATAGAGGAAACCCTTACGCGGGTTTTCTTTAACCTCGCCCTTCAGGAAGGGCAACAGGTTGTATCCATCGATATGTACTTTGAATGTCTCATTACCTGACTTGTACCCTTTCTTTAACTTCTCAACGGCGTCGGGTTCTCCGGCGGCTGCGGCCAGTGTCGGCAGCATGTCCGTATGTGAGAAGATCTCGTTGGAAACCGTTCCGGGCTTGATCACGCCCGGCCAACGGATAGCGCAAGGAACTCTCCAGCCGCCCTCCCAGTTGGTGTCCTTCTCGCCGCGAAACGGTGTCGTGCCGCCATCGGGCCAGCTCATGCACTCGGCGCCGTTGTCGGTGGAATACATCACGATCGTGTTGTCCACGATTCCGAGATCGTCAAGCTTCTTGAGAAGCTGTCCGACGTGACCGTCATGCTCGACCATGCCGTCAGGATAAACTCCCAAGCCAGTGACACCCTGCGACTCCTTCTTTAGGTGGGTAAAGATGTGCATGCGGGTCGAGTTCCACCAGCAGAAGAATGGCTTGTCGTCCTTGACGGCTTTGTCGATGAACTTAAGGCTTGCATCCAGAAACTCCTCGTCCACCGTCTCCATTCGTTTCTTGGTGAGCGGACCGGTGTCCTCGATTTTTTGTGTGCCGTCCGGGTTGGCCCAGGTGTGCAGGACACCGCGCGGCCCGAACTTTTTCTTGAACTCTGGATCTTTCGGGTAGTCCTCATTCTCCGGTTCTTCTTCCGCATTCAGGTGGTAGAGGTTTCCGAAGAATTCGTCGAAGCCGTGGGCGGTCGGCAGGAACTCGTCGCGGTCCCCCAGGTGGTTCTTGCCGAATTGGCCCGTAACGTACCCAAGCGGTTTCAGGACGTCGGCGATTGTTGGATCCTCGGGTTGAAGTCCGAGATCCGCGCCGGGGAGTCCCACTTTCGTAAGCCCCGTGCGGATCGGCGACTGCCCGGTGATAAATGCCGCGCGACCAGCGGTACAGCTTTGCTGTCCATACCAGTCAGTGAAAAGCGCGCCTTCTTTGGCGACGCGATCGATGTTAGGAGTGCGATATCCCATGATCCCGTTGTTGTTCGCGCTGATATTGAACCAGCCGATATCGTCACCCCAGATGATCAGGATGTTCGGTTTCTTATCTGCCATGGTGTTCTCCTTAGATCTAGTTAGGTCCATCGAACATCAGCCGCAGATAAACGCGAATGACGCAGATCTGTCTTAGCGATAAGACTGTTCCTTATCAATCCGGTTTTGATTTGTGTCATCTACGTCAATCTGCGGCCGATAAGATCTGATAATTAATTAGGCGACCGTTTACTTCTCTTTCGGGGGATACTTCTCAAACATCTTCACCAATGCCTTGTCGAGGGCCTTGTTTAGCTTCTCTGGCTTGTCGGAAATTGTTCCGCTCGCTTGCCCACGCCACACAAACTTCTTGGCCTTGACGTCGCCCAAATCAACAATTAGTTGGCCCACTGGGATCTTTCTGACTGTGGTCTGGGCCGTTCCACCGCCCCAGCCCCAACCCCAGCCACCCCATCCTCCGGTGTTGTAGGTATTGATCTCGGTTTGTGTGTCGGTCGATGTTTGATAAGCAACGATCAGATCTGCCGCTTCACCTTCTCCTACTTTCCGCAGACCTTTGGCAGCAAGCTGTGTGTCGATACCTGAGACGATTCGTTGTGCAATCAGTGGATTCCTTGCCGGCCGGCCTTCTCCCCACGCGTATGTGTGGTACTGAGAGAAGTCAGTGCCCGGAGCAAAGTCAGTAGTTACTTTCTGGGCGTAGGCAGAAGTGCCCATTAACAGCACGATTGCTATTTGCACCAAGAACTTGATCTTCATATCAACCTCCTAATCCGCCGTGTTGAGGTCACTTCTGAAATGGATAGATCACGTTCCAACTTTGTTTCATATCGACCACGATCCATTTCTTAGCCGTGGCCTCGTCAAGTGCTTTGTCGAGTTTGCCGATGTGTGATTGCTGGTCGTAGGACCACTCACGTTCAGCGTCGGTGTGATGAACAAGTCCCACGAACCTCGCACCTGAGCCGGCCGCTGTCCATTCCAACATTTGTTGATCGGCGTCGGAGTTGCCGAAAGCCAGAATGGGACGACGGCCGATAAACTTTTGAATGCCAACTGGCTTGCCTGGTCCGTCGTCGATGAAGTCGACCTTTGGTTCACGCAGCAGTAGCGGTTTACCGTCGCTTCCCATTTGAAACTTTGTGACGAAGCTCGTGCCCACAACCTGCTCCGGTGGGATGCCGTAGATCTTTTCTGTCCACACGCGCATGAACTCGAATGGTTGTGTTGTTTTCCATTCAGGATGTTGAGAGGCCAGTTCCTTTACCCGATCCAACGCAAACGCAAACTGGAAGTAGATGGGTTGTTCAGACCAGAGCGTGCCGTCGTTATCAAAAGTTGCGATGCGTTGGGGCGCGGCAACGAAGTCGGGACTGCCTTCTTTCGTCACGCGAACGACAAAATCGACGATCGCGCGTTTGTTTGCACCGTCGTTCCAGGATGGAAGTGGATCGGATTGCGCGTAGGTTAACGTTGAAAGCGCCAGGAGGAGGATGAATGCCAGAAAGCTGCGCAAAGAAATTTTCTCTGTTTTCATTCCGTCAGTGCCTTCTCAGTGATCCGACATTGTCCTTGTTCGCAGCGCCAAAAGGCACGTATGACCGAAAGGACTGGATTCCGCACAGCGACTCGAAGACCATCTGACACGGCCGATGGACGGTCAGGTTCGGTGAGGAAAATCTTCGCACTTACACTTCGAGCCCTGGCCGGAGTTTCAGTCGGAGCAGGGCGGTCAGATTTTTCAGAGTATTAACATGGTGAAGATAAACCAGTGGCTAATTGAAGCAATCAGGCGAACTAGGTATTTCCTCGCGGAAGATTCTGTAGCACTCAAAAATCCGGCGACACATCTTGCGAGCCGATCGATGATCGCCTCTAAAAGATCATCACCAGGCGCCCGCCCGGAACAATCGCCGTGTCAGCGGTCCTTCGCACTGGGCGAACGATCTGTAGATCACCAGTCAACTGCAGCCAGGGAGAAATGTAAAAGTTGTAAAACATTTCGACTTGGTGCTCGGGGCGCGGGCGTATGCCCCCTAGACTGATAGGTTAAGGTTGTCTTTTAAAACGCTGCTAAGGTCGAAATGAGTATCTCGTCGCGGGAGAAATGTGTAGAGGCAAAAGGCCGAAGCTGAGGTTAGATGATGACGCAGAGTTTTCAAATTATCCACACATTGCACAGATTAGGACATCACCAGTTAAGCTCTTGAAAGACCGTTTCACTGGCTAGTCAAGAATCTGCCCAATCGGCGGAATCTGTGTATCTCGTCACTGCCGCGCGATCGTCACTTGTTTTATGTCACGGCTCAACGCAACTGAATGTTCACGAGGTTCCATGGATTCTGATAGGCCTCGATCTCCATCTGACCCTCTTTATTCACTTTCAACTCAGCGGCCGGAATTAACGTCCCAGTGTTCTTCTTCTTGTCCTTACTGATGACAATTTCCAGACCTGACAGCTGGTAGTCAGAGGAACGCGTGTCGGCCCATACTTCTCCAAAACGCAACAGGCGATTCGTCACCATGCGATACCTGACACTCCCGTCAGGTTGCGGAAACCTGCGGATGTACGCGAGGTCGCCACCCAACGTGCCGGTGATCGCCAAACGACCTTTCGAAGACATCTTCGACAAGGCATTCACGAGTCCCTCGTTGCCTTTTGTCTGAAAGGCCTCGAGCAGAATCTTTTGATCCTCAGGGGGAGAGTATTCGTTGATGATCACGGTGACACTGAAATTCTGGCCCAACTGGGTTGACGTACCCATGGCTTGGGCCTGAATGTAGATAGGCTTGGCTAGCTTGGTTGGTTGCTGCGCCACACCGGGATGAGAAACAGCGAGCAGTGTCGAGGTCGCTATTAAGATCGCGATGTTCGTTAACCAAAAAGTTCTTCGTTTCGTCATATTCGTCTTCTCCACTTTGGACAATTCTTAGGTTTGCACCTGTAACGCGTCGTTGCGTTCCTACTGGCCCAACTCGGACTTGAGGATCCTACCGCTAACGCACGAAGACACAAAGGCTCGCAAAAGATTGCTCAAAACTGCCTTTCCCATATTGTGCTGTTTACAGTGGGAGGGTAAAACACCAGGGAATAAAAGAAATCAGGTGAAATCGGTATTTCCGCGTGTAAGAATCTGTATAAGGACACCAGTACTGTGTGAATAGTCGTTGACGCTTTCGGCTTTATGCCGCCTGGACGTTCAACTTCAATGTACGGACAGCCCTTACCACTCCGCGCGGCGAGTTTTACGATTGGCTAGATTGACGCTTCTTGTCAGCGCTGGCCGCTCGCTGCGCTTGCCTGCTTCATCGCGGCTTTCATTTCGTCTTGGACTTGCTGCTCCAGTTCGTGTGGCAAGTCAGACTCGAGCAACTTCGGTCCAAAATCAGCCAGACGTTCAGCGACCTTTAAACGGCGTCCAGCGTCAGAACTCGCATAGACCACCAACACCGACCTATAGCAAATTTGGAGGTTGGGAAGCATGGCTTGCGCTGTTCCCTGGATAGGATCTCAAAGTGATACCTACTAGTCACCCTTGACGTAATTCTAGTGCTACAGCGGGGGCAAGCCACCCGTCCCGACCTGACAAATTCGACCTGACAAATTCCAATTGATCATTTTAGCGATGCTACGAAATTCCATATTCAAGTGGCTTAAACTCTCCTCCGAGAGTATGGAGACGGTCTCATCTGCGATTTCTTCCCTTCCCTGATCACCGATCCAAAACTTGTGAGAGATCCAAATTTCGCAAGTGACCTGCTGGGACGAAACGGATCGCTTGAGTGACCAAGTGGACTGAGCATCCGCGAATGATGTGGGCACATCTCTTGCGCCTTTCGCCTCGCGCATTTGTGAGGTGCATTGCACGAGTTCCGAAACTTTGGAGCAAGGTGAATCAACCACATGTGCGACGAATTAACTCCCCATGAAAGAAGATCCAAAAGCTCGGAGACAAGTAAAAGGAGTTTCGTAGTATGGAAAGGTTCAAGTTTCAAATATTGCTAGTTGTCATTCTTATGTTGGGATTAGTAGGGTCTGTGCACGCCCAGACCAGCAAGGGTTTCGTAGCCGGAACCGTTGAAGATCAAAATGGAGCCAGCATTCCCAACGCGACGGTAAAGATCACGAACTTAAAGACTGGCGCTGTGCGTGAAACAGTTTCCGATAACACTGGGAATTTTCGACTCGACGCCGTTGACCCTGGCTCGTATTCACTCGAAGCCACGGGCAAAGGTTTCAAGACTGCCAAACTCGATCGGATCGAGGTCAATGCAGCCCAAACTCTCAACCTAACCCTTCGACTTGATATAGGAAGTCCTACTGAAGAAGTAGTCATCAGTGCCGCAAATGAGATAGTGGTCCAGAGTTCAGATGGTACTCGCGTCAACACTCTTAATGAACGAGAGATCAGAGACTTGCCAGTACAGGGACTAAACCCCGTGAACCTCGTGTTCACTTTACCTGGCGTCGCTGATGTTGGTGGCATGAACGGTGTTGCAGCAGGTTTTGTGCAAGGAACTGAATTCTCGATCAATGGCTTGCGACCGCGCGGGAACAATCAACTCATAGATGGGTTGGACAATAACGACAACTCAATCACGGGCCAGGTTTATCAACCCTCAGTCCGTGACGCCTACTCTCAGGTGACTGTCCTTGGCGGGGACTACTCAGCTGAATTTGGACGCGCTGGCGGTGCAGTTGTAAATGTCATCACCCGCAGTGGATCAAATGAGTTTCACGGATCAGGGTATGACATCATTCAGAACTCCGCATTCGACGCACTCACGCCTGGCCAAAAGTCCCAATCGGAACTAACCAAAGTGCCGCAGTCAACACAAAACACTTTTGGTTTTTCCTTCGGCGGCCCTGTGATCAAGAACAAGTTATTCTTCTTTGGTACATACCAGGCTGACCTGGTGCGCGCTGGTGCCGTTCTTGGTCGGGCGATAGTGCCGACGGCCGACGGATTAAGCCAGTTGCGCGCATTATTCCCCGCCGGCGCAAGTGCAAATCTTGATCGCTATCTGGGAATCGTTGGCAATCTGCGCGGCACCACAAACTTGATCAATGTGCCGCTTGGTGGTGGAAGACCGGACATTCAATTCGGCACCGCTACGAATACAAGTGCTCAACCCGTAAACACCTACGACTATCTCGCGCGAGTTGATTGGAATTCATCAGCCAAGAACAGCGCGTCGTTCCGTTACCTGGCTAACAAGCAACTTTTCAGTAACCAGTTTCCGGACCCGTCGACAGGTATTACGGGAAGTCAGTTTTCCGGTTTTGAGATCGACGTGCCGTCGTTAACGCAGAATTTTTACATCAGCGACACGTACGTTTTCTCTCCCCGCACTCTCAACGAAGCTCGTTTTGGGTACGGACGCTTCAACTTGTTTTTCGGACCACGTGACGCTTCACTCGCTACAAGTGGTCCACAGTTTATTTTTTCCGGAACAACAATCTCGACAGTTGGACTGTCGCAAAGTTTTGTTCAGGGAAGAATCTTCAACAACTGGCAATTTCAGGACACTGTTACCCACACTCATGGCGACCACACGCTGCGCATTGGCGCTGACATTCTGATGCAGCGTGCGAAACAGTTCGTTCCAATCAATACTCGCGGGACATTGACCTTCGCCGGAGGCGGGGGCTTCCCCGCTTTTGGTAACTTCGTTGACTCCTTCTCCGGCGTCGGATCAGGGGCAGCGGCCAAGGTGTTCGGCGCGGGTCTCGATTATCCGAACGTCACAACTCAGGCTTACTTCATCAACGACACTTGGAAAGTGAGACCTAACCTGACGCTCAACTTCGGTTTGCGTTACGAAAACTTCGGAGCCGTTGCGAACAATGCAGCGTTCCCGGCGTTTACGGGATTTGACGCACCGCTACAGACTCGCGTGGAACAACAGAAGGACAATAACAATTGGGGTCCCCGATTCAGCTTTGCTTACTCGCCACACTTTCAATCTGGTTGGCTCGGCAATGTCGTTGGCACCGAGAAGACTGTCATACGCGGTGGCTTTGCAGTTAACTACGATGTGTTTTTCAACAACATTCTGAGCAACATCATGGGTACTTCGCCGAATGCGCTCGGTACGACTGTAACTGGAGCAACGTTTGGCGGACGCGGCGTTCCGAATTTCACTGAGGCGGCTTTGCCGGCGACGCTGGTCGCTAATCCGCAGGCCGGACAGAACACGATTCCAGCTGACCTCAAAAATCCTACGACATACGTTTGGAATTTTGGGATTCAGCGTGAACTGCCAGGTCACAGCATTCTGGACGTTGCGTATGTAGGCACACGTGGCACACATCTGTTCATCAATGAACAATTGAATCCAGGCATACCTGGAAGTTCGAATCCAAATGGGCGTGCGTTTGCTTCGAGAGGTTCAGTCATCTCGCGTACCAACGGCGGTGACTCGATCTACCATGGCCTGCAAGTTCGCTTGGAACGCAGTTTCCGAAACAACTTTCTCTATCGCGCAACTTACACGTACCAAAAGACGATCGACAACACGAATAGCGAAATATTCACGACGACTGGAGGTAACAGCCTAGGCTCCAATCCGTTTGATCGTAGTGTTGACCGTGGCGTATCCGATTTTGATGTGCCACACATCTTCACGCTGTCAGGATTGTGGGATATCCCCAGTGTAGGTTCTGGTTTCTGGAAAGAACTAACTGGTGGTTTCCAATTTTCGGGCATTTGGCGTTACCAATCAGGAAACATTTCGTCGCCGTTTCTTACCGGCATTGACCTGAATGGCGATCTGAGTGGTACGAACGATCGACCGGCGATTTCGAATCTGTTCGCGCCTCCTACGTCTGTAGGTTTCGCGAATTCGCAGGCAGGCGTGATCGGATGCGGCGCTTCAGCCACCGGATTCTTTGACATCAACTGCAATCCAGTCACACTTGATGCTGTCCGTTACCTGGTCGATCCGACTATCCGCACAGGGATCGCCGGACGCAATACCTTGCGGGCTCCTGCTTACAACACGTTCGATATGAGCCTGCAGCGTTCGTTCAAGATTCCCTTCACTCCAATGGAACAGGATCGTTTTGAGATACGGTTTGATTATTTCAACGTATTCAATACTCCGATCTTTCGTTGGGAGGTTGGAGGATTGTCTGACGGTGATGTGACCAATCCGTTCTTTAACCAGCCGAATCTCAATTCAGGTGTTTCGGTTGGAGCGACCGGTGCGCGCACAGGAAGATTGCAGTTGCGCTACGTGTTCTGAGTGAGCGGTAACTTCACTTTTGTACCTGACCATTAGGGAAGGTTTTCAATATTTCGAGGGCGGCCCAAACCGCCCTCTCTTTTTTTGATGCGAAGCTCACACAGCACCATCCTCCATGCCGTGACTTCGCCCCTTGTCATCGGGCGCGTCTAATCTAGTTAGGAGAGACTTTGTAAGAAAAAGGACAAGTTGGGAAGAGGGCAAGCGGACCATAATGGATCTCTATTGCCATTTGTTAGGTCAGGAAGGGTGGCTTGCCCCCGCTGTTACTCTACAAGGATCTCAGTTACAAATTTTCACTGTAAGGAAGCTTCCTCGCCTAACAAGTGGCAATAGAGATCCCTGAAGGGAAACAGCGGGGGCAAGCCACCCTTCCTGACCTGACAAATGGCAATGGAGATCCATGTAGGTCCGCTTTCCCTTCCAACTGTCCTATTTATTACAAGCCTAGGGGCTGGGTGGATTGTTGATATCCAAACTAGCCCACTACAACCTCCTGCTTTCCATCATCAAAACTCACGCGTTTCCCAGTCTTCAGCGCCGCAATGGTCATACAGATCGCTGTCGAATGATTGTAACCAGCCTGCACGCTTGCATTCGGTGTCTTGCGACTGCGAACGCACTGCATCCAATTGCGCATGTGAGCGGACGTCAAATTATCTGCGCCAGTGTTTGCGCTCGTCGCGACGGGAACTTGTGCAGCCGGATCAGCAAGCGACATCTCGGCTAGCATGTTTGCCTGCATCTGCATCTCGGCCGCTTCCTTGGCCTTCAGTCCGCCTTCGGAAGTGATTTTGTTAGTGTCGAGATTGAGCATGCCCGCGTTTGAATAATAGAGTTCCTTCACACCTCCGGCAGAGTTACTGAAGCGGGACGAATACACAACCTGAAAACCTTTCGCCTTATCGTTGAGCGGTCCGTAGTCAAACACCGCCGTCATAGTGTCAAAGTTTTGACGACCATCGTGCCACTGGTAAATCCCGCCGTTCGCGACGACGCTGCGCGGCCGCGGCAATCCCGAGAACCAATGGACAGTATCAATCTGGTGCGACATCCATTGGCACGGAATGCCCGACGAGTAGGGCCAGAAAAGACGAAACTCTACATACTTGCGTGGGTCCCAGGCGGGCTTGACGCCATTCTCACGTCGATTGAGTAAAAACCGATCCCAATCGGTATCTTCTTGGCGAATCTCCTTGACCAGCTGCGGACGCCGCCAACGTCCGGGTTGATTAACGTTCCAGGTCATCTCCACCATCACGATATCGCCAAACTTGCCAGACTTGATAAATTCGTTGGCCCGAATGTAGTTGCTACCACTGCGACGTTGACTTCCGATCTGTACGATTTTTTTTGTTTCCTCGACTGCCTTTAGAATCGCGCGCGCGTCTTCCATCGTGTTGGCCATTGGCTTTTCAACATAAGCGTCGCAGCCTGCGCGAACCGCTTCAACTCCGTGCAGTGCATGCTGAAAGTCGGCCGTAGCTATGATTACCGCATCAACGTCCTTGCGCTCGTAGAGCTCTTCGTTGTTACGTGCTTTCGCGACCTCACGTCCACACAATTTACTGAGAGCCTCAGCTCCCTCATCGCGACGGCGGTTCCAGATGTCGGAGACGGCCACCAGATCAAAGTTGAGTTCTTTGGCATGCAACATGAACGACGGAATCAAAGCCTGCCGGCAACGATCGGAATAACCCACAGCACCAACCCGCACGCGATCGTTGGCACCAAGGATTTTCTCGTAGCTCGAGGCCCGCGACGCGATCATGACTCCTGCCGCACCGAGAGTTGCGGTCTTCATAAAATCTCTGCGCGAGTTTTTGTTATCCGGCATGTCATCCTCCTGAGATGTCGATTGAATGTCCGATATGCTTTAGCTTGTCGTCGGGGTTTGCTTAAAGTGCCTTATGAATCACTTTTTGAACGGGACGACAAGCTGAAGCATATCGGACCATTAGCCTTCAAATCTTCAGACCGAGCTTGTCTTGCAGATAATTCTTGCTGATCTGCGCACACGCTTTTGGTGTCATGGATTTGTCAGGAACACTATCCAACTCAATCACTGCCCAGCCTTTAAACTTCACATCCTTCAACGCCGCGAAGACGGCTGAAAGATCAACTCTGCCGCGACCAAGTTCAACGAAACGATAGGCTCGTCCGCGCGCGTCATTCGTCGCAAGGTTTTCTACGTCCTTGATGTGCAGAAAAAGCAAGCGATCTTGATACTGCCGAATGGCGCGAGCAGGATCGCCGCCGCCCTGCTGATAGTGCGCGATATCCAACTCGAGTTTGACGTAGCGCGGATCAGCGGCTTCCATGATCCAATCCACTTCAGCGGGTGATTCGCCCAGACTTGCCATGTGATTGTGGTAGCCGACAGGAATACCCAGGTCACTCGCTCTCTTGCCAATCTCCGTCAGCACGTGTCCGAGCTGCTTAAAGTCAGACGCTTCAGGCTTTCGATCTTTGGGTCGAGCCGAATCAGTTACCTGCAAATAATGGCCACCAACTGCGCGAACAAACTTCGCGTTGCGAAGGTGCTTGGATATTTCGTCACCCTGCGTCCCGGGAGCAATACCGACGCCACCGCTCGACAATGCAACCATTTCCAATTTGTTTTGTGCGAGCAGATCACGCAATGCTTCAGGTCGTTCACCATAGTCCTTAAGGATGTTGCTGCGCAATTGGATTCCCGGAAATCCAAGCTCAGAGATTTCCTTTATAGCAACTACATCGTTACCCTCCCAGGTAATTGCCGCATACCCAAACTTAATCATTCCTGCTGCCGATAAGATCGGCAGGTTCGACAACATGTCGCCGTAACACTTGACGGGTATTGATGACGCGACCGTGGTGGCTGCAAGACTCGTGATGAAATGGCGACGTGACAATAATAAGGAGGACATGGAATCGCTACTCCGATCTGTTGATCTTCAGATTTTCTACCACCGTAATGCAGAGATTTAGACAGCGGACCGATTGGCTGTGCACTCTATCACAACACTGTTCCGGTTTCGACTAAGTTTGAGACTGGGCTCAAGGTCTCCATTGCCATTTGTCAGGTCAGGAAGGGTGGCTTGACGCGCTCGAGAACAAAAACAGCATTGGTCATATATATCATTTGACATTTATCATTTTTGATTTTTGCTTTATCGCGCTGACGGTCCAAGACAACTGCCAGCCGCCTGGAAGCAACGATCTCTCTTAAATGAAAAATGACAAATGGTAAATGATACATGACCAATGATTGTGGCTAGAGGGATCTGCATTGCCATTTGTCAGGTCAGGAAGGGTGGCTTGACGCGCTCGAGAACCAAAACAAGCATTGGTCATATAT
>JBKOYD010000117.1:0-12224 GCA_046725195.1 Acidobacteriota bacterium | reverse complement strand
GTTATTGTTTTTGGCAAATACCGAGAAGCCATTGATCTACCCTTAGACTTGCATCCCACTACCGAGCAGGTTTTTGTTGTAAGCGGTACCTTGCAGCATGATCAGCAATTTGAGAAAGCAGCCAGAGAAGAACTCAAGGGCCATGAAAGCAAGGTACAAATCAACTTCCTTACCGATCTTGCTCCGGACGAACTGGTAGCGCGAACGAAAAGTTTGCCGGAACGATCAATTGTCCTTTACGTCTGGCAACAGGCGCTCGATAAAAACGGTAAGGTTCTCGAAACGGCGGAGATCCTTGATTCAATCGTCCGGACAACTCCAGTGCCAATCTACTGCATGTCGGGACCGTTGGTCGGTCGCGGCGTCGTTGGCGGTTACGTCTATACCCAGGAAGCCAGTGCGACAAAGGTGGCGGAAGTCGTTCGGCGGATCATTAATGGCGAACAGCCGCGAAACATTCCAATCGAAGACGTTCCCAACGTCTTCATGTTTGACTGGCGCGAGCTGCAGCGTTGGAAGATCAAAGAGGAGAGTCTCCCTCCAGGCAGTATCGTAAGCTTTCGCGAGTTCACATTCTGGCAGTTATACAAATGGCGCATCATCGGGGTCCTCGCCCTGATTGCCTTGCAAGCCTTACTAATTGCATTCCTCCTTATTGAGAGGCGACGGCTACGAATCGCAACGGAGGCGCGTCGTCACTTGGCCGCCATCGTTGAGTCTTCAGACGACGCCATTCTTAGCCAGAGTCTGGACGGACGAATCCTGAGCTGGAATTCCGGCGCCGAATTAATGTACGGCTACTCGGCGGACGAGATGATTGGGCAGACGGTTTCGAAGCTTGCGCTTGCTGACAATAATGGAGAAGCATCCGAAATCATCGACAGGATCGGGGCCGGTGAGAGCGATCATCTCGAGGCGAAAAGCGTTAGGAAGGACGGCCGCCAAATTGACGTGTCTCTTAGAATTTCCGCACTTAAAGATGAGCATGGGAAAATCATGGGCGCGTCCACCATCGCGCGTGACATCACAGAACGCAAGCAAGCAGAGGAGGCTTTGCGTCAGAGTGAAACTCGATTCAGAAATATGGCGGATAACTCTCCGGTGATGATCTGGATTTCAGGCACAGACAAACTCTGCACTTATGTTAACAAGCAATTTCTGGATTTTACCGGACGGACAATGGAGCAGGAGCTTGGAGAAGGATGGGCCGAGGGCGTGCACGCTGATGACTATGACTACTGCCTGGACACCTATACGACGAGCTTCGACAACCGAAAGCGTTTCGAAATGGAGTACAGGCTGCGCCGCGCAGATGGAGAGTATCGTTGGGTGTTGGCTAGTGGAACTCCTCGGTTTTCCTCTGATGGGGAGTTTCTTGGGTACATCGGATCGTGTATCGATATTTCGCAGCGCAAGGAGTCGGAAGAGGCGCTTCACAAAGCACACGCAGAACTAAAAGAGTTGAAAAACCAACTGGAGGCAGAAAACATTTACCTCCAGTCCGAGCTCCAACTGGACCGGTCCTCTGATGCAATTGTGGGTCAGAGCGACGCCATCAAATACGTGCTATTCAAAGTCAATCAGGTTGCTCCGACCGACTCGACGGTTCTGATAATGGGCGAGACCGGAACCGGCAAAGAACTTGTAGCTCGCGCGATTCACGAAGCCAGCCTGCGGAAACATCGCTCTCTGATAAAGGTTAACTGCGCGGCGCTATCGGCAGGACTGATTGAAAGCGAATTGTTCGGACATGAGAAAGGAGCCTTTACGGGGGCCGCGACCCGTAAGCTAGGTCGCTTCGAGTTGGCCAACGGAGGGACGATTTTTTTGGATGAGATAGGCGAGCTTCCGCCGGAGCTTCAGGTGAAACTGTTAAGAGTGTTACAGGAGGGTGAGTTAGAAAGGGTCGGAGGAACAAAAACAATCAAGGTAGATGTTCGCATCATCGCAGCCACCAATCGAGATCTGAAAGCTGAAGTTGAAAAAGGAACCTTCCGGCAGGATCTCTGGTATCGCTTGAATGTCTTCCCAATCACCGTCCCGCCGCTCAAGCAACGTCGCGAGGATATACCGCTGTTGGTAGAACATTTCGTAGAAAAGTCAGCCAGAAACTTCGGCAAGAAGATAGATTCAGTATCGACGAAGACCATGCAGAGCCTGCACGCGCATTCGTGGCCTGGTAACGTTAGGGAGTTGGCCAACGTCATAGAGCGGGCGGTAATTACCACGCAGGGATCGGTGCTTCGCTTGGCTGATCGCTTTGAGCAACCCCCCGATCAGGCCGAAACCTCCTCTGAGAGCCTCGAAGAAATGGAGAGGCAATACATCATTAGCGTCCTCGAGTCTACGGGTTGGAGAATCTCAGGTCCCTACGGCGCTGCAAAAATCCTGGGACTTAACCCAAGCACCCTCCGTACTAAGATGACCAAGTTTCAGATACAAAGACAACGGGGCATCTCGGCCTGAACAAATGATCAAGAACGCGGATTCCCGCGAATTTCGCTGAATACAACGAGTAAATCTCTCGCGACTTGTTGAAGCCATTTCGTGAGAAAACTTCTCAAATTACTCAAAAATAAAAGGATCAACCGCCGCCCCCACCTAATGGTGCTTTTGAGCACACTACTTGCACTTCTTAATTCCACAGACGAGCGGACGGTTTTGCACTAAACCTGCACAAGAAAACCAAAGCTAGACTTCTGCTCAAATCTCGTCGGAATGTGCGGACCGACTAGGGGAATCCTGTCCTTTAATAGGTGAAGAAGTGGTAGTCAACACAACGAGGATCACAGTGCACCCAAATAAGCGTCGTGAGTTCTTTCAGACCATGAAGCGCCTCGTTGAACCAATCAAAGACACAAAAGGGTGTCTTACGTTTCGCTTTTACATTGATGCTGCGGATGAGAATTCGTCTTTGCTAATAGGCGAATGGGAAACGGAGTCAGATTTAAACGATTACCTTCGTTCAAGCGACTTTGCAATTCTGCGGGGGGCCATCACTGTATTGAGCATCGGCTGCACTGAGTTTCAAGGCGCGGGTTACTTCGTTCCCTGGGAGAACTCAACCATGAACAAGACACGGACGAAAACCGAATTGACATTGAACCAAGCGACGACACGCCGTCGCTGATATCGAAAGGCCTCTTTGTGCGCCGTGACATGAGAATTCAGGATTCGACCAGGTTGTATCGGCCTCTAGCTCTCGTAGCAACAGCGAAGCGAACTTCGCCGAAAACACCTGATACGTCAGACGAGTTTCTGCGGACAATCATAGATGCCTGCGCGTCAAACGTTGCAGTACTGGATGAATCCGGCGCTTTTCTTTACGCGAGCCAATCGTGGAAAGCCTTCTGGAAGGCAAACAGTTCGTCCGTTAATTTTCGGGACGCTTCCTTCTTTAGCGAATGGAAGAGATTTGATGACCGAACATCTGACGGAAAGGCTAGGGCTACACTTAGCGATGACATTTGCCGCCTCAAAGAGGGGACCGCGAACGAAATACAGGGAAGGTTTTGTTATCACGGCCGGACCGAGCCAGTGCATTTTGCTGCTAACGCAGCTCGCCTGGATCTGCCGGAGTCTGGCTTCAGGATCCTCATTACCTTCGAGGACATTCTTCCCTCGAGAGAGGCCTTGAGGACAAACGATAAACGCCTCAGTCACCTACTCGAGAAAACCAAAATTGTAGTGTGGGAAGCTGAGGGGCATCGCTTGCGCTTCACGTACATTAGTAAGGAAGCGGCCGCCATGTTTGGCTACCCGCTAGCCCAATGGTACGAACCTGAGTTTCTTGCCTCCCACATTCACAGTGATGACCGTGAACGAGTGCTTTCTACATTGCGGAAACAGTCCCAAACGGTCGAACAATTCGATTTTGTTTTTCGAGTCATCGCTAGGGACGGCAAAGTTGTCTGGGTCCACAACCTGGTTAATACCAAGTTTGAAGGTGGCCGCTCGAAGAGTCTGCATGGCTTTATGATTGACGTGACAGAGAGGAAATGTGCAGAGGAGGCCCTTAGAGATTTAGGGGGTCGCCTGATCACAGCTCAAGAAGAAGAACGCAGTCGGGTTGCACGCGAGCTTCATGATGACCTCAACCAGCGAATGGCGCTGCTTTCGATCGAACTCGAGCGGCTCAGACAGAATCTGCACAACCAGGGAGACCTTCAATCACGACTACAGGCCTTGCAAACTCAAACCCAGGAGATCTCGGCAGACCTTCATCGGCTTTCTTACAAACTTCACCCTTCAAAATTGGACGATCTTGGGTTGGTACCTGCCCTTAAGGGATTATGCCAGGAGCTGTCCAACCAGCAGCTCAAGATCGAAATTCACCAAAAGGGTTTCCCCTCAACACTTCCGCACGACCTGACATTGTGCATTTTCAGGATTGTGCAAGAAGCCCTAAGTAATTGCGTAAGGCATAGTGGCGCCAAGGCAGTGGAGGTTCTACTTGAGCAGTCTGCCTCAGCGGTTGGCGTTTCGATATCGGACAACGGATGCGGGTTTGATCTGGGGTCGCCATTTTTGAAGAAAGGCCTCGGCCTTATCAGCATGCGAGAGCGAGTACGTCTCGTGCGCGGTGAGATCAATGTGTTCTCGAGACCACAACGAGGCACACGAATAGAGGTCTCCGTGCCCCTGCAGCGATTAGTCAGAAAACACCAAGCGAAAGAAAGCGAGGAATTATGAAGCTTCCCCGTGTGATACTTGCCGATGACCACAAGCTTATTTTGGACGCCCTGAAAAACTTAATCGAACCCGAGTTTGAAGTGGTCGGAATGTTCTCGGATGGACTCAATTTGGTGGAGGAAGCACCGGATCTCACTCCAAATGTGATAGTGCTGGACGTTGGTATGCCGGTCATGAACGGATTGAACGCCGGCCAACAGCTTAAGCGACTGATGCCGACAGTTAAGCTGATTTACCTGACAATGAATCAAGATCCTGACATTGCTGCGGAGGCTTTTCGCCTGGGAGCCTCGGCTTTCTTGCTTAAGACTTCCGCGGCTGCGGAACTGCTCCATGCAATCCGAACCGTTGTGAGGGGTGGTATCTATGTGACGCCACTCATGACCAAAGACATGGTCGGTTCCGTTGTCCAGAACTTCAAGCGCAGGAAAACCACGAAACCCTTGACGCTGCGTCAGAAAGAAGTACTACAACTATTGTCTGAAGGGCGCTCAATGAAGGAAGCTGCATATATTCTTCATGTCTCTCCACGAACGGTAGCTTTCCACAAATATACGATCATGGAGCGTCTTAACATTAGAAGCAGTGCGGAACTTGTCGAGTACGCTTTACGGAGTGCCATAGCGTTTGCGAGGCCGGCCCTTAATCCGCCAAACATCTTCGCAGATGGATTGCAGGGTAATTAAGGCAGCGACCCGGCGAATCCCTGTCATTATTGCTAGGTGTCTTAATGAAGAAATTTACTAGGGTGTGTGCGGGCTTTTGCTCGAACCGCGGGTTGCGTAAGGGAGCCAAATGGTCATTTGGCTGGCGCTTAGGGTGTCAACAGCGGGGAAGGGGAGGCAACAGTGGCGCGCGCGCGAATCTTATTGGCCGACGATCATATCGAGATGCGGTCGAGGGTTGTGCAGCTGCTGGAACTTGAATTCGATATGCTTGAGCCTGTTGCTGATGGGCGCGCACTGCTGGAAAAAGCCTTGGAGTTGAAACCAGATGTCTGCTTGCTGGATATATCGATGCCCATAATTAACGGCATTGAGGCTGCCACTCAGCTGGTCAAGAGCGGCTCAACCGCAAAAATAATCTTCTTAACTATCCACGCAGACTGGGACTTCGTGCAGGCGGCGCTGAAAACCGGAGCATCCGGGTACGTGGTTAAGACACGCATAGCATCTGATCTGAAAGCGGCGGTAAGAGAAGTTTTGGCTGGACGCCCATTTATTTCACCAACTTTGCGTGAAGGAACTTCGCCACTTGGCTTATCGTGACCAAAGCGATTTCCGAGTCTTCATGTCTATATGTACCGATTGCGTCGAATGCTTAAACCTTACGGCCTCCGCGTAGAAAATATGGTGAATGTTGGTTATTGTCTGCTCTTCAACGGTGGGCAAAAATAGGCTTAAGGATTTTTCTCACATTCCTTAACTGCGAATACTCGCACGCTCGCGGCATAGTCATTGACGTCGTATCGCTTCAACAACTCCGCAAGTTGTGCATGCATGTCGTGCTGCGCGCCCGACTCTACTAGAGGCTCACAACAAGCCGACGAACTTACTGGCAGACTTCTGCTTTCCTTTGACGTTGGAGATGATGCGCAACAGCTGCCCTGGCCCTCAACTTTTGCGTACGCGTTCAGATCCGACTTGCTATCTATTATTTCCACGTGTGCAAAACCAGCACCCACCAGCCCGTTCGTATAGTCATCAATCGAGATGGCGCCGGCAATACACCCGACGTAAGCAAGAAGATCATTGCCGATCTCCTGGGGCAATGCTTTCCTAAGTGCGATGTCGCTGATTGCTAATCGACCACCTGGCTTCAGGACACGGGCTACCTCACGAAACACTGCCGGCTTACTGGGCGCGAGATTAATGACACAGTTGCTGATGACACAATCGACGCTAGAGTCGGCTAACGGCAATTCATCGATTGTAGAGAGGTGAAACTCCACATTATCAGGTGCACCTTCGGATAATCGCTTTGCAGCGTTTCGTCGGGCGAGTTCGATCATTTCCGGCGTCATGTCAATGCCGATCGCACGTCCGTTTGGGCCAACTTTTCCAGCCGCTAGAAAGACATCGAGGCCTCCGCCAGATCCTAAGTCGACGACGATCTCGCCTTCCTGCAGATTGGCAATGGCCGTTGGATTGCCGCAAGACAATCCCATGTTAGCCTCGGCCGGGATAGAAGCTAACTCTTCAGGCGTGTAGCCGAATGCTTGTGCAACTGCATGGACGCCTGCCTGTTTGCTGGAAAATCCACTTTGCGCTACTGCTCCATACCTTGAACGTACTGCTTGAATAATTTTTTCAGACATGGTCCTTGCCTATCGTGATCGTCGACGATTTACCAACTAACTCATCCACTTTCAGAGCGCCCCACTAGGTTCACCTTTGCGAGCGTTCGTCGTAATCGGTCCGCGAGCATTCAAAAAAACGAAAGCGGCGTTAAAAAGAGTCACGCGCTGTAGCGGTCAGGAGCACCACTTTCTCGATCCCATCGTTCTTCGCACGTTCCAGTATGGTCTGCCCGCAAGAGACTTTTGCAGAAGATCCTTTAGCTTCTGTTGGAATCACTTCAGAGTAATCTTCTCCTTATTTTGCTATATACGCTCTAGCGTATGTGTGTTCGCCAGAATAAAAGAGCAAATCATATTTGTCAAGACGTATCTGAAAGTTCTTAAGCGATTCGTTTATTAACTTCCGGTCTCGGGCACCGTCATCACTTCGAGCAGGTGGCCGTTCGGATCTTCGAAATAGAAGCCGCGGCCACCGCGGCGGGTGTTAATCTGGCCATCACTATGGCTGAACGGGCCGCTGCCGAAAGGGACCCCCTTGGACTTGATTCGACTGAAAACCGCATCGAACTCAGCCTCGCTTATATGGAAAGCATAGTGATGACTCTGTCCGACCTGGGGATCGAATCCGGGCCCGCCCCATAGCTCGGCTTCATCCGCGAAGGCAAATGTCAGGCTCTCGTTGATTTGCACCTCCGCGAAATGACCGCGCTTAACCGTCAATCCGAAGATCTCGGCAAAGAATTCGGCCGCGGTGATTTTGTCTCTCGCCGGCACGATCGTGTGGTCTAAGCGAATTGTCATTTTTCAGCTCTCCAATCTCGGCATCAAACCGTCCTGCTGCCGCGTACGTCTCTAGTCATCCACCAACTCATCGGCGTGTGGCCGCACGTCTTCGAATCCGGTGAGTCCATGACTCCTCGCTGGTCGATCGTCACGTGCTGTAGGTCAGGCGACTTTGCTTCGATTTCAACTGCTTCAACCGTTCGAGTTTCAACGCGTGCCGCTCGCACATCCTTTAAGCAGCGGCTTTCCTCATGCTTCCTCTTTTTTTTGGTCGCCACACCGAATCGTTACGCTGCACTTTGTTTTCCTTTGGCGGCTGGCTGATAAGTTCCCGGCGTCGTCCGGTAAGCGATATTCAGACGGTTCCAGCCGTTAATGGCCACCACGTTGAGAGTGAGGTCGGCCAGCTCCTTGTCGCTGAAATGACGTTTCGCTTCGTCGAACACTTCGTCGGGCACATGAGTGTCGGCCACGCGTGTGACAGCTTCGGCCCATGCCAGCGCGGAGCGTTCTCGCTCGGTGTAGTACGGTGATTCGCGCCACGCATCCAAACCGTAAAGCCGCTGCTCAGTTTCGCCGGCGGCGCGCAGATCTTTCCAATGCATATCGAGACAGTAAGCGCAGCCATTGATCTGCGACACGCGCAGGTTGATCAGGTCGAGTAGTTTCTTATCAAGGCCACACTGGTAGAGATAGTTGCTCAGTCCGAGCATTGCTTGTAACGCGCCAGGGCTAACGGATGTAATGTTGATTCTTGATTCCATGATTCCTTCCTTTCTTCTTCTTGAATTTGAATCACCAGTTCGGTATTTCATTGCTGATGACAACCGGTGCAGGAGAACTCTGAATTGATCATGATTCTCGCTTTCGGTGGTTCGTTAGGAGCATTGAAAAAGGCCACGTTCGCTTGTGCTTGCTTAATTCGATCGTCCAGCACAGCCTGGTACTTCCAACTCGGGTATTCTTTTGCGAGTTTTGCAGTTGCATAAATCTTTTGCGCGGTTTGCCAGTCACCTGACTTGACCAGCATGTCGCCCATATTCAAAAAGAAACCTTCGAAGTTGTGTGGCGCGATCCAGGAATTCCAACAGACGCGCTTTCTGCCTTCTCTCGTTTCCTTCGACATGTATTTGGAGTAATCAGGATTTGCGTGATCGATTTTTCCTTCTATGCATTCGTCCAGCGTGCGCCACTGCCACTCAAGGCCTTCTCGGAACTGCGGCGAATCGGCAGGCAGCCGGCTCATGATGTAACCGCCCGTGAACAAGTTGAACTCGGGCCAGGCCTTGATCGCGTCGAGCAGCATGAAATAACCCTCGCGCGTCAGCTTTTCGTCTTGGTGCACGTTTCCTTCGGCCAGAGTGTTGCCCGCGAGAAAACCGAGGTAACGAGCCTCTGAAGGATCAAGTTTTACTGCTTCCTGGAAATATCTCCGCGATAGCATCATGTCGTCAGTGATTGTGGCGGGAATGGAACTCAACCGGTTCCGTTCAGAGATGCGCCAGTTATGCAACCAGGCGATGTGGGCCGCGGTCACCGAATCGTTTGGCGTCTGCACATAAGCAGCAGTCAAAACATCCAGCGCACTCTGAATCTTTTCATACTCACCGTTGTGGAGAGTTTGCCAGAAGATCTCATCCGCTTTCATCGCAGCTTCACTTCGCGTTTTCGCGGCTTGCTTCCTGGGAGCAACCATCACTGCGATGCGATGCCAATTTGCCCAGACGGCCATGCCGCCCGCTGCCAGCACTATGACAACGACAATCGTCGCCTTCAACGCTCGATGTTTTGTCGGTAGACCTTTGCTTACTTCGTTCATCTTTTTTTGCCTCAACCAATTGTTCTGTACGCGCGCAATACTACGCACAGGCAGTGAAGGCAAACGGTTGCCCGGGTGCTGCGACGGATCGCGCATCATCTCGAGACGCAATCTCGAAAACAGAATCCAAGCGAGTTATCTCGAGGACCTGTCGCACGAGTCTCGTGAGATTCGTCAATCTGAACTCTATTCCTTTCGAATTAGTCCACGCGCGCAGCTCCAGCAACACGCCCAATGCGCGCGCATCGATCCTACTTACCCGTGCCAAATCGAGAACTACGGCAACACCGTCTACAACTGAAAGCACTGCTGCACGCAGAGTCGCCGTTTCGCCGGTTACTAGCTGGCCGTTAAGACACAGAACGATTACGTCTCCCAATTTCTTCTTGTGAACCTTGAGCATAAAGTCTCCTTAAGCCTTGCAAAACCAAAACCTGGCTAATCAACCCGTGATTACGACGCCCTGCCGCGAATCAAAGGTTATGAAAACCCGTTCGCTTTAACGTGAGATCTCGTGTTTGCATTCGACGCTATGGCTCTCCAAATAGCGGCGAAAATTTTCGGGGGAAATTCTCTCTGATGTGATAACCGGTGCACCGGCTCTTTAACTTTAGGCAGCGGCCCTCCTCTCATTGGGGTGCGTCTGCAAAGACAAAGCTGAAACTACGGCCTCGCTCGGTTCCTTCCAGTCATGAACTGGCTCGTAATTCTCGCGCCGCCAACGATATGGGAGATCAACAACTAACCCAGGCCGCGGCGCACTGACTGCCATCGAAAGCATGTCATGGAGTACGGTTCGCTGCTGCACGACGTTACCCGGTTCGCCGAGGGCATGACCGAAAGGCCAATGCAGATACAAGAAGCGGGGCGCACGCGCCGCAACCGCTACTTCTTTCACCAAACCTAAAGCAACTGTAGTCACACCTCTTGCCTCAATCTCTCTCGCGAGCAGTCCCACGGACCGCGTGCAGATCGGTCAAGCAGGCACGAGCAGAGCCAGATCAACGCCCGACTCGCTGATACGACGCGCGACTTCTTTGATTGACGGCATTAGTTTTTTCGCGCTTCCCATCAAACCGAAGCCGTAGTTATCTTCTGCTAATCGTCCGATGACGTGTTCGGCCGCAAGCTCGCGCAAGCGCTCGATCGGAAATACCAGGTTGATGTCTCGCAGTGCGTCAGTTCGGTCGTAGGCCTGGTGGGAAATCGCGAGCTCGCCGGGCTGTGCATTTTTCGGAATCACGCGGAATGTTGAATCGCTATTGAGATTGAACGGCTGATCACTGCGCAGATGAACACCCCCAGTCGTGAGCAGCACCACTGTGCAGTCGGCCAGTGGTTTTCGTAATGGCGTCCAGGGAATTTTCCCAGACGTAAGGCGCCGGAGTTGCGGCAACGAGATGATCCTACTGGCCCAGTGGCCGACTGCCGCGCCCAGGCGACTGCCACTGAGCCAGCGAGCCCAGAGTTCATTCAAGCGGCCCGCTCGTGTGCGCACTGGACCTCCATTCTCACTAATTGCTTCACCACTGGTGCTCGGAAGCGTTATCCAGCTACCGAGTAGTTTGTAGAGCCATCTCATATTGATTGTTCCTTTCGCGCTCAGGGTTCGCCCTTACGGCCAACCGTCGCCCGGGTCTGGCCAGCCCCTGACTTCGTGCGCTGGTTCACAGCAATATCGCCGCCAAAGAAGTTGCATCTCTGTAACTTGTCGATACTCGCAAAACGCTAGGAGCAGTTTGAAAGTCGATATGACGCTGTGACCGTATACTGCCACGTGACCAGTTGTGGTCGCGTAGGGGCTTTCCCAAATAGTGAAACGTTTAGTACGAGTTCGGCTTGCAGAAAGCTCTACACAAAACGGGAAGCGAGATGCTGTATCAATGGTCTCGGGATTGGTCCCCGAATTGCGGCAAAGTAAGGTTGGTATGGTGGCTCGCCAACCAGACTAGTTTTGAGCTCGTTACTAGAAATTGAAAGGAATACCTACATGAAGATCGGAATCATTGGGAGCGGAAACATCGGTGCAAATGCCGCCCGGCTTTTTGTAAAAGCGGGGCACAAAGTCGCTCTTAGCAATTCTCGCGGAGGTGACGGTCTAGACGGATTGGTTGCGGAACTTGGTAACAAAGCCCAAGCAACTACGAGAGAGAACGCGGCCAGATTTGGCGATGTCATTTTGATCGCCATTCCTTTCGGCAGGTTCAAAGAACTTCCATCCGAGGCCTTCAATGGCAAAATAGTGATCGATGCCGGTAATTATTATCCTGAGCGAGACGGTCACTTTAAAGACCTTGACAGCGACCAGACCACTTCAAGCGAGTTACTTGCCTCACACCTGAAGGGAGCGCGCATTGTCAAAGCGTTCAACACGATCTGGTTCAAGCATCTTGCGACTCAAGGGAACACAGGTTTGCCGCTTGAAGAGAGACGCGCGATTTTTATCGCAGGGGATAATTCACAAGCGAAGGAAGTGGTCACTGGCTTGATTGAGCAAGTAGGTTTCGCGGCTGTTGATACAGGCTCTCTACATGAAGGTGGCAAGCGTCAACAGCCTGGGAGTGCCATTTACAACAAGGAGCTAACCGCTAGAAACGCGCGGAATGCACTGGCAGATGCATGAACCAGCGA
>JBKOYD010000134.1:0-8287 GCA_046725195.1 Acidobacteriota bacterium | reverse complement strand
GTCCAAACCCCTGCACAGTACCCCACACCGCAAACGCTGACTGCATGAAAACGGCCAGGGTCACGCCCCGAATGCCGAGCCTGAAGGCGGCCCAAAGCAAAAACGGAATAATCAAACGAGTTAGCGGATAGTAGCGAATTGGAACGGGCGCCGCCTTACTGAAGTTAACCATCGCTGCAAGAGATAGCAACGTGATTAACAGGACTGCCTCCAGCGCTCGCGATTTGGACCATGGCCGGGATCTAACGCTCCACGCCAGCAACAAGGGCGCCACGATTACGGCACCCGACACGTCGCCCAGCCACCAAGTCAGCCACAGTTGACCAAATTGATGCCAGGGTGCGAAGCCGGCCAAACACAAACTGAGGTTACCAATAGTAGTGCTTAGAATCGTGCAAAGAAGTACTGCCAGGACAAACTTGAAAACGTCTCTGGCGCGTTCCAACGATCTATCGAAACCCACGCGTTGAAGAAAAGCAGCGGCAGACAATGCTTCAAGTGTATTGCCCACCGCTATCGCATCGGCTGTTATCCCGGCAACGGGCGTGAGGTAATTAGCCACCAGAGCGCCTAAGAGGACGCCGGGCCAGACGCGCATGCCAAATAAGACGACGGCTGCAATCGCGACTCCCGAGGGAGGCCAAACTGGAGAGACGTTTTGATTCAGGGATGCGAACGACAGACCAACTTTAGCTGCGACAAGGTAGACGACGGCGATGACTAGTACCTGCGCCCAATAACGCAAGCTTTTGAACTGTGGAACAAGATCAGAAAAACCGAATTTGGGAGGAGCGGTCTCGTCCATAAACAGTCGTAACCACAGCTCAGTGTAATGAAGAACACTTGGGGGCAAACTCGTCATGCGCTCGGCGATGCGAGGCGAATTTGGGGGGAAAACGAACAACCGCAGTCTATCACGAAGTTAACGAAACGGTGCGCTATGTTGATGGTGGGACGCTGAGTTCGGTGGATTGTTGGATGCCGGTCGCCATCTCGGGAAGGATGCCAATCTTTACATAGATCGGCCGGACGTCGCGGCGCAGGGCGGGCAGAGATTGCGCGAACCAGAGCGCGCCGAGGATACAGCCAATCCCTCCGAAGAGTAAGGTGTGCGGCGCACCAATCCGCTCCGCGACACTTCCTGCCAACAAACTTCCAAACGGCGCAGTTCCCATGAACGCCATCGTATAAAAGCTCATCACGCGACCGCGTTTGTCTTCGTCCACAATGGTCTGCAAAACAGTATTGCTTGCTGCCATCTGCACCATGAATCCAAGTCCAGTCACAACCATCAACGCAAGTGAGAGCCACAGTACCCGAGTAAAGAAAAAGCGATCAGTCCCACCCCAAACGCACCAGCCATCAAAGGAATAAACTTACCAAGCCCAAGCACACTTTTACGTGCCGCCAGAAACATCGCCCCAATGAGAGCGCCAACGCCTGACGCAGCCATCAACAATCCGAGCGTGTTTGGTCCACCATGCAAGACTTCATTGGCAAAGATCGGCATCAACACCGTATATGGCATGCCCACAAGACTGACCAACGCCAGCAGCAACAGCACGTTGCGAATTGGTGCGAACCGAGCCGCGTAAGTCCAACCCTCGCGCAGTTGTTGAAACATATTCGCATCTTCTGTGGCCTTCAACATTCGCGGAGTTATGGTCATTGCCCACAACGAAGCAATTACGGGGAGGTAACTGATCGCGTCGATCATGAAACACCAGCCCTCACCAACTGCCGCAATCACAACGCCGCCAATTGATGGTCCAAGCAAACGCGCGGCGTTGACCATCGACGAGTTGAGTGCGATTGCATTAGCAAGATCTTCCCGCCGGTCAACCATTTCAACGACGAACGCTTGTCGGGCTGGCATGTCGAAAGCGTTGATGAGGCCTTGAAAGACGCTCAGCACAATTACTTGCCAAATCCGGATCAGACCAGTAAGGGCCAGGATTGCCATGGCCAGTGATTGCAAGAGTGCAAGCACCTGAGTGACCACGAGCAAGCGATGGCGGCTCCAGCGATCGACGAGTACGCCGGCGAACGGCGCGAGTATGAACGACGGTATTTGTCCGGCGAAACCGACGACACCGAGAAGAAGTGCGGAGGAACTGAGGCGATAGACGAGCCAGCTAGTAGCGATGCGCGTCATCCATGTTCCAATAAGTGAAATGCTTTGGCCGCTAAAGAAGAGTCGGTAGTTTTTGTGAGCGAGCGCACGCAGCATGAACGCTGGTCCACTTGGCGCATGAGTGGTGATGTTCGGTTTCATCCCACCTTTCAGCTTGCAGTGGTCATTTATCTTTTCTCAGCCGTAAGTGTGCGAAAAGTGTTGCTACTACCTTTGTCAAAGCGCCGCCAAAGTAGTTCTCTCTGGAGTGCGGCGACTTGTCGCCGCTTTGTTAATCTCGCCCGTCCATTTCAACACACTCCCTGGACTGCGGTGACTCATCACCGCTTTGCAAAAGCATTATCCGGTGTGATTGATCTCTAACGCAGAAGTTCAAGCGGCGTCGACTGACGAGGTGTCTGGCCGAAGCTGGAGCTAGGCGAATAGCGGATCGAGTAATGAAGGTATCGCTGTCACAAAGCGGTGACAAGTCATCGCACTCCAAAGAGTGACCTTTAAGCGTAGGTCGTGACGTAGACAAAGAAAGGCCGCTCAAAAAGCCTTCAAGAGCACACCTACTGAAACGAGGAAGACCAGGAACAGGGCGAACACGCCGAATGTCCTACCCGCGTGGCTCTCCAATGAGTCCGAAGCACGCGTCGATCGGTTGGCGAGTGACGAAGCCGCGGTGGTGTTACACACTCCCTCATTTCGCTCTCGCAGCCAAACCGTGTATGCATACGCCTGCATGTCGTCATGACGGCGCGTTACTGGATCGTTGAATCGATTATTGAAAGGATTGTGAAGGGGGCTGTTTGTTAAAGCGGGTCTCATTGTTCAACTCCTTCCTCGCGTTCGCTGAAGCATCAGCCGCAACGAAAACGGGAGGAGCAACAGGTATGCCGGGACGCCGTGTCATCCCCTTGGGCAATCGACTTCCAATAAGGGACTTACAAATCTGCGGAGGAAAGGCCTATTATTAAGGACTTGTCCCCACAAGACGCCCCCTTTTTAGGCGGGAGCGATATGTGAGTTCTTCACCTCATGAGCGAGGGGTGAGGTCGCATTTAGGTAAGCGGCTGCACCAAGTGGGGCAAGCGGCAATATCATGTACCTCACGAGAATGGACAGTTGGGAAGGGGGCAAGCGGCAATTTCAGGCACGTCACAAATAGAAACGCCGAGCGCGCCCCCGCTTCGTTCCGCAACCCCAACCTTCGGCTGTTTCGAACTGTTCTTTAATTTGAAGTCCCTGAATTTCTATTGCAACGATCGATTTTGAATGTAAGAAAGGTTACTAATGCGGACCGAGCGGGGGCGCGCTTACGGCTGCGTATTGTGAGGTATTTGATATTGCGCTTGCCCCCTTCCCAACTGTCCTATTCTTGTGAGGTGCATGAGACAATCAACCTTGCTCGTCGGCGCTCGGGCCATATGAGCCGGGCACAGAGACATTAAGTAGTCGCAAGTAGACAGAAAACTGTCCTCGATGATGGATCAAGTGGTTCAAAGTAAAGTCACGGAACACATCGGCCCTGGGTTTCTCGAATAATTGCCGGCCCATTACTTTCAACCTCCATGGTTGCATAACGGCATAATCGTCAACAACTGCTAGAAGACGTTTGCACAAGACAACCTTGCTGTCGAAGGCCTGAAGTAAATCGCTCGTTGTGGCGGCGTGAAAGGGTTTGTACGTCGCGGGATTAAAATCAACTTCGCTTAGCGTAAATATGGAATCGGCCCAATTTACGCATTCAACGATGTGCGATGCCAATTCGCCTGCTGTAAACGACTTCGCATGAGGTCGCCAATCCAGTTTGTCGTTCGGTAGACGTTCGAAATGCTTGCGGGTTGTTTGCGCTTCGCGATCAAACTGAGAGGTCAGCGAATCGATCAAGTTCATGATGGGCTCCTTTTTTGTTAAGTCGAGATTGAGAACGCCTGTTAACAAAGCGGTGACGAGTCACCGCACTCCAGGGAATAGCGTGTTTGGCGGGGTTCGATTTGACAAATTTTGGAAAGCGCGACCTCCAACGCTTTGGACGTGGAGGTCGCGAGCCTTTACGCCTTTGCGATCAAGCCTTTGCTGATGAAGCAGCTTGAGCGCGTTGCTCCTTCATGAATTGCCTCATCGTGGCTATATGGCCTGGAGTGCGTTTCTCCGACCAGACCTCGAAACGCTGTGCCGCCTTTTCCAGGTTCGCAAGCATGTACTTGTCCCCAAACTTCTCGCGAAATTGGGGCACGACCGCTTTCACCTGTTCCCAGACGCCAAAAAACTCTCCACTCGTTTCAAAGAAGAGTTCTTCGTGGAGAAGACCATAGTTGACTAGGGCACAGGCTTGTTCCCAATAACCGATTACCATGCCAACGAAAGCTCCATTTTGCGTCCCAAATGCCGCAATTCGCATAGCGTCATCGATTGTTTCCGCAAAGTAGTTCTGTTGGAACCAGTCGCGTGCCTGGCGAAGCTTGGCCTCCCGACGTAGATCGTAGACCTGTAAGTGTAATTGTGCTTGTTCGTGCGTTGGTTTTGTTTCCATGATTTCCTTTCTTCATCAATACGAGATCTGTTTCAGGCGCCTGCGAATTTCATGAGTAAGTCGAATGGCAGACGCCTGGATCGACAACCGTGCGAACTTTATAACGCATTCGCCGGCAAGGATGTTGTCTACAAGGACAATGAAACCTAAACGTAATACGCGCTTCAGGGGATCTGGAAGCAGTCGGGTGTGTTCCTATTCTTTAACGCGCAAAAATTTCCTTTTTTGGTCTATGAGTTTTTGGTGGGGCGCAGCAATATCATGTACGTCACCAAAATAGGACAGTTGGAAGAGGGCAAGCGGCAATCTCAAGCACCTCACCAGAATAGGACAGTGGGGAAGGGGGCAAGCGACAATCTCAAGCACCTACAAATTGAAATACCAAGCGCGCCCCCGCTCGATCCAACTCAAGCCCCTTACTTTCCTCAGCTACTCAAAATCTGAATGGCGATAACCGTTGCGGATGCGAAAAGAAGCGGGCGCGCTCGGCGGCTCTATTTGTGTGGTGTCTGACATTGCCGCTTGCCCCCTTCCCAACTGTCCCATTCTAGTGAGTTACATAAGATTGCTGCTTGCCTTCTTCTCAACTTCTCAATTCTGGTGAGTACACGAGAGCTTTCGAGCGGGCTTGTTCTATTAAGGTGAGTACTTGATACTTCCCTTGCCTTTTACAACTTGTTCCGCGTTTCGTCGAATTAACATGCCTTCGCTGTGGACCGTAGATGATCAAGTAGCACGGCTCAGTGAGCTCACAAGTCACGACGCCGACCTAAAAGAGGCACCGCTTCGTCGCGATGTGCGGTCGCTCGGACGGTTGTTGGGAGAGGTGCTTAAAGAACAGGTCGGAGACGATCTGTTTGCCGCGGTCGAGCAGTTGCGCCTGTTATTAATAGAACAGCGTGACTCCCATTCACAGCGGCAAGCAACGTTGTTGATTGAGCGCGCGGAGAAAATTGTCAGTCGCTTGACCATTGACCAGGCGTACCAGATGACGAAGGCATTCTCCATCTATTTCGAATTAACGAACCTCGCCGAGACCAATCATCGCAAACGCCGCCGACGCGCCGCGCAGAGTTCGGTTGAAGTGTTGGCCCAACCTGGCTCATTTCTGGGCACTTTGCGGCGCCTGCGGGGGGCCGGTATTGGAGAACAAGAGGCTCGTGATTGGTTGAGCAGGATTGAAATCATCCTGGTTTTTACAGCTCATCCCACTGAGGTCGCGCGCCGTACGGTGCTCTTCAAGCGACAACGCATCGCCGCAGAACTTGAACAGCTGGATCGTTTGCCATTAACCGAACGAGAAGCCGAGAAACACGAACAGGCTATCCTCACCGAAATAACTGCTCTGTGGCAGACAGATGAAGTCCGACGTCGTCGCCCAACCGTTCGTGACGAGATCAAAATGGGACTGGACTACTATCCGAGCGTGCTGTTCGACACTCTGCCGATAGTGTATGAAGGCCTGGCAGATGACTTTCGCGAAGCATATGGCGGAGACCTAACAGCGCGTGAACTGCCACGCTTACTTCGCTTTGGCTCCTGGATCGGCGGTGATCGTGATGGCAATCCGTCTGTGACACCCGAGTGCACACGCGACGCATTGCAGATTTCACGGCAAATGATCCTCGAGTACTACATCGAACGAGTCGAGGATTTGATCTGGCGTTTGACTCCTTCAACTTTTCAAGTAGAGGTGTCGCCTGAGTTACTCGAAGCGTTGCAGAAATACGCCAATAGTATTTCTGGACCAGGTCTGAATCCTGAACGTCACGCCGCAAATGAGATCTATCGACGCTATCTTGACTATGTTCTTGCGCGCCTCGTCAGTGCTCGGGATGAGCCGGAAAACACGAACGCATATAAGCAGCCGAATGAATTCGAATCGGATTTGCAGTTGATCCGCCAAAGCCTGACTGCTAACAGTGGTCAGAGGATTGCGCAATTACTACTCGACCCTTTGCTTAGACAAGTCGATACCTTTGGCTTTCACCTTCACACACTCGATATCAGGCAACACGCGCGCATTCACAGCCGTGCGCGAATCGAACTTTCAACTGCTTCAAGCTCCACAGCCTCTGAACAAGCCAGATTCCAGTTACCTCGACCTCCCTCGAGTGAAACAGAAAATCTTCTCGATTCGCTGCGTGCAATCAGGGACTTGAAGCAAACGTTTCCAGCACAAGCAATCCGCAGTTATGTCATCAGTGGGACCAAATCGGCCGCCGACATCTCGACGCTTGTGTGGCTCGCCGAATTGTCCGGCGTGAAGGTAGAAGCAGCGGCCGATGGATGCGACTTAGGCCTGATGCCGGTGCCCTTGTTTGAATCTATTGAAGACCTGCGGAACTGCAGCGACATTTGTCGCACGCTCTGGAGTCACGCTGACTTCGCTCGTTTGCTCGATTCATGGGGACGCCGGCAAGAAGTTATGCTGGGTTACTCTGACTCGAACAAGGATGGCGGGATGTTGACCAGTACGTGGGAGATCTTTAAGGCGCATCGCGCGCTGCACGCGGTTGCGAAAGAGTGCGACGTGCAGCTGACACTGTTTCACGGACGTGGTGGAACCGTCGGTCGCGGTGGTGGTCCAACACATCATGCGATCATTGCTCAACCTGTAGGTGCTTTCAATGGTCACATTAAGATCACTGAGCAGGGCGAAGTGATGAATTGGAAGTACTCGGATCCAGTCCTCGCGGAACGCAATCTTGAACTTGTAATAGCTGCTTCGCTGGAGGCTCTTTCGCGTTCCGGCGGCGCGTATGAACTTGATCAGCAAAGCGAAGGAGCGCTCGAGACAATGTCGCGCGAGGCTTTTACGTTTTATCGCGAAAAGATCGCCGAGAACCCCGACGTGCTCGCTTATTTTGAAGAAGCCACTCCGGTAAAGGAATTGGAATATGCACGGATCGGCTCGCGGCCTACCCGCCGAAGTGAGCGCCGAGGTTTGGACGACCTGCGAGCCATTCCGTGGGTGTTCGGTTGGATGCAAAGTCGTCACGTGCTACCAGCGTGGTTTGGTGTTGGCTTTGCGCTGGAACGTTTTGCCAACGCTTCGTCCGACAACAAGCGGGTTCTTCAGAATCTCATGGAGCGTTTTCTGTTGTTCCATGAGCTTATTGATAACGTCGAGCTGGGAATGGCAAAGGCGGACCTTTCGATCGCGCGGCTTTATGCCGGCCTGGTTTCGGACCATTCACTGCGTGAGCGAGTTCTTAGTTTACTTGTGGACGAGTTTGAGCGAACAAAGCGTGTGGTCCTGGAATTAACGGGTCAAGCAACGCTGCTTGAAAGGAATCCGGTACTCGCGCGCTCGATTAAGCTGCGGAATCCGTACGTTGATCCTTTGAGTTTGATTCAAGTAGAACTGTTGCGTCGAAAGCGAGCTGGAGAAGAAAGCGAGAATATGAATTACGCCCTCGCTGCGACTATTAATGGGATTGCGGCGGGTCTGCGAAATACAGGGTGACTGGAGGACCCAATCTGTAAGACCTAAAAGGTGAAAGGTGGCAAGTGCAACATCAAGCGCCTCACCAGAATAAGACAGTTGGGAAGGGCCAGCGCAATATCAAGAGCCTGACAAGAATTGGACAGTTGGGAAGGGGGCAAGCGGTAAGATCAAGCACCACGCA
>JBKOYD010000097.1:0-6901 GCA_046725195.1 Acidobacteriota bacterium | reverse complement strand
GCGTATTTCGCTGTAGTTGGCAGCGTCATAAGGTCCATTCTCGCTGATGGCTTTTCTATAGCAGTTCCCTTAGCGTTCGGCCATTAAATCCGGCAAGCGCGAACTTATCGATACAGGGACAGACAAACGTTTCGTCAAGCGAGACAAGAAGGGCAAGTTCAAGGAGTCCGTTGATGTGGGCCGCTAGACAATTTTCGTTGACTCTCCTGTTACTCGCAGTTTTTCCAACAAATATCTTTTGCCAAACGGCGGCCACTGACCAGGACATACGGAGTCTCATTGGTGGACTCCGTAGCCTGCGATGGGAAGGTCCTTACGCAGCAACGATCCCACTTAGTTGGGATCTACAATTGACGGAGCCAATGCGGCGGATTCTGGAGATTGGCCCTCCGGCCCAGGATGCTTTGATCGAAAACATTAACGACCCTCTGATTAAAGATCAGATCATTATTTTGTTAGGAGGCATTGGTGACGAACGCTCGATTGGTCCTATTTTAAAAAACATGATCGCAAAGAAAGATCTGAAATCGACTCCAGATTCAGAAAAGATCAATCTTGCCGCCAACATCGCTCTGACGAATATTACGGTCGCCGATGTGATCTGGCATTACGGGGGCGGTGTCGTACGGATCGATCCACCTGGAGATTCAAAGGAGCGCTGGAAGAAGTGGTGGAAAAAGAACGAGGGTAGCTTCGCGGTTAAAAGCATCACTCGTAGTCGAAATTATTCGAACTATCCGAATTACGGAATCTATAAGCAGCAATGAATTCACCTAATAGACTTCATTCGCCAGATCGATGGTTTTGTTGTCCGGATTTGCCCAGTCAATTGGGTCCGGTCATAAAAGTTAAATCGGCCCATCAATGATTCGCAGTAATGGGGCCATAGCTTTGAGATACGAAAAAGAACTCCAAGTGACACTGATCGTCCACTGCTGTTAAGACGCAGCGGACCATTCGACACTAAAAAACGCGTGCGCGTGTGAGAAACGTGACCATAACTGCCGCTCATCTTTAGAGCAATCTCACAACACAAATAGCAAGCAAGGAAAAGACTCCTCCGCCGCTCGCCCGATACGTTCTGAGCAATTTCACACGGTCGAACGTTTCTCGATGCATACGGGACAGTTCATCCCGCTGACGAAATTGCGGACGGATAAGGACTTGAAACTTCGGAATGATTCGTTGATGTCGCGCGCGTAATTGTTGTTTATGGCTGAAGCGACGTTGGTTCACCCGGAGCTGTCAGCTCTGTCGGGAAACAAACACCCGCTCGTCGCCGCGTTCGTTCAGACTGCGGCGGGAGTGCCCGCGCACTTGGAGGTTTGATATGAAGATCTTCGTCGCAGGGACGACCGGTACGCTCGGACTTCCGGTGGTCCGCGCGCTCGTCGCGCTTAAACATCAAGTCACAGGTCTGACTCGCTCAGCGGAGAAGCAGCGCACGTTAGAGCAACTCGGCGCGGCGGGTGCCGTCGCCGACGCGCTTGACGCGGCGGGCTTGGAACAGGCGGTGCGGGCGGCGGCGCCCGACTGCGTCTTTCACCTACTGACGGCGATCCCAAAGAACGCCCCGCTTCGCGCCTCGCAAATGAAACCGACGAACGTCCTTCGGACGACCGGCACGGCGAATCTTTTGAAGGCCTCCGTCGCCGCCGGTGCTAAACGGATCGTTGCGGAATCTATGGTCTTCGCCTACGGCTTCGGCGATCACGGCGCGGGCGCGAAGACGGAAGGCGATGTCCTACGGCAACGCGAGCCTGAGAGTTCGCTGAAAGAGGCTGTCGATGCCCTGCGCTCGCTTGAGGTGCAACTGCTCACCGCGAATGAGCAGGGGTTAATTGAATCCGTCGTGCTTCGTTACGGCTTCTTCTACGGCTCGGAAAGCCCGTCCACCGAGTACATGGTCAAGTTACTCAGAAGGAGGATGCTGCCGAAGGTGAAGGGGGCACGCAGCGTCGCCTCGTGGATTTACATCGAGGACGCGGTAACCGCGAGCCTTGCGGCGATGGAGCGCGGGCACGCTGGAGAGATTTACAACATCGTGGACGACGAGCCTGTGGGGATGAACGAGTGGTTGACTTATGCCGCGCTCTCTCTCAAGGCTAAACCTCCGTTCTCGATTCCGCTCTGGCTGCTGAGTTTGATGATCCCGTATATGGCGACCCTCTTCGAGACGCGCCTCGCGGTCAGCAACGGGAAAGCAAAAGATGAGCTGGATTGGCGGCTGCAATATCCCAGCTACCGCGACGGATTGCGAGAGGTGGCGGCTCGTCTGTAAGAGTGCATGAGCCGAGCGTATACGCGAATAGTTGAATGAGTGACGCTGCGACACGCGCCGCAGCCTACATCCGACAAGTGGTTTACAAGCTAGTTGACATAAAATAAGGAGAAACTGCGGGCAGCCAAACATGGCGTTCGCATTTGTCGCGTCGAACTCAATCCGGAACGGAGGATCAGTCATGGGGAGTTTAGCGAGCATAAAAAGCCAAATACCGGTCGTCGCGTATCATACCGCACAGTGGAACGGCATCAGGCTCGGACACTGGCGTGCGCTGGCCGGCGAGGTGCTTGAGCGCACCCGTCCGGATCATGAAATCAACATACCAATCTCCGGCAACTTTACCTCAAGCAAGCACACCGCTGCCGGAAGTTGCCGTTCGGATCGTGCAAACGCGCGAAACGTCTGTATCGTCCCAGCCGGTCAGCCCATCGCGGTGCGGTGGCGCGAAGAAGTGGAGGGTGTCACGCTCTCCCTCAGTCCGTCGCTACTCGCATGCGCTGCTTCAGGAGGTGACCCGCAAACGCAAGTCGAGATCGTCGAAACTTACGAAGCTGAAGATCACTTGATACGGCAGATCGGTCTGGCGCTGCTGGCGGAGGCACTGACGAGTGAGCCGGTAGGACGCCTATACGCGGAGTCCTTAACGCAGACGCTCGCGCTGCATCTCGTCAGGCACTACAGTGTCTCGCGGCGCGCGCCTGAAACGTTCCGAGGTGGGCTGTCCGGCTACAACCTGCGCCGGGCGAAGGATTTCATCAACGAGCGTTTAGAGCAGCACTTGACCTTAGCCGGCATCGCCGAATCGGTCGGGCTGAGCCAATTCCACTTTGCGCGCGCCTTCAAGCTGACGACGAATATCACTCCGCAGCAGTACCTGGCCGAGCGGCGGGTCGAGCGCGCCAAACATCTGTTGAGCGAGAGCGACCTGCCGCTTGTCGAGATCAGCGCACGGGCCGGATTCAAAAGTCAAAGTCATTTTACGACCGTATTTCGCAGGTTCACTGGAACGACGCCAAAAGCGTGGCGTGAAAGCAGGCGCTCCTAGGGTCATTCCGAGCTCAATGAAAAGAAAGCGACGATGCCACACTTCATAATTGACTGTTCAGAGAATGTCATCGAGCAAGAATCACCTGAGGCAATAATGCAAGCAGTGTACGATGTGGCCGAAGCAACAGGGTTATTTGCAGTGAATGACATTAAAGTTCGGCTTCATCCTTATCAGTATTTTAAGTTGGGGACAGGCAAAAGAAGTTTCATTCACATTTTTGGATACATTATGGAAGGCACAAGCACCGAACAAAAAGAGAACCTCTCAAGAAGAATAATTGAACGACTGAACGAAATGTTTCCTGCCATAACAATTCTTTCAATCAAGATAGGCGAATTTGAAAAAGCAACATACAGCAACAAAGCTTTGATTCATCCTCTTAACATGACAAGCAACAGACATTTTAATATTGAGGACTAAACAAGGTAGTTATTCCATAAATCTCCTTGGCTACTTGGAGTATTACGATTCAAATTACTACAAGGCAGTGCGCCGTTTCCGAGTAGCGCGGCTTGCGCCTCATCCAAAATTGCAGCTTTAAGACGCCCTGTGCATTCACAGTCACGAAAAATTCGGAAATGAAAATCTATGAAAACAGCCGTCTTGGTTGCGCGAATTTTACTTGGCCTAATCTTTGTCGTCTTTGGCCTAAATGGTTTCTTCCTGTTTATCACTCCCCCAGAGCACACGCCCGCGAGCGGCGCCTTCATCAACCTGCTGGTGGCGACAGGCTTCATGTACGTGGAGAAGTCGTTTGAGATAATAGGAGGCGCTCTTCTTCTGCTCGATTTGTATGTGCCCCTCGCGTTGGCGATTCTTGCGCCGATTGTAGTCAGCATCCTGTTGTTCCATCTGCTCATGGAGCGGTATACGCTTGTCATCGGCGTCGTACCGTTTCTGCTGTGGGTTTTTTTGGCTTGGGCGTATCGCAGGCACTTCGCCCCGCTTCTAGTGCGGCGCGCGGACGCGGGAGAGCAGCATCAGTAGGGGGCCGAACGTTTGAATGAGGGAACGAAGAGTCATCATCAATCTCACTGTGATCGCTCCCGAATTCACGGTTGCGACAACGGCGAACGCGGCATGGGATCTGTCCACTCGACTGAGTCGATTTAATCGCGCGCGGAAGAAGCAGTCAGTTCTTGCCAGCTAAGAATTGCAGTAGCGCCTTCGTGTCAGCGTGGAACATCTGCGATTCGACGATCTTACTGCCGCGCATTTTATAAACGCTGACGACGGGCGCGTCGAATTTTTCACCATCGCTGTTAACGCCTCTCTCACGCCACAGAACTATCACGTAATCGTCACCGGCGTCCAAAAATCTAGCGTTCAGCGTTCTTTGGTTCTGGGGTTGCAGATTCTCCCAAACTTCAAAGGCGCCGAGAGCGTGGCGCTGCGCCCCTTCGTGGCCGTGAAACTCGCCGCCGTAAGGGAGAGATTCCGCCTCGCGAATGACGACATTTTCATCATACGACGCCAGCACTCCAGGAAGGTCGAGCTCTTCGACCGCTTTAAAAAGGCGGCGGACGGTCTCAATATTTTCCTCTGACATCAGTGCTTCTCGTTTTACTGCTTCGTTCAATAAGGCAGCCTGCCTCGTTGCGTTAGAACCAATTGACAATGAGCGCGAGGCTATATAGGAGCATTGCCAGGAGGAGACCCCGCAGCGGAATGCGGAAAAAATACCGCCGGGCGACGAAGACGTGGCCGAACAACAATATGAGGCCAAGCCCGAGAAGAAAGACAGAGTGGAACAGGAATTGGCTATGTGCCAAAGCCAGGTAGCCATACACTGCACCGAACAGGAGGAGGCCGTAGCTATGGCTCGCGTTGGAACCGATCCAAACCTTCCACATCGTTGTTTGGCTCGAGAGGACGGGCGAGACCTCCTGCATACGCGTGTGTAGTTCACCGTCGCGGGGCAATAGCTTTGGACCGGAGAGGGTGTACAGAAGATGGATGAGGCCTAGCAGCAGAATGATTGCTGCACTGGCAACGACGAGCAAAGATGCGATGGTGTTCATAGTCGAGCTCAATATTGGGGGCCGCCGTACTGGTACTGCCGTCGTTGAGTTATGTCATGCTCGTCCCCGCAACATCATCGTTTCCACAACTCAATATCAGACGCGCACATCGCCCGTGCGGGAGCAGTTATTTCTAGCCGTCTAAGAATTGTAGTATCGCTTTCGTGTCGGCGTGGAACATCTGTGATTCGATAATCTTGCCTGCGTATCTTGTAGATGTTCACCGCCGGCAGGTCGAGCTTCCTTCCATCACTTGCCAGACCTCTCTGCCGCCAGAGGACAACCGCATATTCCCCCGCGTCGAGGAACACCGGGTCGGTTACCATATCGGCAGGCGCTTGAAGCGCGGCCCAAGCTTGGCCGTAAGCGTTCGCATGTCGCAGCGCACCTTCGAGGCCGTGATACACGCCGCCGTAAAGCAGCGATGCAGCCTCCCGGATGACGATGTCAGGATCATAGGCCTCGAGGACTCCGGCTAGGTCGCGCTCTTCGACGGCCTTGAACAGACGGCGGGCCGCGTCAACATTTTCCTGCGACATACTTTCGCCTCCCTATGAATCAGTAAGTTGCTATCTAAAGTGCAAACCACGAGGGTATGAAAAGTGAGAAAAAAGAATCTTTTCTCAGCTTGCCAAGCCTTGCGTGGGCTTGCTCAGAAATTTCGAAGAGCAGGCCGGCGGTCGGATTAACTTTGGAAAGATTAGGGAGTTATGTTGTGATGCCACTTAAGACGTGAGCTTGCTTTCAGGGCTGAAACATCGATAAATACTGCGTAGTCTCGCGTAGCAGATGTAGTCACGTCGCGGTGAAGGAACTCGAAATCCGTTGTGGAAGTAAATGCGGCTGGCTTGGTTGCAGTATTGGTTCGATATTCGTGATATGGTCATGGTTTGGGCAGAGGAAGGTTGAGATGTGCTCGCCGGGCTCCTCCCAAAACCGCCATGCTATCGGACCACCACGGCTCACTAAGCCTCGGCTTACAATTACATGACTCCGGGTTTCCCGGCCTGGCTTTCAGCAGAAACGCCACAACTCTAATGTGCGCGCCTTCGCCTAACACGGCCAGCTCTGTTCGGCTGCCCTTTTTCACAAAGTTCTGTGGGTTGGGCCGATCCTTTATCCATTGCAAGGTTCGCTTAATTACGCCAAGCGCTCGAGGCGTTTCTCGTCTTTGATTGTCACACCTCTCCAATATTCTCGGAACGGCTTCGGGTAATACCGAATTCTCGCGTCATTCATTAGCACAGTGTCGGTGGTGTTCGCATGGCGCCATTCGTTATAGAGAGTCGGCACTTGCCAGGTACAACAAGTCAGCTTCGAAATCAAACAATGCCGCTCGGCGTTTTCGAAAACACGCGACTACTCTCTAAAATAGAGTTTCGGTCGAGTTGGTCGGAGGCGGTCTCGGCTGACGTTATGGCATTTGGATTCCCATATCCCAAATATTCACAGCGTCGCACATTCGATGGTTCGCCAGATGAGTTGTTCGCGGTGGTGAGATCTGCACTCGAAGATCTCGGCTGGCGGTATAAGGTTCTGTGGGGCAAG
>JBKOYD010000088.1:0-11378 GCA_046725195.1 Acidobacteriota bacterium | reverse complement strand
ACGTTTGTGGTGCACATCCGCCGTTTGATCTCGACGCCTTCGAAAGTTGCTTCAGCAGTCAACCGGTAGCTCGTCACTACTGTATTGCCGAAAGCGCGCAGCTTTAGATCGTCTTTATCGTACTTTTCGATCTTAGCTTTTTGGGCGGCTTGTCGCACCTCTGTCATGACGGCTGACTTGTCAACGCAAATACCGATGGGTGCGGTGACCATTATGTCATCGGCATAAACGCGGTTGAGAGCATCAACGTCAACTCGCATCTCCGTCTGCGTTAATTCTTCCTCCAGCTTAAGTATCTCTTTTTCAACTTCGCTCATGGTTCATCTCCTTCGGCCACAATTTCCTGGGAAGAACGTACTACGCCAGTACTTGGCTTTGGTTGCTCACGCCATTGGCGCTCCAATAGAATGAGCGCGGCTTCTCCTGATTGCTGATCCAAATCCCGGTGCATCTGGGGAAAGCTAAGCCCAGCGGAATCAAGAAGTCCTTCACGAGTTCAGAAAAGTTTCGGAAAAAGTGAGGAAAGCCGGACCTCGGAGAGATGTTCGTGCAGACGAAAACATCTTACGAATTTGGTCCTTTTTGCGTAGACGCGCGCGAGCGACAACTACTACGCAATGGTGAACTTGTGCCGCTGAGGCCTAAGGTTTTCGACATCCTTCTCGTGTTGGTGCAACACAGCGGTCACATCCTGGGCAAAGATGAAGTGATGAAACTCGTTTGGCCCAACACAGCGGTTGAAGAAGGAAACATTGCGCGAAATATCTCCACGTTGCGAAGTGCGCTTGGCGAACGTCCTGGGAAACATCAATACATCGAGACAGTTCCGTGGCGCGGCTATCGCTTTGTCGCAAAGGTAAAGGAGGTGCGCGATAGTGAGGTGGGTTCTTCGATAGATTCGATTGCTGTCTTGCCTTTCGTAAATGTCAACGCGAATCCGAAAAACGAATATTTGTCCGATGGAATCGCTGAGAGCCTGATTACCAGTTTGGCGCAGTTGACTAATCTTCGAATTACATCGCGCAACTCGGCTTTTCGCTACAAAGGACGTGAGATGGATGCGCAAACTGTTGGACGTGAATTGAAAGTGCAGGCGGTGCTAATGGGCCGCATAGCCGAATCCGAAGACCTGCTATCAATTGGAATTGAGCTGGTGGATGCTCGCGATGACCGTCACATTTGGGGCGCACAGTATGTTCGCTTGCGTTCCGATCTCTTTACCACCCAGGAAAAGATCGCCCGCGAGATTGCCGGGAAGCTTCGGTTCGAACTCACCGGTCATGAAGAGCATCTGCTGGCCAGGCGTCACACGCAAAATAACGAGGCTTACATTCTGTATCTGAAAGGGCGGTATCACTTCAACAAGTTGACACCGGACGGCGTCCAGAAGGGAGTTGAATATCTTCAGCAGGCGATCGAAAGAGATCCGGATTATGCTTTGGCTTACGCCGCGTTGGGTGATTGTCACAACTATCTGGCTAATCGCGATGAAGCAAAAAAAGCTGTCATCAAGGCCTTGGAGTTGAATGAGACACTCGGCGAGGCCCATGGGTCATTGGGTTTTTTCCGATTTCTTTATGACTGGAATTTCGCGGGCGCTGAGCGAGAGTTTGAACGCGCGCTGACGTTAAGTCCGAATTACGCGGAGGCTCATCATTGGTACGCGATCTACTTGGCCAACATGGGGCGCCATGAAGAGGCCGATGCAGAAGCAAGGCGAGCAGTCGATCTGGATCCGCTCTCGCTCCTTACGAACATGACCCCCGCGATGAACTTCTATCTCGCGCGCGAATACGACCAGGCTCTCGAGCACCTTCACAAAGTACTCGAGATGGAGCCCAACTTCCCCGCGGCCCGCAGCGTGCTGGGAAGCGTACTGGTGCAGAAAGACCTGTACGAGGAAGCCATCGCCGAATACGAGAAGGTGTTGGAACTTATAAAGGGCGCGGCAATCGCAGAAGCGTCCGTCAAGGCATTTATTGGACGTGCTTATGCCAAGTCGGGGAAACGAAGCGAAGCAGTGAAGCTACTTGAAGAAGTTACCGCAGCGGGCCCTGCTTTGTCGTATTTGATCGCTGGAATCTATGCCGCGCTGGGCGATAGCGATTCAGCATTCGAATGGCTTCGCAAGGCGTATGAACAACACGATGTTCAGTTGGTGAGCGTGAAAGTAGATCCAACTCTTGATCCCGTGCGGTCAGATCCGCGCTTTGCCGATCTTGCACATCGTGTCGGGCTCTCGACATGATTTGTGACCGCCCAAATTATCAACTACTTGAAGGAACGCATTCTTAAAATTCCATTCACACTGTTGATGGCTGTCATTACTAAAAAGTCGATTCAGGCCGCAGGATCACAACTACAAGCTGCAAATTAGTGCGCGTCCTCTTCATTCTCATCACTGTCCTTACTACCAGAAAATCTGTCGCAGCTACCTGCGGAAGGTGGTTCTCGAGAAAGGTACGCTACCTTAAGACCAGATCTCGCGGGGTGTCGGCTTGATTCCATAAGTTTTTCCACTATCCTGATCAAACCCAAATGTTTGTAATCGCGCGAGCGGTCAACTAAGTGAGAGAAGCCACTCATTCTACACAGCCATTTTAATAAGTAATGAGCGAAGTTCTAACGATCGTGGCTTACGACCCCGCCTGGCCAGGTGCGTTCTCTTCGGAGAGTTGTAAGATCGCGGCAGTTTTGGGAGATTTAGTTGTGCGGATCGACCACAATGGCTCTACCTCCGTACCTGGTCTTGGCGCGAAGCCCATCATTGATATACAAGTCTCCGTTCGCGAACTAACACCCATCGAGCGATACGCAGCCCGTCTCGCTGAACTCGGCTATGTCCACGTACCGCATCCAGACGATTCCTTCTGCGCCTTCTTCCATCGTCCTGCTGGATGGCCACACATCTACCACGTCCACATCGTTCATTCCGGAGGCGAAGAGGAACGCCGAACGTTGGCGTTTCGAGACTATCTGCGAAAACATCCCGAGGTGGCCCGCGAGTACGAAGAACTGAAGCGACAACTGGCGTCCCAGTACAGCACAGCGAGTTTCGATTCGCAGCAGGCATATTCGGAAGCGAAGACGGAGTTCATTACTCGCGTCACCGAACAAGCGTTCGCGGACGGATTTCCGCTGGATCGCTGAGTCGCTGATCCAACAAGCCGCATCGCAGCCAGCGCGTAATGAGGTCGCAATGATTCGCAAATTGGACGAGCAAACAAACAAGCGAGTAATCAGGAACAGTTGCTTGTATCAGTGATGGCCTTGGTTTTCTTGTTTGCTTCGTGTGGCAACAATAAGTCGTTCGACTCGGATGCGTGGCTGAGAGGCGAAATGCGCAGGTATTACGCACGATCGCGGCCGCCTCAGTTCACCTGGCTGCCACACCCCAGGGTCGGGGCAAAAACCTCACGGGCAAAAGCGTCGAAGGAGCGAGGGGGGTGGCCGGTGATGCGTGCTACCCCGTCCGTTGTAACGTCGCCCCAGTTTTCACTGTACGCTTTGCACAAGTCGCGCATCACCTGCGCATACCAGTCGCCCATGCCCATCGCGCGGATGGACTGCTCCACGGCCTCGGGCGGCACGGAGACATATTGAACTGGTCGTCCCAGGATGTTGGTTAACCGATTGGCGATGTCGTGGAAGCTGACGCTCTCGGGCCCAGTCAGCGTCAATATTTGGTTATCGTATGTGTCCGAGACCACGTTTTGCTCAGCGCAGTCCACAATATCGCGCATGTCAATCATGCTGAGCTTCCCGTCACCAGTCCCAAAGTACAGCTTACCCTCGGTGGCGATACTGGAAGCGGCCATGAACAGGATGTTTTGCATAAAGAAGGGGGGCCTCAAAATAATATAAGTCAGGCCCGATGCTTGGATCTCGGTATCCGTGCGGCCATGTTGGCGCGTAATGTCAGTCGGGCCATCGATGGCCGCCTTGAAGACCGAGATGCGCACAATCTTACGCACACCAGCTCCCTTGGCTGCGGCCAGCACAGTACTCGCATGGTCGGCGGCGTTTGGGCTGGCGACAGTGATTAAGACAAGTGTGTCGATGCCGTCAACTGCGGCGCGCACCGCCTGCGCGTCCTCGAGCGTACCCAGCGCGAGTTCCGCACCGCCCGCTATCAGTGGCTTGGCCCTCTCCGCATTCCGAACAAACGCACGGACTGCGATGTCGTCGTATGCGGCGAGCCGCGGCACAAGCTGACTGCCAATCTTGCCAGTTGCCCCGGTCACTAACACCTTTTTCATCATATTCTCCTTACGATTCCGCGCCACTGGCCGAAAAATTGGTGAGAGGTCGGATTCAGCTGCGCCGGCTTCCGTGCAACTACTAGGTGGACGGCAGAATTACCGCGCCGTAGTTCGCATCCCGAGCCCATAGCCCACCACCGTCAATACCTGATGCGTAATGAATAGGAATACGACCGACCAAAGCAGCCGCATTGCCGTTATTGGCACGGCAAACCCGACCACGACCCATATCCCGAGCAACATATCGATCTGATCCAGCACATAAAACTCCACACCCAATACTCCTCTGCCCGCTGCTCCCGGCAAGATCCCGAGTTGACGTTTGAGCAAACTATTGGGCAATTCGCTGAGCATCGCCGCCGCGCCCATCGCCAACCCGAAACCGAGAGTCGCTGGGCTACCGTAATTCAGAAGTTCAAAGCTGTGAGTCCCACGAAAGTGATGAAACACATCCTGCAAACCGACGCCCACTGCTGTCCCGAGCGCGACTGCTATCACACCTCGATATGTCTTGTTGGCGCCGAAAAGTCGCTCGCCTCGCAACGTCTTCCCGGCGTCGATTGGCCGAGTGAGAGAATGCAGCCAGCCGAACTTGATGCACAATCCGTGAAAGGCGAGTCCTACCAAGAGCGGCGAGATCAGGTAGCTGATTTTCAGGAATTCATCCATACCGCTAATAGATTATCGCCGGAGAGCAAGGCCTGACTCCGCAAGTCCACGCTGGGTATAAGTGGCTTAGGAGAAAATTAAGCCCACGTGATTAGAGCAACATCGTTCCTCTAATGCTTCAGACATTCCTAAAGGCACGTACCCTATAAATTCGAGAGCCGTGGCGGACGGTCGCCAAGCGGCTGCGGCAGGGCCGGCGTGAAATCTTCGCCGGGATTAATGAATTGATCGCGCTCGAACTTGTACTGCTTATCGTAGAGTTGGCGGTATCGACCGTCAGCAGCCAGCAACTTCTCGTGCGTTCCCCGCTCCACAATCACGCCACCTTCCAACACCAGAATTTGATCAGCGCTACGTATCGTTGAGAGCCGGTGCGCGATAACGAAGGTTGTGCGCCCATGCCTCAAAGAACGCAACCCGTCCTGAATCATTCCTTCGCTTTCACTGTCGAGACTGGAGGTGGCTTCATCCAGTATCAGCAGTTTGGGATCAGCGAGAATGGCGCGGGCTATCGCAATACGTTGACGCTGTCCGCCAGATAGTTTCACTCCACGCTCGCCGACGATTGTGTCGTACTTCTGCTCGAACTTCTCGATGAACTCTTCACAGTGAGCGATCCGGCTTACGCTTTGAATCTGGTCGAACGTGGCGTGGGGATTGGAGAAGGAGATGTTTTCGGCAATGGTCCCGTCGAACAGAAAGTTGTCTTGCATGACCACACCGAGATACGAACGAAAATCACGCAGGCGCAAGGTCTGCAAGTCCTTACCGTCAACTCTGATTCTCCCTGAAAGCGGTTGGTTGAAGTTCATCGCGAGACTGATGAGCGTGCTCTTGCCGGAGCCACTCGACCCTACGAGAGCCGTGGTCGAGCCAGCCGGAGCAGTGAAGGAAACGTTCTTAAGTACCGGCACTCCTGGATTGTATTCGAAGCAAACGTTCTCGAATTCGATTTCGCCTCTGACCTCCCGCAAGGGGGCGCGCGCATGATCCTCCTGGTCCTCCGTACTCATGTTCATCACTTCGCGAATACGATCAAGGCCCGCGAAGGCCTCAGTGATCTGCGTGCCGATAGCGGCGAACTGAATCAGGGGCATGGCCATCATGCCCGTAAAAAGGACGTACATGAAAAGGTCGCCAATGGTCATTTGGCCGGTGACGACGGAATGTCCGCCTACCAGAATGATCACAACTCCCACTGCGCCAATGACCAGAGACGAGAACGCAGTCGTGGCCGATACGCCAGTCATCGATTTGGCGATGTTGCGAAAAAGCTTGTGCGCTCCACGCGCGAAGGTTAGCGCCTCGCGCTTCTCCGCTATGTAAGCTTTGACGATACGGATCCCTCCGAGAGATTCTGCCAGGCGTCCGGTGAGTGCCGCAGTGATCTCGCCGCGCTCGCGGAAGAGCGGACGTAGGCGCGTGAATGCAAACGCTAGCGCGCTGCCAAATATTCCAAGCACCAAAATCGTAATTGAAGTCAGACGCCAGTTGAGCCAGAAGAGAACGAACAGTGCGACCACGGCGGTAATGAAACTGCCGGCAAGTTGCACCAGTCCCGTGCCCACGAGATTACGGATGCCCTCCGCATCGTTCATGATGCGGGAAATGAGTTTGCCTGTTTGGGTGGAATCGAAATAGCTGATCGGCAATCGAGAGATCTGCGCCTGGACCTTCTTGCGCATTTCGGTAATCGCGCGTTGGGCAGCCACGCCTAACACTTGTGACAAGCTGAAAGAGGTAATCGCTTGCACGATTGTGGCGCCTCCGGCAGCCAGCGCAATCTTCCAAAGAAGATCGATGCGCCCTTTGCCGATTACTACGTCGATCAGGTACTTGGTGGACGCAGGCAACACCAACCCCATCGCCTGGTTCACAATCATCAATATGGCGCCTAGTATTAGCCGGCGGCGATGTGCCCACACGAGGATGCGAGCATCGGCCCAGGCGGACGACCAGCGAATCTTTCTTTTCGATTCAGCCATTAGCCTTCATCTACGCACACGAGCCTTGAAGTGTTCTGGCGTTTCATACCTTGGTCGGATTGACCCCTCTTACATCATGATTAAGCCCCGTCTCAGCCCCTGCGTGACGGCCTCCGTACGGCTCGACGCGCCGAGCTTCGCGAGAATCGATGAGACGTGAAACTTGACTGTGTGCTCTGATATTTGTAGTCGCCAGGCAATCTCTTTATTGCCAAAACCTTCTGCCATCATGTCGAGCACTTGTCGCTCGCGCGGCGTAAGCGTCTCGGTCAGCGGTTCGAGATCAAAAGCGGTACTCTCATGATTCGCTTCCTGCGTCGACGGCGTCTCTTCAAAGATCTCGAGCGCATCGCGAGGTAAAACGATAAGTCCTGCGAGCGCCGCTTCAACGGCCGCAAGTATCTCTTCCCCCGTGGCCGTGTTCGGTAAGACCGCGGACACGCCGGAACGCAGCAGGCTAACAACTAATTCTTGCTGCCAGTTCGGTATGAGCGCGACCATGGCGGGACCATCAGCTTCGGTGCCTTCTGTTGTCGTGGCTCGCTCAACAATTTCGTCACTCGAACCGTCGCCGAGTTCGGCAATGATCAAATCAACAGGTCTCTCCGCAAGTTCGATCTCATCTTGCGCTTCTCGCGCAGTCGGGAAACTTCCCAAAACCTCGAAGCGCTCGTCTGCGCCGATGAGCGCAGTAAGTCCCGCTCGCAGTGCCGCTGAGGCGGCGATGATTTGAACAGTAATTATCCACTCACCGGCGCCTTGATCGCCTCCATCTATGCCTGGGCTCGTCGTAGTCACTTACCTTTTCCCCGGGTCGTTCAGCCAGTGTCAAAGTTATCTCACGCTGCTCGCCGCCTCGCAGAATCGACGCGCGGATTGTTTGCCCGATCTGGCCTCGACTAAGCACCATCTGTACGTCGTCAGTATCGGTTACTGGTACACCTTCGAGCGCCACTAACACGTCGCCAAGTGTGATGCCGGCCCGGCCCGCGGGACTCTTCGCTTCGACCGAAAGCATTACCAGAGCGCTCTCGTTTGGCAAATTGAGATTGCTCCGCAATTCAGCGGGCAGTGCTACAGCTTGCATCCCGACTCCCAAATAGGGACGCGCGATGCGGCCGTGCTCCAGCAGAGTATCAACGACATAGTTGACGGTGGACGCCGGAATCGTCAAACCCGTTCCGCGCGCCAACCCGGTCGTGTTGATCCCAATCACTCTTCCTTCTACATCTATGAGGGCGCCACCGGAAAAGCCGATGAAAATGGAAACATCTGGTCGAATTAAGCGATCTATTTCCCCGCCGCGCCACGTGCGCCATTTATCGCCCAGCACGCTGACAATGCCGAAACTCGCGGTCACACCGCGCTCCCGGTGAATTCGCCCAACGGCCAGGGTTAGGTTGCCAACCTCTAGTTCGTTGTGGGCCGTGGTTGTTACTGGATCGATACCGAGTGCCTGATCAGCTTCTACGCGAAGGACCGCGAGGTCTGTACTTGGATCACGTCCAACAAGATTCGCCGGCAAGCGTCGTCCATCCCCAAGTTGGATGGTGATCTCCTCGTCACGTTGGACAGTGTGATTGGTTGAGACGATCACGCTATCTCTCCAAACTGTGCCACTAGTCGCCACGCGCGGACGTGCGTCGACGGCGACGACGGCCCTACTGACTCGTTCCACTGCCTTTGCCAAACTCTGAGAAAACGCCAGCAAAGACTCTTGCGCGTTTGCTTCTGACATGAATCCTCCTTGAAAACCTTAATTTTGTCGGGTTTTTTCTCTCTCAGGAAGATTGCCACGACGCTAGCGCTTACGCATCAGCCGAATGGGTAGGCGGAAGTAAGAATATCGACTAGGCAAAAATCAGCAGCTACATTTGAACACGGGGCGGCCGGCGGTCTAACTGTCGCGCAACAAGCGAGACGAAACAATATGTTCGAATGGATTGGGGTTGATAGGTGCAGACATTATGTAGAGTTCAACAAACCTCTAATTGCCAATCAGGTATCGTTCGCGTAGTACCGTGAGGTGATGCTCGACGTGACCGGCAATGATATAGGCCAGAGCGCGCACCGTGAAACGATTGTCGCTAGCGATACCGCTTCGCATCCACGCTTCGGATGGCATGTTTCTGAACAGTGAAATGGTGGAGTGCCTGACGCGTCGGAATTCCTCTAAGTGGGCGGTCCACGAAACCATGTCCGCGTGAGCGCCCGCCGCGGCGACGTTTTGATCGTAACTCGGCAAGGGAGTCTCGAAACGGCGCGCAAACCAGAGCGCTCGAAACGCAAATGCCCTCTCAGTATCTGAAATGTGGTTGAGCACCTGTTTAATGCTCCACTTGTCGGGAGCGTATCGGTACATCGACTGCTCTTCAGAAATGGCTGAAAACAGCGTTAACGACTCGTCAAGTTGTTTCTCGACAGCACCAAGGGCGTCTTCGCCAACCACTTGGTTTATGTAAGTGAAATAGTATGGCGCTGCCTCATTGCTCTCTGGACGTCCGATCATAAAATCATCCTGTCTCAGCGGTCTCGGTCAACTGTGCACGCGTAACAAACAACCCGGGGATCCGCGCCGGTCAAGCTGACCCTACAGGGAAAGCCGGGCTTATTATCCGCAACGTAGCGCTTAGCCCCATATGCTCTTCGTCGCCGAGTTAAAAGTACTCCTGAAATTGCTCGCGCCTAAGACCTGAAATTTGAAATCCCACAATAATCGCCCCTAACGAAACTATGGTCAACATTATGGTCGCGCGCGCGGGGTGCATCTATCCGATTCTTGTCAGCAAACCGAAGTCAGCGCGCTGTAAGAAAATTACCGCTCCTTGAGTTGCAACGTCGTTTGTCTCTGGCCATCATAGTGGGAAGAGCAACTCATTGCCGTCGGGTGCGGGTCCGACTCCCCTCGGCACCACTATTAACCTCACTGCTTTTCACGACTTCCATCAACTTAGGCCTTAGAATGATCTCAGCTCCACCGATGCCCGATGGGGCTAAGATGGCTTCCATACTCATAGCCAATAATTTTTATAAAGTTATTCTGCCTTTTTGTTAGTCGATACTTTTTATAAAAAGCTCGTCTGTTAATGAATATCCGCGGCAATTCGAAGACAGCTCATACCACTCAGGTCGAGCCTGTAACATCCGCGGATGTGCGTAATCCGAATCAACGCCGTGTCGCAGCCGGCGCAGCGTAGGGTTGCGCCCATCCCGTGCCGGTAAAGCAACAGTTCGCCGATAGCTCTCATTGTGCCGCAGCCCCCGCAGGTCGCCTCCGCGGCCGTCATCTCAAACGGAAAAATTTCGTTCAGCAAACCGCCCGCCGCGTTGCCGTCCAATCTCAAATTGTTATCCTTCATACCGCTCAATCTCCGGTAGGTCCGAATCGCTCCGTCTTAATGCTTTCGGGTTTGTAGCCTAATTCCAGTAAATGATTAGCCACCCTCTCAACCAGCGCGGTCGGACCACAAGTGAAAGCAATTGGTTTTTCCGCCGGCTGCCAAGCAGTTTCTGCCAACATCGCCCGGTCGATTCTGCGCTCATAACTCATCCAATTTTGCGGTTGCCGTCTTGTTAGAGTGTGAATGACGCGGAGCGAAGAATCGTTCGCGGATATGTGGTCAAGCTCTTCGCGGTAAATAACATCGTCGTAGGAGCGCGACGAGTATAGAAGTTTAGTCGGAACTCTGTTCTGCGAATTCGCGCGGTGGCGAATCATCGCCATCAGCGGCGCGATGCCGCTTCCCCCCGCGACAAGAAAAAGCGGCGAGCCTTCATTCTTCCTGTCGCGAGGATTCCAAACAAAATAGCCGCCGATCGGTCCACGAAACTCTATTCGGTCGCCGACGCGCAGTTCATCAGTTAAATAAGGCGAAACCTCGCCTTCCTCGATGCGCTCGACTGTTAGCATCAAATATTTATCTTCCGGCGGAGAAGCGATTGAGTAGCTGCGCTGCGCCTGGTAACCGTCTTCCGCCGTCAGGCGCACGTCAACGTGCTGCCCCGCGAGGTGCGTGGTCCAATCCGGCACATCGAGAATTAGACTTTTTACCTTCGGCGTTTCCTGCCGAATTTCGACCACCGTTCCGAGTTGCCATTTAAGCTGCTGCGCCATGCCTTTTAATCACCCGCGTAGCGCTGCTCTTTCCAGGGGTCCCCGTAGTTGTGATAGCCGACCGACTCCCAGAATCCCGGGCGGTCTTCCCTGACGAGTTTGAAGCCGCGCACCCATTTCGCGCTTTTCCAAAAATAAAGGTGCGGCACGAGCAGGCGCGCCGGGCCACCGTGCTCTGGCGCGAGCGGACGTCCGTCGTATTCGTCAACAACCCACGCTTTTCCGCCGCGGACGTCGGCGAGTGGCAGATTCGTCGTGTAACCGCCGTCGCAAAAAGCGATGAGATAGCCGACGGCCGGCTGCGCGTCAAGGTTAATGCCTTCGAGCAGCGTGTCGACCGAAACACCC
>JBKOYD010000131.1:0-3790 GCA_046725195.1 Acidobacteriota bacterium | reverse complement strand
GGACTACGGAGAACAGTAACCATTTCAGCGAAGAACAGCAACGCGCTGAAGTCAAGGCTCTAGTTTGCAATTGAAATGCGTGGCCGTTTGCCGACGCGGGCTGTGGTTTCGTTGCGTCTTGGGTTTCGTGCGAGCAGCCATGATAGCCGTATTTGAATGCAAACTGCCATTGCTCCGAGAGTTCGAGCCAAAAACAAACGTTAACTTGACCTAGCGTTTTGACAATCTCGCGGTATCGTCAGATTAACCGGCGGAGGATGTGATCAGACTGCTCAATCGGCATACTCCACTGATAAGGCCATCCACATCTCTCTATCATCGACATCGCTTCCCCGCCGAGATTATCAGTCATTGCGTTTGGTTGTATTTTCGCTTTGCCCTGAGCTTCCGCGATGTCGAGGAAATGTAGCGATGCGCGGGGTCGCACTTTCTTACGAGACTGTCCGCTATTGGTGTTTGAAGTTCGGTCAGATTTATGCCAACAGCCTGCGTCGTCGCCAACCACGAGCCGGCGACTGTTGGCACTTAGATGAAGTGTTTCACGATAAATGGACGTGTTCAGTACCTGTGGCGAGCCGTGGACCAAGACGGAAAGGTATTGGATATCCTCGTGCAAATTCGCAGAGACAAAAACGCAGTTAAGAAATTCTTTCGCAAGCTATTGAAGGGATTGCAGTACGTACCCAGAATTATCATCACAGATAAGCTAAAAAGTTACAGCGCCGCGCTAGCTGAGATTATGGCAAGTGTTGAGCACCGCCGGGACAGGTGGCAGAATAACCGAGCTGAAAACTCACATGAGCCAACGAGGTTGCGCGAGAAGGTGATGCGAGGGTTCAAGTCAGCTGGCCATGCGCAGCGCTTCCTCTCGACCTTCGGATCATCGCCTCACATTTTCGACCGGGACGCCACTTGTATCGAGCCGCGAGTTATCGAGAAGTGATGAAATCAAAGTTCACCACCTGGAGAGAGGTGAGCTGCGTTCGGGGTAAATGGGTTAAAGAGACGATCCGATGGGCCACAAATTGAGAAGTGATCAGGCTTTCGTCTTCATGAGGTTAACTTGACAGTACCCGGTTTGGCTATCGCTAAGTTATTGAAAGGAATGGTGGCCAGGGACGGAATCGAACCGCCGACGCCGGCCTTTTCAGGGCCGCTTACCGAATCGCCGAAGTGGTTTGAAATCAAAGGATGTCATTGAAGATAAAAAGCTCGTGTCGTAGATGATTTAGGATGGTTTAGGATCACTTGGGCTATTCTCGCCTCCTCGATGTTCGCGTATTGTTCGCGCCCTTGGGTTGGCTTCTTCGCGCAACGGTAATCGGGGCTCTACGCCGAAGTTTGATTTCAGAAGTTAGGTCCTTCGTCCGGTAGGACCATGTCAACAATTCGTTGTTGACCGCGATAGCTGCTGATGGATTGCTAGGCGCGTGGGGATTTGGACTCTAGCCCCTACTGTGCTAATCCGTGGCCAAACGCCACGCATAACGCGCAATCCGCTTTCGCAGCGTAAAAACTAATTTCGCGGCTAGAGAAGTCACGAATACGCTGCATAAAACGGATAAGCGCTAACCGAAGCGTGGCAATATGGTGTGCCTATTTGAGGTTGCAGCAACAGGTTGCGCTACTGCAGTCCAACACGTCGCATCAAATCCTGAAACCGCGGCTCGGAGCGCAGGTTATTCCATTTGGGATCGACTTTTAAGGAAATCAATCGCACATCATGCTCCTGAAACCCGCGCTCAAGCCAGGCAAGCGCCTTCTCGCGGTCACCAAGACCGTTAAAAGCATTTGCGATGCTGTAACCTGCAACGTAGCGCCGCTCCGAGAGGCTTATTACATCCTCAAGCACGGTTCGTGCTTCTGCTGTTTTGCCCCCTTTTGCGAGGGCATGAGCGAGCAATGACATGGCGTGCGTAGCAGCTTTCGTGCGAGGAGAGTAATGGAGGCAAGCAGACTAAGAAGTCTTTTAGAAAAATCTGATTGTTTATTGTTTTCGCCTCGGTGAGTCTTTACGTCAGAAATCTGGCACCGAATGACTTCGGCGTATTGAAAGACGTAACATCCAATTAGTCGCACAACGAGGAAACTATGAAGATTCTTGTCATAGGCGGCACGCGGTTCTTAGGTCCTCAGCTAGTCACGGCCGCACTTTCACGTAATCATGAGATTACACTCTTCAATCGGGGAAACCATCCTGCGTCGTCAGAGGTCGAAATCATTACTGGGGATCGGAATAGAGACTTACGTAAACTCGATGGCCGTAGCTGGGACGTGGTCGTCGATACTTGCTGCTACTTGCCACGAACAATTCTGGCGTCAGCTCAAGTTCTTTCCAACTCGGTAGATCGTTACGTCTTGATTTCCAGCCAATCTGTTTACGCGGATTTCAGCGTGTGCGGAATTGATGAGAATTCACCGCTTCAGGCTCTCACAAACGAACAAATTGAAACAGCGAACAATATTGATTCCTCCGGACAGGTCTCCGCATTTACCTACGGAGAAATGTATGGCGGACTAAAAGCTCTTTGCGAAACGGCAGTCGAAGAAGTAATGCCCGATCGAGTCTTTACGATTCGTTCAGGTGTCATTGTAGGCCCAGGGGATTATGCGGACCGCCTTACCTACTGGGTTGCACGTGTTGCTCGCGGGGGCGAAGTTTTAGCCCCAGGTCGGCCTGATTGCGCGGTTCAGTTTATTGACGTCCGCGACCTAGCAGAATGGACTGTTAGGATGATTGAAGGAAAGAGCAGCGGCGTCTACAACGCCACCGGGCTGCCAAACACTACTACGATGGAGAGACTCTTGAACACGTGTAAAGATGTCAGCAATAGCGATGCATATTTCACGTGGGTCGACGACATCTTTCTGCTCCAAGAGAACATTGAGGCATGGAGCGAAATTCCGTTCTGGTTTCCGGAAAACGAGGCATTCAAGGGTTTCATGTTCACCAGTATAGAGAAAGCCATAGGGGCAGGTCTAACGTTTCGTCCTCTCAGCGAGACTGTTAAGGCCACTCTTGACTGGTATCGAAGTAGTAAGGCGAATAAGGAGTTGAAGGCGGGAATTCAGATCGCCAAAGAGGAAATGCTATTACGAAAATGGCACGATGTTGGCCAGGTTTCGTTGTAACAACTTTGCCGCAATATTTGTTGTTAGCCCAATTTTCCACTCACACAATTTGTAAAAGGAGCGACTAGGCGACTACTCGTCTGCAACTTATAACGTCAGCGTAATAGATCGAGATTGCACTTTGGACAGTTCAGCCCGAGGTGCGACCTTGGGCAACGCACTAAAAAATTGAGGAAGAGACGCAACAGAAAACTTGATGAGCCTCTTCCTCAACAAAGTTCTTACAGTTTAGAAAATCAGCCGGATATTAGGCATGCCTTATGGAATCGGGAGCGGCGCTCCGCGCCAACAGAATCTCAGCATTCCTTTCCATCAAGTATTGGTCGACAGGTGCCATTGTCGGATACTTATCCGACTGTGCCCCTGTCTTCGGCACAAGGAAACAGATGCCGATTACCAGCACCAACGCCATGACCGCGAACACTCTTTCCCTCGTGCTTTTCCTCGTGGGCCTCATCGCGAGGTGTCCTTTCGCCGTCGCCGCAGCTCGCTCTCTTTCATCATTTCGCTTATGTCGGCAACCGGCCGTATCTCAACCGGTCCAAGTCCATACTTAAAGCCTGGAAGCTGTGAGATAAGCTGAACGGCATGATTGAGGTCTCGCGCCTCAAGGATCTGAATGCCGCCGAGCTGTTCCTTGGTTTCCGCATAGGGGCCG
>JBKOYD010000132.1:0-8972 GCA_046725195.1 Acidobacteriota bacterium | reverse complement strand
GAGTGCGAGTAGGCGTCCACCCCATCGCACCACTGTTCGCAGTATCCGCATAAACTTCTTACTATTTTCGCGCACCATTTTGATTTCCCTCCCGTCCATAAGCCCTGTGCTCGTTTCCATGTCGCGGCCGCCCGCAATCACTAAAAGGGTCTTTCATTGGTCTTATAACAACTCCGGGCAGGTCAGCGCGTTTGGCCTGAGGAGATTTACTTCGCAGTGGACAAATCCCTGAGATCGGCTGCGCTGTAGTAAGCCATGAGCCACCCGTCACCGCTTCTCTTCATTATGAGAGTGAGGTGAGTCCGCCGCGGAGGTAGCAACCTCTTACTCTCAGTGCCCCTCTGTCCCGTGGCTTCCTCCTAAATCGAGCAGCTTTTGGGAGGATGTCGTCTTAGCATTACTTGGAAATGCCTGCCCAATGTGTTCACGATTCGGAATCGAACCGATGAATAAAGGTTTTGCAGTCTTAAAGAGCCTCGTTCACTCTCGCCTTATTTTATCGGCCTCTACAAGTCTTATTCGAAAGAGGATGGAGTGGGCGCTAAGAGCTAATTAGTAGGGTCATTCGTTACTCGCCTCGCTGGAGAGTTCCGTTCGCAAGAAATGCTCACCAGATCACCGACAAGTCGAGTAAACTGCCCAGGCATGGAGAATCCCAAGCTCGCATTCAATTCACCTCGAAATGGACAACGTTTAATCTCTTTTGGTGAAGAGCTTGCGAACAGCATTAGTCATGGTCTGGGCTTAGTACTAGCGATTGCCGCAGTGCCGGTACTGGTGCTTTCTGCTATGCGGATCGGCAGCATCCGTTTCATCGTGGGCGCTAGTGTGTTTGGCGGAACAATGGTGTTCCTTTATCTCGCCTCCACACTCTATCACTCACTAACTCACAAGGGTGCCAAGCGATTCTTTCGTCTGTTCGATCACAGCGCAATCTTCCTGCTCATCGCGGGCACCTACACACCATTCACTTTGGGTGTGCTGCGTGGCCCCTGGGGCTGGACACTACTAGCCACCGTTTGGGGCCTGGCTCTGGGCGGCGTAATGATGAAAGCCATAGTCGGCACGCGTCACTCCTGGATTTCGATTGTTCTATATCTTGTTATGGGCTGGCTGGCCGTAGTGGCGATCAAACCGATATTGCTGCTTGTGCCTATACCCGGCATTCTTTTGATCTTGACCGGCGGCATCGCTTATACCGGCGGTCTCGCGTTTTTTGCCGCACCCCGTTTGCGTTATAGCCATTTTATCTGGCACTTGTTTGTGATTGCGGGAACGACTTGCCACTTCTTCGCCGTGCTTTGGTATGCGGCGTGACCATTTAGTCAGAAGGAGGTGTTAGTCATGCAGCCCCTAAGAAGATGTTGCGGAGACTGCGCCGCCCAACGAGCGCTTGCAGCGGACTCGCCGGTGAGCGGCCTTTATTCGTAGTTGCGTGGGCTCGCCGCCGAGCGCAACGTTCGATGGCTTCGTTGGTCGGATAGAATTATGCAAGGGCTTCTCACAATAGTCATCATTCTCTTTACAACGGTGGCCCTCGCTTACAATCAACTGGGACAAGACAAATGGCAACTTGCCGACGCTGCTACAATTCGTTTATCGCCGCAAGCTTTCCGTCTGCTTCCGCCTAACATTATCCGCAATCTTCAAGCGCGCGGCTGCTCCATCCCTCAAGCGTTCGGAGCCAGTGCGCCTCACAATGTCGTAAGCGGTGAGTTTATTAGGAAGGGGCAGACCGATTGGGCCGTTCTTTGTTCTCGGCTTAGACGCTCGACGATTCTCTTGTTTTGGGGCGGTTCTCCACAAAGAGTATCAGCGATTGCAGAGTCGCCGGACAGCACTTTCCTACAGACCATTGATGGAACGGGAAGCATTGGTTTTTCACGAGCTATCGATGCTGTCGGAAGAGATTACATCCTCAAGCATTATCGGGAGTACAGTGGTCCAAATCCACCGCCGATCGATCACCAAGGGATTGATGATGCTTTTGTGGGGAAAGCGTCGGTTGTACATTATTATTACCGGCGGAAATGGCTAAAGCTGCAGGGCGCAGACTGAAACCGTTAACGAAAAGCGCCAGCGAACAAGCGCTTGCAGCGGACTCGCCGGTGAGGGCTTCTTTGGTAAGTTGCGTGGGCCAGCCGCTGAAGCGTAACGTTCTGCCGCCAGAGCTAGCGCTCAATTTATTAAACGCATGGCGAAGGCTTACAGGACACAAGTTAAGTGGGATGAAAAACCCACTCTTCGTTACGCCACGATTATGTTAAGCATCCGATCTGCCGCTTCCACTTTCGCTCGCGCAGACCGTGCCAGGTTCAGTAGCTAAAACCACGTACAACGAACAGACACTTTGACGGCTGCAAGTGTGGTTTTATTGCTATGTTGGAATAGGTTGCGTTAGGTTGGTTACTTGGTTGCGGACTTAAAATCCGTTGTCCGAAAGGACGTGCGGGTTCGACTCCGCCCTCGGCACCATTACCAATCTCACCGTTTCAAGCTTCGCGGGCTTCATGTAATACACCTCACAAGATGCCGCCTCGCTCAACAAACTCATTTCAGCTTTTCGTATTCCTTCTTCGCCTCAAGTAGGACCGGAATATCCCCGTCCGCATCTTTCCACAACGCGAAGAAGTCTTCATAACCCTTGCGCGCTTTTGCCGCCTCGCCCTGCAGCGTTGCTGCCCGTGCCATTCCAAGATGCGCAAGCGGATAGAGCGCCGACATCGGAGCCAAGCTTCGACCCCCGACAATCTTCTGGAACTCAACCGCTGCTTCTGGACCTTTGCCGAGCTTCAGATTGGCCAGCCCTCGCACATACTGCGGCCAGAACTCTCCGGCGGCTTCGTAGCGGCTGGCTGCCTGCAGCTCCGTAAGCGCCTGTGCGGCATTGTTCTGATGGAGTTCCAATGCCGCCCGGATAGGAGGTAGCCAAATGCCGTTAACAATTGTGAATTGAGGATACTGTTTCGCCAGTTCATCCACGAGCGACTGTGCTTGACCTACTTCACCACACAACGCCAGCGCAAGGCTGCTACGCGTCAGTGAGACTTGATTGTGTTCGAACGAGAGCGCTTGCACCGCTGCCGACTTGGTTTGCGCGCACTGACCGAAAACCGCGGCACGCAGCGCTTCTTCAGCCACATACTGCGCAGCCACTTCTTTCGCGTTGTTGTGCGCAGCGAGATCAATCGAACGGCGCGAGAAATCCTGCGCCAGCCGCCACTGGCCGGCAAAGGATGCCGAGTTAGTTTGCCAATCGACTGCTATGTACTCATTCTGTTTCCCGCTTAGAGACTCAACTTCGTGCTTCATCCTCGCCGCATCACCGCGAATGAAGGCAATGTTATAAACCCACGTGTGCAGGTGTTCGCTATCGAGCTTCAACTGTTGAAATGCCCGATTAAGAACTGCCAAGGATTCATCATAACGATTGAGCCGCATAAGTGCGCGAGCCAGGTTTCCATGCGGCGCGACCGTGTGGGGATTTATGCGAATGGCTTCACCGGCTTCTTCGGCGGATTTCTCCCATTGTCCAATCCGGTCATAAGCGACAGAAAGGTTAATGTACGGCCTCTCATCACGCGGGTAGGTCTGCTTATATAGCTCCAGCACTTCAATGTACTTTTCTAATTCTCCAGTGACATAGAAGTAGTAGAAGGAAGAAATGCGGAGCTTCTCAATTTCGCTCACCCGGTCGCGCAATGGATACGCTTTGGCCGCATTTTCAGCCGCCAGCTTGGGCTGCCCGGTGTTTGCGTAACAGACGGCCAATCCGCTGTAAGCGGAGGCGAAGTTGGGGTCCAACTCCAGCGCGTGTTTGTAATGCTCCATGGCCTCGAGCCATTTGCCACGGCTCGATTGGTCGGCCGCTAGTGAATAGGCTTTCAGCGCTTCTAACGATGAGGTCGTGACTTCAAGCGGCGCATCGAATCTCTGGAGTGAGTTGAGCGATTCACCCAGCTTCTCGCGCAAGTTGATCGCTACTTGACTCAGCGTCTTGAGCACCTGCTCCTTGCTCTCGGCTTCGGCCTGTTCTCTGGCCAGAGCCTCACCGCTCTGGCTGTTCAGAGCTTCTAGCGTGAGCACGTAGTGACTGCCGAGAGAAGTAATCGAGCCGGTGATCAACGCCTTCAGACCCTGCCGCTGGCAGATCTCTCGCCCGATCTCCGCGGTCACCCGATCATCCGGTGAGCGTCCCATTAGGCGCAACGTCTGCCGCACGCGCGTGTCGGAAAAGAGGTTCAAGAACGGAGACTGCCCGAGTTGCACGGCAAGACCTTGTTTGAGTGTGCCGTCAAAGACAGCGTCGCCGGTGGTATTGACGAAATCCGCGAGCAGGATCGTGTCTTTGTCCGTTAAGGCAGCTGTGCGGCGAGCAATGAGGAAGTAGCCCACGGTCGCCAAAGCCAGTGCAAACACTACCGCACCCGTAAGTGCAAAGCCTTTCTTATGCCGCCTGATTTCGCTGACGATGTATTCCGCGCTTGATACTTGATGGGCAGCTTCACTGCTCGTTGTTCCGGCGGCAGTTTCTTGTGAGGTAGCAAGTGCGTGAGCGCCCGTGTGTGGGCCACCGCTGCCCGATGTTCTGAACTCTGGCGGAACGGTGCGCTCGATCTCGGTCTCAAGATCGAGTTGACGTTTAAGTCTTTTCAGATCGACCAGAAGGTCTTTCGCTGTTTGATAACGCTCTTCGAGATCTTTCGTCAGTGCCTTAGTGACGATGCGTTCGAGTTCCGGCGGCGCTTCCCGATCGTAACGTGCCAGCAGTGGAGGTTCTTTATTCAGTATGAGGCCGATGACTTCACTCGGTGTCTCAGCTTCGAAGGGAACATGCCCTGCAACCATCTCGTAGATGACTGCGCCCAACGCCCATAAATCGGTGCGGGCGTCAACGCGTTTTCCTTTTGCCTGCTCCGGGGACATGTAGTTCGCCGTTCCCAACACTGTGCCTGCACCGGTGTCGACCACAGCTTTCGTCGGCGCTTCCGTATCAGTGGTAGAACCTTCGGGATGGGTAAGTTTGGCCAATCCGAAATCCAACACTTTGATATAGCCATCACGCCTCACCATGATGTTCTCGGGTTTGATATCTCGATGGATGATGCCGGCCGCATGCGCCGCAGCCAGCGCGCCCGCCGCTTGAATGGCGATCTCGAGAAGGTCGTTGAGTTTTAAGTGTTCATGCTTTATACGCTGGCGCAGCGTCTCTCCGTCAATGAATTCTGTGGCGATGAAGTGACGTGAGTCGGTCTCACCAATCTCATAGATCGTGATGATGTTGGGGTGATTGAGCGCGGACGCAGCCTTGGCTTCCTGGACGAAGCGGCGCATGCGTTCCTGATTCGACGCCACTTCATCAGGTAAAATTTTCAGCGCCACTTTGCGATCCAGTTTCTTGTCTTGCGCGAGATAGACTTCACCCATGCCACCCGCGCCGATCTTGCGGACAATCGAGTAGTGGGCGAGCACCGTCTTGGGGGACATTGTTTCGCTCAATGGCTTATGAGCTCTTTCTGGGCCAAAAGAAAATCGTTAGAAGGCAGGCGATTTTCGCAATCCGTTAAACGATACTAATTGACGCCGCAACGTTACCCGTACGTCGATAGTGCTTCGTATATTAGTTCAAGAAGTAATTCGGAGGCTAGCGTCCTCGTGGTTGTGTTTTGTAGTAGTCGTAGACGCTTCTACATGGTCGAAGAACAGTAGCCCGGCTAGTTTTGAGGGGTTCCGAACTGTGACGGGAAATGGGGCTAAGGTGGTGGCGGAATGTGTTGATACGTAACCAGACTAAGCGATACGTTGACAACCGCTAGGCCGGTAAATACTGGCTCGTATCGTTTTCGTAAGACGAGGTTATGCCGCCGTCACGGGACTTAAAATCCGTTGTCCGAAAGGACGTGCGGGTTCGCCTGCTTCAGTCGCAGTAATATTTGCTGCTCTCGGCGACAAGGATCAAGCTTTCGCCTGGCTTGAGAAGGCGTATAAGGAACATGACGCGATAATGATGCGACTAAAAGTTGATTCAAGATACGACAGCCTGCGCTCTGATCCGCGCTTCGCCGATCTCGTTCGGCGCGTGGGCTGCCCCAGTGATTTGATTCGAAGAGAACCACTAACCTATTAAAGGGTTTTACCCGTTAGGGTTCGCACGAGGTCGTGAGAATTGAAGAATTGAACGAGAGCAGGTAGAGCGATAAAGGAACAACCCACAAAAGAGATAACGGAGTAAGGTCAGTCGAAAGGTAGTTGGTCACTCCGACCATCAGAAACGGAGCACACGACATCGCTTGAATTTATAAGTAGTTTTACACCAGGCTGTCAGGGCAACTGTAGTATTCAAGAATGAACAAATGCGAATTCTCCTGGTAGAAGATGAGCCGCGTATGGCAAACGTCATCGCGAAGGGGTTGCGAGAACACAGCTACGCAGTCGATGTTGCCGTCGACGGCGACGCCGCTCTCTATCAAACCTCAATCAATGATTACGATTTAGTGGTGTTGGATGTATTACTTCCACAACGCAACGGATTTGAGGTTTGCCGAGACCTGCGAACCCGTGGCGATACAACGCCAATTCTGATGTTGACAGCACGAGCAGCAATCGACGATCGCATCACCGGATTCGACGCCGGGGCCGACGATTACCTGACTAAGCCGTTCTCCTTTCGGGAATTGCTTGTACGCATTCGTGCTTTACTGCGACGCGATACGCAGCTTCGTCCTACCGTTCTTCAAATCGAGGATCTGATTGTTGACACAGCAAGTCATCGCGTCTCCAGGGCCGAACAAGAGATCCAACTGACGGCGAAGGAATATGCTTTATTGGAGTATCTCGCACGCCACGCGGGCCAACTAGTTTCTCGCGCAATGATAGCCACCCATGTTTGGGACGACTCATTTGATCCCTTCTCGAACACGATCGAGGTCTATATGAATCGTCTGCGAAAAAAAATTGACGAGAGCCATTCAATTAAACTGCTCCACACGCGCCGTGGGGAAGGTTACATTCTCGAACCTCGCCACTGATTTGCAATGGTCTATTAATCTTCCATTAAGGTAGGCCCACGTATACTCGACTCGATTAGAGATCGAGTATGTCGAAGCTTTCGAGACGGACGACAGTTCCCTTTGCGGTACTATTCGCTGTGCTCAGTCTGTCTACGTCACTGATCGCACAAAGTCCATGGGCTTCTGCGACCCATCAGAACCCGGCGTCAAATCAAAGAAACCAAGTACCGGCTCCGCTCACGCTCGATGAAGCATTGCAGCTTGCAAACGCGCAGGCATCGACTTACCAAAGCGCACTACTGAACGAGCGCATTGCTGCCGAAGATACCAAACAAGCGCAGGCGGCATTTCTGCCGAAGGTAAACACACCCCTTAATTACATCTACACGTCACCCGCGCACGGTCTGCTTTCCGGGGAGCCGCGAGCGCCTAGCTTCATTGCGAACAACGCAATAGGCGAATATGAAGCGATCCTTAGTGTCTCGGGCGATTTTGATGTTGGGGGAAGGTTACGCGCTACCCTCGCGAGGAATAGGGCACTTCTGGCTGCGGCGCATGCTGGCACCGAAGTGGCCAGACGTGCGTTGGCCCAGGCAGTGATTGAAGGTTATTACGGCTTGGCGTTGGCTATCGCAGAACGTCGCGCGGCAGAAGAAAACTTAACGGCAGCGGAAGAGTTCGAACGTATCACCTCACTGCTGCTGACTGGTGGCGAAGTGGCTTCGGTAGATCTGACGCGCGCACAGTTACAAACGCTCGCGCGACACGATGAATTGGAACGCGCACGTGCAAACGAAGAAGTTGCAACCGGGTCATTACGCGTACTTATCGGCTATGAATTCACGCGACCGATCATCACAACAGACCTGGCATTGGCAGTCCCCAGCGGTTCTGAGTACCAGCAGTTCAAGGCTGACGACATATCGCGAAGACCTGAATTCACACAATTGGAACAGCAGGTGCGCGCGGCCCGTCAGGACATCAGGATCGCTCGCGCCGAGCGTTTACCGTCTCTCTTTTATTCAATTAATGGTGGCTTTGACACCGATTCGTTAAAGGGACCTCGCCTGAAGGAACACACCGGTGTGTCGGCGGCAATTAGTTTGACGATACCGATATTCGATTGGGGAGCTAGCCGCAGTCGAGAGCAGCAGGCGCGTTTGCGAGCTGAGGTCGTGGAGAACGAACGAACCTTGGCACTGCGCGGATTCACTCAACAGTTCTACGCAGCGCACGCGCAAGCAACGAGCTCGTCAGCGCGAATCAGGATCGCACGTGAGGCTGTGATCAAAGCACAGGACAATCTCGCAGCTTCGATCGCACGGTACCGCGCCGGTGAGGCCCAAATAGTTGAAGTCACCGACGCGCAAACCAGGCTTGTCGAGCAACGCACTGCTCTTTTTCAGGCGATCTTCGAGTATCAAACGGCACTGGCGCGATTGAAGCAAGCCACCGGCCAATAATTCGGAAGAGTGAAAGACGATATGAGCCAGGATCCGAATATTCAAAATGAAGTTCCGGATGTCGATCGTGTTTCTATCGAAGAAGAGCAACTTCACAGAACTCGTAGAATTCGTCAGCGAAACCTCCTTGTGGGCACGGCGGCAGTTGGATTGGTCGCCGTAACGCTGCTCATCCTGATTGTTTGGTTGTCGAAAAGATCCTCGGTCGAAACTGAGTCTCAAGTGACGCCTATCGTCAGCGTCAAGGTGGTTAAGGCTGAAAAGGGAAATATCGCTGCACAGATCTCGGCCGTTGGCACTATTTGGCCTCGCGAGAAGGCTGACGTGGGCGCGAAGATCAGCGCACAGATCAAGAAGATGGCACTCCTGAAGAACAAAGTCGTGCGCGCAGGTGAAGTCATCGCCGAACTGGAATCCCGAGATCTCCAGGCTCAACGCGCGGAAGCAATCGCCGCATTTAATGAGGCACGCGCAAATGAGCGCAGCCTTGTTACAGGAA
>JBKOYD010000070.1:0-9144 GCA_046725195.1 Acidobacteriota bacterium | reverse complement strand
GGCGCCTGTAATAAGTGTGAAAGTCGATGATTGCTCCGGAGACATCACCTAAGTCCTTATCACCGTGCGCGCACTGGCAACACGTCTTGGTTGCTACACTGAGGCGAATGAATTCTCATTCGCGCTCTGCCATAAATTGAGGGATAGGCACGTCGAACTCCTTGAGGCACACGGTCAAACTTCCATGCCTCTCTCAATTCTGCCGTAGTAGCAACCGGACTCGCCATCGCGCAAGTGAATATACGCCACGCTGGAGTCATCAAAGAATCATAGGTAATGCATTGACCCTACGCCACCGATCCCTCCGAAGTTGTGAAAGTTGCGTTCAATTCTTGTTAAAGTCGCCGTCTGAGCGTGAAAATCACAACTACAATTCTGGCCATCTGTCCTAATACCTACTCGCAACCGGAACGGCTCCGACGATACAACCTAAGGATCGAGCGCGCTTGGGACGATGCGCGCAATTTCAGAACCCAGACCGTCGATAATTTCAGAGTACGTGGCCTCCTTAATTAACGATGTGCGTAACTCGCCTTAACTTTTGTCTGATCGTCCTTAATTACTTCGAAAAAACGGACAAGATTGGCACTTCCGAACGGTGCTCAAGCCGCAAAGCGGGCTACTGGCGGCTGAGTTTATAGAGATGAGAATCGAACCACCTTACGGCGACTGGTATATGTCAACTATAAAGTATATACTACATACACTATATTTTTCGCATGTCGTAAATATTGAGAGAGAGCATAAGCAGGCGCCAATCATGATTGATATTCGAGTCGATGAATTGCTGCAATGGCATCGCAGATCTTTTTATTGGCTGGCCAAAGAGACCGGCATCAGCCACACAACTCTCTGGCGCCTAAAAAAAGGTAAAGCACTGGGAATCAATTTCGACACCCTTGAGAAACTGTGTCAGGCACTCGGCTGTCAACCAGGCGACATACTCTCAGTTGCCGATGGTAAAAAAGTTTCGAAGCAGCCAAAAAGTAAACTCAGGAAGTAGTAGCTGAGCTTCTACTAATTATGACGCCGCAAGCAGCGAGGGAAATAAAATCCGGTGGTACGTTGTCACCTTATGGTTAACACCAGCAAAGCAGCCGCTACTATAGTCAGCAGGGTCTCATAACACAGCTAAGGAGAAACATGGAAGAAAATAAAACGTTCGCTATCGGAGATCGGGTGGATCAAGTGTGCGTAGCTTGTGGCAAGGAGCGCGGCCATATCATCGCCTCGCTCAGCAAGACAGGAAAGATCACACGAGTCACTTGTCCGATGTGCAACTCGCGCGGTCCATACAGAAGTGGATCAACTCGTAAAGCATCGGTTGCAACTGCTTCCCCTTACGATCGTGCGATTAGTTATCGTCGCGGGCAGACACTGTTACATCCGATGTTTGGTGAAGGAGAGGTAACGGCACTCATCGAACCGGCCAAAATTGACGTTCTATTTGGCGACCGTATACGCCGTTTAATCCATGCCCATGATCCCGAAAAACCCAGGCCTGTATGAAGTTTGCTCCTCGACCACTTATAATGTTGTTATTCCAGAGACGATCCACTATTCAACAGACGGGCGAAACGGTTGACTCGTTCGTCCGCTTGCGCTGAAAGGCAGTTCCCAGGATTCCCTCTATGAATCAAACGAGCCAGTTCTTGAGCAGTTGGTTCGAGAAACTCCTCGGAGTTTCGACGACGACTGACATCATGTTGGTTCATCTGCAGCCCTTGAGCAACGACAAGGTCAATCGTTTCCACTTCTTTCTCAGTACTCTTCAATCTACTCTTGGACCCCTTTCTAATCCTTCCTTCGCAACGCAGTCGCCGACCAACTTTCAATCCCGATGTCAGTATTTGAGAGTTCGTCTTTGAACAAACTATCGAACGTCGGCAACGATTCGTGCTGGTCACGTTGACGGAACTCTTCAATCCAAGATCGAATGGTTTTGGACCATTTGTTTCGACTTCCAACAAATGCCACCTTTGCCAGAAGCTCCGAACCGGCACTTTGGTTTTTCTTTATTAGTTTGACTGACTTCTGCTTCATTTGCTTCCGATCTTTGGTCCTGTACTAGCGCACTGCGACTCAAATATGAGACGAAATTGAAAAAGGGTTAGGCTTTTCAGGAACTCCTTGTCTGTTAGGAGTCACTTCACACGGAACATGCTCCATTGTCATTTCAATCAGGTGGTCCACGACGGCCTTAATGTCGCCTGTCTCTCGCCACACTCCAAGCTGCTCATCGGCTGAAGTGCCGCGCTCAAGAATTGTGTATATGTGTTCGATCTCTTTGCGCGAGCCAAGGTCGTCTATGACATCGTTGACGAACTCCAGAAGTTCACGAATGAGGTCACGAATTGGCACTTCCTTCTCCTTACCGAAATCAATCATCTTACCGTCAAGGCCGTAACGCACGGCGCGCCACTTGTTCTCTTCGATCAGCATCTTGTGATGGAGGCGGAAGGTTAGATTTTGATCGAGCAGTTTATTAACCTTTGCGACCAGTGCCTGGAACAGGGCGGCGATGGCGATTGTGTCATCAACGCGCGAGGGAATATCGCAAATACGAAACTCCAGCGTTGGGAAGAAAGGATGCGGACGCACATCCCAATAGATCTTTTTACCATTGTCGATGCACCCAGTTTCGATTAGCAGTTCGACATAGTGTTGGAACGAACGGTACGAGTCAAAGTGGTCAGGGATGCCGGTGCGCGGAAACCTTGTGAAGACCTCCGACCGATAAGACTTCAGTCCCGTGTGGACGCCCAGCCAGAAAGGGGATGACGTTGAGAGTGCAAGCACATGCGGCAGCGAATAGCGTATTGCATTCATGATTTGGATTGCCCGCTCGGGATCTGCCACGCCGACATGGACGTGAAGGCCAAAGGTGAGCAGTGACCGGGCGATCATTTGATTCTCTTCTACGATCAGCTCATATCTTGCATTCTCAAAAATCTTCTGGTCCTGCCAATGCGAGAACGGATGTGTGCCGGCAGCAACAATCTCCAGGCCCTTCTTGCGCACAAGGCCGGCGACAATACCGCGAAGATTTGTGATATCGATGCGAGCTTCTTTTATATCTTTGCAGATCCCCGTACCCACTTCGATCATCGACTGAATCATTTCCGGTTTCACTTGCTCGCCGAGCAACGTTTTGCCTTCTGCGAGAATTTCAGATACGTGCGAACGCAACTCGCGGGTATGGGGATCGACAATCTGAAACTCTTCTTCAATGCCGAGTGTGAATTGCTGGAACTTCACGCACACTTTACGTAGTTGCCTCCTTCATCCTCCCAAGTCTCAGTTGCTTCACTGGCAACTTGAGGAAGTGGAAGTCCGAATGCTTGAAAGCCAATTTCAGGTCTTGACATCGACGGGTGTTTGGGAAGATTGCTTATTAGTAAGGTCAGTTGTGCGTATGCTATTTGAGAAACACGGCTCAGACTAGCGAATGGATCTTTCACTATGAAAAAGTCGACATCACTTCCGCCGCCTAAGGGCGCGATTTCCGTGAGCAACCGAGCATTAAGCGCTACCGGCGCGAAAAGCAGCATTCCGAAGTTACGCAAACGGGCCATCATAGCGTCGTGGCTGCTGTGAAAGAGTGGCACTCGCAACCGTTTGTGATCCTCAAGCGCAAACCAATCGCCGTTGGCGCGTCTCATGGCGTAGATATCACTCATAACATTTCTTTCGTTAATCCTTTTGACGCTCTAATAGCGACCCTGCGAAGTGATGTGCGTCTCATTTCGCTTGTCATAGCGAATGACTCGTGAGAAGAGGAAGAATCCGCCAACGCAAGCGATAAGCGCGACACCGATAGCCAACCACAAATGAACCGTACCGCCCTGGCCCACTACGGCGCCCTTTGCGTCTTTGAAGATTGCGAACAAATAAAACTGCTGGGCGGCAATTACAGCGAGGGCCGCCAAGCCGATTACCGCTAAGACTTTTGTCACACTTTTTCTCTGATACAAGTTTCCCTCCGTCTTGTTTTTACCAATACTTTTCAAATCAGTAATCCGAAGGAACATTAGGCTAAGCGAGCTGAATTGTCTGTGCGCTAGACCGCTTATAGCGTGGAGGTGGTAATTCGAGGGCTAGAACAAAGGTATCTGCATATGTGTGTTGTCGCACGGACAGGGCGAGCTTTCGGCCTTAGATTGGATCAAAGACCACATTTTTGGTTCGCAGATAGGGCAGTGAACGAATAGCGCGGGCAAAAATAACTTAAGCAGTTGGAATGGGCGACGAAACGATAATTAGCGATCGAGCGACAGGCATTCACTGGCACACCGCCATTTTTCTTGTACTGTTTCATCTTGGCGCCGTGGCCGCGCTCTTTATGTTTAATTGGCGTGCGTTGGTGGTCGCGATTGCGTTGTGGTGGATTTCGGCAAGCCTGGGCGTTGGTATCGGTTTTCACCGACAGTTGACGCATCGTAGCTACAAGACGCCAAAGTTAGTGGAGTATTTTCTGACCCTGTGCGGCACACTCGCGCTTGAAGGCGGACATATCCTCTGGGTCGTAACCCATCGCATCCATCACGCGCACGCAGACGCTCCCGGTGATCCCCACACGCCACGCGATGGGGGCTGGTGGTCACACATTGGTTGGATGTTAGCAGCGCCTGCTCAACACCATGACGCTTCGGTCGTGGCGCACTATGCGCCTGACTTGGTGAGCGACAGGTTTCACGTGTTGCTTAATCGCTTGTACTGGGTGCCGCTGGTTTTTCTCGCTTTGGCGCTGCTGGCTTTCGGCGGTTGGTCGTTTGTCATGTGGGGAATTTTTTTTCGCGTCGTCTTTAACTTGCATGCGACGTGGTTGGTCAACTCTGCTACCCACATGTGGGGCAGACGGCGGTTCGTCACCCGCGATGACTCAAAGAACAACTGGTGGGTCGCGCTGCTGACCTTTGGCGAGGGCTGGCATAACAATCACCATGCTCATCCCACGTCGGCGCGGCATGGACTCGCCTGGTACGAAATCGACGTGAACTGGTGGGGTATCCGAGTCATGCAGTTTCTCGGGCTCGCAAAAACAATCAAAGTAGTAAGCGCAGCTTCTCGTCTGACGCGTAAGGCATAGAAGTCATGGACCGTACCTGTACGTAAGTCTTAAGCAAGAAAGCGGTAAGGCTGTCGCTGCGTTTGTGCGCTCACGCTGATGATTGAAAACGCAAACAGGATAAACACAGCAACAAGACTTTTTGAAATCTTCATTTCTCTTCTTTCAGCTTAAATGGCTTCTGATACGCAACACCCAAATAGCTCAACGAGAAGATGGGTATATATGTGGTCTAGCGCACAGACGGCTCTGTTTGCCTGGCCCATACTTGTATCAGACAAGGGTATCGAGGGATTCAAAGGGGTCCGATAGAGTTTGAAATGAGGAGAGTACAATTATGTTATGGACAATTCTTGTAGTGTTGTTGCTGCTGTGGTTGGTTGGGTTTCTTGGCGGCTTTGTCACCACCAGCCTGATTCACCTATTGCTTATAGGAGCGGTCGTTATTCTTGCGATTAATCTTTTCTCGCACCGACGCCCGGCTTAAAGGAAGCAGCTCAGACAAATCAAAGCAGGTGGGCGTAAAGAGTGTGACGTATATTGGCGTACGGAAGAATTGGCGAAAGAGCCGTCGCCTTCGTATGGGTTGAAGATCAGGTAAGAGCGTTGGGCCTATTACCCCAGACGGTGAAAGGAAAGTTAAGACCATAACTTACCGTTGCTCAAGTTGTGGCTATCTCGATTCGTATGCCAAATGAGTCAAGTGAATGCGCCAAGCTGAATTCCAGCGAGGACAGCAGACTGAGTACAAGTGTTTAGAAGCTCGAGCAAAGTTCAAATAGCGAGGATAAGAATTCCTCCCAAAACCTTTTATGGGAGAGACGTGAAAAGAGCGTTATGACTATAGATATCCAACCCCTGGACGATCGCGTGATCGTGAAACGCATTGACAAAGGTGAGCGGATTCGCGGCGGCATCATCATTAAGATCGAGGGTGATGGGCTGCTGATTATACGCGAGGATGAGATCCTCGGAATCATCAAGCGGGCCGGCGCGGCGGCTAGTTCCGGCGGCAAGAACAGCAGCAAGTAATTTTCTAATCGCGGCTTCACCGCCTGAAATAATTAAGAGACGTCACCAACAACCGATCAGGAAAGAAACAAAGATCATATGGCAAAGCAAATAACCCTTGGCGAACAATCCCGAGCAGCAATTCTGCGCGGTGTGAATAAACTCGCCGACACAGTAAAAATCACACTCGGTCCGAAGGGACGCAACGTCGTACTCGACAAGAAATACGGCAGCCCGACGATCACCAAAGACGGCGTAACCGTGGCGAAAGAGATCGACCTCAAAGATCCGATGGAGAATATGGGCGCGCAAATGGTGCGCGAGGTGGCCTCGAAGACCAGCGATGTCGCCGGCGATGGCACAACCACGGCAATCGTGCTGGCGCAGGCCATTTTCCGCGAGGGCGTGAGAACCGTGGCAGCCGGTGCGAACCCGATGGCTCTGAAGCGGGGTATTGATAAAGCCGTCGAGCGTGCTACTCGAGAGATCAAGAAAACGGCGAAGCCGGTCACAGAAGACATGATCGCCCATGTTGGCACGATCTCCGCAAATGGTGACGACACTATTGGCAGGTTGATCGCCCAAGCGATGCAGAAGGTTGGCAAAGATGGCGTCATCACCGTTGAAGAATCAAAGACAATTGAGACCGCTTTGGAAGTGGTGGAAGGGATGCAGTTTGATCGCGGCTACCTTTCACCATACTTTGTGACCGATGCTGAGAGCATGGAAGCCGTTCTCGAAGAGCCGGTCATTCTCATTAACGAGAGGAAGATTTCTTCGATGAGAGATATGCTGCCCTTGCTTGAGCAGGTTGCCAAGTTGGGTAGACCGATTTTGATTATCGCAGAAGATGTAGAAGGCGAAGCGTTGGCGACCCTCGTTGTCAACAAATTGCGAGGTACGCTCAACGTCGCTGCGGTGAAAGCACCGGGCTTCGGAGATCGTCGCAAGGCTATGCTCGAAGACATTGCGACGCTTACGGGCGGGAAAGTTATTAGCGAAGAGCTCGGGATCAAGCTAGAGAACGTCATGATTGAGGAGCTTGGCAGCGCCAAGAAAGTAATCATTGACAACGAGAACACGACAATCATTGACGGCGGTGGTAACACCAAAGACTTGCAGGCTCGCATGAAAACGCTCAAGGCTCAAATCGAAGACTCTACATCAGATTATGACCGCGAAAAACTGCAAGAGCGGCTGGCGAAACTCGTGGGCGGGGTTGCGATAATTCGCGTCGGGGCGGCCACGGAAACGGAACTGAAAGAGAAGAAGGCGCGCGTTGAAGACGCGATGCATGCGACCCGCGCGGCGGTTGAAGAAGGTATCGTGCCGGGTGGCGGTGTGGTGCTGATTCGTGCGGCGAAGGCGTTGGACAAATTCAAACCCTTCGAAGCCAACAAAGATGGCGAAGACGGCGAGGCGATCGGGGATGAAGATGAGCAAATTGGCGTCAACATCGTCAAGCGCGCGCTGGAGGAGCCCCTACGTCAGATCGTCGCTAACTCAGGCAAAGAAGGCGCGGTGATCGTCGAGAGAGTTCGCTCCGAAAAGAACGCAAACATCGGCTACAACGTCGTAACGGAGAAGTTTGAAGACCTCGTAGCCGCGGGCGTCATTGATCCCGCCAAGGTAACGCGTAGCGCGCTGCAAAACGCCGCGTCAATTGCCGGTTTGATGCTGACAACTGAGGGCCTGATTTCCGAGATTCAGGAGGATGACAAGCCTGGCGCAGTGTACGGCGGCATGGGCATGTAATAACCTTCGTACTGTGCAGAAACTATCTGCAACTTCAAGGTGAAACCCGAAGGAGAACGATGGTGGCGGAGTCTACAGACGCAGATCGCCTCGTGCACGACTCCATCGAACATGACGACACTATAAAAAGGAATCACCATGAAGAACCACGTGCGGCTAATTTTGACCCTCGCGATAGTCATTGCATTGGCTACGCTCGGACTAGGGAAAGACGACGTCATAACACCGCAGGACATCTCTAAGCACAACGGAAAGGTCGAGACGAGTTACGATCAGGTTAAAGAGATTACGACTGTGCGGCTTAATCCACTGCAGGTTTATGGTGAACCTCTCGCTTCATCAAAATACGTCGGCGGTGATGAAGCGAGCCTAAATGCATCGTTTACCTACTCGGGACGAACCCTGAGAACAGAGCCAAAAAGGGTACTCTTCTCGCTCACTTCAACATCCCAGGACTGGAAGTACACAGACTTCCGCAAACTGACTGCCTTGGTAGATGGGAAACGTCTAACCCTGGGTCCGCTGGAGCATGTTCCTTCATTCACGGTAAACGCTCCGGCGAATGCGAATTCAGAGGATTATGTTAGTCAAGGGATCGCCATCTCTCTCACCTATAAGACATTCCTGAGGATTGCGAATGGGAAAAAGGTGCAGATAAGGATGGGGCCCAGAAAATTCGAGCTGCAGAAGAACCATCTTGAAGACCTCCGCTACCTCGCCACACGGATGGTTCCATGATTGGGTTCCCATCATGAATGGGCGAGGCAGGGCGCTGAGGCAGACCTGCTACGGGCGGGTGCTGGCAAGTCTGCACGGCATTGCAGACTGCGACTAACCGGTATCAGTGGCCTCACTAGCGTAGTTCATGATCGCGTTGTCTCGCCAAACACCTTTGGGTGGTTCCACCTCGGGTTTGCATACGACCCACGAGAATTTGATTCTCGTACCAACACTTCCAGACAAAAATCAGTAAAGTCCAAAAATACCCGGTAATTCTGACAGTATCGCGTTTTTAGTACGCGAATACAGTTTGCTTTGCATTGCGGCAAAACCGAATTCCGCCAGTAGGGAACAAGCCAAGCGCAAAGCACGAGTTTAGGAGCAGACGCACATGAAACCGGAAGTATGGGAAATCGTTGAAACCGAGTTGAGGCGGTTCGCGTCTGTCTGAATCTAGTTGAAAGTAAGGAGACGCACCATGTCCGAAAAAGAAAATGAGACACTTGAAGACACTGTTAGCTCGACAGAGCAACCCCGTGAAGCCGTTCGGGAAGATCCGCTAGCCGATATAAGCCAGTTTATCTCGAAGG
>JBKOYD010000128.1:0-20129 GCA_046725195.1 Acidobacteriota bacterium | reverse complement strand
CAAGAGCGGTTCGGGCATACTGCCCGCGACCAGTGGCGTTCCGTTTGACAGCGGATAGACCCTGTCGGTAGCGTCGTGAAGCTCAAACCCACTCACGCGGTATGTGGGAGTGGGCGTCGGTGTCGGAGTTGGCGTCGGAGTTGGAGTTGGAGTTGGAGTTGGCGTGGGAGTCGGAGTTGGCGTGGGAGTCGGAGTCGGCGTCGGGGTCTGGTCTACTACCTGAATCGACACCGCCAAACTCGAGCCTTGCATCCCCTTACCATTGCGTTTCGTGTAAGGTGTAGCCATCATCTGAGAAGTGCCTGCCCCAAGCTGCGATAAGCTGAATTGATTAGTGTCGAAGGGACTGTTGTTATCTATGTGATCGTCAATATTACTGAGCTTCAGCCGAACGCTGCCGACCACCATACCTGTGCTTGTCAGCGCATAGATTCGCAGTGGCTCTGGCTTACTTCCTCGGGTGATCTGTATTCCATCTGAAAGCGGATAGATGTTGTCCGCCGCGTCGTGCAACTCGAACCCAGTAATTGAGGGAGTATTTGACGCCATTCCGGCTGTTACGCTTTCCGTGCCGATGGGCGTTGGTTCTGAGTCATCGGGCAGCCCAGCGCCAACAAACCCGATGCCGACTCGGGCGCGGTTGCTCTTTTTCCCGTGCGCCTGGATGCTGATAAGTACATCGCCCACAGATCCTAGGTTCTCGTCCAATCTAACAACCACCATATACAACCCGGGACACGCTGGAACTTCAGACATAGATTCGACCAGTAGGGGATAGTGGTTCCTCGCAAAGTCTTCCGCGTCAACCGTAACTGACGAAGCGTCTGGATCGCCAAAGGACGGCCCAATGTTCATCGCGAAAAGTGAAATCCGCGTCTGCAAGTCGGCAGCCGGAGCCCATTGAATGAGTGAGGTTGACGTAAATGGTTCGGCTTTGCCTGTAACGGAATCGAGGGCAATGGCGCGAGCCGTATCGAATTCCGTTATCAGCAACGGCGCTGCTGGCTCCAGCGATCCGGCGTTTGTGATCCGCGAAGGCAAGGAGACGGTCGAGCTTCCTGGATTATGAGCGATGCTAAACCGGCCAGAGAGACCGAAACCGCTTGCCGCAGCGAAGGCGCGCTCCAAGGCAATGGCACTCGCAGGGCTGTTGGAGATGCTATTCGCCCGAGAACGAACTGAGTTAAAACGATCGTTGTTAACGTTTTTTATGGTGGTGGAGTGGGCCGAAGGCTTCGTTCGTGTCGCAGTCTCAGAAAACCTGGTTGGCGACAGCGTTCCTTGCCAGGCGGTTAGGGCTTTGCTTGCGCCCGCGATTCCGCAGGCGAGCAACGACATTATGACAAGCATTGAGATATGAAAGAAGGAAGAAAAAATAGTTTGCTTTGATCTTTTGATTTTCACTGAACCTTATCCTTTAAAAGCGGCTGAAGTAACCAAATGTTCGCCGCCGACTGCGTTTGAAAAACGCAATCTGGTGAAAAGACACACCTCGACCGTCCGGCCAAAAGCGACCTTCGGTCACGGCCGAAAACTCCTAATCGACTTGGAGCTGAGCAATACCCTCAGCAGGGCCGGTCCAGATTTCCAGGAACCGATGCTCCGCTAGCCCAGGCTCTCAAGGGACTGACTTAACGTCGGGGCTTGAACTTACTGGGTGAAGATTTAAGCGTTGGCGAGATTTGCCCAACGCGAACACGTGGGATGTCGTGCGTAATAAAATGTAGCAATGCAGCGCGGGTGATTCAAGTGGTTTGTCGTGTAGAAGCCGTTTTAAGCGATGGAGTTTTCCGGCGCGAAGTAGTGGCCCTCGCCGTCAACACGCGCAATATGGGCCCTTCGCAACGACTCTAGAAGGAGACTGCAATATACCGGTGGAGTTTTCCACAGACGCCGGTAGCAGTTGGAGTAATAAAACCCACTTGGTTTCCCGCAGTGAAGATCCTTAGGGTGGACAGGACCGTTGAAATGATAGGACCCTCGGGTAGGTGCAGCTGGTGGAGTTTTACACATAGCGTTTGCTCTAAATGTGGGTTTCAGGGTGGTTCCTACCAGTATAACGCGCCAATAGATCCAGCTATCGGTTTGATTAACAGCCCAACAAACTTTCGTTCTCAGGCCTCGTCTTGGATCTTAGTGGGCTTCAGATCCAAACTGCGGAAGGCATCGATTGAGATGTGACTGTCGGAAGGAGAAGAGATGGTTACTAAAGAAGGAATGGTTCCGGAACCTGAAGAAAAGTTGCACATCATGGCGATTGATTGCTGTGAGCATATCATTGCCATACTCCGTGATACGCCGTGCGCCCGACTAACTTCGATCGATACCAAGCAGAATGGGTCCATCATTCACCGAAATCAAGAGATCGACTTTATCATTATCGGTGCTCCAAATTACCCAATGCGAAGACCCTTCATCAGTCGGATTCGGGAGGCGTACGCAGATGTGCCAATCCTGATTCTCCGGCGGGTGGCGGTCAAGAATGGCAATGGAGAAATTATCCGGGGCGAATTCATTCTGAGTGATCAATGTCATAGGAACGACCTCGAGCTAGTGACTGCCATAAGAAAGGTTTTGCCACTTAAGCCCTGTGAGCACACGCACAAAGAATTGAACTTTGATACAGTGCGCAACGTCATGCGAATCATCGCTGAGAGTCACGCAGATCCCAATCTGGATCTCGAGAAGGTCGCTAATTCGCTGCGAATCACAGCAGTGCAACTTTCACACATTCTAAATCAAGAGGTTGGTGTGAGTTTTCGCCAATTGCTGCGTCAAACGCGAATCGAGGAAGCCAAGCGTCTGCTGGCCTCCAGCCGCTACAGCGTGAAAGAGGTGGCTGTTCGAGTTGGCTTTGCTGACAGCCACTACTTTTCTCGAACGTTCAAGGAGCTGACGGGACGAAGCGCAAGCGAATACCGGTCGACAGATGCAGTATTCGGTGAGTAGGATGTTATAGAACACGGGCCATCGTCTCGTAAGATCGAAGCGTGAGAAAAACTGCAGCGAAAACGTGGATTGCCAACTTGACAGGCAAACCAGACTCAAAGTGGTCCAGTCGTTAGCACAATAAGCCCTCACCACCCGGCATACCAACGTCCTCACACGTTCGAAAGGGCTCCAGCATCCTTGGGTCCGAGTCTACCTGTAACAACCCAACCGTTACCATCTTGTAATAGGGGATAGACTCCGATGGTGTACCTACTGAGCAGATGGTCTAGCGGTCCTTCCCGTTCAGATGAAAATACCAAGTCAGACCATTCCTTTCATTACCACCTGACCCGCATACATCCCTATCGCGAAACAAACTTCGGGACAAGGACACTCTGAGTCGGCTGAGAGTCAGCCGACGCCAGAGCTTCCTTGCTGTTGTGCGTCGAGAACTGCCTTTGGTGTTTCACTACCAGGACGTCGGGGTTCGCGCATTTCCTCGCGCAGAACGTAGACGATGAACTCTCTAAAGGTCATTGCCGGAATACGACAGGCCCAAAGGACTTATTACAGAGCAGAATATCGGGGACGATATTTTTTTAGCACGGCGAAAGAAAGAGCCGGCTAAATGACGAAGGAGAAGTCCTCGATCTTTACGCGATGGTAGTAATTTGAAATGGATGGTCGATTCGATCACGGCCGAAAGCGTTCACCTTCTAAGCTTGCGTTATTCGAAAGTACGAAAGTGACCAATTACTGACTCGAGCACAGGAACATATCTTGGAATTTCATTCATAACGCAACACCTCCGACGGATTCACGTTCGTCGCACGCAACGCAGGAATGTAGCAAGCTGTAAGCGCAATCCCGGCCAGTAGGAGTGCAACTCCTGCGAAAGTTAGTCGATCAGTGGTGCTCACGTCGAATAGCAAAGCCCTCATTAGACGTGTCAAGGCGAATGCAGCGATCAGGCCAATCCCAGTACCAATCAATGTCAGTTTTGTTCCCTGCCAGATAATCAAACGCAAAACGTCCTTTTTTTGTGCACCCAGCGCCATCCTGATGCCGATCTCCCGTGTGCGGTGTGTCACGATAAATGAAGTTACTCCATAGATCCCGACTGTTACCAGCAGCAATGCGAGCCCAGCAAAGCCGCCAAGTAAGAACATAGTAAAACGCCTCGGTCCAATCGATGTTGTGACGTATTCGTCCATCGTCTTAACGTTCGCGACTGGGATACCCTTATCTGCGGCCGCGACCTCACCGCGAATTGCCGTCACCAGTGCAGTCGAGTCAGCGGTCGCCCGCACAACGAGCGTCATGTTCGGCCACGGACGATCGAGCTGCGGGACATACAGCTCTGGCTCCGCTGCAACGTCTAAACCGAAATGCTTCACGTCATGCACGACACCGACGATCTCGCGCGGACGGACAGGTCCATCGTCGATAATCAATCGCTTGCCAATCGGATATTGATTCGGTAGGAAGCGCCGCACCAGAGTTTCGTTGACTATGACAACGGCAGCGGATTGATCGTTATCGTGTTCGGTGAAGAAGCGACCCGTAACCAGCGTTATGCCCATGGCATCAAAGTAGTGTGGGCTGATTCGGCGGTGCTCCGCTGCCAGTTTTTTAGTTTCAGGTGACGCTGATCCTTCGACAAACGTGAAAGGACGGCTGGCATCTTCGCCACTCAGCGGCAGATTATCAGTAATACCCGCGGAGCGAACGCCGGCTAGAGCTTCGATTCGTTGAACCAGTTCCTGAAAAAATCTTGCGCGCTTTTGCGGCTCGTTATAGCTGTAGTTCAGCGATAGATCCATTGCCACCGCGTGCTCTGAAACGAAGCCTGGATTCACGCGTTGTAGCTGGATGATGCTTTTGATCATCAAGCCGGCCCCGACGAGCAACACAAAACTGAGTGCGACCTCGACAATCACCAGCGTACTGCGAGCACCTCTGTGCTCTCGACCTGCAATTGAAACACTGTCCCCCTTTATCGAGTCGTAGAGATCAGTTTTCGAAGCCTGCAGTGCCGGTAACAATCCGAACAGAATGGCTGTAAGAATCGACACCGCCATGGTAAAGCCGAGTACCCGGCCATTCAAACGCACGTCGCCGATGCGGGGAACATTGCCAGGACTCAGGGCCACGATCAGATCCATCCCCAACTTTGCGACCACCAACCCAAGGGCAGTGCCCATGAAGGTCAATATGAGACTTTCGACGAAGAGTTGGTTGACGATGCGCAACCGAGAAGCGCCGAGTGCGGTTCGAATTGCAATCTCAGGCCGGCGAGAGATAAAACGTGCAAAGAGCAAATTGCCAACGTTCGCGCATGTTATGAGCAGGAAAAATCCGACAGCACCAAGGAGTAGAACGAGTGGGCGTTGGACGGCACCTAAGACTTCGTCCTCGAGCGACGAAACGTTCGCACCGCGATCTGTGTTGATGTCCGGATATTGCTCGGCCAGATGGGCGGTGATCGAGTTCATGTCGGCTTGGGCTTGGCTAATAGTAACGCTCGGCTTGAGCCGTGCAATGACAGTCAAATAGCGCCCGCGACGGTTATTCACCTGCTCAGTGCTGAGTGCTAAAGGCCGAAAAACATCAACCTTTTTCCCGGAGAGCATGAACTCTGCGGGCATTACCCCTATGACGGTGTAATGGCCCCCGTTCAGACCAATGGTCTTGCCGACAGGATTTGGATCAAAAGCAAAGCGCCTTTTCCATAAGGCATGGCTAATAATTACAGGGTTTGCCGGACCGGCATCTCGTCCTTCTTCAGAAAGGAAGCCGCGACCCAACGCTGGCTCAACACCGAGTGTTGACATTAGACTGGGCGAAGCAATCATCCCCGCAATCCGCTCAGGATTGCTACCCTCTTCGGTGAGATTGAAGAATGCCTCAGTGTAAGCGCCCATCTTGGCGAAGACATGATTCTGCCGCTGCCAATCCAAATAGTTTGCAGGAGAAACGATGTTGCGGTTAAGACCTAGTCGAGCAACCTGATCCCAGATGATCACAAGACGGTCTGGCTCTTTATATGGCAAGGGCCGCAAGAGCACTGCATTTACCACGCTGAATATCGCTGTGCTTGCGCCGATGCCAAGAGCCAGGATGATCGTCGCGATCGCAGAAAAGCCGAAATTCTTTCTTTGCAATCGCAGGCCGTGGCGCACGTCCTGCCAGAGCTCGTCAATGAATCTGACACCACGCGCGTCGCGACATTTTTCCTTACTCTGTTCGATACCTCCGAATCCTCTCAAGGCCGCGTAGCGAGCGTCTTCCTGGTCCATGCCAGCATCAAGGTTCTGGGCGATGTCGCGTTCTAAGTGAAAGCGCAACTCTTCATCGAGCTCGTGTTCCCGTTCGTCCTTATGAATTATTGCGCGCCAGCGACGCTTTAGCTTAGTAATGGACACGTCAGTTCCTCAGGCGTCACGCAGGATCAGAGCGACGGCGCCGGAGAAACGCTCCCACTCCTTGCGCTGCGCTTCAAGTTGCTTGCGACCGGTGGCGGTCAACTCATAGAACTTGGCTTTGCGGTTGTTCTCCGATGGTCCCCATGACGCAGAGATTAGCCCTCGTTCTTCCAATCGATGCAGGGCCGGATAGAGCGCGCCCGGCGTCACACTCAATACCTCACCCGAAACCAATTGGAGACGTTGCATGATGTCCCAGCCGTTGTACCGTCCTGAGCGCAGCAGGCGCAGCACGAGCAGTTCCAGCGTTCCCTGCAGGAGATCCGCTTTTTGTTTCTTCATATTGTCCTCTAGCCATCCAACAGGAGCGAAAGCATAACGCACGTCCTATCGGGTGTCAATAGGAAAGGATTAGTACGAGGCGACAGTCAAGGATGGGTCCTGGTTTTTGGCAGGATTTTCGATTTGAAGCGAATGGCTTCTTTTATCTAACCGGAAAAAAGATGGCGGTTATCGGCGGCTGAGAAATGTTTGTTCATGCGGAATTCACAACTCCGTTAGTCGGTTCAGCGTATAAAAAGGTATGAATAGAGAACAGTCGCCTGAGATTCTGACTATCTCCAGAGGAGGGAACTCTATGCCGAAAGGCAAATTCTTCATCGCTGTGCTGATTCTCATAGTCATCGCGCTCCTAATCGGGGGAGTTGTGACTTTCTCGAACATCAAGTTTGCACAGGAAGGAACGGTGCAGGTTGTCACGAAGTGGGGAGCGATTGAGCGCATCTACACCGCATCGGACGGATGGTTCACGACGATTGCACCTGGTCGCAAGAGCTATGAGGTTAACATCAAGTCGTTTACGGAGAGTGCACCGGTACGTGTAACCAGTAAAGACAACGCCGCGTTACAGGTCGATATTTCCCTGACTGCTTACACAGATCCCACAAAGATAGCGGAGTACGTCCGGAAGTATGGGTTTTCGGAAGAAGAGAGACACCGACGGCGCAACGAGATCTTGAAAGGAATTGTACAAACGGAAGCGCGCAATTCCTTCGCCGATTACGGAGCTTATGAGATCTACGCTAATCAGGAGCTGATTCAAAAAAGGATCTTAGAATCGTTGCGTCCACAGCTTGGCAGTCAGTTGTTGCTCGTCACGGAATCAGTTCAAATCGGCAATCCTGATTTCTTAGATGACAGAGTCGAAGCCGCCGCTTCTGGTGTCGTTGCCAATGAAAAACAGAAGCAAGCCGAAGAGGCGAGACTTGAAGCTGCGAAGGTCGCAGCGCAGACAAAGCAGATCGAAGCTCAGACTTTTGCTAATCCGGCGTTGCTTGAGATCAAGAGGCTGGAGCTGCAATTAGAGATTGAGCGTGCACGCGCGGAAGGCATTAAGAATCATCAAGGCGCTCTGACCATCATGTATGGTCAATCGGGCGTCCAGTTACAAGTGCCGTCAGGGAGGTAACGTGAGATCCTTGTTAGTAATTTGGGGGCTGATAGAAGTCTTACAACTGGTTTTGATTGGGATGCTCGTGGTTGGCTATCGCAATTTACAGACGCGAATGGATGATTATTATCGCTTCAGCACCCATCCGCCGCCATCTGTAACTGATGACTGACGCTCCCGTAGCTGCTGCGTCTTAATGCCTATCCTCCTCGTCCTGTAAATAAAGATTCCAGCAAAACTGATCGCTGCGCCGTATGGAGAGGCGATATGCTGATGTAACGCACCACGATCGGACGTTACAAACCAAGCACGCATAGGCTGGTTCACTCCACGCCGCCTCGTTCTCGCAACAGAGTTACGGTTTTCCCTTCAACGCCAGGAAATCGTCGTGCGTATCCTAAGGGCGTGCATTCGATCACCTCATCGAGCCGCTCATAATGACCCGGAAGCTTCACACGAATGGAGAGGTCCGCTCCGTGGTCTATTAACAACTGCGCCACGGGCAAACCAAAATCGTTGAATTGCGTTACGGCGTGAAAAATTGCCGTCTGCCCGCCGACCCCGCCTTCATCTACTAAGGCGAGCGCGTCTACGTCTGCACCGCGATCCAGAAGGAGTCTGGCCGCTTCCACATTGCCGTACTCTGCTGCCACGTGCAGCAGTGTCGCTTCCTGGAGCAGGAGACGGCGGGCGCCGGTTTGGCCGCAGTCGAGTTCCGAGAAGCGCCGATTCACCAGTGCTGGATTCGCCTCAAGATGCTCCCCAAGTTGATCAAGGCGGCCACGGAGGATGTCGAGCACGCCAGGCACGTCGTACCTGGTAACGCCGCCAGCGTCGAGAAGGATGTCGATGCACGTGCTCAGTCGTTGTGTGGAACGTGCGTACGAAGCAATGAGGTAGTCGAGAGCCGTGCCCGGATATGGATGGCCGCTTATCTCGTACCCATGGTCGCGACAGTTCGGATTTGCACCGTGATCGAGAAGCCATTTGAGAGCGGCCGGGTCCATTGACTCGCACGGGGCAAAGATGATGGGAAAATGTCCGTGCCACAGCGCGTTCACATCGGCGCCGTGCGACACCAGAAGCTCCATTATCGGAATGCGATATCCGTTGAGCGCGGCTCGCATGAGCGGTCCGTCGCCCCCCTGGTGCACGTCCGATCCGTGCGCGAGCATCCATTCCGCCATGGCCAATCTCACCGCACTCGGTGATTCCCACGGAACGCGGCATTCGGCAACCCATGTGAGCGGCCCATCCTTGGCGTAACCAAGTGGAGCGCGGTGTAACGATGGGTTGCGGGTCATGAGTGTTTTGACGCGTCTTAAGTTATTAGTATCAATCGCCTCCTTGAGTTGACCGATCTCTTCGAGTGAATCGACGTGGGCCTTGAGCTTGGGCCAACTCGAAAACCCATAGAGACGGGCAATCTTGAACTGTGCGTCAGTGAGCGACTCAGCACGGCCGGTCTTGAGCAGATCCTTGGCTTGATCTTTCAGGTGTCGGAGATTAGGACGGTCCGGAAGTGCGCGTGATACTTCTGGGGAATCGATGGACATAGCGAACTCCTTTCATCGAAGCGCCCGTTGTCCGCTCTCGGGCTGAAAGAAGGTTCGCGAAGATTTTCTGCAAAGAGGTGGGCTTCTACCCTTTCCGCGGACCGGATGCGTCCTTAACGCTCTCCGAAATATTACCACGAGTCATGAACCATGACATCTCAGCGTACGCACCAAAACTGTCCGCATCTCCTTCTGCCTTCATTCTCTTCATTCCTCGCTTCTCTATCTTCACATCGTCGCCAACGCACATAACCGACGTTCCTTTATTGCTTCAACTGATAAAAGAGCTTATCTAATGTTACGCCCGCGAACTCCACCGGATTACCGACAACCCCTAATCCAATTGTACTGACACCATTATCTGTCGGACTATTAAACTCGGTTCGGTTGATGAAGACGCCTTCAAACTTCTCGCTTGCTCCATCGTCATAAATTTTCGTGCCTGTGAGCATCGCACCAGTGATCTTTGCGCCTTCAAGTCTAAAGCTACGCGTCTGCCGAGTACCGCCGTTCGCTGGTTCGGAGCCGATTGCTTTTACACTGCCGTCGCTTCCAACTTGTATGTTAATGAGATAGCCCAGGTCCGATACTTCATAGACGCCTGAATAATCTCTGATGTTTTGCTTAATCACAGGCTCGCTGAGAACTTTCTTGTACTTTTCTCTTCTGACGCCGTGTTTCTCTTTCACCGCATACTTCTCCTTGTTGAAGGAGGCTACGATTTCCTGGGTTCTTCTTTGAGCGTTAGACTCCTGGCAGATTGCATTAACGGGAACCAGCCAATAGCAAACAAGTAACGTGATAATAGAAAGTGAGCGCATCTGTTTTTCCCCTCTCGACGTTGTTTACTGCTTCAATGTATAAACACCGCCCGGCGCGATGACTGTGGCATAAAAAGCGAAAGTCCTACCAACGGGCGGAGAGTGTGTAAAAACTCGAAGACCACAGATACGAATGGAAGAATAACCACGCCCCAATTTGCCTCGCGCTTCATTCATCTCGTATCTTACGGCCCCTGCAATTAAAAACCAGCAAGAGGATGGACCGAGATGATTCATCACGCGGTGTCACTCATGGGCTTCATGATCTTCGCAGGAATCGCCTGGTTGCTTTCCAGTAATCGACGAAAGATTGCGTGGAAAACGATCGCCTGGGCAGTCGCTCTGCAACTTCTGATTGGTCTTATTATTTTTCGCTTACCTGTTTCGCATCGAATCTTACTCTGGCTGAACAACGGGGTGCTGGTCTTACTCAACGCGTCAAAGAGCGGTTCGGTGTTCCTGTTTGGACCACTTGCGGCAAGCCCCGGAGAGTCAGGCTCCATAGGCTTCATCCTCGTCTTTCAAGTTCTTCCGGTGGTAATTTTCTTTGCCGCGTTCACCTCTATGCTCTATCACTTGCGCGTGTTGCAGATATTCGTACGACTCTTCGCCAGGCTCTTCCACCGAACGATGAAAATCAGCGGCGCAGAATCCCTCTCCAGTGCGGCGAACATCTTTGTTGGAATTGAATCGGCGCTCGTGGTCCGACCGTATCTGGAGAAGATGACGCGCTCGGAGTTGTTGCTTGTTTTGACTACGGGCCTTGCAACTGTGGCATCAAGTACGCTCGGAGTTTATGTGGCCTTTCTAACCGGTGTGTTTCCACAAATCGCGGGTCACCTGATCTCCGCTTCTGTTCTGGCGATTCCTGCCTGCGTGGTCGTAGCCAAACTGCTTACTCCCGAAAGCGAAACGCCGGAGACGCTTGCAGCCGTTCCTCCGGACGACGCGTCGACGCGGTCAAAAAATCTGATAAGCGCAATTATCGAAGGAGCTATGGAAGGGCTAAAGCTGGCTGCAGGAGTCTCGGCACTGCTCATTGCAATTCTGGGAATTGTAGCCCTGGTCGACAAACTACTCGGGGCCGGAAGTTCGTGGTTGGGAATGAGCGAACCGCTTTCGTTTGTGAGAATCTTGAGCTGGTGTTTCTATCCCTTCGCCTTTCTGCTTGGATTGCCAGGGAGCGATGTACCAATTGCGGCGCGCTTGTTGGGCGAGCGAGTAATACTGACTGAGGTTTTCTCATATAACCATCTCGCACAGTCAATCTCAAGCGGGCAGATAACCGATCCTCGGACCGTGGTGATCCTGAGTTACGCGCTTTGCGGATTCGCACACGTGGCAGCGATGGCAATCTTTGTAGGCGGCACGGCGGCACTTGCTCCCTCGCGTCGCGACGATCTCGCCAGCCTCGGCTTACGAGCGTTGCTGGCAGCTACGTTAGCGACGCTGATGACCGGGTGTGTAGCGGGCGTATTCAGCGGCGGCGAAGGGGTGTTGCTCGTTAGACCAGGCTAAGTTAGCGGCAACGTCTGTCTCTAACCTCTGTCTTTGGACAATAACCTACTCAGTCGGAAGGACGCTCAAGCTATGAATCGTGACGAAGAATACGGAAAGCCTAATCCCAAGGCACCTCCTGAACTCTCCCAATTCGCCTTCATCATTGGTAAATGGCGCTGTGATGTAAAACTGAAGGGAGAAGATGGGACGTGGCAACCCTACCAGGCAACTTGGGTGGGCCATTATATTCTAGATGGCTACGTGATCGCAGATGAGTATCGAATGACAAATCAAACAGGCGCACTCGTTGTCCATGGAATGAATTTCCGCTCCTACAGCGTTGAAAAGAAAACCTGGGTAATGAGATGGCTGAATGCAACGGGCTTCTGGCTGGAGTTGGGGCCAGAAAACCTCGGCGGCGTTCACGTGGCCCCGAAGACCATTACTTTCAATTTCATCGATACATTTGCTCCGAATAGCCTTACTCGAGTTACCTTTTCAAACATAACAGAAAACCACTTTACATGGAGTGGCGAAAGGTCTCTCGATGAAGGAAAGACATGGGCCGAATTTATGGTCATCAAGGCTCATCGCACCAATGACGCCGACTAACTCACAGCCGCAAAACTCACCGTCTTCAATTGTTCGACAGCGAAAATGATCCGCGTAAAAGAGGAAAATCCCATTCACGGCCGTGAGCGGAAGGTTCAGATCCCACCTACAACAGGCGATTTCTTTTCCTGACTTAAGCAGCTGCGCCAGAGGAGTGAGTGTTTGTTTCCTTAGCCACTAATAAGCTCTAAGACCGCAGGTTCCCTCCGACGCAGATGCGTAGGAGAGATAAACTAATCTTCTACTGGAAAGGATCTGAACCATCCACTCAATTGAGGTGTACTCTGGTTCAGGACTATTGCTTTTCCGTTCGCTCGCCAGAATAGCGCGAGAAACGAACACCTAGCTTCCACACTCCGACGATGTCTCTGGTCGCAGTAATATTTACGGTCGGGTCGTCGTTGATCAGCACCAGGTCAGCGCGCGTTCCAGCGGCGATGCGCCCGCGGTCATGGAAGCCGAAAGCGCGTGCTGATTCCGAAGTTGCCGCCGCAAGGGCCTCAAGCGGCGTAAGGCCTGAACGCACCAGCAATTCCAACTCATGGTGGAGGCTTAGACCGTGGGCTAAGCCCGGTGCGGGAGCATCGGTTCCTGCGAGAATGGAAACTCCGGCGAGTCGAAGAGCAGAGACCGCTGCTACAGCATTCGCAAGTTTCAAGTTCGCACGAAAACCCGAAGGGAACTTCCTCTCGAGATTGCCTCTCATTGACGGCGTAATAAATGGACTCACTTTAGGCTGATCCTGCCACCAGGGTTTTGAGGAAGTTTCGGTTATCGCTTCGACGACGCTCAGCGTAGGAATGACGAAGACGTGGTGCTCGGCCGCAAATTTGGCGAAGTCGGTCTCGGGTACCGAATCCGCGAAGATGTGCGCCAGGCCATCGGCGCCCGCTGCTATCGCGTCGCGAGCGTCCCGCTGCGTCGTAACATGGACCACGACAAGTTTGTTGCGTCTGTGAGCCGCGGCGACCACGTCTTCGAGCTGCAGCTTTGTTAAAGTAGGAAACGCATGCTCGTAGATGACTTTGATGTAGTCTCCACCCTCAGCGATCCGGGCGTCGACGAATCCTCGGACGTCATCACTTGGACCAAGAGTCGGAAAAGGAGGTCCACCCATTTGGGTCGGATGGCCGCGTGGAACGGTGATGCCGGTGCCCGCGGTGCGCAAATCGGCAAGGTCCTTAATGCCGCCGGCAGTGATCTTGTTCCTTAGCGCCAGGCTCGCATCGGAGCCCCACATTTCAAGCTCTGTCGTGATGCCGAAGTTCAAAGCATCACGGAGGAATTGTTCTCCCTGTGAAATACCGAGATGTACGTGCGCGTCGATGAGACCGGGCAAGAGCGTCTTACCCTTGCCGTCGATTACTTCTGCGAATGAAGGAATCCGGATATCCTGACCGACAGCGCGAACCATACCATCGCGAACGAGGACGGTCGTGTTTCGAATCAGATGCGAACCGTCAAACACGTCTACGTTGCGAAAGACGAGTGGTTTCTCGGCCTGCTGAGAGGCGACGGAACCAGGTAACGCGCAGAGGGCCAGAAGACTCACGAAGGCCGCCGTTAACGATCTAATTTGCCTGTTTGAGCAATGCATGGATCGACTTTTTACCGAGAACCGACTGCGAACAAGACAAACCAGAATCGTAAATTAATCGGAGATACAAACCAGTCGCGGGATTCAGCCACAGATTTCGCAAATGCATACAGATCTGAATTCAGCACGCATGCCCGCTATCCTTTGCGGCGGATCGAGTAGAGTCGGTGTTCCGTCCGTATCAACAAGCGCTCACCCACCAGTGCTGGCGATGCCTGCGCCATCTCATCCAGTTCATTCACGTGCAATAACTGGAACTGCTCACCCGTTCTGATCACGAACGTTTGGCCCTCTTCGCTCAGGCAGAACAGTTTGCCGTTGTAGGCCCAGGGTGAAGTCGTGAAAGCCGTGGCCGCGGGATCAATTCGTGTCTTGTAAGTCTGCTTTCCAGTCTTGGCGTCAAAGCGATTCAAGATTCCAGTCTCGGTTAACGTGTACACGGCTCCCTCATAAGCCACGGACGACGGAAGATAAGTTCCAGCCCGCGCCTGCGACCAAACCACATACTCGTTTGAGGTTTGATCTTCTTTTAGAGAAATGTTGCCGGCGGCGCCCGGACGAAGTGCAAACAACGGACGACCTCGACCGCCATTGATATAAAGTAAGCCTTCATAGGCGAAAGGCGTTGGAATCGGCGTCGTCGCCATTCCCGACATGCGCCACAACTCTCTCCCTTCCAAATCGTAACTAACCACCGTCTCTGGTCCAACGGTCACGATCTCGGTTCGTAGCGCTTGCCGCCAAACAAATGGCGTCGCCCATCCTGACCGCTGAACTGGCTGCCCTTTGCCGCCGAGATCGCGATTCGTGCGCCAGACCTGCTTGCCCGTTTGCTTGTCGAACGCGGCGATGTATTGCTGTTTCTCGTTATCGCTCACGATAACCAGCAGGTTCCCAGCGAGCGCTGGCGAACTCCCCGTTCCCAAATCCAGGTAAATCGGATTCGCTTCAAGCGGAGTGGTCCAAGCCAGGTTGCCTTTCGAGTCAAATGCCCATAACCCCAGATTCGCCACATACACGTAAATGAACTTCCCGTCGGTTACAGGAGTCTCTGAGACGAAGCTGTTCTTGCGATGACGCCCGCCAGGCGGATGCCCTATGTAAAACTCCTTGTTCCATTCCACCTTTCCGCTTTTCAGGTCCAGGCAATAAATCAAGTAATGCAGCGTCACCTCGCTCGGTAGCTCGATGTCGCGCTCCGTCACGCGCTTCAAGACCTCTTGTATCGGGAGGCCCTGTTTCTGTAGTTCCGCGACGTACTCGTTGCTGTATTCTGTGCCGATCTGCGGTGGCTTCGACTTGCCCTCCGTTGTTACGGTGGTTACGTACACCTTACCGCTAGTTACGACTGGCGAGGACCACCCGCGTCCCGGGATCTCTTGCGACCACTCCACGTTCTCGGTCTTGGACCAACGTTCCGCCAGGCGCGGATGCGTTGCCACAGGATTTGATTCCGGCCCGCGGAACTGTGGCCAGACCCTATCTTGGCCGTGAACTATGACTGACACTAACAACAGCGCGCACACCAAGCCGGCCTGGCTCAGAAGAGTGTGGAGGGTTATTACTCTGCGATTATTTTGTAGTTTGGACCGAAGTGTATTCATATTGAGTGATTGACAGAATCAATCGTGAAGAATGACTTGACTCGCGCGAAAGGTCAACGCGCATTTGGCGACAGGCGATCTGGCGGCTTTGTTTGTAATCAGTATCGTTTGCGCGGACTTTGTGTTCTTTGCGATTAAGAAATCACCTCGGATCGGCAAAGACCCGAAAGTCCGCGCAAAGGCAAACTGCTTCGGTATCCGTTCGTCCGTTTTTGCAAAAGCGGCGCTTGGACCAAAAGCTCTACAACGCTCCCGATATCTCAATAATCCGGCCAGCCAATTCAGTTACGTAGGTCAACCCAGTTCTTTCGTCAACCACCATGGAAGTTGGTCTCGTTAAGCAGTTGGAAACGACGGTTGGTGGACCAGCTGGTGATTCGAAATGTAGCAGAAGCCCCGGCGATCCGAAGAAGGGTCCTACTGAGGCATGTTGAAGCACGAGATAATGAGTTTCGCTGCCTTCTCTTATTGGGCCCACGTCAATAGCCGTCTTAAGCCCGCTGATAAACGCTGAGTGAGTGCCCGTCAGCGGATCAACTTGCTCCACTTTCGATTGACCGGGCGGAAACGGGACGCCTGTGAAGAGCGTCACCAAAAGCTGGCCGTCGTTGTACGCGATGCCAGTCGCAACTGCGTCGGTCAACGCCGGGAACCCGGGAATCGGGTTTGCAATCTGGGGGAAAGAGACGAGTGTCGAAAACGCACCCGTCGCAATGTCAACCTGCCGGACCAAGTTCTGGCCACCGTCCGTGACGTAGACCTGATCGCCAACAACAATCAGGTCAAAAGGATTCACATTTCGAAAACCACTGGGCCTCGTTGGGTCAACCGTAAAATCCGGAAAATTAGCAATCAGCTCCACGGTGAGCTTGCCACCATCGGCATTCGATAGCGTCACCTTCTGGCCTGAAGCCAACGTCTGCTGCGCAGAGAGTGGAAGTGAAAAACCTTGCGAGGTTTTTTTCTCGACGCTGGCGCTGAAGTGGATGGCCAAAACGGAGCTGAAGATTGGCGACGACGGACTCGGATTTGGGAATTGATTTGGTAGCGTGGTATCACCCACACCGATTGCGACGTACAGCGTGCGTCCACGCATAAAAACGCCGGCCGGACCTGAGGGATCTCCGATATCGTTCGGTGCGGAAGGCAGCCCGTCCAAGAGCGTGTGGCGAGTTCCATCGGGTTCAACGATGGAGATGCGACCTGAGTGCAATACGCCCGATGTGCCGCTCTCCGAAACGACGAGGTTGTTTTGATTTGACTGAGTGATGCCAAGCGGTGTCCGGAGGCCCGAAGTCAAAACGTTCGGTGGACACTGCGCTTTAGCGGACAAAACTGGCATTAACACGGTTACTGCCAGCAATGTGAGGAAACTTCCTTTGGAAACGAAAAGACGGACCATGCGAGTGATCATGGGAGTTGATCCTTTCTGGGGCGAAATGAGTCCCCGGTCCGCACAAGCGGACTTAAGAGTGATGCTTTGCCTTCAAGAAGCCGCTCTCCTTCGCCATTGGAGATCTGGGCCTGGCGTGGTGAAAGTGGCCTTACCCGAAATGGTTTTCTATGGGCTGTTTATGCCAGATTCAAACAGATGTCAATAGCGACGTGGAAAGGTGGCTTTGAAGGTCTGATCCAGCCAAGTTCTGGCTAGCCGACTGACGAGGGAAGTGTGAGTGTGAGTTCGAATTCGAATGTTTTGGATGCTAAGGCAAGGCGAGCTTGTACCCCGGATCTCCGGGTGAAAGGTTATCCACTCGTATTACACGCACTGATGGGTCTACTTCGTCGGCACGAACATAGCCAATCGCACCGGATACGTTGGCGACGAACCGGATCATGTTCGACGACGAATCCAGATTACGAGGTTCGTCTGTTACCTGCTCGCTGAATTTTGCACGCAAGAAGTATGTAGTGAAATCCTGATCACGATTCATTCCGCAGATCAGGCGTAGCACGGCCTCACGCTCAGGTGACCCAGGTTCCCGCATCGCGATTCTTATTTTCTGCTGTGTTGACCAGTGACTTCGCTCTGCTAAGAAATACTCACGCAGTTCAGCCATAGAAAGATTCTGAACAGGATTTGATTTATGGACGATGATCGCCAAGTCGCCGCGCAGTACTGTTGACAGAAGAAGCGACGACGGAGGCAATCGCTGTTCGACCGCATTTGCAGGCGCTAGTGCCGGTACACTCATCAACAGTAGGATGAGCAAATTATTAAGAATTCGATTGGCCCTGAACAACGTCTGTCTCCGGATCAGAAAGTAAAAGACAGTTGCAGTATCAGTTCATCAAGCGCGCTTAGTCCACGGCGAGATGTGTGGTCGTATTGTGTTTTGAAATTCACAAAGTCACTCAAATCATACTTGAAACCAATGGAAGGCCCGTTTCGACGACCGACAGCACGATAGATCGGATCATCGCTAGGCACGTTCAGATACTGATAACGGAAAAAGGGTCGTAGGTTCCCGAAGCGTCGCGAGAGTTGCGTGTAAAAACCTGGAATATAAAAGATTCGACCGGCTGACGCGTGACGAAAAACAATCGCTTCGTTTAATGATTCCGTGCGTGCATTCTGGTAGACCACGTGACCCGCCATAATTGTCTGCCCAACAGTTGGAACTCCAGGGGGTGTCAGTCGGTCGTGGTAGACAGAGAATCCGGTTTGCAGTCCTGGCACCTGGCTAGGGCGCGATATAATTGCGAGGTTGAAGGACTTACCGTTGTTTTCATCAACTGCGCTCTGTACCGGTCGAGCGAAAGGACGAGCTGCGCGACCGTTGCCGATCTCAGCGACATAACGCAGCCCAAATGGAACTGAAGGAATGCGTCCCGTAACTGATAGCCCGACGTTGTGAAGCGGGAGAATACCGCCTCTGCTTTCGAAGGCGAAGAGAAATGGGCGATTGACGGTCGTTTGAAAAAATGATCCGTGGTGGTATGCGGTATTGTAATAACCGATCGCTGTGTGGTAACGGCCGGCGCTCAGATTGAAGTAATCGTTCATTGAATACTTCAGAAGTAAGCGGTGGACCTCGAAGGTAAACGCATTATCCTCACCGGCGTCGAGAATCAATTCGCTAAGGACACTGAACTTCTCTGATAATCGCGAGGTAATAAAGAGGTCAAGCTGTCCCAAAAAGAATGAATTCGTTCTGCCCTTCTCATTAGTAGCGCGATAGTTTACATCCGCAAACCCCTGTATTTGCATTCGGGGCGTACTGTTCGGCAAATCCTGATGGTCGTCGTGTGTACTAGCACCAGCCTGGATGGTTCCCTGGCCGGTATTCGTGTTGGTTGGGGAAGTCGCAGGTGACTCAACGTCCGCGCTCGCAGTGTTTTGCTGGGATGTCGTTCCCACGGCTACATTCGGTGACCCGGCGGTTTGTGCTTGCCGTGCCTCAAGCTCTTTGACTCGCCCCTCGAGCTCCTCGATGCGCCGGAGCATTTGCCGGATGGTTTCACTATTTGAATCGTCGCTTGATCCGGTTGCAGTCGAAGGAACTGGGCCAGGCGGAGTTTGTCCTGGAGTTTGTCCTGGAGGGGAGTTGCTATCACTGGGCTTAACTGGTTGCGCTGACTCTTTCTTCGCTTGACCCTGTGCTGTTCTCGCTGGCAGCAAATATGATGGGGCAAAGAATACCAAACACGAAAGAACAACTCGAACGGTCTTCCTATTGATGCTTAGCATGGGTACCCCCTGGGACGAGGTATTATTTCTCTTTGATGGATTGGGACAGTTCTTCAATTCGGATGCCGATAATATCTACCATTACACTGTCCCGCAAGGATTGAAAAATTGAAAGCGCGCGGTTGGAGTAGTCCAGAGCTTTGCGGTCATCATTCACGGCGCTGTACGCGAGTGACAAATAATAAAGTGCATACGCTTCCCGCTGATTGTCGTGAAACTCGGGTAGGGATTTAAGGAGGAGTGTGAGCGCCTGGTTGTAGTAAGCCTTTGCCTTCGCCTGCTCACCCGCTGCTTTATAGAGATCACCGATTTTTAGAAGCGTGTGGCCCTCTTCGGCGACGTCTTTCTTATTACGAAAGATGTTTAGCCCTTCATTAAAATGTTCCTGCGCCTTTGACTCATCCTTCAGTTGCAGGTAAATCTCGCTAATATTAAGGATTGTCTCAGCCTCTTCGACATTCTTGTTCGCCTGGTGGTAAACCTGGGCCAACTGTTTGAGATATTCCACTGCTCTTTGCTTCTCGCCTGAGCCGACGAGAAACCGTATAACATTGAACAGTGTCGATGTCGCCAACTTGGTCTGGCCCTCAGCGAGTTCCCGTTGTTGTTCGGCCTCGACTGCCCGTTGGTTTGCAATTTGCCGCTGATTCTCGGCCGCTCGTTGGGCCGACAAGGCGCGAGCGGTCGCCACTTCCGCAATCTGTTTCTGTTTATACGCTTCCTGTCGCTGTTCCTCGGCACGCTCCCGCTGCTTTTCGGCGATCAAACGCTGACTTTCGGCTGCACCTAAAGCCATTTCTCGCTCCTCCAATGTGCTGGCAAGTTGTCTGGCATTTTGGTCGGCGCGGACCCGCTCTTGTTCAGCAAATTCTCTGTTCTGGTCAGCGATTTTTCTTTGTCTATAAGCACTGAATGCAAGCCCAGCCATTACGAGCAGAATTA
>JBKOYD010000112.1:0-24242 GCA_046725195.1 Acidobacteriota bacterium | reverse complement strand
GTCGAAAGGCGCACACTCCTCAAGACGACTGCGCACATCCTGGTCCGTAATGTCACATCGGTGAAAGGTGAGCTGGATGCCAAGCCGTCGCCCACGAGCACTTAACTCCTCTTTCAGAACACCGTACGGGTCTAAGTCAGCCGCTGTCACGTGGACGCGCTTCATCGCCTCGGGGTCGTGCCGGGCGATCTCTTCAAGCGGCCTAAAAAGATCGTAAGCGAAACCGCTCGGCGCGGTGAATATACGAAGCTCACGACCACCAGCAAGCCGCACTTCCAGTTCCGGCTTTATCTTTCTGACGAGGATCTGTAGCCGGTCGTAGACCGCGCGATGCAGTGAATATTCCAGGAAGATGCGATCAAGCAGACCATATTGCTTTTCGTCGCGATCATAGATCGCCCGCATGACACCCGCAGAGTAGCCTTCCTTTAAGAAGAGTCGTCCCAGTTTGGAGAAGAAGAACGTTGGCTCGCGCCATGCGCCGCTAAACAATTTCGCCAGCAGGTATGTGAAGAGGTAGCGGTAATTAAGTGTCTTCTTACGAATTGCCTCATCGGAGATGTCGGTCGTACCCAACGGCGAGGTGGAGTTTCGGTCGACGAACCCTCGGGAGATCAGATGCGGTCTAAGCACATCGCTGACTGCTCCTAGTGTCTCTCCCAGTGTCAGATCATCGACACGGACGCAATGAGCGACATCGTCCGAGCGATACGCCTGAAAAGCCTTCAGTGTTTTGAGATACATCCCGCGCGCCTGCGTAAGGTCGGCCGGATTCTCATGGGGGTCAATCTTCTTGCCACGGGATCTAATTCGGGTCAGAGCCAGTTCAGGGGAGATGTCGAGGAAGATAACCACGTCCGGCAACCACACAGCCCGGAGTCGAAGTAGCTTATTAAGCTTGTAGATTAGCTTACCCACACGGAGAGACGGCAGTTTCTGACGGCTCTCTTTCGGCACCGCGACGTCACCCAGAATGTATGAGAAGACAACCCGAAGGTCTTCCGCTTCAGGCACAGACGTGTCTGCACGATCGCTCGCGCTTGCAGCTCGCAGGTAATTGGCCGCCCGACCCGTCGTAGATAAGAACGCATTGCCATCGCTCACAAAGACTGCGGGAGCGTAACGTTCTACCAGCTTCCTGGCCGCACAGTCTTGGGAAAGCATCTGCGAGAGCTTAAAAATGGCATAAAGAATCGGGTAATTCGCAAGTCGTTTGGCCACTCGTCTGAGTCGCAGTGAAAGCCGGGCCGCTGTGGGCAGACCATCAGGACAGAAATGGAGAGCCAAGTGGTCTTGGTCCGGCGCGACGATGCGAAACGTCTCACCCGCCGAACCCGCGACAAAGCTGCTTTCGGCTGCCAGCACGCCGGGCAAGGCGGCGACCAGGGTGGTCTTGCCGCTACCGTCGATTCCTAAAACGCAAACGTGAAGAGTCATGCGGCAACTCCGCGATCAGCGAGGGGCTGATAATTGGGACCCGACACGAAAGCTATTGAGCCAGCAACTCCAAGACTCAGGCACCCATAAGTCGCCAAAGGATCTTCGTCCAGGAAGAACTCGACGCAATCGCGATCAGTCAGCCGAATCTTCAGGTGCTGGTTCGGTTCGAGCCTAATACAACGGGCGTGGGGAATCAGGCGGTGGGGTGCAACCATCTGAAGCAACGGCGAGAACCTTCCCCTAAGTGGGATCAAGTAAACGGACACCGCCTGGTCTTCAATTCGTACCTCAGGTTTGAAAGGCAGGGCTCTAATCGGGAAGTTCATCACTATGCCTGAAAGAAGTCGCAAGATCTGTCTTTGATTGTGGAATTCAATCTCCACCGTTTCTGCAGAGTCCTTAAATAGCAAGCAAAGACCGGAACGAATCAGAAGTGCGAGTGCGTATTCAACATTCGTAAGCGTTTCGATGCCAAAGGATCGAGCTGCGCTTTTATGAAGGCGTGGGAAGCGTGCATGCCAGCGCGCAAGGTCCGCCGGAATGCGACCGAACTGACCTAGTCCTCCCAACGTAACACCGTAGTGGAGCTCTGAATTCCCGGCGCTATCCCAGGCTTCACAGCGCATCACACAACATGGCACGGTCCGCCCAGTTTTAAGATTCGTTAGCAAACCCTGCAGGCCTGCTACCGCGTCGCGCGGCACACCAAACTGCCGGGCGAGTACATTACCCGAGCCCAGGCGCAGAGCTCCGACACGCACACGTTCTGGCCCTGGCAGCTGTGTTGAGGCATATGCGCCGCAAATTCCTTCAATGACTGCGCGCAAAGTTCCACCACCCCCTCCCGCGACGACCACTGCCGCCGCTTCGGATTCACTCAAGAACTCACCGGCACAATCACGAGCCGCTGCGTGGTTGTCGACTAAGTCGATCCGTACCTGTGTGAGTTCACCCAGTCCCGCTTTGAAGAGCGAACTTAGATTCGTGGCGATTACCTCACCCTGGCCGGTTCCTGCAGTGCGATTGATGACTAGAAGGGCTCTTTCGACAGGGAGCATATTTTAGGCTCGTTGATCAGTAAACCTCGCAGCATGTGAGGTCGTAACAGCCCACAGAGTGTGGGCAACCGGGCAAGAGGGGCTAAACAAGTCCGGATCTGAAGAACGATCCTCGACAACCCCTACATTAACAGCCTGAGGACAGGTTTTAAATATCTAAATGTGATACGGGTCAAACTGTCACACTGAGTCAAGCGGATAACTAGATGAAACTATAGTCGACTTTAAAGGCGCTTAATTCTTTGCCAGCGTAGCGGAGAACCAACTTCAAATCCAATCCGTTCTCGGGCTTTACGAACAATCCACCGCGGAGACGCAGAGAACGCAGAGGTTGCGCAGAGACTAAGCAACTACCAATTGACGTCCAGGGTCATTCTTGTTGCACCTTCTTTCTCACTCCAATTTCGCAAGCGCGACAATGTCGTCCAGGTCACGAATGAATTCTTCGTTCACTGGATCTATGCGGTTCGCGCCCCGTTCGTTTGTTTCAAGGATGACTCGGGTCTCAGGTGCTCCGCTCGATACGGCTTGACGCAGTTTGGTCGCCGCGTCGCGAAGTTGTTGAGGAGTCACGCACTCCACGTCTTCATCCTCCAAGCCGACGGTCTTGTACGTTAGGATGGGTCGGCGTTTAACTTTCTTATGGCCTCAAGCACCCTGGGCTCCTCCTCCCGCCCCGCCATAAAGTTGGCCCAAGCTCTGTCGTCATTGTAAAAGCCTGGCTGAGACTCGAGTGTCGAAACCCCGGCATCGTTCCGACATGAAGTCAGTACCGTAACGCGGTAGCGTCGGGTCAACTTTGCATAACCACGTTCTCGGTGTCATCAAGCCAGTACCGATAGTCGCTTTATGACAGCGCGAGTCGAGACCTAGAACGTGACCCGACGCTACCGCGTGACGGTACTGACCTTATGCTAAACGATCCAGTGTACTGACCAGTTTATTTGACGTACTCCCAGTGCCATGGCTCGTAAAAGTAAGGGCGGAATCCAAATCTCTCCGCGTTGCGCACGAGCCATTGATAGACGGGCGTTTGCACCTGTATAGCGCGATTAGGATCTTTACTCTCCACAGGGTCGCCGCCAACGTAAAGATCAAGAGCACGTCCCGTAAAGTGTGGACTGTTAAGTGCAAGACCGGCGCGTCCGGCGGTAGGAAAATCCCGACGCAACTTCTCCTGGTACTCGCGGGTGCGGAATGTCGATATGAGCTTTAGGTATTTTTCGGTGGGTGCGAGCTTTCCATCAGCTCCGGCAGTCAAATTGAGTGAGCGATCTGCTGCGGCCGCAGCGATCATGCGATGGTAGGCCGCATAGGTCTCCCGTTCGACCTGCCTAAGTTCATCAGGTCGAGTTGGATCATAGAATTCGGAATTTGGTGCAACGACGAGTTGGTCCGGCGATGGGTAAACACGCTCCTTCAGCCGGTCGTCCTGCCATTTCGTTATCATTGCGTAGAGCGTCTGTTCATCGAGAACACCGTTAGGAGCCAGTCCGAACTTTGCTTGCCACCGGGAAAGTGCCAAAGCGAACTGTTCACTCGCAGCGTTAGCCTCCGTTCCTAGTAGCCGCTCGATGAGGGGCCGATAGATATACCACCCATTCTGTTGTTTACCACCGAACGTCCATTTTAGGTCTTTACTAAGTTGTGCGTTGCTCGCGGCTGCATGTGCGAAAGCAGAAGCTCGGGTTGAATCTTCGGTAAGCTTTTCGGGTCGCGTCTCGCGGACGTCGGACGTGTTTTTGCGGAGTGGTTTCGCAGTTGGCTTTGCAACCGGCCTCATTGAGTCTTGCGATTGACCCCGGCTTGGCTGGGTTTGGCTGATGATGACGACTCCAAACCCAGCGAGACAGATCAAAAACACAATGAGTTTAACTTTGAAAAAATGCATCCCAGCAATGTCCTGATCTTAGATTGGTTCTCCGTCGGGGGGAACAACAGGATATCAGATGCCCTCACGGCGGTCATTGGTTTGGTGCTTTCGTGACTTCTGATTCAATTCGAGATCTTTGTGTAAAACCGAGTATTCGTCATTCTCTCTCGACTGGAGTCGCTTTCCTCAACAACTTACCCCCGATAAACGCGAAGAGCCCTGCCACTAATCCAAAGAGAATCCCCGAGATTAAACCGATTACGAGCATCAAGATGCGCTGATTAACGCCAGGCGGAAGAGATTTGAATCGCTCGAGGATCTCAGGGTTGTGATTGGTATAGGTGGAATAGAACGCCGCTTGGAGAATCCCGATCCAAATTCCGTTGAGTACGCTCGCCAGGAAACCGTGGAAAAAGTGAAGTCGCGGGCAGTTTTTCGGGATCCACCAGGCGTAGAGGATGAAGATAATAAACCAGAGCAACGGTTCGATTCCTCTTGTCCAGCCAAACAGAGAGGCAACACCCATCAAGACGCCAAACAGCGAAAGCATGAGGATCAGCTTCCAGTTCATCTTGGACCTCCGATCGTCGGCATCATAGTCCCAGCATTGCGGCGTCACAAGAAGGTGGTATAGGGTTTCGACATGCACAAGCACAGATACAAGACCATCACCTTTATTGCCGTCCTCTGCCTCTTCAGCATCCTGGTTCCAGCTCAACAGTCTAAGGAAACATTTCTTTATCCGGTACAGAAAGAGGGAAAGTGGGGCTTTATTGATCAGACCGGCGCAATTGTTATCGCGCCTCAGTTTGATTCCTACTCTGATTTTCAGGACGGACTGGCTCGGATGACTCAGAATGATCGTGTTGTATTCATTGATAGAGCCGGAAAGATTGTTCTCAAGCCGGACTTCCAGATTGTCGAGGACTTCTCCGAAGGTCTAGCACCCGTTAACAACGGTGAAAAGCGAAACCGACACATCGGTTTGATCCTGGAGACCGGACGCTGGGGTTACATTGATAAGACGGGGCAACTCGCACTCCCAATGAAGTTCACCCACGCTGAAGCTTTCAGAGAAGGACTCGCCGCAGTCGAACTTGATAAACGCAAGGGCTTCATCGATCGTGCAGGCAAGTTGCTGTTTGAATTGCCTTTTGACGTTACGATGGAATTCCACGAGGGGGTCGTCGCGGCTCTACTACGGGGCAATCTCGCTTACTACGACCGCAACGGAAAGAAGCTCGATACACCACCTCTCGATCCCGGCCCTAGTTACCATTCTTTTTCAGAAGGTCTAGCGACGATCGAGACCAACGGTAAGTCAGGTTACATCAACCAGGCGGGCAAGCTTGTGATTCCCGCTGAATTTCTGGATGCAGAAGACTTCAGCGAAGGTCTGGCGGCTGTTCAAGTTGGCGGCGAGATGCGTTGGTGCCCGGAAGAAAACGGCTCGAGACGAGGATCACCCAAGCGTTTCGGCTATATCGACAAAGCCGGGAAGATGACAATCACACCGCAGTTTGAGTACGCAGGTCCTTTTCGTGAGGGTCTTGCGAATGTGTGTATCTGCTCGAAGTGGGGATTCATCGATAGAAAAGGTCAGGTCGTTATTCCACTTCAGTTCGATGGGGCGATCGCTTTTCGCGGCGGATTAGCGAGGGTCACAACGACAATCGACCGCGCGGTTCGGTACATTGATAAAACGGGAAAAATTGTATGGCCCCCAGCAAAGTAGATGAGGATTGACGCGCACAGCGGAATGTCGCGCCAGAGCTTTGTGACAGACGTTACCTCATGAGGTAACGTTCTTGATAACGCAGGTTTGGGCGATGATCGGTCTGCGCCATGCTCACTTGAACGCGACGCCAACCAGGCTTTTTATCCGGTGGGTAATAACTCAAACTGTACATGTTACTAATGTCCTTACCAATATCTTTCAGGACCTCCGCCAGCTCGTCGGAATCAGGGAAGTGGGCCAACCCGGCCGTAACTTGTGCCATCTCGCTTATGGTGTCCTTGCCGTGGCATGCTTCTTTAACTCCCATTCGGCAGTACCCCTTAAGCAAGAGCCCAATCGTATAGATGGTTGTGCGTTGCGCTACTACCTCGCGTTGAACGTCTACAAGTCTTCGTCGACTTGAGTTGTCCTCGCCGTCTGAAATCAGCACCAATGCTTTGTGACGTTGTCGTACCCGTTTCAGTGCGTCCATGCCCAGTAACACGCCGTCATACATTGCAGTTTCGCCATTGGGGCTCAATTCGCTTATGCGTTCCAGGAATTCAGAGGCGTTAACGGATTCGGCAACGAGGCGTGGACTGACGTCAAAGGTGATCAACGTATAATCGTTGTCGTCAGGAGCGTGTTTGAGAAAGTTTTTTAACCCTGCGACCAGACTCTTCCACCGTTTACCCCGCATTGAGGCTGAGGTGTCCACAACAAACACGATGCTTGCTGGTCCCCCACTTTCAAAAAATTCCAGCGTGACGGAAGTGTTCTCGTCGTTGACCCGAAAGTCTACCGGTTTTAGGCCGGATAGGGGGCGACCCTTTCCATCCTTGACCGCCACGTTGACCGTCACCAGAGCCACATCAAATCTGATGATCTCCGCGTCCTGGCCCATTATTGGTATTGAGAAACAGCCGAGGAGGATGGCTGTCGCCAGCAACTTGTCAACCCAATTGCTTGATATATTGAGGGTTGATTTGGAAAAACACTCAGAGGTAGTGTTTCTCATTTTGAACCTCCGTTCTTGAGGACTCCAGAGGAGTTAGAACTTCAATAAAGAACGCGAGAATTGCAGCGCAATCCTCTAAGTTCGTTCGAGGGAAACGCGGGAATTTCGGCTGTTGGTAGCTCTCCCGCGGGTTCCGAGGAATGTCTGTTACAAAGTATCGGCCTCTTGGAGGGAATTTACAATGCCAAAAATTATCCTGCTCTTACTCTTTTTCGTTGCGTGCCATTCACAAGCTGCCTCGCAACCCACGGTACGTCAGCCGAACTATCCGGCACCAATCGAAGGCGACTATCTGATCAAGGACTTTCGCTTTCGCAGCGGTGAGATCCTGCCCGAACTCAAACTTCACTACCGCACGATTGGTACTCCCAGGAGAGACGCCAACGACGTCGTACGCAATGCAGTACTCATCATGCATGGCACCGGTGGCTCAGGAGCTCAGTTCCTTGCACCGCAGTTCGGCAACGTTCTCTTTGCTCCCGGCGAATTATTGGACGCAACGAAGTACTTCATCATTCTGCCCGACGCCATTGGACATGGAGGCTCGAGTAAACCAAGTGACGGTCTGCATGTGAAGTTTCCGCATTACACGTATGACGACATGGTGTTGGCTCAGTACAAATTGATTAATGAGAATCTGGGCGTCAATCACCTACGTCTCGTAATGGGCACTTCGATGGGTGGCATGCACACATGGGTCTGGGCTGAAACGTATCCTGACTTCATGGATGCATTAATGCCCCTCGCCAGCATGCCTGTTGAGATTGCCGGTCGTAATCGAGTCATGCGGCGTATGATTATGGATGCGATTCATAACGACCCGGCATGGAATAACGGCGAGTACAAAACCCAACCTCAACAGGGTCTGACAGCCGCACAAAACATTCTGCTACTGATGGGCAGCGCACCTCTTCAATGGCACAAACAAGCTCCTACTCGTGACACTGCCGATAAGTTTTACGAGGACCGTGTAAAGTCAGGAGTAGCACGGACAGATGCGAACGATATGCTTTACCAGTTCAATTCTTCTCGCGAGTACAACCCGTCTTCCGCACTGGAAAAAATTGTCGCTCCGCTGGTAGCAATAAATTCGGCCGACGATATGATTAATCCGCCTGAATTGGGTCTGATGGAAAAAGAGATCAAACGGGTAAAGAGAGGTCGCTACGTTCTGCTTCCAATCACAGATGAAACACGGGGACATGGAACACACACCATCGCATCGATATGGCAAGGCTACTTGAAGGAACTACTGGCTGTGTCAGAGCGCTAACGGCCACAGCTGAACACAGATAGTACGGATCAAAAGAAGTTTGGAGGTGGGCGTCCATCGCCTTATTCTTAGACCCGTTTGGATCTGTGTTATCCGCGGCTTTAAGTTTTATGGCCTAAGGCGGATGCGAGCGAGGAGGTCGGAGAATTTTCGATTTGAACGCAGGCTGGCAAATACCGGATCAACCTTGAGATTCATCAACCAGATGTCGCGTTCTTCTACGGCTTTTTCCAGCCACTTGAATGCCTGATCTTGATCCCCTAGACCAGCATAAATTGCGGCGACTGTGTAAGGGGAAACGTAACGTTGACTCTGCAATTGCTGCAGATCGTTGAGAACTTGTTGCGCTTCAGTCTTTTTTCCAGAAGCTGCATATGCATGGCCCAGAAGCGCGAGCATCAACGGGCTGCCTGAAAGTTTGACGCCGGTTTGAAATTCAGAGATCGCCTCCGCGTACATTCCCTTTCCTTCATACGCCAAACCAAGGTAGCGTCGCGCCGGGAACGAACTTGGATCGAGTTCGAGGATCTTCTTACACTGCTCAATAGCCTTATCGTTTTGGCCCGACAAGTAATAGATCCAGCCTAGATGCGAACTGGCGACGAATGACAGAGGCTCAAGTTCCTCAGTTCGCTTCGCTTCTGTTATTGCCTCATCGAATCGTTCAACCGCCACGAGGTATGAGCTGTACCATTGATGAGCAGGAGCATATCCTGGCTTGAGCTTAATTGCCGTCTGGAACTCACGCTCGGTTTCGGCGCGGTCCCAGTCCCAGCGAAACTTTATGAAGGCCATCGATGTGTGGGCCTCTGCTGAACTCTCATCGATCTCAAGTGCTTTGGTCGCGGCCTCTTTTGCTTTGGGGAAACCTTCTAGTGGCTGGAGTCGCCCGTAGACCACCAGCATGTTGTAACAGTCAGCGAGACCCGCATACGCAGCTCCGTAGTTTGGATCTATTTCTATAGCTTGTTTGAAAAAGTCGATCGCCTGTTGCAAGGCATCGCCAGTACGTTTGTTCCACGCGTTGCGACCTTTTAGATAGAGACCGTACGCCTCGAGCTGTTTCTTCTCTTCAACATTCAACTTCAAGCGAAGGTTTTCGAAGATGTCGCGGGAGATGTCGTCTTGTACTAGTAAGACGTCCGCCAACTTGTGATCGTAGTGCTGGCCCCATAGTTGAGCGACGTTCTGCAGATCAATCAAGTCCGCCTGAATACTGATGATGTCGCCATGACGACGCACCCGGCCCGTAACCACCGCACGAACGTTTAACTCTTTGCCAATCTTTCTCGGATCGATTTCTTTCCCTTTGTAGCCGGCAACAACACTGCGTGGCACGACTCGCAACTGCGGTAACTTAGAAAGACTGTTGATGAGGCTCTCCGCAATCTTGTCATTGATGTATTCGGCGTCCGGATCAGCCGATTCATCGATGAAGGGTAATACCGCTATCGACTGAATTGAACTTGCGTCGCCGATTCTTCCCCAACCCGCGAAATAAACGATGCCAATAATCGCGACTACTGCCGCCGCCGCTAATGCAAACGTCGGCGTTCTTCTGAATCCGACAAGTCGACTGCTGCCGGGAACCGGGATAGAAGCCGATTCTGCCGCAACTCCATCTGCTGTCCCATCAGGGGGACGCGAGGCAGCGACGTTATGATGACCATTGCCCGGCGCCTTTGCGACCAACTTGCCGGCAGAGTTATCAACGGACTCAACAGACCCGAGGCCAGACGGGTCGTCCCACGACTCACTGACAGTTGCAATAAACCTGTATCCCCTTCTCGGAACCGTCTCAATAAACTGCACGCCTCCAGGACTCTCGCCGAGGGCCTTCCTCAATAGCGATACGTTCTGTGTCAGATTTCCTTCTTCCACAAAAGTTGTAGGCCAGACTTTTTTCATCAGGTCATCCTTTTCCACGACCTGACCGCCTTTTTCTACGAGAGTGATGAGAATGTCGAAGACTTTGGGTGTTAAAGGAACAGGCTCACCTTCACGCAACAGGACACGTTCCGCCGTTTTTAGGCGGAAGCGACCGAACTCATAACTATGGCTGTCCTGCTGACCCATTAAAAGAGCCCTTGAGAAACATCTTTGAGGAATTCTTGAGTGTCGTCTGAGGACTTGTCCAGCATTTCAGTCCTAAGATTCGGAGCATTCCGCCCCAAAAAACAGCCGCTCTTGAACAAGTCGTAGGCGCGGTGATTGTAATGCAAGCATCGGACGCGAGCAACGGGGCGATCTTCTATTTTGAGAAGGACCGTTAGTCGTAATTCGAAAGCTTGAAGTTGAACCCGCAAAATGAAAACCACACTCTTCCCAACTTCTCTTCTTGGCGGCTTTGTCTGGTCTGAACTGGCACGGACCCAATGCCATGACCCGGTGTTCTGGGGTTCAAACCTCATCTATTCCCTAAATCGCTCTCAGTTTGCCGGGCTTGGGCCTGAACTGCGCGATTACAGCATCTACCGCGACATAACTGTCCCCTACTCCATATCAGGAAACGAGGCTTAACAACATGCGCAAGTGTCTCCCTATGAGCGAAGAAAAGAAGACCACAGAGTTTATGGAAACTTCACTGATTTGCCTTTTAAGTGCAGCGGTGGCAGTACTCGGGTTTCTTATTGTCTGGCTAATCTGCATGTTGGCTGGATTCGGTCGAGCGTGATTTGTCGATCAACAGCCAGGAACAGACCCCGCTTGTCAACGCAAGGCCAGCGGAGGCCAACATGATCAAGCGGAAACCATGCACAAACGAACGGGCAATTGCCTTCTCAACTTCTTTGTGAGTTTCGCCACCGATGCTCTCAGGTACCTCCACTCCAGCCAGTTTCACTCGCTGCTCATAAATTGAACGGCGCGCCTCATCGTTGAACTGAATCTCGTTTAGCGCTGTTATTAACGTCTTGCTGAAAGCGTGCAGCATTACAACGCCAAACACTGCGATCGCCAAAAGCCCTGCGGTACGTGAGACGGCGTTATTGATTCCAGACGCTACGCCGGCCTGCTCTTCAGGGACAGCACTCATGACCGTTGTGGTTAATGGCGCCACACTAACTGCCATTCCTAAACCAAGCACGATTACTGCCGGAAAGAAACTGCTCCAGTAGCTTGCGTTGATATCAGGAATGGCAAAGAGTGCGAACCCTGTCCCGGCAATCAATGGCCCGACAACCAGGGGCAACCGCGCACCAAACCGATCGACGAGTCCGCCGGACCAGCGAGAGAGCAAGAACATGATGAGAACGAACGGAAGAAATGCAGCGCCTGCGGCTGTCGCCGAATAACCCTGGACTTGAATGAGGTTAAGCATAAAGAAGAATAAGGTCGCGCCCAGCGCCGCGTAGAGTAGTAGTGTCAGAAGGTTTGCGCCGGAGAAGTTTTTGGACCGGAAGAGTGTTAGAGGCACCATCGGGTTGCTGGCTCGAGCCTCGTTCAGGACAAATAGTGCGAGAAAAACCAATCCCCCGATTATTGAAAGGAGAACTATGAAATTCGAGAATCCCCGGCGAGGAGATTCGATCAAACCATAGACCAATCCACCAAGACCGAAGACAGCCAACGCCGCGCCAACCCAATCAAGCGACCCACGCTGAACTTTCTCTCGACTTTCAGGTACTTGCCAAAGCGAGATTAGGAGTACTGCCGCAGCCAGTGGCAGATTCAGAAAAAAGACTGCTCGCCAGGAAACATGCTCGACGAGCCATCCGCCCAGAACTGGCCCTATAGCAGTTGTGATTGCCGAGAAACCTGACCATGTACCGATTGCTCTGCCACGCTGTTCCGATGAGAACGACGAACTAATCAGCGCAAGACTTCCGGGTACCAGTAACGCCCCACCGATCCCCTGGATGCCGCGAGCAAGAATCAACTGGGTAATATTTGCTGCAACGCCACATGCAGCCGATGCTATTGCAAACAGACCGACGCCAATCATGAAGATCAGCCGGCGGCCATAGCGATCGCCCAGTGAACCACCTACAAGTAGGAGTGCTGCGAGAAATAGAGAATAAGATTCAACGACCCACTGCACACCAATGGCAGTCGCGTTCAAGTTTTTCTGTAGGAAAGGAAGAGCTACGTTGACGACTGTGCCGTCGATGAAGGCCATGCTCGAAGCAAGGATCGTCGCCGCAAGGATCCAACGACCCTGAGTCTTGCGACAATCAGTCGACGTTCTCCCAGCAAGAATGACGGCTTCATCACATGGATCATGAAGAGCAATTGGCATATCAACATTGTAGGGGTGGCACCTCCGTGGCCACCCCTCGTTACTTCTCCGCACCGTCGCGGAATCCGCGCACCTCCGTGCTTCCTCGCCACCTTTGGCGCGCGACGACGGGTGGCCACTCCTCGTTACATCTCACACACCGTCGCTGACTCCGCGCACCTTCCTGCTTCCTCGCCACCTTTATGGCGCGACGACGGGTGGCCACGGAGGGCCACCCCTACAATGGTTAACTCAAAACGGCTCATCGATAGACGCGCTCTGCTTTGTGAAAAACTTTGGTCCAGCTTCGGTAATATAGAGACAGTCCTCGAGGCGAATGCCAAACTCCCCATAGATCACAACCGTCGGTTCATCGCTAAAGCACATGCCAGGTTGTATCGGCGTTTTATTGCCGCGCACGAAGTTGGTCCATTCGTGACCATCAAGTCCGATGCCATGTCCAGTGCGATGCGGGAGCCCAGGAACTTTGTAATCAGGACCAAAACCGGCATCGGTAATCACTTTTCGCGCCGCCGCATCAACAGCTTCACACGGAGCACCTACTCTAGCAGCAGCAAACCCGGCATCCTGCGACTTACGTTCAAGGTCCCAAATCTGACGTTGTCGATCAGTTGGTTTGCCAAACACGAAGGTGCGAGTGATGTCTGACTGATAACCCTCTACACTACAGCCGCCATCCATTAAAACAACGTCGCCCTCTTTTAATCTCTGTGGCGTGCTGCTGCCATGCGGAAAAGCAGTGTACTTTCCAAAGCTAACGAAAATACCTCCTGACGATCCGAGCGCGCGAAATGCCGCCGCACAATTGCCTGCGAACTCACCCTGCGTCATGCCTTCTTTCATACTGTCACGGGTAGCTTTGTACGCCTCGATAGTAATGTCATTCGCTACCTGCATTAGCGCCAATTCGGCTGGCGACTTAAACATGCGGCAACCGGCAGTAATCGGTGTTGCGCTGACAAACTTTAAAGCAGGTGCGGCTAATCGAATTCCATCATAAAGGAAAAAGCGCACACGTTCTTCGATGCCCACCGTTCCAGTCCGTACACCGCGGTCATGCAGAATCTCCGCTACACGTTTGTATGGACTCTCGTCTTCCTCCCACGTGCGAACATCGGTACCCATCTGGATCAATTCGCGAGCACGTTCCTCCTCAAACTTGGGACATACCCAGGCAATGTCGCCGCGTGCGGGAATCACCATCGCAAACATCCTTTCACTCGTCCCCCATCGCATGCCCGTGTAATAGAACATGCTCGAGCCAGGCTCGATATACATTGCGTCAACGCGATTCTCCCGCATGAGACGTTGCGCCTTCTCGATTCGAGCTTTGCGTTCCTCGAGCGTGATGGCCACCACCCCGTCAGTCATGCGCCGTAGACGACGAATTGCTTCGGGCTGATTGGCTTGTGGTACTGGTTCTGTTTCGACATCAGCGTGAGCTACCGAGCTGCCAAAAACTGTTGCGCCGACCATGCTGGCTGATAGGCGAAGAAAATCTCTGCGATCTGTACACATGGAAGATGGTCCTCTTGTGTGGAACTGAGCTTTGGTTTTTGCTTGAGCTTTGAACTTAGTGCTTTGACAGTCCAAAGATCCAGATTGGCCAGACGAATGTACACGACCCACGTTTATGGCGACAACTCTGCAAAATGTCGGGTCAGCAAGGTGGGCTTGCCCCCGCTCTCGCCGCAGAAATCACTTCCAGTTTTAGGGTTTTTGCTATAAACGAATTAGATATTGAAGTGTGAACTTTGGAAAAGTTGGCACACCCACACTTTAGCCCTGAAAATTTGTAAGGGTGGTGCAATTTCAGCCCAAAGGTTAGAATCCCCGCTCGATTCTCTTTGACTTCTCGAAACGGATGATCCTTCTTCCCAAAACTGTTCGATTAGTCGTTCTCAGTCTTCTCTTCTTTAGCAATGTCGCTGCTCAGGAAACTCTTCGTTGGGGTGCTGATCCAAGCGGCGGCGCGCCGTATGTTTTCACTGATCCTACCAGCCCTGATCGTTATATCGGCTACGAGAAGGAGATGGTTGAAGCGCTTGCCGCCGCGATGGGCCGACGAGCCGAATTTGTTCCCAGCGATTGGGAAACTCTGGTGTCGGCATTACAACGCCATTCGTTCGACGTAATCGTGAATGGCCTTGAGCCCACGGGTGACCGCGCTCAGCAAATTGCCTTCAGTAAGCCGTATTACATTTTTCAGCTGCAACTCACAGTTAGACACGACGACAATCACATCAAATCTTTGGACGATTGCAGCAATCGCACGGTCGGAACGCTCGGAAACACGGCCGCCTCACGACTGCTGCAACAACAAAATATTCCATTTCGCAGTTACCAGGATCCCGTCGGAGCATATCGCGATCTCGAGCTTAAGCGCTTGGACGCTGTTCTCATGGACGTGCCTGCTGAGGCTTTCTATGCTCGACCCAATCCAAAGTTGAAACCTGCGGGCGCTCCATTCACCCGTGGCCTTTATGTCATCGGATTACGCAAGGGTGACGACGCGCTGAAGGCGCAGGTAGATAAAGCCATCGACAAGATCATCTTCGACGGAACGCTCGAAGCCATTTTGAAGAAATGGGGTCTTTGGAATGATGCGCAGGTCGAGTTTCAAGCACCTATTCGCTCCGGCACCCAAGCCAAAAATGTCGACTACACGGCCACCGATGCCACTTTCAACTGGCGTGAAGCATTATGGCGTTTGACCCGTGCCGCAGCTGTTACGGTACTCATCGCGCTTGGCTCGATGGTGATTGCTGTAGTTTTAGGACTCCCGTTGGCCGTAGGACAGTGGAAAGGGCCCGGGTGGGTTCGCGCTCTTTGCACTGTTTACGTCGAGTTTTTTCGCGGCACGCCCGTGTTAGTGCAACTGCTGTTTCTTTACTTCGGACTGCCGGTCCTCGGCATTGCAATGCCTGGCTGGTTAACCGCACTCGTAGGACTCGGTCTGAACTATGCTGCGTATGAATCGCAAGTCTATCGTTCGGCTTTGGAGGCAATTCCAAACGGACAATGGGAAGCTGCCTATTCACTCGGCATGAGTCCGCTACTTGCGTTTCGTAGAATAATTTTGCCGCAGGCGTTCCGAATTGCATTGCCACCCATGACGAACGACTTCGTATCGCTTTTCAAGGACACTTCTGTGGCGTTTGCTATTTCCGTTTGGGAGTTGGCAACCGCTTATCGTGAACTCGCGAATGCGTCCGGACAGTTTTTACTACTCGGAGTAACAGTGTCGCTTTTTTATCTCGCGATGAGTTTGCCTATGGCGCATCTCGCGCGTCTCCTTGAACAACGCTTGCGCAACCGTTCGACGGAAAGAGTGGAGGAACCGGAGGTGGTGGCCGCATGATCCAGGTAACAGGCTTAAGCAAGCACTTCGGGTCGACCCCGGTTCTGCGCGACATCAACTTTGCCGTAGCTCCGAATACAGTTCTTGGCATCATCGGCGCATCAGGCAGTGGGAAAACGACACTGCTTCGTTGTCTCAATGGCTTGGAACGAATCGATGGTGGAACGGTTGAGTGCGGGAACGTCCGACTTGAAGCCAAACTTTCACACGCCGAATATCGTCGACGTATTAAGGACCTGCGTTTACAGGTGGGAACTGTCTTTCAGCACTTTTACTTATTTCCACATCTGTCTGTGCTGGCGAACGTCATCGAAGCGCCCGTGCATGTCAGACGCAAGCCGAAAAAGTCAGCGGAAACTGAAGCTTATGAGTTGCTCGAATCCGTGGGAATGAAACACGCTGCGAGAAGATATCCGGAATCATTATCGGGCGGCGAACAGCAGCGAGTGGCCATCGCTCGCGCCCTGGCAATGCGGCCGGCAGTGGTGCTGTTCGATGAACCGACCAGCGCCTTGGATCCGAAGCGTATCACAAGTCTGCGCGGACTCTTGCGAAGCTTTGTGGACCGAGGTCACACGATGATTATCATTTCACATTCGATTGGGTTTCTCGGCGGCGTGTCGGATAACCTGCTTTATATGGAAGGGGGACTCGTCATTGAGAATGGGCCAACTGACCAGGTACTAAGCTTCCCGAAGGATCCTCGGACCAAAGATTTTCTTGATCAGGCAGAGTAAAATTGAAGGACATCAGCTGTCCTCATCGCGATGAACCGCATCTATTGAAAACGCCGGCAGACAGACGGCAACATACTCAGCACCATCAGGGCCGGGCGTGCTGTATTGCACCCATTCACCGCCTCTAACAATGACGGCCTGTCCAGCACCTACGTCAATCGTTTCATTTTCGCCCGTAACCCGTAACATTCCGCGCAACACAATGGTGTATTCGTCGAACTCTGGCCGCTGTCCCGGTTCCAGCCATCCAGACGGACTCTGCATTCTCGCAATGCTTACTTCCTTCGAACCAGTATTGATCCTACCGACGAATTCCTCAATCAGCTTCGGCTTGGTCCCTGTGGCTTCGATGACTGTTGGGTTGTCGATTAGTGAAGGCATTGAGTAGTGAACTCCCATCTCATCTCGCGTCGCTTATGTTTCTATTTTACCCGAAACTCATACTTTCACTGCCTTTGTCACAACTAGTCCTTCAATATTACATCCTCCTGGGACTGCGGTGACTTGTCACCGCTTTGTTAAAGGTGAGGCTGCGATAAAAGGTGGAGCTGCGATAAAGGTGGAGTCGCAATAACACTGGCATCAAAGGTGGCTGTCTTGTCTTGAACGCCGCTCGATAACAAAGCGGCGATGAATCGCCGCACTCCAAGGCGACGCCCGATGCTGCGGTTTTCGATTTAACAAAAGGGCTCACTACGGTGCTTTGACGACTGAGGGCGTTTGCAGTATTTGTTCTTACAATAAACATACAGGGAGAGGAGTTATCCGGAATGCGAGCAACAGGGCTGAACAACGAAAGCGATAAGTATCTGCGCAAGCTGACAGTTCATAATTTGCGTGGCGGCGACGCGCACATGTCTGTAGACAATTTCATTAACGACTTCCCTGTCGAATTGTGTAATCGACAGGTCGACGGCTTGCCTTACACACCATGGCAAGTGCTTGAACATATGCGAATTGCCCAGTGGGACATACTTGAGTTCGCGCGCAACCCAAAGCACGTCTCGCCGGATTTTCCGAAAGGCTACTGGCCTAAACCAAGTGAACTTGGGAACACGAAACTATGGAGTGAAACAGTTGAAAAGTTCAGAAGTGATTTAAGGGAAACAGAAGTGTTGGTTTTGGATCCCGCAACCAATCTGTTTCTGAAGTTTCCTCATGGTAATGGGCAGACCGTCTTGCGACAGGCACTCTTGATTGCTGACCATAATGCTTATCACCTCGGCGTGCTTGTGGCTATGGGTAGAATTCTGAAGACCTCATTGTGAATGTGAGCCGTTTTGAAGGACACCACGCGGCGACGGCCGCTGGGAAAAATTCTCTCCAAACGGAAATGAGCCACAGATTAAGCGGATGACTCAGATCAGAACTGGATAACCACTTAAGAACCTATCAATGAGACCATTTGTTTACCTATCGGTTTTGATTTGTGTCATCGGTTTTATCTGTGGCTTTTTTTCACAGCTTCGACGGCCGCTGGTGTGCCCGACAACGGAAGTTGATCCTTCCGCCTATACCGACATTGCTCTTTCAATGCCATCAAACGCTCGACCGAGTACTCCTTCATCCGCGAGGTAAACGAGTCGAAAGTATCCAGCACTCGGTTCACAGCCAAAACCAGAACCGTGAACTACCAGCACTTTCGACTTCTCGAGGAGGTCAATCGCAAATTCCTCGTCTGTTCGGCGGCCCATTTGCTCTGCCTTAACCATGAGGTAAAACGCAGCTGCAGGGATGGAGCAACTCAAACCGTCAATGGCACTGACACGCGACACCGCAAAATCTCGCCGCTTCCGGATCTCGCGTGTGAAGTTGGCGATGAAATCATGGGTTCCTTCCAGGGCGGGGCGTATGGCGTATTGCGCCGGAGTCGGTGAACAAAGTCTTCCGCTTGCAAGACGAGTTATAGCTCCGATTAGTTCGCTCATCTTTTCTGAATGAGTAAAACGCATCCAACCAACTCTCCATCCTGACAACATGTGCGTCTTGGACAAACTCTCCAAAGTAATGACCGCAGCTCCTGTTGCCTTTGCTAACACTGAGGCTGAAGTTGGGGGTTCTGTAAAACACAACTCGCGATAGACTTCGTCACTGATCACGAGCAGATTGTGTTCTGCGGCCACTTCCAGCAATTTAAGCGTCGTGTCATCAGGGGTTATCGAACCTGCCGGATTGGACGGATTGATAAGCACAACGGCACGCGTGTTTTTTCCTACCAGCGCGCGTACTTCATCAACGGAAGGCTGCCAACCCGAGTGAGCAACCAAGTGGTAGTATCGCGGATTCGCGCCGAGTTTATTGAGAATGGCCGGATAGATCGGATATCCGGGTGCGGGCAGCAGTACCTCGTCTCCCGGATTAGCGACGGCAGTCAGCGCCAGATCAGCTCCCTCGGAAGCTCCCGCCGTAATTATGACTTCTCTCGCAGCAGTAACCACGCCCAACTTGGTCGCGTATTCAGCGATTGACTCCCTGGCTTCGGACAATCCAGAGGAATGGGAGTATCCAGTAAACTTGTCCCGAGTCGCGCGATTGACCGCTTCAATAACGAAGTCGGGAGGCTGAAAACCAAACGCTTGCGGATCACCAATATTCAGATGAATTACCTGTTGCCCTTTGCGCTCCAACTCCTCGGCGGCGCGAACAACATTTCGGATGGCGTAATGAAAATTGGCGGCGCGTTCTGAAGCATGAATCATAGCCGCTATTGTAAAAGAATTGTCTGCAGATGAGCTTTATTAATTAACCCCAGAACTACTTGAACTCAGAAAATGCTCGTAGCTTGCTTCGAAAGCCAGACTAAGATCTTCGATCAAATCATCAACGTCTTCTATGCCCACTGACAGTCGCACAAGCTCGACTGGCGGCCCAATTCGAGTTCTCAATCCTACGGGAATACTCGCATGCGACATTCGACAAGGTAGACTGATGGTTGAACCAACCGAACCAAAACTGACTGCAATCTTAAATAGCCGGGTCGCTTCGACAAGTCGCGCCGAAAAATCCGCATCGCCAGTCGTGAAGCTCACAACTGCTCCGTCGCCTTCAGACTGGCTGCGATGCACTTGATGGCCAGGATGGTGTTCGAATCCAGGATAGAAAACTCGTGAGACACAGTCGTGAGATTCAAGGAACGCAGCAATCTTTCTCGCTGAGTTGTTCTGGCGCTCGACTCTCAATGCCAAAGTTTTTAGCCCACGTAATAAGAGCCACGAATCGAACGGGCTAAGGCCAGATCCTTCGGCGTTCTGATGAAACTTTATCGCATCGTAGACCACCGCATCGTTCGTGATGAGAGTACCCGCGCTCACATCGCTATGCCCGCCCAGGAACTTCGTTGCCGAATGGATCACAACCTGTGCTCCCAACGTGAGTGGCCGTTGAAAGACCGGCGACAGCATCGAGTTATCAACTGCCAACAGAACACCGGCCTCATACGAGAGCTTTCCTAATAAACGAATATCGGAGATTCGGAAGAGCGGATTGGTAGGGGTTTCGATAAGTATCAGCTTCGTTCTCGGATTCAGGATCTGCTTAACCGCGTCCACATCGGTTGTATCTACATAGTGGACTCGAATGTTCTGACTTTCAGATATGCGTTCGAGTAGACGCACCGTACCACCGTACAAATCATCACCCGCGATAATCTCCTCGCCAACGTGGACGAGGCGCGTCAATGCAGTAATTGCCGCCATTCCACTGGCAAAAGCGCATGCGTGTGTACCATCTTCGAGATCCGCGAGTTGTTGCTCGAGAAGTGCGCGCGTGGGATTGCCGCTACGTGTGTAGTCATATTCGCCGAAGTCGGTTGCCGTCGGCTGTTGAAAGGTTGCAGTTTGATAAATTGGGGGCACAAGCGCCCCGTACTTATCTTCGCCGGTGCCAAGTTGAACACAACGAGTTGAAGTCTTCATGCTACAAACTCCTCTCGCTCATCAAGAGATTCAGCAAGTCGTGGTTCGCGTCTCAGGTCAAACAGATCCGCCACTACTGCTTCCGTTGTGGGCCAGCGTCCTGCGCCGCGTCCCGACACACTACATGTCTCGCCCGATTCAGATTCGATAAAAAGACGATTCTCAACTCCATGAACATTCGATAGTGGGTGATCTGCACCAAGCTGACGTAGCCTGACGCTGGCTGCAAAACCATCTTCCACACGACTGCACTCAGCAACAAGTCGTAGCTTTTCCCCACGTTCGCGCGCTTGTTTCACTATGTTGGCGTCCAACGATTCAATTCCCTCCCTGCGAATCGACCGCAACGGCAGATTGAGATCGAATGCGGCTCGCGCCAGTAGGCTCAATTTCTGGGCTGCATCCGTCCCATTTAAGTCGAGTTCAGGATTCGCCTCAGCGAAGCCGTGTCCCTGTGCCTCGTGCACCGCCTCATCGAGAGTCACGCCAGCGGCAATTCGATCGAGAACGAAATTGCTTGTCCCATTCAGCACACCTGAGACTGCCCGTAACGGACCGTTCTTTCTGGCGCGCGTCACGGTCTCCAGCGCTGGTACCACGCCGCCGACGGCACCGTTGTAGCGAAGCCTGGTCCCACTTTGGGCGGCGAATCGCGTTAACTCATCGCCCCTGTGTGCGAGCAGAGCCTTGTTCGCGGTGACGACATCGCGGCCAAGATTAAGCGCTTGTCTCACTAAATCAGGCGCCAGCGTAGTTCCTCCAATCAATTCCACCACGACATCGACGGGCTTCTCGATTAGAGCTTCGAGATCAGTGCTTATTAGTCTGACCGGGATCTCTTCATTGATGGCGCGTTCGACGTTACGCGTCCCGACACCGGTGACATCAAACAACTCCGGCAACGCGGCAAGTCTGTTGTAGACTCCGCCGCCCACAGTGCCACAACCAAGCAGCGCGACGCGGAGAGGCGTTTCTGGATTTTCTGAAGCCGCGACTTGGTCAGAAAACGGTCCAACCTCCGTGCTTCGGCCGGCGCCAACGCTGGTGACCGAAAAGTGCAAACGATGAGCCTCGGCGAAACGAATCGCTTTCAATTGCACCACCGAACCTCCAACTCGAGCAGCTGTCTTGTAGTTCACCAAAGTAAAGCGAGAAGCGAGTTTACTCGTGCAGTTCGGATCGCTCGTGTATAGACCGTCGACGTCTTTCACCAGCACGCAAGCGGCTCGCAGGCTGTGCGCTAGAAAAAGCGCCGTCAGATCCGAACCGCCTCGTCCCAGCAACGTCGTGTCTCCACTTTCATCGCGTCCCACAAACCCCGGTAGCACGACAACGCCACGTCGTAGCTCTCTAAATAAGCGCGTCGCATCGACGGCAACAAGATCGGCGTCCAGTTTTGGTCCTATAGTGCGCAGACCTGCTTGCACCGCATCCAACACATGAGCAGGAATCCCAGCCCTGCTGAGTGCGAGTCCGAGTAACGCTGAAGAAGCAGCTTCACCGGTTGCGAGTAGCGATGTCAGTGCGGACGTCTCGGGTTCGCTGCACAGTGCATGGGCGCGCATGGTCAACTCATCGGTAGTGCTTCCAAAAGCTGAAACGACAGCAATAACCTGCCGACCCTCACGCCACCATCGATAAATCTCGTGGACCGCAGTTTGAAGATCGTTTTCGCTGCTCAGGACTGAACTGCCAAACTTCAAAACAACGACGTGGTTGTCGTTTGTCATGATTAGTTATCCTTCCCTCGGCTCAGTGCCCGTTCCAAATCGCTAATTAGATCCAAAGGTGACTCGAGACCAACGGACAGTCGCACTAGTCCGTCAGTAATACCTGCGGCTTGACGCTGCGCAGGTGGCACATCGGCGTGGGTCATTGACGCCGGATGGGTAATCAGCGTCTCTGCCGAGCCGAGATTTTCAGCAAGCGCACACAGCCGAACGTTGTTCATTAAGCGAATGCCCGCTTCTACCCCCCCTTCAACTTCAAATGCTATCAGCGCGCCTCCTGAAGTTTGCTGGCGCCGCGCCAGGTCATACTGAGGAAACGACTCAAGGCCCGGATAGAGTAGTCTTGTTACGCGGGGATGACCTTCGAGGAACCGTGCGACACGCAGAGCATTCTCTGTGTGCTGCGCCATTCGCAGACCGAGAGTCTTGACGCCCTGCAACGTCAGCCAGGCAGGAAAGGGCGACTGGATTGCTCCAATCGCGTTGCGGGAAAAGGCAAATTTATCGTGCAGCGAGGCGTCGCGCGTGATCAAAGCGCCGCCCACGGTGGCATTGTGACCTTCAATGAACTTAGTGGTTGAGTGCAGAACTACGTCAGCGTGTAGATCGAATGGTCTTTGGAGTGCTGGCGTAAGCAGCGTGTTGTCGACAACGAGTAGAGCGCCGGCTTCGTGCGCGATGCCCGCAGTCAAGGCGATGTCGGTTAGTTTCAGGGTCGGATTGGCGGGCGTTTCAATAAACACAAACCGAGTTGGTTTCGCACTCAATGCGGCGCGAAGAGCCGGCTCGTTTGACGTGTCAACGAAATCAGCCGTAACTCCGAAAGGAGCAAGTACCTGATTGAAGAGTCGGACGGTACCACCGTATACCGCTTGCGATGCGACTACGTGGTCACCTGCCCGCAACAGTGCGAGACAAAGTGCAGTCGTTGCCGCGAGTCCTGTGCCGTAACACGTACAGAACTCCGCTCCTTCGAGGGCTGCGAGCCTTCGTTCGAGAGCCGAGACTGTAGGGTTACCCGAACGACTATACGTGAACCCTTTGTCTTTGCCGACTGCCTCCTGACGATAGGTGGTAGTTTGGTAAATTGGTGTCAACAAGGCACCGGTAAACGGATCGATGACAGAACCGGCGTGCAGCGCCAGAGTGTCGAAACTGTAGTCGTCAAATTCGCAAGTGGGTGTTCGCAGTTGAGAATCCTGCAGTTGTTCGGCGGTAGTCACCATCACAGCCTCCTTCTTAATTCGTGGAACTAAAGCGGCCATCAACGTACGTCTCCACAACCTAAAGGTCGTCGAACGTGTCGTTTCGTATCGAATCTAAGGCGGGGTAACTAAAACTGGATTTGAGACGGGGCTAAAAAGAAAAACCCCGCGCTCAAGAGTGCGCGGGGTTTCCAAAAAGTGCTTTGGATCCTAGCGGCTCTTTAGCAGTTTTTTACGTGGAGCAAGTTTGCCTTAAATCGCCACGATGTTGGTTTCAAAGATAACGCGAGCCACTTTATCGCACACGAAGAAACGTGCTGTCAATGGTCCCTGCCGGTACGCAGATGAAAAGCGGCAGAATCTATGGTTCGATAAAGTAGATCAATAACCCAACAACCGGTGCGAACTTTGTTAGCCGGCTATCGCGATAGCCGGCAGCAGAGTTCCAACCCAATAAACGTCACATCTCTTTTTTGAACAACGGATAAACGCAGAGACGCAGAGAACGCAGAGACGCAGAGAACGCAGAGACGCAGAAGGCGCGCTGGAAAAGCCAAGGCGTTTATTCTGTGAGAACAGCTGACACTTGCTCGTGAGGACCTCTCAGGTAGCTAATTAGCCAGCGCAACTTCTCGAGGGTATCTTCCTCCAGATTGATGAACTGTAGACCAAAGCCTAT
>JBKOYD010000015.1:0-8493 GCA_046725195.1 Acidobacteriota bacterium | reverse complement strand
CTTCTTCACTCAGCGCGAGAGGAACACGGTGTTTGAGAAGATGGCCGCCTACAACTATGTCAGCCGCAGCCTTGTTGAGCAGGGTCAGACAGCTGAACGTGTGAGTGGTCTGGCGGGAACGGCCGACTTCCTTCCGATGTTCGGCGTTGCGCCGGCGCTAGGTCGTCTTTTCAACCCGGAGGAATTTGAGGCGGGCGCGGACAACGTCATCGTGCTCAGCGACCGCTTCTGGCAAAAGCATTTTGGAGGCGATCCAGGTGTTGTGGGTCACAATCTGCAACTGGATGGAAAGACAGTGAGCGTCGTTGGAGTAATGCCTCCGGGCTTTGATCATCCCATCCTTTGGGGAAGAGTTGATTTCTGGCAACCGCTCGCCTTTACCGCTGAGCAAAAGAGAACGACCGCTAACTATCTACAGTCGTTTGCCCGCCTTAAACCGGGAGTCTCGATCAAGCAGGCCGAGCAAAGCATGGTTACTCTGGTCGCTAATATTAACAAAGAGAAATCACCAAACAGTTCAAACCCCGACAGTGTTCGGCTTGAACTGCTTCAGCGCTCAATCTCTGACGACATCGGCAGAAAAGTGATGTGGTTCACATTTGGGCTCGCTGGTTTTGTCTTGCTAATCGCCTGCGCAAACATTGCCAACCTCCAGTTGGTCCGGACTGCTTCACGTTCACGCGAACTCGCTGTCCGTGCTGCATTGGGCGCTGGTCGATTCCGGCTACTACGACAGTCGCTCACGGAAAGCATCCTGGTGGCGCTAATTGGTGGGTTGTTGAGTCTGGTACTGGCGTTGTGGGGTGTGAGATTTATCAGCAATCAGCTCTTCCCCAACTTGCCCGGTGCTGAAGTCGATCTTGATCTGAAAGTCTTTGCTTTTGCCTTTGCTTGTTCTTTGTTGACTGGAGTGTTGTTTGGAACTATGCCTGCATGGTTCGCGTCACGCGCTGATATCAATCAGGCGGTACGCGAGAACGCACGCGGCACGACGGCGGGACGCTCACAGCATCGCTTGCGACATGTACTAATAATTGGTGAAGTCGCATTCGCGATGATCCTACTTGCTGCTGCAGGTTTATTCCTCCGCGGTCTGCAGAGATTTATTAATTCGGATCCGGGCTGGAGCGTCGATGGACTGGTGACGGCGAATATGAGCTTGCGCGGAGAAAGATATGCTAAGAATGCGCAGCGTGTCGCCTTCTTTTCGGAACTGGAGAATCGAATAAAGACTCTGCCCGGCGTGCAGCACGTCGCGATCGGTGACTCCCAGCCAGTATACGGTTTCAACAGCAGTGATTCGTTCGTAGTTCAAGGTCGACCAGAACCGCCGCCCGATCAATATCCTGAAGTGTTTATCGAGCCAGTGAGCAAGGATTATTTCGCCGCCTACGGACTTCAATTATTGCGTGGACGCACTTTCAATAACGGAGACATGGGTGAACGACCGAGGGTGGTGATCATAAACGACTCGATGGCCCAACGCTTTTGGCCGAACGAAAACCCTATCGGACAGCGAATCAGTAATCCCCGTGAGAAGGACTGGCAAGAAGTGGTTGGTGTAGTTAGAGACATGAAGTCTCCCGGCGCTCTGGGTGAACCTTATACGCGCTACCAAACCTTTGTACCACTGGCCCAGTGGGTTCCAGGTTCTATCTCCATTGCGCTGCGCACTGCGCAATCTCCCGAAGCAGTCGAGAAGAGTTTAAGGAGCGTTGTGGCAGGCCTTGATCCCGCTCTGCCAGTTTATGGAGTTCGCACCGCGCGTAGCGCTGTGGACTTAGGTATCGGATATATTTCGTTACTTGGTAAGTTATTGGGTGCTTTTGCAACGTTAGGCCTCGTGCTCGCCGCGATTGGAATCTATGGAGTTATCTCGTACGTAGTGGTCCAACGAACAGGCGAGTTTGGAATTCGTATGGCGCTCGGTGCGCAAGGTCGCGATGTGCTCTGGTTGGTACTGAGAAAAGGTGCATTAGTGATCCTGATTGGCGCCGTAATTGGTGCCGCCGGATCTTATGCGGTAGGTAAGTTACTGATCTCCCTGATTCCGTCTCTACCGACTCGTGATCCTGTGACACTGGTAATAACGGGCTTTGTATTGATCGTTGTTGCGCTTGTGGCTTGTTACCTGCCCGCTCGCCGCGCGACGAAAGTTGATCCACTGGTGGCGCTGCGTTACGAATAGCGTAAAGTCGACATTACGTTGGACGATCTAAGTTTGGAATACTTGAAAAAATCAGGCTCTCGGCGCACACTTCTCTCATGACAAACAAGGAGACGTTTCGGGACTTACTTCGTCGCATACCAGACGACGCCTCACTACAGGACATCGCGCAAGAACTGGAGTTTATTGCAGCTGTGCGGCAAGGTGTTGCTGAGTTGGACAACGGGGACAGTGTTGCGATTGAAGAAGTTGAGCAAGAACTTCCCTCATGGATTATCAAGTAGTCTTATCTCGTTCTTCACGAACAGCCTTACAGGACATAGTTCGGTACATTTCGGCAGATGATCCGTCCAAGGCCATCCGCTTTGGGAGATTTCTGATACACCACTATCAGTGAACCGATGAAGAAGCTGCTGATCATAATCATCGCCGTGGTCTTGCTTGGTGGGGGCGCACTGTTGTTAAGGTGGCGACGAGACGACCGGGTTAGAGCGAGCAAAGTAAACGCAGCAAATGCTACGGGTGGCCCGACGTTTGAGGTAAATGTCGAAGCCCCAATGCTCAGTGGACGCCCACCCTGGGAGGTGCCGGGTGTAATCCTGGGATTGAGCGAACGTGGGCCGAAGTTTGACCAGACAAGTAGTGGAGCCAAGGTTATCAACGTCGGAAAGGATCGACTTGAACTGAATGCTGACGGCGGCTGGAATATCTTCATCGCGGCCGATGGTGAAGGGCGGATCGCGTCTGGAACACACCTTCAATTTCCGATCAAACTCGGAAACAGGCCTTTAAATTTCGACTGCCGACCTGCTGATCATCCCACCGGTCATCTTATTACCAGCACGAACGCGAACTCTGGAGAGATAAACGGCAGCTTCGTCGTCGAAGTCGTGACGTGCATCAATACTAAATCGGGTAAAACTGCCGCTTGGCCATATGAGCCGCTTACGATTCGCGGGAGCTTCAGCGGTCTGACAAATGATCGCCGCTAGAAGGGCTTTGGGATCCTTTGTAGTGATCGCTTCATTCGAATTCGTGGGTGCCGAGAAAAAAGACCCGTTAGTCGCGAATCCTAAATCGGAAAAGGTTGATGATCAGTAGAGTTGAAAAACTAGTCCGCAGATTGCGCGGATTCCCGTTCGTCACAAACTAAAGCCGCTCGACCTGCGTATAAGCTAGACTTGCTCGCATCTGACTCGCTGAGGAAACTCTGATGAAATCAATTTGTCGTAGAACTCTCCACAGTCGTGGATTACTGTCCGCACTACTCTCTGCACTACTCTCAACAGTACTCGTCGCCACTTTGCTCTCGTCGACTGCTTTCGCGTGGCAGAGTGGTGCAGCCACTGCTACCAAACCAGCGAACACTGCCAGCAAACCTGCGAACACAACTACACCAGCGAACGCGCTTACTGAAGCAGAGCGGAAAGCTACTGGTCGAATCAAGCTTGAGAGCATTCGCGAAATCACAACGAAACTAAGTTCAAAAGAATTTGAAGGTCGCGGCACGGGCCAACCTGGCGCCGATAAGGCTGCCGCGTATCTCGCAGATCTTTTTAAAGAAGTTTGGTTTGAAGCCAGCCGGCGAGAATGGCACTTACCTCCAGCAGATCAAGTTCCGAAGTGCCGAAATTTTGCCCGAGACGTCACTGAAGGTTGGCGATGTCCAACTCAAGCATCGCGAAGATTACGTCGTGTTGCCGCCTTACACCTCTGAAACAGTCGATGTGTCGGAGGATTAGTCTTTGTCGGTTATGGCGTCGTTTCAACTGACCTCAAGCGTGATGACCTGGCGGGTCTCGACTTGAAAGGAAAGACCGTAGTGATGCTCGGTGGTCAGCCCGACGGCGTTGACGTCGCAGCATGGAGAATTGCGACCAGCCCACAGGTTCGCACCAGAAATCTTCTCGAACGTGGCGCCGCTGCGATCATCATCGCTAACGCCGCGACACCACAACAGCCTTTTGCCACGGTGGCGAATTATCTTTCGCGTCGAAGGGTAAGTCTTGCTTCAACACCACTACCTACCATCAAACCTCCTCCAGCCTTGCTTGTCAGTGATGGAGCAATGGAAAAGATTTTTGCGGGTGGTCAGTCGACTTACGCGCAGACACTCGTTAAGGCGAAGACCGGTGAAAATGTCTCGCGGGATTTGAACAAGGCCACCACTGTTGCTTTGCGTTTCAAAATGAGTGAGACAACGAGTGCGAATGTTGTCGGAGTGCTTGAAGGTTCGGATGCTAAGTTGAAAGAAGAAGCTGTGGTCTATTCCGCTCACTACGACGCGTACGGAATTGATGGGAGCGGTCAGATATTTCCGGGTGCCGCAGACAATGCGCTCGGCACTGCGACGATCGCAGCTATCGCTGAAGCATTCGGAAAGCTTACGCCTCGACCACGGCGTTCAATTATTTTTCTCGCCGTGACGGGTGAAGAGTACGGTCTGCTTGGAGCGGAGTACTGGGTGAAACAACCGACCTGGCCCATTGAGAAAGTGGCGGCAAACATCAACTACGACGGGATTGGCACCGAAACATATGGACCAGTAAAACGTGTGGTTGGATTCGGCGCAGAACATTCACAGTTGGGTGCGACCTTTGAAGAGGTTGCCGCAGCGATCGGCACTCAAGTGGCACCCGATCCGATGCCCGAAGAGAATGCATTTGTTCGTTCTGATCATTATGCGTTTGTGAAGGCGGGTGTACCGGCGTTGATGCTACTGGGAGCACCGGAAGGCGACGTGTCGATTTGGATCAAGCGAGCGAGACAGTGGCTCGACACCGATTACCATTCGCCAAACGACACGGTGAAGCCTGATTGGAACTGGAATGGTCCACTGAAGGTTGCGGAGCTCGGGTTAGTTGTTGGGATGCGGGTTGCGGATGCAGAGGCGATGCCTTCGTGGTTGCCAACGTCGAGATTCAACAAACCGCGTGCTGGCAAGTAAGTAACTCTCATCGCCATCTCGTCCTGGGGTTCACGCCCCAGGACATTGATCGATGGAGATTGCCGGTATCCATTGCGCTCGGGACTGAAGCGCAAACTTGTCGCGTCCGTGCCATTCGGTTGCTAGGATTCCGTAGACGATGTGGTCGTCGAAATGATCGCAGCGGCACCGTACCTGTCTGAGGACTCCCTCCTTCACAAAGCCTAATCTCTCAGGAATTCGTCGACTCTTGAAGTTCTCTCATGCAGCGTATCTCGACGCGGTGCCAGCTGGTTTACCAAAAGCATGCTCAATCAGCGCTCTGCAGGCCTTAGTTGCTATGCCAAAATCTTAAGTGACCTTCAAGGACCATAGCGCTCCTGAGATGTGCGGGACTCCTTGGAGTGCGGTGACCTGTCACCGCACTCCAAGGAGGCCAATAACCTAGTTCAGTATTCTTGTGCGTTCAGTCAATGTAGTTGTAGCGAATACACCCAGCCAATTGTCCGGCCGACCAAATGGCCAAATGCCGGCTTCAAAACCATTGTTAGCTGCGTGCCTTTCCTGAGCCTCACTAATATGTCGTTGTGCGTTACGGCCATCGAAGGGACGTGATATCTGGGCCAAGATGAGAAATTCGATGCCGCTAGACTAAGAGGATACCCTGCCAGCAGTTAAATTATTGTTCGGGCCAGCTCCTCGTTTCGTAACCGCTATAAACCTGTCGGTCCTGCGGAGCGGATGGTTGTAACTGCTTTCTAAACGCATGTTGTGAGCGAGTTGCTGCATAGCGTTTTGGGGGCGGCCCATCCCTTCACCTTCTTGTACTCAACATATAACCACTTTCCGCGACAACCCCACACGTTTACGTCATCACCACCAGGAACTCGTTTCACCACGCCACTTTTCTGAGATGCTTCACGATAAAGTAGAGTCCCACCTTCTGATTGCGCGATGCCAGTAAGTCCCAGGAGGGGTGCGTAAACCCATCCCACTCCTTTGAAGAGCGTTTTCTCTTCCTCTGTGCCTTCTTCAACACCCGAATCGATTCGAACCCACTCGCCACTTGAGCCCGTAATGTGAACGCCTACGCCAGTGTCGGGTTTGTTCGGTAGATTCCCTATCACTGCGTAACTCTTGCCGGGTCCGGAACGAACGTTTAGTCCGTTTGGATCCTGGTCGATGACGTAAGCCTGGGCATCACAAGGGACGATCGTGTAGCCACCTTGCGCGACTTTTTGATAGGCCGAGGTCTGAACTTTAGATCCGGTGGACCCAACCAGAAGGGATACGAGGAGAATTGTGAGTAAAAGTGCGAAACGCATCGATCTCTTTGATCTGAGGTGGCTTTTCATCAAAATATACCACGCAATGACGTGGCCTTTGGGATCACCAAAATAAAAATGGCAGCAATCTAATTTCGGTTTTTCTCTGCGCTTCCTCTGCGTTCTTTGCGGCTCTGCGTTTAAATATTCCCGGGCTATCTTAAACACGGAGAGGCGGAGAACGCTGAGACTCAGAGATCTTCTCAGACGACACGATAGTTAAAGCACATCTCTTAGATCAGTTTCCTCGTTTTCAACCTAACGACCTTAACCTTGTTGCCGCGCTTGATGGTGAGGGTATATTCACGGGCCGGCACTTTCATCATTTGCAGAACTTGTTCTAAGGTCAGTTGTGCGGCAGGAATTCTATCGATTCGTCCAATGATATCGCCAACACGCAGACCGGCGACGCTGGCGGGCGAGCCTTTGAGCACCTGATGGACCTTGAAAGTTCTGAAATCCTTTCCGTATGCGCGTAGACTCAGGCCACTCATGTCGTACTCCAGTGGCGCATTGAAGTCACCGTTGCGTTCGAAGATCAGCCTGCGTCTCGGGTAATCGAAGATGAGTTTGAATTTTCTGAGTATCTCGGTGCCGATCAACCCCTCATAATCAGAACTGGCAAGGGCCCCAGCATTATCTTGTGAGATGTAAATCAGAGCGTTCTCTAAAACTGAATGGCCAATTCGAAAAGAACTTGCACGCCCAACTAACAAGCTGGTCCCGCCACCAAGGCCCGCTATCGATTGATCGAGAATGGTCTTTTGCTCGCGCGTTGGCAGTCCGTTCTGCTGCGCAAAAGGTGTTGTCAAGACCGCTGTCATCATGCAGCCGCCAGTGTCGATAAGGAATCGTCCGCTAAGGCTTTTACGACCGGGCAACTCGATAGCCGCTGGTATGAAGAAGTGACGGTCCTGAAGTTCGAGTGGAAGACTTTCGCCCGTGCCTGGATAGAAATAAGATTTCGGATCGTAGAGCTTCAACTTCTGAGTTGTGTAATCGATTTCGACAACATAGTTAAGAAAGAGATCTACTCCGACCAATCCATCTACTGGTCTCCCTAACTGTTCCTCTATCAAATGCAGGTTCATCACGGTCGCACTCTGATCAGTAAACTTCTGCTGGTCGAGGGTGATCGTAAGACCATTGGTACTTGAGGTCTCATAACTATTTGGCCCCGCACCGCCACCCACTAAGACGCGTCCTTGAAGTTTTAGTCCGAGTGCAGTTGTTTTGGTTGCGTTGATGAAGAAAGTAGCGCTGGCTCCACTGTCTAGGTAGAACGACATCGGCTGTGAGTTGTTGATGCGCGCTTGAATGATGATGCCGCCATAGCCTGTTATCTCAAGCGGGATGGTTATTGGGCTGGCCGTTTGTTGTTGTGAGAGTGACGTACTGAGCGTGATTAGCAGGATAACGATGCAAAGGATAAGTTGAGACTCTTTGGTCATATAATTGGCTGGGATTATACGTGAGATCTGCTCATGGCCCTGATAATAGATTGTGTCATCGACGATGGACCATGCTCTCCATCTTTGTTCGAAAATCCGGTCGCCAAGCCGCTGTTTACATTTTCGTTGCACCCTATATAGAATGCTGGCTAAATAGAATACTAGTTCAAAAGCTATTTCAATTCTGGGAGTGGAGATGGGAAAAGGATCTCTGTCTTACGCGGCGACCGTCATCCTGCAGGCGATTAGCGGCGGTTATCTCTATGGTTTCGACATCATCGATATCACCGGCCTACCAGGAGGAACGGTCTACCCCGCCCTCCGACGCCTCGAAGAAGCCGGCTATCTGACCTCCAAATGGGAAAAGCCGAATATTGCGCAGGCTGAGCCACGCCCCCAACGCAAGTACTACGAGCTTACGCGACCCGGTCGCGAGATCTTGGCCGAAGCCGTGAAGCGGTATCGGTTGCTGGAACGAACCCCGCCCCGCAAACAACGTCAGCCGAAACCGTCACGAGCATAAGGTGAAGAAGTGTTTTTGATCTTCCAGTGGAGGCGACTCCTCTCCAAACCACACCTTCACTTAATCGCGCTGTTAGGCATCATTGTACCGCGTCGGTTGCG